>NZ_FCON02000053.1 GCF_001544535.1 Caballeronia choica | reverse complement strand
TTGCCATCCGGTTTCGGATAGACGATCTGCTTGCATTGCGACGCGGGCTTGAGCGTCTCGTTGTCCGAGTGCTGATGGTGCAGCGTCCACGGCACGTTGCCGCCCATCACCTTCTGCTCCAGGCCGACCATGAAGGTGCCCAGGTACAGGCCCTTGCTCATCCACTGCTTGAAGTTGCGCGCGCGGTAGAGCTCGGTCTTGAGCCACGAGGTGTCGAAGGCATCGGGGTAGGCCGTGAGTTCATCGGCTTGGCGGCCGGCCTGCACCGCGTCGAACGCGGCTTCGGCGGCCATCTTGCCGGTCTTGATCGCCGCGTGCGAACCTTTGATGCGCGACGCGTTCAGGAAGCCCGCGTCGCAGCCCACCAGTGCGCCGCCCGGAAACACCAGCTTCGGCAGCGACATCAGGCCGCCCGCCGCGATTGCCCGCGCGCCGTAGGAAATGCGCTTGCCGCCGTCGAGGAACGCGCGAATCGACGGATGCGTCTTGTAGCGCTGGAATTCCTCGAACGGCGACAGATACGGATTCGAGTACCCCAGCCCGACGACGAAGCCGACCACCACCTGGTTGTTGTCCATGTGATAGAGGAACGAGCCGCCGTAGGTGTCGTTTTCCAGCGGCCAGCCGGCCGTGTGGATCACGAGACCGGGCTTGTGCTTGACCGGATCGATTTCCCACAGTTCCTTGATGCCGAGGCCGTAGACCTGCGGATCGGCGTCCTTGCGCAGCTTGAACCGGTCGGTGAGCTGACGGCCGAGATGTCCGCGCGCGCCTTCGCAAAAGAGCGTGTATTTCGCGTGCAATTCCATGCCGAGCTGGAAGTTTTCGGTTGGCTGGCCGTCCTTGCCGACGCCCATGTTGCCGGTGACCACGCCGCGCACCGCGCCGTCTTCGTTATAAAGCACTTCGGCTGCGGGAAAACCCGGAAAGATTTCGACGCCGAGCGCTTCCGCCTGTTGGCCGAGCCAGCGCGTGACGTTCGCGAGGCTGATCACATAGTTGCCGTGATTCTTGAAGTTGTCGGGCAAAAGCCAGTTGGGCACTTGCTTCGCGCTGTCCTTCGTCAGGAACAGAAAGCGGTCTTCGGACACTTCGACGTCGAGCGGCGCGCCTTTTTCCTTCCAGTCGGGGATCAGTTCATTCAGGCCGCGCGGGTCCATGACGGCGCCCGAGAGAATGTGGGCGCCGATCTCGGAGCCTTTTTCCAGCACGCACACGCCGATTTCGACGCCTTTTTCCTGTGCAAGCTGCTTCAGCCGGATTGCCGCCGACAGTCCGGCGGGGCCGCCGCCGACGATCACGACGTCGTATTCCATCGACTCGCGGGGACCGTACTGCTCGATGAGACTCTCCGGGGTCATCCAATGCTCCTATGTACCGTTAGAATGCTTTTTTCGGGGATCGGCTATTGTCAGCGAACGCTTGGGACGGTGCAACCAACCGTTCTGAGATTAGCACGATCGTACTATTTTGTGATAGCGTAGCAACGTGAAAGAATCGCGGTTGCGCGCGGCGCGTCCGGCGCGGCTGGATCAACCGAACAACAAGGGAACCACAATGGGCCGTTCGATCAATCTCGAAGGCAAGGTCGCGCTGATCACAGGCGCGTCCAGCGGATTGGG
Source organism: Caballeronia choica (assembly GCF_001544535.1). Lineage (GTDB taxonomy): Bacteria > Pseudomonadota > Gammaproteobacteria > Burkholderiales > Burkholderiaceae > Caballeronia > Caballeronia choica. The sequence goes on along the minus strand of NZ_FCON02000053.1, from coordinate 50,005 downwards.
CAAGCGTTTCGCGCAGGTGCTGTCGCAGGCCGGCGCGAAGGTCGTGCTCGCGAGCCGCCGCACTGAACGCCTGAAGGAACTGCGCGCCGAAATCGAGGCGTCGGGTGGCGCGGCGCACGTCGTCTCGCTCGATGTCACCGATTATCAGAGCATCAAGGCAGCCGTCGCGCACGCGGAGACCGAAGCGGGCACCATCGACATCCTGGTGAACAATTCGGGCGTCTCGACGACGCAAAAGCTCACCGACGTCACCCCCGCCGACTTCGAATTCGTCTTCGACACCAATACGCGCGGCTCGTTTTTCGTCGCGCAGGAAGTGGCGAAGCGCATGATCATGCGCGGCAACAGTGCGTCGAAGCCGGGCTACCGGATCATCAACGTGGCGTCGGTGGCGGGGCTGCGCGTGTTTCCGCAGATCGGCCTCTACGCGATGAGCAAGGCCGCCGTCGTGCAGATGACGAAGGCGATGGCGCTCGAATGGGGCCGCCACGGCATCAACGTGAACGCGATCTGCCCGGGCTACATCGATACCGAGATCAATCATCATCACTGGAAGACCGAGCAGGGTCAAAAGCTGATGTCGATGCTGCCGCGCCGGCGCGTCGGCAAGCCGGAAGACCTCGACGGCTTGCTGCTGTTGCTCGCCGCCGACGAATCGCAGTTCATCAACGGTTCCGTGATTTCCGCCGACGATGGATTTTCCCTCTGATTTTCCCCTCCCTGATTTGCGGAAAGCGGCAATGAGTATTGAAAGCGATTTCCACACTGCGTTTGAAATGTCCATGCCGATCCGCTGGGGCGACATGGATGCCTTCGGACATGTGAACAACACCGTCTATTTCCGCTATATGGAGCAGGTGCGGATTTCCTGGTTCGAACAGCTCGGCATCGTGGCCGGCAACGGCGAGGGAGAGGGGCCGGTGCTCGTCAATGCATCGATGGAATTCCTGAAACAGCTTCACTATCCGGGCGACGTGATCGCGAGGATGTCGGTCGGCAAACCCGGTCGCAGCAGTTTCGACACGCGTTTCGAGCTGTATCGCGCCGACGATCCCGCCGCGCTGTACGCGAAGGGCGCTGCGAAGTGCGTCTGGATCGACTATGCGGCGGGTAAGTCGGTGCCGATTCCTGACATGCTGCGCCAGAGCATCGAAACCTCGGCGCCGGTTACGCCCTAGATCGCCTCAGGTCCCCAGCAACCGCTGCAGAAGTTCGGTGGCGTTGCAGGTGTCGTACTTTCTCATCAGCCGCGCGCGGTAAATATCGACGGTGCGCGGACTGATATCCAGCACCCGCCCGATCTGCTTGCTGGTCTTCCCCGTCACGAGCTGCGCGGCGATTTCCCGCTCCCGCGGCGTCAGTTCGATCGCGACGCGGCGCGTCGCGCTCAGGTCCTCGAAGGTCCACACGCCTGCCGCATGCGGCGCCGCCGGATCGAGCGAACGGCCGGTCACGTGGCACCAGAACAGCTCGCCATTCGAGCGCTTCATGATGCGGTCGTCGCCGTAATTCCCCTGATCCGTCATCAGCACGGCGATCCTCTCGCCGATCCTCTCGAATTCGTCCGACGACGGATACAGCACCTCAAACGACTGCCCGATGAGCGCTTCGCGCGGCGCGCCGAAGATCGCGCATAGCTGCGCGTTGCAATCCTCGATGATCCTTTCGCGCGACAAAACCAGCCCGACGGGCGCAAGATGAAACGCGGTTTGATAGTCCAGTTCGGGCATGTTGACTGTGATTGGCCGCGATCCTGTAGCGGTGCGGCGATTGCTTATGTATTTTTGCGTATTGTGCCGGATGGACGCGCCGTCGTACTCTTGCGTCACGCTAAAACGCCGCTGAGAGCGAAGTGTGAAGTGGGGCGCAGCGGCGAAACAAGCCGATTTTCAGTAGGTTCACAACATGGAAGGGACAAAGAGATGAACAAGGTCTATCCCGGCGCGAAAGAGGCGCTCGACGGCATCGTCAAGGACGGTCAGACTTTCGCCGTCGGCGGCTTCGGGCTGTGCGGCATTCCGGAAGCGCTGATCGAAGCGTTGCGCGACTCCGGCGTGCAGGACATCACCTGCATCAGCAACAACGCGGGCGTCGACGGATTCGGTCTCGGCCTGTTGCTCGAGACGCGCCAGATCAAGAAGATGATTTCGTCATACGTGGGCGAGAACAAGGAATTCGAGCGGCAATACCTCGCCGGCGAACTCGAACTCGAATTCACGCCGCAGGGCACGCTCGCCGAAAAGCTGCGCGCGGGCGGCTCGGGCATTCCGGCGTTCTTCACGAACACGGGCTTCGGCACGATCATCGCGGACGGCAAGGAAACGCGCCAGTTTGGTGAAAACCACTACGTGCTCGAACATTCGCTGACCGCCGACGTCGCGCTCGTCAAGGCGTGGAAGGCCGACAAGTCCGGCAACCTGATCTACCGCCGCACGGCGCGCAACTTCAACCCGATGTGCGCGATGGCCGGCAAGATCACCGTGGTGGAAGTGGAGGAGATCGTCGAAACGGGCGAACTCGATCCGGACGCGATCCATACGCCGGGCATCTTCGTGCAGCGCATCGTGCTGAACGCGAATCCCGAGAAACGCATTGAACAACGCATCGTCCGCGCGAAAGGAGAATGACCATGGCATGGAATCGTGACGAAATGGCCGCGCGCGCGGCGCAGGAACTGCAGGACGGCTTTTATGTGAACCTCGGCATCGGCTTGCCGACGCTGGTGGCGAACCATGTGCCGCCGGGCGTCGAAGTGTGGCTGCAGTCGGAAAACGGGCTGCTCGGCATCGGGCCGTCGCCGACGGAAGAAGAAGTCGACGCCGATCTCATCAACGCCGGCAAGCAGACGGTGACGACGCTGCCGGGCTCGTCGATCTTTTCATCGGCGGATTCGTTCGCGATGATTCGGGGCGGCCACATCAACCTCGCGATCCTCGGCGCGATGCAGATCAGCAAGAAGGGCGATCTCGCGAACTGGATGATCCCGGGCAAGATGATCAAGGGCATGGGCGGCGCGATGGACCTGGTCGCGGGCGTGAAGCGCGTGGTCGTGCTGATGGAGCACGTCGCGAAGGGCGACCAGCACAAGATCCTCGAGGAATGCACGCTGCCGCTGACGGGCGTCGGCGTCGTGAACCGGATCATCACCGATCTCGGCGTGATCGACGTGACCGAGAACGGCCTGAAGGTGGTCGAACTGGCCAAGGGCGTCAGCGCTGAAGAGATCCAGCAGAAGACCGGCGCGCCGCTGGATGTGAGCGGCGTGAAGTAATTGCGGCGATTCTGCCGTTTGGTAAGCAGGTCATAAGCAGGTCATAAAGCGGGCGAAGCGGAAGGCTTCGCCCGCTTTGTTTTTTGGACGGGTTTTTGGCGTGTGCACACTCGGCTTGTCCATTCGGCCAACGATTGTGCCGGGTACCGAAACGCTGCTATTAAGTGTTTACAATCATATCGACTCTTCTCCGAGGAAAATCCAATGTCCGCGCCAATCGTCGAAGCAACGTCTGGAACTTCAGAAGCATTTGAGCCGCGCCAGCGCTATGTGCAGTGCGCAAGTCCGGCGGGCTTGCATCGCGTCGCGTACACCGAGTGGGGCGACCCGGCGAATCCGCGGGTGCTGGTCTGCGTGCACGGCCTGACGCGCTCCGGGCGCGACTTCGACAAGGTCGCAGAGGCGCTCTGCCGCGAGTATCGCGTCGTGTGCCCGGATATCGTCGGGCGCGGCCTGTCCGACTGGCTCGCCGATTCGAAGTACTACGGCATCGCGCAATACGTCTCCGACATGGTGACGCTCATCGCGCGACTGAACGTGGAAACCGTCGACTGGTTCGGCACGTCGATGGGCGGCCTGATCGGCACGGCGTTCGCCGGATTGCCGAACTCGCCGATCCGCAAGCTCCTCCTGAACGACGTCGGGCCGCACATCGAACCGGCGGCGTTGAAGCGCATCGGCGAATACGTCGGCAAAGCCCCCGAATTCGAAACGCTCAAGGAAGCCATCGGCCATGCGGCGGCGCTCGCCGCGTCGTTCGGACCGCTGACCGGCGAAGAATGGGCCGCGATCAACACGCCCTTGCTGCGCGAACGCGAGGGCCGCTGGGGCTTCCGCTACGACCCGGGCATCGCGGTGCCGTTCACGGCCGCGACCGACGAAGCCAACGCCGCGGGCGAGGCATACCTCTGGCATGCGTTTGCCTCGATCAAGGCGCCGGTACTCATCGTGCGCGGCGAAACGTCGGATCTGCTGTCGCGCGAGACGGTCGAGCAAATGGTCGCGCGTGGCCAGGCGGCAAGCAGTTGCGAGATCCCGGGCGTCGGTCATGCGCCCGCGTTTTTGTCGCCGGACCAGATCGACGTCGCCCGGCGCTTCTTTCTCGAAAGCGCAACGGACGGGGCATAATATTAGGCTCGGCGTCGCGCTCGCCCCGAGCGCGCGGATAGAAACAGGAACCCTCATGGCAGTTACTCGTCATCACGTCGGCGCGCGTCTTTCCGAGATCGCGATCCACAACAACACGGTGTACCTGGCGGGCCAGGTCGCGGAAGACACGACAGCGGACATCGCCGGTCAGACCCGCGAAGTGCTCGGCCATATCGATCGCCTGCTCGCCGAAGCGAACAGCGACAAGACGCTTCTGCTGTCGGTGCAGATCTTCATCTCCGACATCGCCAATTTCCCGGCCATGAACACCGTGTGGGATTCGTGGGTCGCGGCCGGCAACACGCCGCCGCGCGCCACCGTGGAAGCCAGGCTCGCGAATCCGGCGTGCCTCGTCGAAGTCGTGGTGGTGGCGGCCCAGCGCAGCTAAAGCATTTGCAGTAACGCCGCAGGCATGACCGACACCGCCGTCTCCCCCGAACTGTTGCCCGAGCCGTCGTTCGACGATGCGCTCGCGTTCGTGCGCGAGCACGCGAGCGACGCGCGGCTCGTGAGCGGTGAATCGCTCGTCGATCACGCGGCGGGCACGGCGCGCATCGTGCAGTCGCTCAACATCGATCCGCACGCGGTCGCGGCGGCGGCGCTCTTCACACTGGCGCCGCATCTCGACGATCCGGAGGCCATCGGCGAGCGCTTCGGGCCGGAGGTGCACGCGCTCGTCTGCGATGTCAGGAAGCTCGCGCGGCTCGGCTCGGTCAGTTCGCGTGCAACCCAGGCGGTGCTGCCCGAAACCGGCCGCGATGCGCAGGCAGCGCGCCGCGCGCAGGTCGAGGCGCTGCGCAAGATGTTTCTCGCGTTCGCGCAGGACATCCGCGTCGTGCTGATCCGGCTCGCGTCGCGGGTGCAGACGCTGCGTTACTACGCGGCGCACAAGACGGAGCCGTCGCCGGACGTGCCGCGCGAGACGCTCGAAATCTACGCGCCGCTCGCGAATCGTCTCGGCATCTGGCAACTGAAGTGGGAGCTCGAAGACCTCGCGTTCCGCTTCGAAGACCCAACCACCTACAAGCGCATCGCGAAGCTGCTCGACGAACGGCGCATCGAGCGCGAGTCATATGTGACGAGCGCGATCGCCCGCCTGCAGACCGAACTCGCAACCGCGCAGATCAAGGCCGAGGTGAGCGGCCGTCCGAAGCACATCTACAGCATCTGGAAAAAGATGCGCGGCAAGGAACTCGATTTTTCCGAGCTCAACGATGTGCGCGCGTTTCGGGTGATCGTCGAGGACATCAAGGATTGCTACACCGTGCTCGGCATCGTGCACAACCTGTGGCAGCCGGTGCCGCGTGAGTTCGACGACTACATCTCGCGGCCGAAGCCGAACGGTTACAAGTCGCTGCATACGGTCGTGATCGGCGACGACGGCCGCGCGTTCGAGGTGCAGATCCGCACGCACGAGATGCACCGGTTCGCCGAATACGGCGTGGCGGCGCACTGGCGCTACAAGGAAGCGGGCACGCGGGCGTACGCGGGCCAGGTGACCGCGAGCGAGAAATACGACGAGAAGATCGCGTGGCTGCGGCAACTGCTCGCGTGGAAGGACGACGTATCGGATGCCGAACGACCGGGCTGGCAGCAACTGCGCGACGCTACCCTCGACGACGACCACATCTACGTGCTGACGCCGCAGGCGCGCGTGATCGCGCTGCCGCAGGGGGGCACCGCCGTCGACTTCGCCTATCACCTGCATAGCGAGCTCGGGCACCGGTGCCGCGGCGCTCGCGTCGATGGCGCGATGGTGCCGCTCAACACGCCGCTGCAAAACGGCCAGACGGTCGAGATCATCGCGGTGAAGGAGGGCGGTCCGTCGCGCGACTGGCTCAATCCGCAGCTCGGCTACCTGCATAGCGCGCGCGCGCGACAGAAGGTGCGCGCGTGGTTCAACGCGGTCGACGCCGAGGAGAACATCGCGGCGGGCCGGGCGATCGTCGACAAGACGCTGCAGCGGGAAGGCAAGACGTCGGTCAACCTCGACCAGCTCGCGGCCAAGCTCGGCTTCAAGACGCCCGAGGATCTGTACGCGCTCGTCGCGAAGGAAGAGTTCAGCCTGCGCAACATCGAGCAGGCGCTCCACGATACGCCGCCACCCGAGCCCGAGCCCGAAGCGCCCGCGCAGTTCGAAAAGCGCAGCAGCGGTCAGAGCGTGGCGCAGGGGGCATCGACGGGCGTGCTGGTCGTCGGCGTCGATGCGCTCCTCACGCAGCTTGCGCGCTGTTGCCGCCCGGCGCCGCCAGACCCGATCGCGGGATTCGTCACGCGGGGCAAGGGCATGTCGATCCACCGCAGCGATTGCGCGACGTTCAAGCGGATGGCGGATCGTTCGCCCGAGCGCGTGCTGCACACCACCTGGTCCGCCGATGTGATGGGCGGGCGCGGGTCCTCCGTGTATCCGGTCGATCTGGCGGTCGAATCCGCCGACCGGCAGGGCTTGCTGCGGGATATCTCGGAAGTGTTCGCGCGGGAAAAGATCAACGTGGTCGGCGTGAAGAGCCAGAGCCGCCGAAATATCGCGTACATGCAGTTCACCGTCGAGGTGTCGAACGCGGCGCAGATTCAGCGCGCCTGCACGCTTCTGGGTGAAGTGCAGGGCGTGATTCGTGCTTCACGCCGCGCGTAAGGTGTTGAATTTGAAGCGCATTTGACAAGAACTTAAACGTATCGACGAACTTTTTCAAAGCGGCTGCATAAAAACGCTTGCCAAGATTCAAAACGGTCCATATAATTTCGTTTCTTCAGGCTCGTAGCTCAGCTGGTTAGAGCACCACCTTGACATGGTGGGGGTCGTTGGTTCGAGTCCAATCGAGCCTACCAACGAAAAGGAAATCCTGGTTCGCCGGGGTTTCAAAACCGCAGTAAGCGCCTCGGCGCTAAAGGCGAACAAAGAGATGGCACCGCGAACGTTGACCGAAACAAATTCGGAGCGACGCTAGTCGAGGACCTCTTTCGCCCTTGTGGTTTGGTTTGAAAGTGAATGCGGCCCCTCGATTCGTGGGGCCGCATTTTTTTTGTTCGTTTGGTTTTGTTCGTTTGGTTTTGTGTGTCTGGTTTTGCGTAATTTGTTTTGCCCTTCGATTCCGTGGGGCAGGTTGATTTGAACTTGGTCGCCGCAAGCCGGCGTCTTGGAGAATGAAATGGTTTCGATACGCTTGCCCGACGGCTCCGTCCGACAGTACGACCACCCGGTGACGGTCGCCGAAGTCGCGACCTCGATCGGCGCCGGGCTCGCCAAGGCCGCGCTCGGCGGCCGGCTGGACGGCGAACTCGTCGATACGTCGGCACTGATCGACCATGACGCGTCGCTCTCCATCGTCACCGACAAGGACGCCGACGGCCTCGACATCGTTCGCCATTCGGCTGCGCACCTGCTCGCGTATGCGGTAAAGGACTTGTACCCGGAAGCGCAGGTCACGATCGGCCCGGTCATCGACAACGGTTTTTACTACGACTTCGCGTATAACCGCCCCTTCACGCCCGAAGATCTCGAAAAGATCGAAAAGCGCATGCTGGAACTCGCGAAGAAGGACGAGCCGGTGTCGCGTCGCGTCGTCTCGCGCGATGAGGCCGTCGACTACTTCAAGAGCATCGGCGAGAAGTACAAGGCGGAGATCATCGAATCGATCCCGGCCAGCGACGAAATCAAGCTTTATTCGCACGGCGCTTTCACCGATCTGTGCCGGGGCCCGCACGTGCCGTCCACCGGCAAGCTCAAGGTCTTCAAGCTGATGAAGGTCGCGGGCGCGTACTGGCGCGGCGACTCGAAGAACGAGCAGTTGCAGCGCATCTACGGCACCGCCTGGATCAAGAAGGAAGACCAGGACGCGTACCTTCACATGCTCGAAGAGGCCGAGAAGCGCGATCACCGCAAGCTCGGCAAGCAGCTCGACCTGTTTCATCTGCAGGACGAGGCGCCGGGCATGGTGTTCTGGCATCCGAAGGGCTGGTCGCTGTGGCAGCAGGTCGAGCAGTACATGCGCCGTCGCGTGAACGGGGCCGGTTATCTCGAGATCAAGACCCCGATGGTGATGGACCGTTCGCTCTGGGAGGCTTCGGGTCACTGGCAGAACTATCGTGAAAACATGTTCACGACCGAGTCGGAAAAGCGCGACTACGCGATCAAGCCGATGAATTGCCCGGGCCACGTGCAGGTGTTCAACCACGGATTGCGCTCGTATCGCGATCTGCCGCTGCGCTACGCCGAATTTGGTTCGTGCCATCGCAACGAGCCGTCCGGGTCGCTGCATGGTTTGATGCGCGTGCGCGGTTTTGTCCAGGACGACGCCCACATCTTCTGTACGGAAGACCAGTTCATCTCGGAATCGATTGCCTTCAATACCCTCGCGATGAGCGTGTACAAGGATTTCGGCTTCGACAGCATCGGCATCAAGCTTGCGCTCCGTCCCGATCAGCGCGCCGGCACCGACGAAATCTGGGATCGTGCCGAGCAGGGCTTGCGCGACGCGCTGACCGCCTGCGACCTGGAATGGGAGGAGCTGCCGGGCGAGGGCGCGTTTTACGGCCCGAAGATCGAATATCACATCAAGGACGCCCTTGGCCGTTCGTGGCAGTGCGGTACGCTGCAGCTCGACATGGTGCTGCCGGAACGACTCGGTGCGGAGTATGTGTCGGAAGACAACAGCCGCAAGCGGCCGGTCATGCTGCATCGGGCGATCGTCGGCTCGATGGAGCGGTTCCTGGGCATTTTGATTGAGCACCACGCCGGTGCAATGCCTTCCTGGCTCTCGCCGATTCAGGCGGTCATCCTGAATATCGCCGAGAATCAGGCGGATTACGCTCGCGATCTGGCCCAATCGTTGCAAAAACAAGGGCTTAGAGTAGAGAGCGATTTGCGCAATGAGAAGATTAGCTATAAAATACGCGAGCACACGCTGCAAAAGGTCCCGTATTTGCTGGTCGTCGGCGACAAGGAGCGTGAGGCAAAAACTGTAGCCGTGCGTGCTCGTGGCGGCGTCGATCTGGGCTCAATGCCGGTCGATGCATTCCTCGATCGCCTGCAGCAGGACGTGCAGGCGTTCAAGTAAGCCCACCCGCAGCGCGGCTTGTTTTTTAATTTTTAGAGGAAACGTAACATCGCTACTGATAAGTCGTCACATCGCATCAACGGTGAAATTACTGCACCTGAGGTGCGCTTGGTCGGAGTGGACAACGAGCCGCTCGGAATCGTGAAACTCGCCGATGCTTTCCGCATGTCGGAACAGCAGGACGTGGACCTCGTCGAAATCGCGCCACAGGCTGTACCGCCTGTCTGCCGGTTGATGGATTACGGCAAGTTCAAGTATTCGGAAGCGAAGAAGCAGCACGAGGCGAAGCTCAAGCAGAAGATCGTTCAGGTCAAGGAAGTCAAATTCCGGCCGGGCACCGATGACGGTGACTACAACGTGAAACTGCGCAACCTCACGCGTTTCCTCGAAGACGGCGACAAGACGAAAATCACGTTGCGTTTCCGCGGGCGAGAAATGGCCCACCAGGAAATCGGCATGCGCATGCTCGAACGTCTGAAGACGGACCTCGACGAATTCGGTCAGGTCGAGCAGATGCCGAAGATGGAAGGTCGTCAGATGATCATGGTTCTGGCGCCGAAGAAAAAGAAGTAATCGATGGATCGCGCTTGCTGGCAGGCGCGGCATCGGAGCAGGTTTCAGTGTGATGCCGGGCAATCGGCGTCGCTCATGAAAATGCGGCGGGTTCAAAACCGTCCGCACACAAGTGGCGCGTGGGTTTCGAAGGGCGGGAAAGGATCGATGGATCAACCGCACACCCATGTCCATCTAATAAACTGGAGTAGTTTCATGCCGAAGATGAAGACCAAGAAGAGTGCTGCAAAGCGCTTCGTGGTGCGTCCGGGCGGTACCGTCAAGCGCGGTCAGGCCTTCAAGCGCCACATCCTGACGAAGAAGACCACCAAGGTCAAACGCCATTTGCGCGGTTCCACGGCTGTTCATCATGCAGATATGAACTCCGTGCGCGCAATGCTGCCGTTCGCTTAACCCTTAACCGAAACTCATAGGAGCGCAACATGCCTCGAGTAAAACGTGGGGTTACCGCACGGGCCCGTCACAAGAAAGTCATCAAGCTGGCCAAGGGTTACCGCGGCCGTCGCAATAACGTCTATCGCATCGCCAAGCAAGCGGTCATGCGCGCAGGGCAGTATGCCTATCGCGATCGCCGCAACAAGAAGCGTGTGTTCCGCGCACTGTGGATCACGCGTATCAATGCAGCGGTGCGTCAGCACGACATGACCTACAGCGTGTTCATCAACGGCCTGAAGAAGGCTCAGATCGAACTCGACCGCAAGGTGCTGGCTGACATGGCTGTGTTCGACAAGGCTGCTTTTGCTGCGATCGTCAAGCAGGTGAAAGCCGCCGTTGCAGCCTAATTGCGAAATTAGTACTGCGTGGTTCGTCGCAGCGAATATCCGGTAGTTTCGGTGCCGCTGCGATAGAAAACGGGGCTCTCACCGAGCCCCGTTTTCGTTGGTCGAGCGAATTTGCACTTGAGTTTGCCCGTTCAGTTAAGCAGTTGAACTTCGACGTTGAAATGATGGGATCAATGGACCTGGATCAGATTGTCGCCGACGCGCAAAGCGCTTTTGAAAACGCCTCCGATGCCGCCACGCTCGAAAACGAGAAGGCGCGCTTTCTCGGCAAGTCGGGCGCGCTTACCGAGTTGCTCAAGGGCCTCGGCAAGCTCGATCCGGACACGCGCAAGACCGAAGGCGCGCGCATCAACGTCGTGAAAGGCCAGGTCGAAGCCGCGCTGAATGCGCGCCGCCAGGCACTCGCCGATGCGCTCTTGAATCAGCGGCTCGCGGCCGAAGCGATCGATGTGACGTTGCCCGGGCGCGGTATCGGCGCCGGCACGCTGCATCCGGTGATGCGCACGTGGGAACGCGTTGAGCAGATTTTCAGCACGATTGGTTTCGACGTGGCGGACGGCCCCGAAATCGAAACCGACTGGTACAACTTCACTGCGTTGAACAGCCCCGAAAACCATCCGGCGCGTTCGATGCAGGACACGTTTTATGTCGACGGCAACGATGCCGACGGCCGTCCGCTCCTTCTGCGCACGCACACGAGCCCGATGCAGGTGCGCTACGCGCGCATGAACAAGCCGCCGATCAAGGTGATCGTGCCGGGCCGCACGTACCGCGTGGACAGCGACGCCACGCATTCGCCGATGTTCAATCAGGTCGAAGGCCTGTGGATCGACGAGAACATCAGCTTCGCCGACCTGAAGGGCGTCTACACCGACTTCCTCAAGAAATTCTTCGAGCGCGACGACATCCTCGTGCGCTTCCGTCCTTCGTATTTCCCATTTACCGAGCCGTCGGCCGAAATCGACATGATGTTCGAGCACGGCAAGAATGCCGGCAAATGGCTCGAAATCTCGGGTTCCGGCCAGGTTCACCCGACCGTCATCCGCAACATGGGTCTCGACCCGGAGCGCTATATCGGCTTTGCGTTCGGCAGCGGCCTCGAACGCCTGACGATGCTGCGCTACGGCGTGCAAGACCTGCGCCTTTTCTTCGAAAACGATCTGCGTTTCCTGCGGCAATTCGCTTAACGCGCACCTTTGCCGAGAGGCCCGGCACATAAGAACACATGAGACCGGGCGCAGACATAACTCCTTTCGAACGTAGACACACATGCAATTCCCAGAATCCTGGCTTAGAAGTTTCGTCGATCCGGCCTTGACCACCGACGAACTGTCGCACGCGCTCACGATGGCCGGTCTCGAAGTCGAAGGTCTGCAGCCGGTCGCGCCGCCGACCACGAAAATCGTCGTCGGCCAGGTGCTGGAAGTGGCCAAGCATCCGAATGCGGACAAGCTCAACGTCTGTCAGGTCGATGCCGGCACGGGCGAGACGCTCAACGTTGTGTGCGGCGCGCCGAATGTCTCGCCGGGCATCAAGGTGCCGGTCGCGCTCGTAGGCGCGCAATTGCCGCCGACGGAAGCGGGCGGCGAACCGTTCGCGATCAAGCTGTCGAAGCTGCGCGGCGTCGAAAGCCAGGGCATGTTGTGTTCGGCGCGTGAACTGAAGCTGTCGGAGGATCACAGCGGCTTGCTGATCCTGCCCGCCGATACGCCGATCGGCCAGGACATTCGCGAGACGCTGAATCTCGACGACACCGTCTTCGAAATCAAGCTAACGCCGAACAAGGCGGATTGCCTGTCGGTGTTCGGCGTCGCGCGGGAAACCGCCGCGATCACCGGCGCGCCGCTCAAGGCGCTCGACATGCCGCCGGTTGCCGCTGCGCTCGACGAAAAGCTGCCGGTGAAGATCCTGGCGCCCGACCTGTGCGGACGCTTTTCGGGTCGCGTGATCCGCGGCGTGAACGCGCACGGGAAGACGCCGCCATGGATGGTCGAGCGGCTCGAGCGTTCGGGGCAGCGCAGCATCTCCGCGCTCGTCGACATCTCGAATTACGTGATGCTCGAACTCGGCCGTCCGACGCACGTGTTCGACCTGGACAAGATTCACGGCGGTATCGAAGTGCGCTGGGGCCGCAAGGGCGAGACGCTCAAGCTGCTGAACGGCAATACTGTCGAACTCGACGAAACCGTGGGCGTGATTGCCGATGACCGGCACGTCGAAAGTCTCGCCGGGATCATGGGCGGCGACAGCACGGCCGTATCGCTCGACACGACCAACATCTATCTCGAAGCCGCGTTCTGGTGGCCGGATGCGATCCGTGGCCGCGCGCGCAAGTACAACTTCTCGACCGACGCGGCGCATCGGTTTGAACGCGGAGTCGACTACTCGACGACCGTCGAGCACATCGAGCGCATTTCGCAATTGATTCTCGACATCTGCGGCGGCAAGGCCGGTCCGGTCGACGATCAGATCGTCAATCTGCCGACACGCGCGCCGGTCAAGATGCGCGTCGCGCGTGCGCATCGGATCATCGGCATCGAGATCGGCGCGGAAGAAATCGCGCAGATCTTCACGCGGCTCGGCCTCGCATTCGAGCGCGACGGCGACACGTTCTCCGTGACGCCGCCGCCGTATCGCTTCGACATCGAGATCGAAGAAGATTTGATCGAGGAGGTCGCGCGCATTTACGGTTTCGAGAAGATTCCGGCGCGCCCGCCGGTCGCCAAGAGCGAAATGCGTCCGACCAACGAGACGAAGCGTTCGGTTCATACGATTCGCCACGCCGTCGCCGCGCGTGACTACTCGGAGACCGTGAACTTCAGTTTCGTCGATGCCGAATGGGAGCAGGATTTCGCCGGCAACGACCATCCGGTCAAGCTGGTCAATCCGATCGCGAGCCAGTTGTCGGTCATGCGCACGACGCTGTTCGGTAGCCTCATCAGCGTGCTGCGCTACAACCTGAACCGTCGCGCGGACCGCATTCGCGTGTTCGAGGCGGGTCGCGTGTTCCTGCACGATCCGTCGATCAAGGCCGGCGAGCTGACCATCGAAGGCTTCGCGCAGCCGAAGATGATCGGTGGCCTCGCTTACGGCCCGACGCTCGACGAGCAGTGGGGCGCGCCCTCGCGTACGGTCGATTTCTTCGACGTGAAGGGTGACGTCGAGGCGCTCTTCGCGCCGGTCGTGCCGCGTTTCGTGACGGCAGCACATCCGGCGCTGCATCCGGGACGCAGCGCACGGATTGAAATCGATGGTCGCAAGGTCGGCTGGATTGGCGAGCTTCATCCGCGCTGGCTGCAAAAGTATGATCTGCCGCAGGCGCCGATTCTGTTCGAAATCGAAGCCGACGCTTTGATCGAGCGTTCGTTGCCGGTGCCCTCTGACGTGTCGAAATTCCCGCCAGTGAGGCGCGATATCGCGGTCGTCGTCGATCAGAAAATCGAGGTTCAGACGCTCCTCGACGAGCTCGAAAACGCTCGTTCCGAGCCCGCCTGCAAGCATGTCACGAGGGTTGCGCTGTTCGATGAATTTCGTCCAAAATCAAGCACTTCCGGTGGTTTGGGAGCGCACGAGAAAAGCCTTGCCTTCCGTGTAACGTTGCAAGATACTGGCGGGACGCTTCAGGACGAAACGGTCGAAACGGCCATCAAAACGCTGGTGGATCGCTTGGCTCGAGTACATGGCGCGCGGTTGCGCGGATAGCCTTTGTTGGGCCCCTCCGTCTTAATCGTCACGCCATTTTTCTGATATGAACCAAATGAACTCGAGTGATTTCGAAGCCCTTCTTTCGGCGCAACGCAGCGCCATGATCCGAGATATCCCGACTTCGAATGGCGCGGCGTCCAATGAGACGCCGACGCTCACGAAAGCCGAATTGGCCGAGATGCTGTTCGACCACGTCGGACTTAACAAGCGCGAAGCGAAAGACATGGTCGAAGCCTTCTTCGAAGTCATTCGCGACGCGCTCGAAAGCGGCGATAGCGTCAAGCTGTCCGGCTTCGGCAACTTCCAGTTGCGCGACAAACCGCAGCGGCCGGGACGCAACCCGAAAACCGGCGAAGCGATCCCGATTGCCGCGCGCCGCGTTGTCACGTTTCATGCGAGTCAGAAGCTGAAGGCACTGGTTGAAACCGGCGCGGAAACCAGCTTCGGACGCTGATGAACGGAACAGCGCTGCCGTAACCAGCGCCTCTGCGACACTCACCACGATGGTTGATCGACGATGGAAAAAGTCGTCTTGCCTCCGATCCCGGCCAAGCGCTACTTCACGATCGGCGAAGTCAGCGAACTATGCGGCGTCAAGCCGCACGTGCTGCGCTATTGGGAGCAGGAGTTCACGCAGTTGCGGCCGGTCAAGCGACGCGGGAATCGTCGGTATTATCAGCATCATGAAGTGCTGCTGATCCGGCGAATTCGCGAGTTGCTTTACGAGCAGGGATTTACGATCAACGGCGCGCGTAACCGGCTCGATTCGCAAGGCCGCGCAATTGACGACGATGGCGATGACGCCGACATCAAGGCGGAATCGTCGACGCAGGCTGTGGTGGATGTGGAGCAGTTGAGGAAAGAGATTTTGCAGGTGATCGAACTGCTTGGCGGGTGAGATCTCCTATCGATCGAAGAGCGCCGCGACGTGAGTCGCGGCGCTTTTTGTTTGCGTCGTCGGAACGCGTGCTCGCACGCCGTCACTGTTTGGTTTGTCCGTCCGACGCGCTTCGGCTCAATGTCCGATGAGCATGACGAGTGGCGCGAGCGGAATGATCGGATAGAGGCCGAAGGTCAGCAGGTTGTCGACGCCGAGTTCCCGCATCCAGAACTGTTCGATCTTTCCGTCGAGGTACGACCGCAAGGTGGCGCGGACTTCGGTCGGCATGTGCTCATGCTCCCGACGGCGACGAAGTTGGCATTGGTTATTCCACCGAAGGCGGGAACTTCACAGCACCTTTCGTCGCTGGCTCGACATTGAACAGATTCTCGCCTCGAAGACGGCCATGCTGGATTCGCTCGGTCGCCAGCGATCGACGGAAAATATGATGAGCGCCCTGTTTGAATCCATCGGGCTTGTTGACACAAGGAGTTTTGATCCCGAACCGATCGGTCGAATCGCGGCGATCAACGAAGTTGCCGAGCTTGTTGCATTTCCTCGGCGCGCGTCTCAAGTGCCGTGAAATTAGACAAAAGGCCCTCCGGCCAGAAGCCGGAGGGCCTTTTAGATACTGGTCGGGGCGAGAGGATTTGAACCTCCGACCACCTGCACCCCATGCAGGTACGCTACCAGGCTGCGCTACGCCCCGAAAGAGAGCGAAAGTATATCAGACCGCTTCCGCACTGAGAACCCATCCGACGACTTTCGCGCTGAAGCTCCATATTATCGCCCTCCCATCCGTCGTAGCGGTGGCGAGCGCACGCGACTCCGGAACCATCAGGCCGACAACTCCGACTGCGTATACTCCGACGTCTGGATCCGCACTGGACCCACCCCTCGATTACGACGTTGCCGAAAGCGCACGGCAAGCACAACCCCGACCACGCAAGGTATCGCATACCCGACAACCCGCTCGCCCAGTGCCGGCATCGATGCAAGGTTCACATAGCCCATCCGATCCAGCGACGCCGCCGATGCGAAAACGCGCGTAAGCAGCAAGTCGAGCACCATCGCGAGCGCGCAGAGCCCGACGAAGATCAGCGCGCCATTCCACTTTGCCTCGCGCTGGCTCGCGTTGATCGTGTTGCAGATGAACACCGCCGCGCCAAGCAGCACAAAATTGAGACAGAGTTGAAACCAGGGTAAGTTCATCGCGTGCCCGCTTGGCAGTAAGAGAGGTGAAGGCTCGACCAACCCCTCATCCGACGGCGCAAAACAAGCGCTTTCAATGAGGCGAAAATCGGGCGCGATCATCACATGCCGGCCGATGCGCTTGAATACGAGTTATCCTAATTAATTAGGCCGATCGGCCAGCGACTCCGACAGGAAGTCGATGAACGTGCGGACCTTCGTCGTCATGTATTTGCGGCTCGTGTAGACGGCGTAGACCGGCGGCGCGAACGCCGCATAGTCCGGCAGCACGCGCACGAGCGCGCCCGTCGCGAGATCCGGCGCCACGATCCATTCCGGAAAGTACGCCAGCCCGAGCCCGGCGCGCACGAGTTGGAGGGACATCGACGTGTCGTTGCTCTTCAGCACCGCGTGATTCTTCACGGTGAACGTGCCGTCGGGGCCGGTCAGTTCGACGAACTCGATGTTGGTGTACGTCGGCAGGATGATGTGATGCCTGCCGAGTTCATCGGGATGGCGCGGATCGCCGTGCTGTTCGAGATAGGCGGGGGAACCCGTCAGCATGAACGGCATCTTGCACAGCGGCCGCACGATCAGCGACGGCGACGGCTCCGACGTCGCCCGCAGCGCCATGTCGTAGCCTTCCTCTACCAGATCGACGAAGCGGTTTTCCAGCCGCAGGTCGATCAATACCTGCGGATAGCGCTGCCGGTAGGCCACGAGAATATCGGCGAATTTGCGCGTGGCGAACCAGCCCGGCGCGGTCACTTTCAGCACGCCCTGCGGATGCGCGGTTTGTGCGCCAACGGCCGCTTCGGCCGCTTGCAAAATGTCGAGCGCCTCGCTGCATTGTTCGAAATAGACGCTGCCCGCTTCCGTGAGGCTCAGGTGCCGCGTCGTCCGGTTGAGCAGGCGCACACCGAGCTGGCGTTCGAGATTCGCCACGTGCTTGCTCGTCATCGCGGTGGAGATGTCGAGGCGCTCGGCGGCCTTCACGAAACTTCCCGCCTCGACGACCTCGCGAAACACCCGCAGGCTGGTCAGCGCATCCATTCGATCATTTCCTGGCTGGAAATAAAGCGCCCATTCTAGCCGGATTGTCGTCGGCGGCTGAAGCTGCCCGGGTCGAGTTCGATTACTTCGGCCATTCGTCGAGCGCGTCGTTGAAGAGCGACGCGACCACGCCGCGCAACCACATCGTGCGGGCGTCGTTGTGAAACTTGCGATGCCAGTGCTGCCTCAGATCGAAACGCGGCAAGGGCAACGGCGGCTCGGCAAGCGTGATCGACGCATGCTCGGCGACATAGGCGAAGCCGATCGCGTGCGGCACGGTCGCGATCAGGTCGGTGCGCGACAGGATGAACGGCAGGCTCATGAAGTGCGGCGTCTCGAGTACCGCGCGGCGCCGAACGCGCTGCTTGTCGAGAAAATTCTCAAGAATTTCCTGGCTGCGTCCCTCGGCGCGCACGACCGCATGTCCGCACTCGGTGAATTGTTCGAGCGTGAGCGGTCCGCGTGCGAACGGGTGATCGCGCCGCATCAGGCAGATGAATCGATGGGAAAACAGGCGCTGCTGGAAAAAGTTGTTGCCGCCGAGGTCGGGAAAATAGCCGACCGCAAGATCGATGTCGCCGGCTTCGAGTCCGCGCTCGACGTCGCCGTGCGACAGCGACACGGATCGCAGGTTCGCATGCGGCGCCGCGACGGCAAGTGCCTGCAGCAGACGCGGAAGAAACACGATCTCGCCGACATCGGATAGCGCGAGGGAAAACGTATCGGTGGTGGCGGCGGGGTCGAAATGCTGGGTGTCGAGCAGGCCGCGTTCGATCCGGCTCAGCGCTTCGCGGGCCGCGGGCACGAGCGCGAGCGCGCGGGGCGTCGGCTCCATGCCGCGCGACGTGCGCACGAACAGCGGGTCCTTGAAATATTCGCGCAGGTGGCCGAGCGCCGTGCTTACGCGCGGCTGGCTGACGCCCAGCCGCTCGGCGGCGCGACTCACGTTGCGCATCTCCTCGATGGCGACGAGATACGGGATGAGGTTGAGATCCAGGTCGTTCATACGTTATCGGCGTTATCGGTTGGCGAGATAGAGGGTACCGCCGAATTCGTCTTGGCGAATAGTCGCGCCTGTGCTTATCCCGCGCTATCCGCGTCGCGCGACCATCTCCGAAACGCGCTGCGCCGCCTCCTGAAGCGGCTCGAGACACGCTTTCACCATCTGCTTCGCGTTTTTCCTCTGCGCGTTTCCGCTGATGTTGAGCGCCGCGATGATTCGACCTTGCCGGTCCCGGATCGGCGCCGACATCGAAATCAGCCCTTCCTCGAGTTCCTGATCGACGATCGCCCAGCCCTGACTGCGCACGACGCCGATCGCTTCCTTGAGCGCCGCCTTGCTGACAATCGTGCGCGGCGTGCGGGCGACGAGGTCGCTCGCGTCGAGCACGGCGTCGAGTTGGTCGTCGTCCACTGCCGAAAGCAGCATGCGGCCCATCGACGTGCAGAACGCCGGCAACCGGCTTCCGATCGACAGGTTGAGCGTGATGATCTTGTGCGTCGTCGGCACGCGCAGCACGTAGACGATGTCGGTGCCGTTCAGCACGGCCGCCGAACAGCTCTCGTGCACCTGCTCGACGAGTTCTTCCATCACCGGTTCAGCGAGATTCCAGAACGGCATCGACGTGAGATAGGCGAAGCCCAGGTCGAGAATCTTCGGCGTAAGCTGGAAGAGGCGCCCGTCGGCTTCCACGTAGCCGAGCGCCTGCAGCGTGAGCAGGATCCGGCGCGCGCCGGCGCGCGTGAGTCCCGATGCGGCGGCGACTTCGGTCAACGTCTGCGCGGGCCGGTTCGCATCGAACGAGCGGATCACGGCGAGCCCGCGCGCGAACGACTGGACGTACGAATCGCCGGGTCGCGCTGCGTCAGACTCTTCAGGCAATGGCTCTTTCAGGTTTTTCATCGATCGAAAGTGCGTCTGTCAGTAAATACCCGTATTTCGTTGACATGACAACGAATCCCGGAATACCATCTCATTGTTCGCTAAACGAATCCATGTTCGCACGACGAACAAAACAGGACAAGCAGGTTAACCCGAGTTTTCACCCGGCGTTCCGCGTTTAGGCGGGCGGCGGCACGCTCGCAGGAGATGAACGGCATGATCAACAAGATATTCGATTCGCTCGCGTCGGCGGTTAAGGATGTGCAAGACGGTGCGACCATCATGATCGGCGGCTTTGGCACGGCGGGCATGCCGTCCGAGCTGATCGACGCGCTCATCGAGCAAGGCGCGCGCGAGCTGACGATCGTCAACAACAACGCGGGCAATGGCGAAACCGGTCTCGCCGCGCTGCTCAACGCGAAGCGCGTGCGCAAGATCATCTGCTCGTTTCCGCGCCAGGCCGACTCGCAGGTGTTCGACGCGCTCTACCGCGCGGGCGAGATCGAACTCGAACTCGTGCCGCAGGGCAATCTGGCCGAGCGCATCCGCGCGGCGGGTGCGGGCATCGGCGGCTTCTTCACGCCGACCGGCTTTGGCACCCGGCTTGCGGAGGGCAAGGAAACGCGCCTGATCGACGGCAAGCACTATGTGCTCGAAGCGCCGCTGCACGCGGATTTCGCGCTCATCAAGGCATTCAAGGGCGACCGCTGGGGCAATCTGGTCTATCGTAAAACTGCGCGCAACTTCGGGCCGATCATGGCGAGCGCGGCGAAGACGGCGATCGTGCAGGTGTCGAAGGTCGTCGAACTCGGTGAACTCGATCCGGAAAACATCGTCACGCCCGGCATTTTCGTGCAACGCGTCGTGGAAGTGCCGCAAGCCGTCCATCAAGCCGAACTTGCAGCGTAAGCAAAAGGAAAAGCCATGAAAAAACTGACTCGTGACGAAATGGCGAAGCGCGTCGCGCTCGACATTCCCGAAGGCGCCTACGTGAACCTCGGCATCGGCGTGCCGACGCTGGTCGCCAATCATCTGGCGGCGGACCGCGAAATCTTCCTGCACAGCGAGAACGGCCTGCTCGGCATGGGCCCGGCGCCCGCAAAAGGCGAGGAAGACGACGAACTCATCAACGCCGGCAAGCAGCATGTCACGTTGCTGACGGGCGGCGCGTATTTCCACCACGCGGATTCGTTCGCGATGATGCGCGGCGGCCATCTCGATTTCTGCGTGCTCGGCGCGTTCCAGGTATCGGCGAAGGGCGATCTCGCGAACTGGCACACCGGCGCGCCCGACGCGATTCCGGCCGTCGGCGGCGCGATGGACCTCGCGATCGGCGCGAAGCAGGTCTACGTGATGATGGAATTGCTGACGAAGCAGGGTGAAAGCAAGCTCGTCGACGAATGTTCGTATCCGGTCACCGGCGTGGATTGCGTCGATCGCGTGTACACCGATCACGCCGTGTTCGACGTGACGCCGGAAGGTTTTGTCGTGCGCGAGATCGTGGAGGGACTCTCGTTCGAAGAACTCCAGCAGCTTGCCAAGGTGCCGCTGCAATATGCACCGCTGACCGAAGCAGCCTGAGCCCGACTTGCCACGATTTCCCTGGAGACACTGATGAAAGAAGCTTTTTTGTGTGACGCGATTCGTACGCCGATCGGCCGCTATGCGGGTGCGCTGTCGTCGGTGCGTGCCGACGATCTCGGCGCCGTGCCGCTGCGCGCGCTGATGGAGCGCAACAAGGACGTCGACTGGAACGCCGTCGAGGAAGTGATCTTCGGCTGCGCGAATCAGGCGGGCGAAGACAATCGCAACGTCGCGCGCATGTCGACGCTGCTGGCCGGTTTGCCCGAAGGCGTGCCGGGCACGACCGTGAACCGCCTGTGCGGCTCGGGCATGGATGCGATTGGCATCGCCGCGCGCGCGATCAAGTCGGGCGAAGCGAGCTTCCTGATCGCGGGCGGCGTCGAAAGTATGAGCCGCGCGCCGTTCGTGCAGGGCAAGGCGACCAGCGCGTTCTCGCGTCAGGCCGACATCTACGATACGACCATCGGCTGGCGCTTCGTCAATCCGCTGATGAAAAAGCTGCACGGCGTCGATTCGATGCCGGAAACGGCGGAAAACGTCGCGGACGACTATAAGGTCAGCCGCGCCGACCAGGACGCGTTCGCCGTGCGCAGCCAGCAGAAAGCGGCACGCGCGAAGGCCGACGGCACGTTCGCACAGGAAATCGTCGCAGTGACGATTGCGCAGAAGAAGGGCGATCCGATCGTCGTCTCGCAGGACGAGCATCCGCGCGAAACGAGCATCGAGGCGCTGGCGAAACTGAAGGGCGTCGTGCGCCCGGACGGCAGCGTGACGGCGGGCAACGCGTCGGGCGTGAACGACGGCGCGGCCGCGCTCCTGATCGCTGACGAAGACAGCGCGAAGCGCTTCGGCCTCGTGCCGCGCGCGCGCATCCTAGGTCTCGCGACCGCCGGTGTCGCGCCGCGCGTGATGGGCATCGGCCCGGCGCCGGCGACGCAAAAGCTCTTGAAGCGCCTGAACATGACGATCGACCAGTTCGACGTGATCGAGCTGAACGAAGCGTTCGCGTCGCAAGGTCTCGCGGTGCTGCGCATGCTCGGCGTCGCGGACGACGATCCCCGCGTCAACCCGAACGGCGGCGCGATCGCGCTCGGCCATCCGCTCGGCATGAGCGGCGCGCGCCTTGTCACGACCGCGAGCTATCAGTTGCAGCGCACCGGCGGCCGCTTCGCGCTCTGCACGATGTGCATCGGCGTGGGGCAGGGCATCGCGATCGCCATCGAGCGGGTCTGACGCCATGTTCGCGGCGACCGGCCGGCTCACCGACCTCATCTGCGGCACCGACGCGGCGAACGCCGTCTGGTCGCCGCGCCAGACGGTTCAATCGATGCTCGACGTCGAGGCCGCGCTCGCGCGAGCCTCGGCGGCGCACGGCGTGATCCCGGCGAGCGCGGTCGGCGCGATCGAAGCCGCGTGCCATGCCGACCACATCGACGCTGCCGCGCTCATGACCGGCGCGGCGGCGGGCGGCAATCTCGCGATTCCGCTCGTCAAGCAATTGACGGCCGTGGTCAAGGCCGCCGACGCCGAAGCGGCCAAGTACGTGCACTGGGGCGCGACGAGCCAGGACATCATCGACACCGGCACGGTGCTCCAGTTGCGCGCGACGCTCGATCTCATCGACGCCGACCTGCGCGACCTGTGCGCCGCGCTCGCCGATCAGGCGAGGAAGCACCGCGTCACGCCGATGATCGGCCGCACCTGGCTGCAACAGGCGCTGCCAATCACGCTGGGCCTGAAGTTCGCGCAATGGCTCGATGCGCTGACGCGCCATCGCGAGCGTCTGTCGACGCTGCGCTCGCGCGCCCTGGTGTTGCAGTTCGGCGGCGCGGCGGGCACGCTCGCGAGCCTGCGCGACAAGGCGCAGCCGGTCGCGCAGACGCTCGCCGACGAACTCGGCCTCGCGATGCCCGCGCTGCCGTGGCACACGCAGCGCGACCGCATCGCGGAAGCGGCTGCGTGCCTGGGCATGCTGACCGGTACGCTCGGCAAGATCGCGCGCGACATCTCGCTGTCGATGCAGACCGAAGTCGGCGAGCTCGCGGAAGCGGCGGCGGCGGGCAAGGGCGGATCGTCGACGATGCCGCACAAGCGCAACCCGGTCGGTTGCGCGGCGGTGCTGACGGCGGCGATGCGCGCGCCGAATCTCGTCGCGACGGTCTTAGCGGGCATGGTGCAGGAGCACGAACGCGCGCTCGGCGGCTGGCAGGCCGAGTGGGAAGCGCTGCCGGACCTCGCGCGCCTGACCGCGGGCGCGCTCGCGCAGATGAAGGCGATCGTGCCGGACCTCGAAGTGAACACCGGACGGCTCGCGGCGAATCTCAATGCGACGCGCGGGCTCGTACTCGGCGAGGCCGTGATGCTCGCCCTCGGCGACAAGATCGGCCGGCTGGATGCGCACAAGCTGGTCGAGCGCGCATCGAAGGAAGCCGTGGCAAGCGCGCGAACGCTGTTCGACGTACTGTCGGCCGACGCGACCGTGACGCAGCATCTCTCGTCGGACCAGTTGAAACAATTGCTCGATCCGGCGAACTACGCCGGCTGCGCGCAGGCATTCATCGATGCCGCGCTCGAGCTTCATCACGCCAACGCGTGAGTCCAATCCAGGAGCGAAACGCAAAATGCCTCATGCCGCCGTCAACGGTATACAGATCCACTATCGCGTCGACGCCGACGCGGGCGACGACGCCCCGTGGCTCGTCCTGTCCAACTCGCTCGGCAGCGACATGTCGATGTGGTCGCCGCAAGTCGAAGCGTTCGCGCAGAAGTATCGCGTGCTGCGCTACGACACGCGCGGCCACGGCCATTCGGACGCGCCGCAGGGCCCGTACACGATCGACCAGTTGGTCGGCGATGTGATCGGCCTCATGGACGTCCTGAAAATCAGGCGCGCGCATTACTGCGGCTTGTCGATGGGCGGGCTGACCGGCGTCGGGCTCGCCGCGCGCCATCCGGAGCGCTTCGCGCGCGTGGTGCTGTCGAACACGGCGGCGCTGATCGGCTCGGACGCCGTCTGGACGCCGCGCGCCGCGAAGGCGCGCGAGGTCCGCGGCATGGTTTCGCTCACCGACGCGGTGATCCCGCGCTGGTTCACGGCCGGTTTCATCGAACGCGAGACGCTGGTGCTGGCCCCGATCCGCGACGTGTTCCGCCATACCTCGGGCGACGGCTACGCGTCGAACTGCGAGGCGATCCGCGACGCGGACCTGCGCGACGAAGCGAAGACGATCAAGGCGCCGGTGCTGGTGATCGCCGGCACGCAGGATCTTTCGACGACCGCCGAGCAGGGTCGCGAACTGGCGGGTTATATCGAAGGCTCGCGCTATGTGGAACTCGATGCGGCGCATCTGTCGAACATCGAGAAATCGGCTGAGTACACGCGCCTCGTGCTGGAATTCCTGGGAGAACAACAATGACCGAAGACGAACGTTATGAAGCCGGCATGAGTGTGCGCCGCGCGGTGCTGGGCGATGCGCACGTGGACCGGTCGCTCGTCAATTGCACGGACCTGACCACCGAGTTCCAGAACCTGATCACGCGTTACGCATGGGGCGACATCTGGACGCGCCCCGGCTTGCCGCGTCATACGCGCAGCCTGTTGACGATCGCGATGATGGTGGCGCTGAACCGCAGCGAGGAACTGGCGCTCCACCTGCGCGCGGCGAAGAACAATGGCGTCTCGCGCGACGAGATCAAGGAGGTGCTGATGCAGACCGCAATCTATTGTGGTGTGCCGGCGGCGAATTCGGCGTTTCATCTGGCGCAGAAAATCTTCGACGAGGAGGATAAGGCGTTGCCGCCGGGGTGAGTGGGGTAGGGCGGCGGTTAGAGTCGTCAGGCGCTCGTCGTGGGAGATTAGAAGGCCGTTCCGGGTCATAGCGGAACGGCCTTTTTTCATGGTGGCGGGCGGCGATTGCTGTGCTTGTTTAGCTTGAATGCGCTAAATCGGAGACTTCGGTATTTTCCCGCTTCCCTTATCCATAAGGCATAGGACGCATTTTCTAGGATTTTTCGCGTGTAGAAAATTGAACTAATCGCGCAAAATATCGCGTGAAAGTTAATTTTTAACTGGCGTGAGATCGGTGCCTCGCGTCACCCCGGCGGAAGCGAGATTCAATGACCGCCCAGAGCGCTCTCTGGCGCCGGATCGGTGCGCAGGCCGGAAGCACTATGCCATAGATATTTAGTACCACGATCTAATAAGAACTTTCAAATAAGCCATCAACCATTCCTGAGACACGTCTGACGTGTCTCCAAAAACTGAGAGTGAGCAAACAAGATGAAGAAGAAAATTCAACGCATCGCATCGAGGAAGCGGGCTTCAGCCGGGAATTCCGATGTTCTGGCTCAGGCCATTTCACGCGCCCGCGAAATTGCAGCCGGCGCATCCGTTCAGAGCGCAGGCGCGGTACTGACGACGCTCTCCCTGCTCGCCCTGCCGCAAATGGCCCATGCCGAGACGCTCGTCGACGCTACGCCGCAGTCCGGCGATACGCGTTTCATGTATTCATCGCAGGTCAGCCAGGCGCTCGGCGCGCTGCCGACAAATCGCGACGTCCCCTTGGCGGCGGCCGTGAGCAACGTCCAGGCGCAGGGATCGAATGCGCTCGTGACGTTCGGCGATCCGAGCCTGCCGCCGTCGGAGCTGATCAAATCGGGTCCCACGGACAAGACGCAGCAGATCGAAGCGCTCGGCTCCGACTCCATCGCGATCGGGCTGAATACGCACGCGAACGGGGAACTGTCGGTCGCGATCGGTTCGAACACCAGTGCCGCCAATGAAGGCGCGGTCGCGGTCGGCAACTCGGCGGTGTCGAGCGGCATCCACTCGACGGCGATCGGCGTGAACGCGGAGGCCACGAATGGCGATCGCTCCCTGGCGATCGGCTATCGCGCTCAATCCGGCTCGACCGACAGCATCGTGATCGGCAACAATTCCGTGATCGGAGACACGGCGGACACGACGACGGACAACGCGATTGCGGTCGGTTCGAAGAACCTGATCACGGGCGCCAACTCGGCGGCCCTGGGCAACGGACTGACGGTGCGCGGCACGGACTCGTTCGTACTCGGCAGCAACACGAAGGTGACGGGCGCCAACAGCGTGGTTCTCGGCGCCGCAAGCGACGGTTCACAGAGCAACGTGGTGTCGATCGGCGCGAAGGGTTCGGAGCGCAAGATCGTGAACGTCGCGCCGGGCACGCTCAGCGCGACCAGCACGGACGCGGTGAACGCCTCTCAACTGCACAAGGTGGTATCGAGCGCGGCTGCGGCGCTCGGCGGCGGCGCTGCGCTCGGCACCGACGGCACGATCAGTGCGCCGTCCTACACGGTCGGGGGCAAGGCTTATTCCGACGTTGGCAGCGCGATCGATGCCGTCGTCAAGACGGGCGTTGCCGGGTCGGCGGACGCCGTCAGATATGACGACGCCTCGAAAGCTTCCGTGACGTTCGGCGGCACCGCCGCAACGGTCTTGTCGAACGTGGCGCGAGGCGCGGCGAACGCCGATGCCGTGAACATCAGCCAGTTGAAGGACACCGGTTTGACCCTCGATGCGTCCGGCAATGCGACCAACGCGCTCGTCGCCTACGACGACACGGGCAAATCGCGTGTGACGCTCGGCGGCACGTCCGGCACGCTCATCACGAATCTTGCGAAAGGCACGAACGACACCGACGCGGTGAACTTAAGCCAGTTGAAGAGCGCGGGCCTGACGGTGGACTCGAACGGTAACCCGGCCAATTCGTTCGTCGCCTACGACAACGCGGGCAAGGGCGTCGTGACCTTTGGCGGCTCGGCAGGAACCGTTCTGAAGAACGTAGCGAGCGGCACGAACGACACGGATGCGGTGAACTTCAGTCAGTTGAAGAGCGCGGGCCTGACCGTCGATTCAAACGGTAACGCGGCCAATTCGTTCGTCGCCTACGACAACGCGGGCAAGGGCGTCGTGACCTTTGGCGGCTCGGCGGGAACCGTTCTGAAGAACGTGGCGAACGGCACCGACGACACGGACGCAGTGAACTTCCGCCAGTTGAAGAGCGCGGGCCTGACCGTCGATTCGAACGGCAACCCGGTCAATTCGTTTGTCACCTACGACACCGCCAGCAAAGGAAAAATCACGCTCAGCGGCACGTCCGGCACGCTCATCACGAACCTTGCGAAAGGTACGAACGACACCGACGCGGTCAACTTTAGCCAGTTGAAGAGCGCGGGCCTGACCGTCGATTCGAACGGTAACGCGGCCAATTCGTTCGTCGCCTACGACAACGCCAGCAAAGGCAAAATCACGCTCAGCGGCACGTCCGGCACCCTCATCACGAATCTTGCGAACGGTACGAACGACACCGATGCAGTGAACTTCAGCCAGTTGAAGAGCGCGGGCCTGACGGTGGATTCGAACGGCAACGCGGCCAATTCGTTCGTCGCCTACGACAACGCGGGCAAGGGCATCGTGACCTTTGGCGGCTCGGCCGGAACCGTGCTGAAGAACGTGGCGAAAGGCACTGACGACACCGACGCGGTCAACTTCAGCCAGTTGAAGAGCGCGGGCCTGACGGTGGATTCGAACGGTAACGCGGCCAATTCGTTCGTCGCCTACGACAACGCGAGCAAGGGCGTCGTGACCTTTGGCGGCTCGGCGGGAACCGTCCTGAAGAACATAGCGAAAGGCACGGACGACACGGACGCGGTCAACTTCGGCCAGTTGAAGAGCGCGGGCCTGACCGTCGATTCGAACGGCAACGCGGCCAATTCGTTCGTCGCCTACGACGAAGCCGCGAGAGGCAAGATCACCCTCGGCGGCAGCGACGGCACGACGATCGCGAACGTGAAGGCGGGTGTCGACGATCACGACGCCGTCAACGTCGCGCAACTGAAGGGAGCGGGCCTCGTCGACGCCAGCGGCAAGACGATGGCGGCAGTCGTGTATGACACGAGCGCGGATGGCAGCGTGAATCGTGGTCAGGTGACGCTTGGCGGCGCGTCGGCGTCGGCGCCGGTTGCATTGCGCAACGTCGCGGCGGGCCGTCTCGTTGCCGGCAGCACGGATGCGGTGAACGGCGATCAGTTGGCCCAGACCGTACAGATGGTCAACGATTTGCAAAACGGTGGCTCGCTCAAGTACTTCACGACGAATACGACGCTCGCCGCCGCGCAAGCATCCGGCGCGGACGCGCTCGCGATCGGCGGCAACGCGCAGGCGAGCGGCCAGAACGCCGTCGCGCTCGGCGCGAATTCCGTCGCCGACCGCGCGGATAGCGTCTCGGTCGGCGCGGCCGGACAGGAACGCCAGATCACGAACGTGAAGGCGGGCACGGCGGACACGGACGCCGTCAACGTGTCGCAGTTGAAAAGTACGGGCCTGATCGACAGCAAGGGCGCGGTGGCCGCGGCGCTGACCTATGACAAGACCGCGAGCGGCGCAACCGACTACGCCAACGTGACGCTCGGCAACGGCGTCGCGGGCGGCACCGCGCTCCACAACGTCGCGGCTGGCGCTCTGGTCGGCGATGCGGTCAACGTAGGCCAGTTGAACGATGCCATCGGCAAGGTTGCGAACTTTACCGCCGCCAGCACGGCGTTTTTCAGCGCGGATGGCAATTCGTCGACGGAAGCAGCCGTGACGAGCGGCACGCATGCGGTCGCGGTCGGCGCAAGCGCGCTCGCGAGCGGCGCGAATACGCTGGCAATGGGCGCCGGCGCGAAAGCGAGCGCGGACAACTCGGTCGCCCTCGGAGCCGGTGCCATAGCGGATCGCGCAAACAGCGTGTCCGTCGGCTCGGCGGGGGCGGAGCGCCAGATCACGAATGTCGCCGCGGGCACGTCCGCGACCGATGCGGTGAACCTCGACCAGTTGAACCGCGCGTCGAGCAACACGCTCGGACAGGCGAACAGCTATACCGACCAGCGCTTCAACAACACCGATCAACAGATCCGCGATCTCGACCACAACACGCGCAAGGGGATCGCGGCGGCATCGGCGCTCAACGTCGTGACGCCGTATCTGCCGGGCCGCACGGCGGTCAACGCCGGCGTCGCTGCGTATCGCGGGCAGGCGGCGCTCGGGATCGGCGTATCGCGCTGGAATGAGAAGGGCAACTTCAACTTCAATGCGGGCGTGTCGTCGTCGGGAGGCAACAGCACCATCGTCCGCGCGGGCATCGGCTACGTGTTTGGCAGTTGAGTCGGCCACTAAGCACACTCATTCCATCGTATGACGGCGCGATACCCAACCCGCGGCGCCCGGCGCGCCGCGGCTCCGACTCAGGCTACACACATGAAAAACACGATGATCGCCGCAGTCTGCGCGCTAACGCTCGCAGGCTGCGGCTCGGCGGCGGTCCGCGACAAGCTCGCGATCCAGGACCCGACCGTCCTGCAAACCGGATTCGCAACCGAGCAGAGCGAAGCAGCAGGCGCGGCAGTGCGCCAATGGACCGACGTCTACGGGACGATCAAGGCGCCGCGCGACGTGATCGCGTCGCTGGAATCGAGACTCGGCGCGCTCGGACCAAGGAAGGAAAACTATTTCGGCTACAAGGATCAATGCTGGATCGATGCCGGGAATGAAGAACTCGCCTTGCACAACGGCTGGGGGTTCGTCGAGGAAGCGATAGGCGAATCCGCCCGGCTGACGGCGGGACTCGAAGGAAGCCAGCCGTTGTCGTCCGAGAACCCGTCGTTGCGCACGGTCGCGCCGCTGCGGCCGGACCTTGCCGCGGCCGTCAAGGGTTTGCAGGCCGATCCGCGCTTCCGGTACTGCCCGGGCGCGCAGAAGGTCGCCGCGTGCATGGAGGTCAAGCTCATGCACGCAGGGCACGACGCGTGGGCTCGCAACTTCGACGCCGCGCAGGTCAAAGTCGCTGCCGTCGAGCACGCGATGAGCGAGGCGCGCGAGCAACTCGACGGCTGCGCCGTGCCACAGGCGCAGCCGGTCGCGGCGGTGCCGTTGCCGCCGATGATCGCGCTGTCGACGGATGCGCTCTTCGCCTTCGACCGCGGCGATATCGCGTCGATCACGGATGACGGCAGGTCGAAGCTCGATGCAGTAATCGCGGATGTGAAGGGCGCGGGCGATGTGACCGGCGTCGCGATTTCGGGCTATACCGACCGGCTCGGCAGTTCGGCGTACAACCGCGCGCTGTCGCAGCGGCGCGCGACGAGCGTCCAGCGTTATCTGCAACGCCAGGGCATCACGGTGCCGATCCAGGCGCGCGGTTACGGGCCGGCGTCGCCGGGGGCGCAGTGCACGATGAAGCACCGCCGCGCGCTCATCGATTGTCTTTCGGGCGACCGGCGCGTCGAGTTGCGGTTCGCACGCAACGGCGAGTCTTTGGCCTCCGGCGAGTAGCAAGCCAGCGCAGCGGCCGCCCCGGTATTCGGGGGCGGCTGCTTCGACATGCGCTAAAACGCGTAGTACGGCCCGACGCCCGCAGGCGTCACGCGTCCTTCCAGCGCCGTGAACACGCGCCGTCCAAAGAAGAACGGTAAGCCCCAGTCAAAGTAATTGCCGACCGGGCCCGCGAGATTCGAGAACGCGTTGTTGCCGCTTGCGAAGAGCGTCGTCGAGGTCGATACGGCGAAGTTCACGTCGCGGGTCGTGCCGCTCGTCGAGCGAAGGGTGGCGGCGAAGCTTTGAGGCGTCGGCGGGCAGTACCAGAGTCCGCATACCGTCAGCGAAGTCGACGGGAAAAAGAGCCCGTTCGATCCGCTGTCGATGAAGCTCGTCGAGTACGTGTTGCCGCTGAAAATCGTGTTCACGTAGCCGGACAGTGCACTGCCTTGCAGCACGGTCGCATCGCCGAGCAGGTTGTTCGACTGTGAGCCGATGCCGAACGTCATCGTGCCGGCCACCGCCGGTGCGCCGGCGTCCGGCACGGCCGGGAGCTCGATCAGCACGCCGTTGTTATCGGCGGGAAAGCGGGCGACCGGGTTGGTTACCTGTTGCGCGACGGCGAGCGTGCTTGCGACGCAGTTCCCCGATGCGCACGCGTAATACCAGCGTGGCAGCGGCGAGCTCGCGCAGGCGCCACCGCAATCGGCGATGAACGGACCGACGCCCAGGATGCCGTTGCTGCGCAACCTAGCGGCCGTGAGCATCGGCAGGCCCGACTGGGTGCAATCCACGGCGGCGGCGGGCACGGCGGGATCGGCGATGACCTGGACCGATGTCGCGCCGGCCGTCTGCCCGGCGAGCCGGATGTCGGCGCTTCGGACCGCGCCCCAGGTGTAGCCCGTGCCGAACACGGCGCACTGCGCGACGCTCGAGCCGTTAGTGGACGTGATGGCCGGCAGCGCGAGCGTGGGCGAGAGCGCCGAGGCGAGAATGCGCAGGCCCTGGGAGCCGGTGTCGACCTGGATGTTGTCGATGGTCTGGCAGTTGTCGGTGCCCGGCACGCAGAGGGTGACGCTCGTCATTAGCATGTTGCGCGTGCCGCTGTCGAGCTTTGCCACCCGGATAGGCTGCACGTTCGGCGTGGTCGACTGCGCGACGGTGTTGTCGGGTGCCGGTGCCTTGGTGTCGGACGCGGACGCAGGGGCTGGGGCCGCCGGGGCGCTGGCGGGTGCCGGTGCGCTTGCCGGCGCGCTTGCTGATGTCGAACTGCCGCCCCCGCCGCCGCAGCCGGAAAGCGCGCCGGTCGCAATGATCGCAATGAACGTCGCCGCACACAGGAAAAATCGATGGGATCGCATGGGTCGGCTCCCTATTCGATGTCGGAGGTCGCGACGCCGGCCGGCAACGCGCTCGTGAGCCACGCGCGGCCGACGAACTGGCGCAGGCGCACGCTGCTCTCGACGACCAGATCATCCTGCGACACGCGCGACGCATGCAGCCCGTTGCTGACCTGCGAGGCGAGCGCGCCGTTTTGATATCGCGCGTAGTGGGCGCCGAGCAGCGCCTGAACGTCGGGTATCGCTGGACCATGCCAACTGACCGCGTAGACCTCGCCGGAGGAATTGACGTACTGGCGCACGGTGATCCCGTTCGTGTCGGTGGATTCGTGGTAGGAGAGCTGACCGTTTTGCGTGTGCTGCATGACCGCTGCGTGCGATGCGTCGTGGTCGCTGATGATCGTCGAGCCTAGCTGCGCGTCTGCGTACCCGCTTGCGAACGCCGCAGAAGCGAACGCGGCGATCAAAAGGTCCCGTGGGGTGGTTGGCCGTGACATTGTTTTTCTCCGTTCCTAAGGTCATTCTTATTTTCGAGATGAAATTCTAGGATGGAGGGTTGAAGAAATAGCGAGATGGGGATTCGTCTGGAAGGGTTTTTTGAGATGCCGTTTGAAATGCTTAATAATGCTTATTAAACAAGGAGTTGATCGACATTTGAGTGGGCAGCCGGAGTGAGTGTAAATGTCAAAAATTGTGCGACATGCAGAGGCACGCAGTTTTTTGAGATTTGAACGAGGCTTTTGGCGAGCTGCTGCGGCGGCATCGGAAAAGACGGAAGAAGGTGGAAAGAAGCAGTGGACGCGGACAGCCTGGCTTTTACGCCGCGGACGGTTTTATCGTGTGAAGGCGAAAACGGATCGCAGGAAGCGTTCGCAGATACGCTCCCGCGCAGCGTCCACGATCCGGCCCGACGCCAGCGCACACCCGGAACAGGCACCCGCGCGGTGCTGTTTTTGCACGGCGGCGCGCGGGACCGGTAAAATACTGGGTTGATCCACGGAAAACACCGTGGCGTAGCGGAAGGACTTCCCAAACATGACAGATTTTCGTGTGACCAAACGGTTGGCAGCACTTTTGATGGCGGCCGGGTTCGTGGCCGGATGCGGTACGTCTTCCCCCACCGCGATCAACTACAAGAGTGATTCCCGCTCGAAGCAGGCGTCCCTCGCGGTTCCGCCGAATTTGCTCGATGAAGCGTCCGACCAGCGTTCGTTGCCGCCCCAAGGCGGTCAGGCCACGCTGTCGGACCTGCAGCAAGTCCAGAAAGTCGCCCCGAGTGCTCCCACCGTGGTTCCGCCCGTCTCGGGCATGCATATCCAGCGCGATGGCACGGAGCGCTGGCTCGTCATCGACAACAAGACGCCGGACCAGGTCTGGCCGCAAATTCGCCGCTTCTGGCAGGAGCAGGGCTTCCTGCTCGTCGTCGACGCCCGCGACAAGGGCGTGATGGAAACCGACTGGAACGAAACCCATCCGCAGATTTCCGATGGCCTGATCCGCAACACGTTGTCTAAGGCAACGGGCAACTCGTATGTGACGGCCGAGCGCAACAAGTACCGCACGCGTCTCGAAGTGGCGCCGAGCGGCGGCACGTACGTGTTCGTGAGCCAGAAGGGCATGCGTGAAGCGCTGACGGGCGTGAACAACGATTCGAGCCAGTGGCAGGCTCGCCCGAACGATCCGGCGCTCGAAAACGAATACTTGAAGCGTCTGATGGCTGCGCTCGCGCTGACCGATTCGCGTCAGGCGTCGGGCGGTTCGGCGGACGCCGTCGCGCTCGACAAGGCGGCGCCAGCCGGCGCGAGCGGTGCCAAGCCGGCGGCGGCCACGACGGCGGCGCAGAACGTCGCGCTGTCCGGGCAGACGGCCATTCAGAACGACACGGTGCCCGAGGCTGCGTCCACGGAAATCACGCTGCCCGAGGCGTATGACCGCGCGTGGCTGCGTGTCGGCATCGCGCTCGACCGGAGCAACTTCACGGTCGACGATCGCGACCGCGCCAAGGGCGTCTATTTCGTGCGCTATGTCGATCCGAAGGACATGTCGTCGGCGGAACAGGGCTTCTGGAGCCAGGTCTTCCACGGCAAGAAGGAGAAGGTCGCGAAGCAGTACGAGATCAATGTCCGCGCGATCACGGAAGGACAAACGCGCGTCTCGATCATCGACGACAAGGGCCAGGTCGATTCCTCGCCTCAAGCGCGGCAGATCATGGCGCTGCTTGCCGATCAGATCGGCTGAGTGCAGTTGGCGCTTCGGCAGCACAAAAAAACCGCCCCGATTTTGGGGCGGTTTTTTTTATCGTGCGGCGAATTGGCATGCTGACTGCGCTGCCCTGCGCCAGTCTCGCGAGGGCTTCTTTGCACGCGGGCTTTGTGCGCCGGTATGTGCGTCGTTGTGTGCGGGAAAGCTTACTAGAATCGACTGTCTGACCAGTACAGTGCACGAATGGCGTGCGATTCGATCGGTGGAAGGCTGGCGCCTCCTGCCCTCGGAAGCCTGAATGGTTTGCACACGGGCGCCGACAGTCCCGTATCCCGGACACAGGTCCGCGCATTGGCGCGGGCGCCGGTGGCCCCGTCGCCTATCCTCGTAGGGCGACGGTTTTGCCCGCGTTTCAGCGAAACGCGGGCTTTTCTTTGGTGCGCCCGGCTGGGCGCATTCCTGGCGGTGCAAATCGTCTACCTTCCCGCCAAGGGGCGTGCAATCGCTGGCAACAAAGCGCTTGCAACCCGGCAATCAACTTGCCGCGCGGTTATCCTTGATCCTCTTTCACTCGAGGAAAACGCTCATGTCGGAAATTGCCGTTGTCGCTACTTTTGTCGCCAGGCCCGGGCAGGAAGAAAAGCTGAAGGAGGCGCTGCAGGGTCTCGTCGACCCGACGCGCAAGGAGCGCGGCGCCTTGCAGTACGATTTGCATCGCGATCTGAAAGAGCCGCGTCGCTTTGTGTTTTTCGAGCGCTGGGAAAGCGAAGCCGCGCTTGAGGAGCACGGCCGCTCGCCGCATATCGAGGCGCATCGCCGCAATGCGCCGGCTCTCGTCGAGCATGGCGAGATCCATGTGGTGGCGAAACTCTGAGAAACAGCGCGACTCGTCGAGGCGTCAGTTCCGTCAGTGCGTCTCGTGCGGGACGTCGAGAATCAGGATGATCGTCCAGTCGGCGTCGCCATCGTGGTGATATTGCCGTTCCGCGACGATGAACGGTTGCTGCTTGCCATCCGGCCCGAGAAAAAGCACGTCGCCTTCCATTGGCAGGCATTCCACCGGCGGGAGCGCGAGATAAGCGTCCTTGTTCGCGCTGCGCGGCATCAGTTTTTCGATCTTGCGTGACGCGGCTTCCGTCCATTCAATATCGAGCTGGATATTGCTCATGCTGTCCTCCGCACCGGGGTGCGTTTGCGGGTTCTCAAAGGGGAAAAGCGGGGTAAAAATGTCGACGCGCAATGTAGCATACCGCCGCGTCGCCGTTCATGTCGTTCGGTCCGCAACGCGTCCTTCGCCGATCTGTCACCTCCAATGAATAAAGCCGGAAACCGCGCTTGAAGCGCAGTTTCCGGCTTTACGTTCCAGCAGGACAGGCGTCCTACCGTGTCATTCCGCTGCCTTCTTCGTGCTCGACTTCTTGTGGCTCGACTTGTGTGACGGCGCCTGCGCCGGCGTGTTTTGCATACTATCCTGGCGCGCTTGCAAATTTTGCGCACGCATTTCGATATCGGAAATCTTGGCCGGATCGGTACTCATCGTCACGCCTTGATCGGCCTGCGCATACGCGCTGGACGCGACCGCGCTTAGGGACAACAGAACAGCCAGGGACACTTTTTGCATTCTTACCTCCTAGTAGTAGTTGAACCCGGGAATCGCCTGTCCGATTGGGCTGGACATCGCTCACTTCGCAGCAAAAATCGCTCCAGTGGGCCTCCTCGCAACAATCCACGCCGATGTTGCATTTCGGTGCACCGCGAGACCGAAGCAACCAGGGCAGGCAGTCGAATCATAGGCGCATACGGACCTGAGCACAGGCAACGCTATCGGCGTCGGACGCCTAACTCCCGCCAGTCGGTGACTGAGCGCGTGATCATACCGGCGCCGCAAACCGTTTTCTAGTCCTTATTAATTCAAGATGAAAGGTACGCCACCAATGTGGCAACGGCGTTTCGCTGCGCCGATCGAGGTTAATACAGATGCAGCCAGCGATAGACGTAAAAACGCATGATACCGACGACCTCGTGACACGCGATCTCGGCCGTGACGAATCCGTCGATGCTTGGAAAAAACGTCGATCGCGCGCTTCTCACGTTCGATACGAATGCCTGGGGCTCCAGTCCGAACGCTTCGAACGCGAGCACCGCACGCCGCATGTGATACGACGAAGTGACCACGATCAACGTTTCGTCACGTTCGGGGCGCAAGATGGCGGCAACGTTGCGCGCGTTCTGGTACGTGTCGAGACTGCGGTTTTCGAGCGTGAGATCGTCGGCGCCGATTCCTCGTGCAAGCAGGTAGGGCGCGTAGTTGTCGGCTTCGGTTTGGCCGTGACGTTGTGGGTCGCCGCCGCTCATGATGACGCGGCACGCCGCGCCCGTACGTCGGCACTCGCGGTACAACTCGGCCGTCGCGTCGATGCGTACGATCGAATCGCGCTTCGGTACGAGGCGTGCGTCGCGGTCGCGATCGGTGCCGCCGCCCAATATCACGATGGTCGTGCGCGGGGCGAAATCCGGCTGGATCGTGTGGTCAAAGCCGCGCTGAACGAGGTCGAGGATAGGGGTTGAGAGCCAACCTGCGCCAAGCGACCAGAAAAGGATCACGCAGAACATTGCAATTACGTGGCGCTTTCGTCGCCAAAGCGCAAAAAGCGCAAAAAAAAGCAGCAATAAAGTGAATAGAACCAATTTGATTGGGGTAACGTATAGTTTTCGAGACAATTCGCTGCGTCGTCGCGTTCCCGGGAATACGCCGACGATTTGCGAGGAAAGCGTGCGATCAGCACGTTGTAACGGGGGCTTGAAATAACAAGCAGCACCTAGCGCAAGCGGCGGCTGCGAATCCGGTTCTGGGTCGCGAAGCGGCAATGGAACCGGTGGGGGCATGCCGCGTTTAGTCGGCGCCGCCAGCAGTCTTCTGACTGCTCACGAGCGGCGCCGTCATGGCTGCACAGGAAGAAACAACGAAATGACCACGTATTCTAACGAAGCCGTACTCGAAGCGCTCCGGCGAGCCCAGTATCGCCAGGTGCCGTGGGCAAAGCGCCCCAATGTCTTCGATCACTTGCGCGCCCTCGGTTTGCTGGAACTCGTGCGCCAGCGCACGGTCGCACCGGCTCCCGGATTTCACGCGCCCGTCGACATCGCCGTGGTCACCGAGCGCGGCAAGCTCGAATTCTCCCGTCTCGCGCGCGACGAGCGATCGATGGATTGGGATCAGCATCGCGCCGCGCCCTATGCGCTCGTGATCCACGAACCCGTCCTCGAGGCTCGCGTCTAGTAGCGGCCTGGAGGTTGGCGTGGACGTTGACGCCACGAACGAGTGAGCGGCGTAGAGTGCGGGCAGGAACCCAGTTTCGGCTTCGGACCGGAAGGTCCTGCTGTCGATTGCTTCGACTGACAAACCTTGTAGGAAGCAGGCCGAAAAAAAGCCCGTATCGCGAGGATACGGGCATACCGGATCTTACTGCTGCCACGCTGTGCTCATGGCACTGTGTGGGACTGGCGCGACGCCGCAGTGGTTCCCTTCAATGCATCTGAATGTTTGCGGAATTGATCACGTCGGTTCAATGACCGTGCGGCTGCTCGTGATGCGCTGGTTCCGGGCGCGCCCGCACGTTGCTGGCGATATCGCCACGCAAGTCGCCGCGCGGTGCCGGTGGGCTGAAATCCCGGGCGCGCGACACGTCTTGTTGCGCCGGCGCGGCCGCCCGGGCGCTTGCCTTCACGCTGAGATCGTCCGGTTGTAATTGAGCCTGCGCAAGAGCGGCCCCGCACAGCAATGAAACCACAATGCCGCTCGCAAGCCGAGACATTGGTTTCATGGTGAGCTCCCTTCAGGCCCGTACGAAAGCCTGTTCGATAACTCATCAACTTATGCCAGTGCAGACAGCGGCGCTGTAATTAAGAGTAAGGAGTTGTTTCCTTACCGCGTAACGCGAACGGAGGACACGTGCCGAAGCCGATGCTTGCGGCACGTGCTAAAAAAACGAAGAGGAGAGAGGCCAGGGTTTCGTCCGGAAGCGCGGACGAAACCTCATGGTGCGAAGCGTGCAAATTCCGTGGCGCTTCTTTCGTGCGATGGAAGGAAATCGATCGCTCAGGCCATCTTGGCCGGTGCGCGCCACGATTCCGGGTTGGTCCAGAAGGCGCCCCGCAGACGATCGCGACTCGGCGGTGCTGGCGGCTTCGCCGCCGTGGATCCAATGCGGCCGCGCAGCGAAACTTCCCGGCCGTTGCTGCCGAGACGCTTCACGATCTCGGCGAGGGTGCCGTCGGCTTGCCACTCGTCGAAGCGGCGGCGGCAGGTCGGCGGCGACGGGTAGCGGCCCGGCAGCTTCGACCAGCCTTCGCCCGTCGACAGCACCCACAGGACCGCATTGACCACAGCGCGCGCTTCCACACGCGGGCGGCCGCGGCGTTCGCTGCGTGCAGGTTCCGCACAGAACAGCGCCTCAACCAGCGCCCACTCGTTATCTCTCAAATCGTCGAACAGCATCATGTTTCACCTCAGCGAAGCTAACCCCGGTGCGCTGCCCCGCGCCGCGCACTCTGGTCGGAATCCGAAGAACGAATACCCAGGCAGGTCGGAGGCCGCTGCGGCGGACGATTTGCTTTGACCGCAGGCAGTGCCGACCCTGTGCGCAATGAAATGCGAGAACCGTGCCATGTGAGCAGCAAATGCCGGGAAACCCACATGGCAGTAGGCTGGCGAGATGCCAGCATGGCCCGTATCAGACCCGAAATGTAGTGTTTGCGAAATCGGGACAATCACCAATCCAGTGCAGCAAGCCCTGCGTACGTGCGCGCACGTGGATTTGTTGCACCGCAGCGAAACCTCGTCGGTGCTTTTCGGCTCTCTATAATGCGCATTGATGTGGGTGATTAATGAGGTGCTGGAATGAGTGCAACGCTCAACGTGACACTCCGTCAATTGCGGGTGTTCATCGAAGTGGCGCGATTGCGAAGCTTCAGCCGGGCAGGCGGCGAAATCGGGCTGACGCAGTCCGCCGTGAGCCGGTGCGTGCGCGAGCTTGAAACCGAGATCGGCCTCAAGCTGATCGACCGCACGACGCGCGAAGTGCAACTCACCGACGTCGGCGCGAATCTGGTTGGCAGCGTGTCGCGGCTTCTGACCGATCTCGACGAAGCGCTGCGCGAGATTCGCGATCTGGGCGAGCAGCGGCGCGGGCGCGTGATCGTCGCGGCTAGTCCTACGGTCGCGTGTCGGCTGATGCCGCGCGTGGTCGCGGCATGCCTCGACCGGTTTCCGTTGATCACGCTGAGCCTGCGCGACGACGTGCAGAGCGACGTCCTGCGCCAGGTCAAGTCGGGAGAAGTGGATTTCGGCGTCGTCATCGGGCCGCTCGCCTCGGATGACCTCCACGGCGAAACGGTGATGACGGATTCGTTTTGCGTCGTCGCGCGGCGCGATCATCCGCTTGGGCGGGCGCGGGAAGTCGCCTGGGAGGCGCTGGCCGGGGAGCGGCTCGTGATGCTCGACTACGCGTCCGGCAGCCGTCCGATCATCGACGCAGTGATGCGCGAGCATGGCGTGAGCGCCGAAGTGGTGCAGGAACTCGGCCATTCGGCGACTGTTTTCGGGCTGGTGGAGGCGGGTGTCGGCATCAGCGTGCTGCCTTGGCTTGCGTTGCCGCTGCCGGCGCAGTCGTCGCTGGTTGCGCTGCCGCTCGTGCCGCGGGCCGAGCGCACCGTGGACCTGGTGAGGCGGCGCGATCGTTCGCTGTCGCCCGCCGCGGAATCGGTGTGGTCGCTCGTCGCCGCCTTGCCCGGCCGCGCAGAGGAACTCGAATGAGCGCGGCCGGGCAGTCGTGTGAAGGAAGCGCGGCGCGTTAGACTTTTACTTTTATCGGCGGAG
Organism: Caballeronia choica; assembly: GCF_001544535.1. Taxonomy (GTDB): domain Bacteria; phylum Pseudomonadota; class Gammaproteobacteria; order Burkholderiales; family Burkholderiaceae; genus Caballeronia; species Caballeronia choica. The sequence continues at coordinate 10,127 of NZ_FCON02000053.1, read as the reverse complement.
CGGGCAATGAGCGAATCGGCGGGAGCGGTGTCGGCGGAATTGGGAACACTGGCGGGCGCCCATGGCGGCCACGCGCCGAACGCGCGCGACGCGGTGCGCGGGTTGCGCCCTTCGCAAATCCGCGAAGTGGCGAACGCGGGTTTCGGCGTGCCGGACGTGCTGCCCTTCTGGTTCGGCGAATCCGATCGGGTGACGCCCGAGTTCATCCGCGATGCCGCGAGCCGCGCTCTCGCCGGCGGCGCGACGTTCTACACGCACAATCTTGGCATCGCGCCGCTGCGCGAGGCGCTCGCCGGCTACGTCGAGACCTTGCACGGCGCCACGACGCCGGACCACATCGCCGTCACGAGCGCGGGCGTCAACGCCCTGATGCTGGCATCCCAACTGGTCGCGGGGGCGGGCGACCGGGTGGTCGCCGTCACGCCGCTGTGGCCGAACCTCGTCGAAATTCCGAAGATCCTGGGCGCGAGCGTCGAAACGGTGTCGCTGACCTATGGCGCCGCTGGCTGGACGCTCAATCTCGAACGCCTGCTTGCCGCACTCACGCCCGGCACGCGGATGCTGTTGATCAATTCGCCGAACAACCCGACCGGCTGGACCATGACCCGCGACGAGCAACGCACGGTTCTGGCGCATTGCCGTCGGCACGGCATCTGGATCGTCGCCGATGAAGTCTACGAGCGACTCTATTACGGTGCTGACGGAGGCGCCGCTCCGTCGTTTCTCGATCTCGCGACGCGCGACGAACGCGTGATCGCGGTGAATTCGTTCTCGAAAGCGTGGCTGATGACGGGCTGGCGCCTCGGCTGGCTGGTCGCACCGACCGCGCTGATGGACGATCTCGGCAAGCTCGTCGAGTACAACACGTCGTGTGCGCCGTCGTTCGTCCAGCAGGCGGGCGTCGTAGCAGTGCGGGAGGGCGAGCGCTTCACGCAATCGCTTGTCGCCGATCTGCACGCGAGCCGCGATCATCTGGTCGGCGCGCTGCAAGCCATTCCCGGCATCGACGTGCGCGCGCCGCTGGGCGCGATGTACCTGTTCTTCTCGCTGCCCGGCGCCGAGCGCAGTCTGGAGTTGTGCAAGGCGCTCGTGCGCGAAGCGGGCCTCGGGCTTGCGCCCGGCAGCGCTTTCGGCGCGGAAGGCGAAGGCTTCGTGCGCTGGTGCTACGCATGCGACCCGACGCGGCTCGACGCCGGAGTGGGACGCCTGCGTGCGTTTCTCGCGTCGCGGCGGGCATCGTCTTAAAGCGTGACAAGGCGCGGCCAGCGCCTTGTCCACCGCCCGACGTGAGCCTTCGCGCCTCCGGATGTTTCACCTTTACGCACCGGTTTTTTTTGCGTAATATGGCGCTCAGTCACGCGCTTCCGCCTTGGAATGCGCTACTCCGTCCGGTTGGGATGGCTCGTTGGACCGCCAGAAGTACCGCGATTTTTGCTGACTCGCACTGGCCGGTCGCTCGATTCGGCTCCCCCCGGTGCGTGCTCCCAATCAATATGACCGATCAAAATCGGGCGAGCGCGTCTTGAAATTCCGCGTCCAGTTCTACCGTCCGTTGCGTTCGTCTGAATGCCCGGGCCCGCTCAAGTCCGATTGATCCGGTTCATTGACCACACAGGGTCTGACCTAGCTGCATGAATACCCAAGAGGCGAAGATCGTCCTCGAGACTGCTTTGATTTGTGCGCAGGAACCGCTGAAGCTCGGCGAGTTGCGCAAGCTCTTCGCCGACGATATTTCGGCAGACACCGTTCGCACGTTGCTCGAAGGCCTCAAGGAGGACTGGTCGGGCCGTGGCGTCGAACTGGTGGCGCTGGCGTCCGGATGGCGTTTTCAAAGCAAGCCCGCCATGCGGGGTTATCTCGATCGGCTGCACCCAGAAAAGCCGCCGAAGTATTCGCGAGCCGTTCTCGAAACGCTCGCGATCATTGCTTATCGGCAACCGGTTACGCGCGGTGATATCGAAGAGATTCGCGGTGTGACCGTGAATACGCAAGTCGTGAAGCAGCTCGAGGATCGTGGCTGGATCGAGGTGATTGGCCATCGCGACGTGCCGGGCCGTCCGGCGCTGTATGCGACGACCAAGCAGTTTCTCGACGACCTCGGCCTGACGGCGCTCGACGAATTGCCCGCGCTGGACAATCCGTCCGCGCAATTCGAGGCGGCGCTTTTCGCGCAGCACTCGATCGACTTCCCGGACGGCGATGCCGCCCCGGCTGTGCCCGGCGAGGCCGCGCCGCAGCAGGATTCGAGCGATTTCATCGCTGGCGGGGAACACGCCGCGCAGGATGAAGTCCACGTGGAAGGAGCGCCGGATGATGACGCGCTGTCCGCGGTGCCCAGCCTCGCCGCTCGCGCCGAAGCGGGCACGGCGGCGGCTCGAAGCGACGAATCCGCGACGCGCGGAACAACGCAGAACGAATCGATGGAATCAGCGGCGGACCACGAAGCGTTCACGCCATTCGACGCTGCGGCCCCGGCGGCCGGAGCACCGGCTGGCGGTGAAAAAATGCCCGCCGAAGCCGACGACCAGAATCACGCAGCATCCCGGATCGAACCGGCGCGGCACGAACCACGTGCCGTCGCATCCGGATCGAACCCGGTGCAGATGGATGAGACGGACGCGGCCGATCGCGTCACCGCCGCACCGGACGAAAACACGCTGACCGACGACGATACCGACGGACGGGAAGCACGCCGCGCCTGATGCAATTGCACGGACCCTGATCCGGCTGTCCATAAAGATCAGTTCACACGATCAGCCGAAACGATCAGCGGATTTTTTGACGCGCCCGCGACGGGCGCGCGACTCGACACATTTGAGGTTGTTTTGACACATTCCCACGACAGCGATTCGCCCGAATCCGAGCGCCCCGTTCGTGCCACGGACGCACAAGACCCGTCCGACGCCGGCGAGCGCGCCCGCACCGACGATTCCGCCGAGGGCGACGACCGTCCCCGTCGCGGTTTGCGTCGCGGGCCGCGCAGCCTGATCGCACGGCGCCGCGCCGTCGCGAAGACGAAAGACGCCGAGGAAGGCGCGCCGGAAGCCGGCGCGGTGGCGGAAGCGCCGCCCGATGGCGTCGTCGCCGCGAAGGTGCGCATGCCGCGCAAGGAAGCGGGGGCCAGGGCGCCGCGCAATGCTGCGGGCAAGGGCAAGCGCGAAGCGGCCGAGGGTCGCGAGGCGGGAGTCAGGGAACCGAAGGAGCCGAGTGAGCCGAAGGAAGCGCAACGTGAGGGCGGCCGCCGGCAGGGCGCGCAGCAAAAGCGCGGCAAACGCGATGGCGCCGTGACGCCGGCGCCTGGCGCGACAGCGGCGGCCGTCGACGACGTGTTTGCCTATGTGACCTCCCCCGCCTTCGACGCCGACAACGGCACCGGTGGCGTGCGCGCTCCCATGCTGCGTCGCGGGCGCAACGACCCGCAGCAAAAACGCGTGCTGGAACCGGACGACGACGCGCCGAAGCTCCACAAGGTGCTCGCCGAGGCGGGCATGGGCTCGCGTCGCGACATGGAGGAACTGATCGTCGCGGGGCGTGTATCGGTGAACGGCGAGCCGGCGCACATCGGCCAGCGCATCATGCCGACCGATCAGGTGCGCATCAACGGCAAGCCGGTCAAGCGCAAGCTCGCGAGCAAGCCGCCGCGCATCCTGCTTTATCACAAGCCAACCGGCGAAATCGTGAGCCATGCCGATCCGGAAGGCCGTCCGTCGGTCTTCGACAAGCTGCCGCCGATGAAAACGGCGAAGTGGCTCGCCGTCGGCCGTCTCGACTTCAATACCGAAGGGCTGTTGCTGCTCACGACGTCGGGCGATCTGGCAAACCGCTTCATGCACCCGCGCTACAGCGTGGAGCGCGAATACGCGGTGCGGGTGGTCGGCGAGTTGTCGGAAGGCATGCGTCAAAAGCTGTTGAGCGGCGTCGAGCTTGAGGACGGCCCGGCCAATTTCCTGCGCATCAAGGACGGTGGCGGCGAAGGCACGAACCACTGGTATCACGTCGCGCTGGCCGAGGGGCGCAATCGCGAGGTGCGGCGGATGTTCGAAGCGGCCGGTTTGATGGTCAGCCGCCTGATTCGCACGCGTCACGGCCCGATCGCGCTGCCGAAGGGCCTGAAGCGCGGCCGCTGGGAAGAACTCGAGGACAATCAGGTGCGCAGCCTGATGGCGTCGGTCGGACTCAAGGCGCCGGCCGAGGAGAAAGGCGGCCGCAGCACGCCGCAGCGCGTTCAACCCGATCCGATGCAAACGTCGATGGGCATCATCACGCGTGAGCCGGTCCTGAGCTCGCACTTGCGCGCGACGCAGACACCGGCGCGCGGCGGTCCCGGCGGCCGACGTGGCGCGCCTGGCGGCTTTGGCGGATCGGCGGGGGGCTTTGGCGGTGCCGGCGGCGGCTTCAGCGGCGCGAGCGGTGGTGGCTACGGCGCGCGTGGCGGCGGCCGCGAACCCAACGGCAATCGCGCGGGCGCCGAAACGAACGGCAATCGCGCGAACAGCGGCCGTCCGGGTGCTGGTCCGCGCGGCGCTCGTGCACAGGGTGGTCCGCAGGGCACGGGAATGGGTGGTTCGGGCAAGCGCGCCGCGGGTGCGGGTGGTCCGCGCGCAGGCGGCCGACAGGGTCCGCAGGGGGGTGGGCAGGGCAAGTCCGCCAATGCGGGCGGCGCTGGCCGCGGTCCACGACCGGCTACGCCGCGCAACCGGACGCGCGGACGCTGAGCGTCGGCCAGTCGCGGAGGCTCGAAGTCTGATTGCACTGGCGCATTTGACTCAGCGCCGATGCAATGAAAAAGGGGCGCGTCGCTGCGCCTCTTTTCATTCGCCGCAAGTACGGGAACCAGGCAGGATTCGAACGCAAACGCCAGCGAAACGGCATCGAAACAGCCGCCAACCGGCCTAGTACGTTTGCGTTTATCCCGAAAAATGGCTAAAATCACAAAGTCGCTGGGCACGCAGTTTTGTTTCGCCGCCCGGATGCGACCTCGGTTTAAAGAAATTGGGCGTTGCGCCCATTTTTTTTTGGCCATTCGGTTCGTCATCTTGGGGCAACAAGTGCGCGCCGGCTCAAGGCGCGATCCGCAGGTGTTCTGGCGTGGAGCGCGCGCGAACACCTTGGAGTCACTGTGCATCTGACGGAATTGATAGAAACCACGGTCTCGGGCCTAGGCTACGAGCTTGTCGATCTCGAGCGCTCGGGAGGCGGCATGTTGCGCGTCTCTATCGACCAGCCCGCCGGAATCGCCATCGAAGACTGCGAGAAAGTCACGCGCCAGCTTCAGTACCTGCTCGAAGTCGAAAACATCGATTACGACCGGCTCGAAGTATCGTCGCCGGGTCTGGATCGTCCGCTCAAGAAACTGGCGGATTTCGAGCGCTTCGCGGGCAGCGAAGCTGTCATCACACTGAAAAAGCCGCTGGACGGGCGCAAGTCGTACCGGGGCATCGTGCATGCGCCGAACGGCGAAATGATTGGTTTGGAATTTGAAGGGAAGGACGGCGCCGCGATGCTCGATTTCACGCTCGCAGACCTCGATAAAGCACGTCTCGTCCCCAAGGTTGACTTTAGGAGCCGCAAACAATGAGTCGCGAAGTTTTGATGCTGGCGGATGCGCTGGCGCGCGAAAAAAACGTCAACAAGGACGTGGTGTACGCAGCACTCGAGGCTGCTCTCGCCTCGGCAACGAAGAAGCTGTTCGAGGAAGATGTCGATATTCGCGTCGCGATCGATCGTGAAAGCGGCGAGCACGAAACCTTCCGCCGCTGGCGCGTCGTGCCGGACGAGGCGGGCCTGCAGGAGCCGGACCAGGAAATCCTGCTGTTCGAAGCGAAGGAAGAAAAAGCCGACGCACAAGTGGACGACTTCATCGAGCAGCCGATTCCGTCGATCGAATTCGGCCGCATCGGTGCGCAGGCTGCGAAGCAGGTGATTCTTCAGAAGGTTCGCGACGCCGAGCGCGAGCAGATCCTGAACGACTTTCTCGAGCGCGGCGAAAAGATCATGACCGGTTCGGTCAAGCGGCTCGACAAAGGTAATTTCATCGTCGAATCGGGTCGCGTGGAAGCGCTTCTGCGCCGCGACCAGTTGATTCCGAAGGAAAACCTGCGGGTCGGTGACCGCGTGCGTGCGTATATCGCCAAGGTCGACCGCACTGCGCGCGGCCCGCAGATCGAACTCTCGCGCACGGCGCCCGAGTTCCTGATGAAGCTGTTCGAGATGGAAGTGCCCGAAATCGAGCAAGGCCTGCTGGAAATCAAGGCGGCCGCGCGCGATCCCGGCGTGCGTGCGAAAATTGGCGTGATCGCTTACGACAAGCGCATCGACCCGATCGGCACCTGCGTCGGCATTCGCGGATCGCGCGTGCAGGCGGTGCGAAACGAGCTCGGTGGCGAGAACGTCGACATCGTGCTATGGTCGGAAGACCCCGCCCAGTTCGTGATCGGCGCCCTCGCGCCGGCTGCCGTACAGTCGATCGTCGTCGATGAAGAAAAGCATTCGATGGACGTCGTCGTAGACGAAAACGAACTCGCGGTTGCGATCGGCCGCAGCGGCCAGAACGTCCGACTCGCCAGCGAACTCACCGGCTGGCAGATCAACATCATGACGCCGGATGAATCCGCGTTGAAGCAGAACGAGGAGCGCGGCACGTTGCGCGACCTGTTCATGGCGCGTCTCGACGTCGATGAAGAAGTGGCCGACATTCTGATCGACGAAGGCTTCACGAGCCTCGAAGAGATCGCGTATGTGCCGCTCAACGAAATGCTCGAAATCGAAGCCTTCGATGAAGACACGGTTCACGAACTGCGCAACCGCTCTCGTGACGCCCTGTTGACGATGGCCATCGCCAACGAAGAGAAAGTCGAAGGTGCCGCACTCGATTTGAAGAGCCTCGACGGCATGGACAACGAACTGCTGTCGAAGCTTGCAGAACGCCAGATCCAGACTCGCGATGACCTCGCCGAGCTGGCTGTGGACGAGCTGGTCGAAATGACCGGCATGGAAGAGGATGCCGCTAAGGCGTTGATCATGAAAGCACGTGAACACTGGTTCCAGTGAGAAATGACCATGGCGCACTGATATATCGCGGCCAGTTCGGCCGCATGACCCCGATCTAACAGCAAGGATCTGTCCTTGCATCAAGAGGAATGAATGGCGAGTAACAACGTAGCCCAATTTGCCGCGGAACTCAAAATGCCTGCAGGCGTACTGCTCGAGCAGTTGCAGGCGGCTGGCGTTCAGAAAGCGAGCGCTGACGACGACTTGTCCGAAACGGACAAGGCGCGTCTGCTCGATCATTTGCGAAAGTCGCACGGTTCCGCCGACGCCGACAAGCGCAAGATCACTCTGACCCGCCGGCATACGTCGGAGATCAAGCAATCCGACTCTACGGGTAAAGCTCGCACCATTCAGGTCGAGGTGCGCAAGAAGCGTGTCTTCGTGAAGCGCGACGAACATGGCGCCGAACAGGTCGTCGAGGCGGGCAATCACGTCGAGGACGAAGTCGACGAAGCCGAATTGCAGCGTCGCGAGGAAGAAGCGCGGCATGCCGCCGAGCTGCTCGAGAAGGAAGCGCAGGAACTGAAGGAACGCCAGGAACGCCTCGAGCGTGAAGAGGCGGAGCGTCGTGCGCGCGAGGAAGCGGCGGAAGCCGAGCGTCGCCGCGCCGAGGAAGAAGCGGCCAAGCGCGCCGCTGCCGTGGCGGAAGCGGCGGAAGTGTCGCGTGCCGCAACGGCTGCCCGCAAGGAAGATCGCGCGGAAGCCAAGGTCGACAAGCAGGCTGCAAAGCCGGCCGCGGAGCCCGCGAAGGTCGACACCGCCGCGCAGCAGAACGAAGAGAAGGCCGCCGCCGAGCGCGCCGCTCAACGCGAAGCGGCCAAGAAGGCCGAGGACGCCGCGCGCGCGGCGACCGAAAAGGCGCGCGCCGAGCAGGAACAGATCGCGAAGCGCCGCGCCGCGGCGGAAGCGGAAGCGCGTGCGATCCGCGAAATGATGAACACGCCGCGCCGTGCGCAGCAAGCGAAGCCGGCCGAGCCGGCGCCTGTCGCGAAACCGGTGGAAGCGGCGAAGGCCGTCGAGGCGAAAGGCACGCTGCACAAGCCGGCGAAGCCGGAAGGCGCGGTGTCCGCACGCCCGGCCGCGGCGAAGAAGCCGGCGGCAGGCGCGCCGGCACCGTCGGCACCGTCGTCGCCCGACAAGAAGAAGGCGGGCGGCAAGGGCGGCTGGCAGGACGACGCAGCCAAGCGCCGCGGCATCAAGACGCGCGGCGACACCAGCGGCGGCGTCGATCGCGGCTGGCGTGGCGGCCCGAAGGGGCGCGGCAAGCATCAGGATCAAACCACGTTCCAGGCCCCGACCGAACCGATCGTGCGTGAAGTGCACGTGCCGGAAACCATTTCGGTTGCCGATCTGGCGCACAAGATGTCGGTGAAGGCGTCGGAAGTCATCAAGGTGATGATGAAGCTGGGCCAGATGGTCACGATCAACCAGGTGCTCGACCAGGAAACGGCGATGATCGTCGTCGAGGAACTTGGTCACCGTGCGGTCGCGGCCAAGCTGGACGATCCGGAAGCGCTGCTCGTCGAGGGTGAAACGACGGAAGAGACGGGCGAGCGCCTGCCGCGTCCGCCGGTCGTCACGGTCATGGGTCACGTCGACCACGGCAAGACGTCGCTGCTCGACTACATCCGCCGCGCGAAAGTGGCTGCGGGCGAAGCGGGCGGGATCACGCAGCACATCGGCGCTTATCACGTCGAGACGCCGCGTGGCGTGATCACGTTCCTCGACACGCCGGGTCACGAGGCCTTTACGGCCATGCGGGCGCGCGGTGCGAAAGCCACCGACATCGTGATTCTCGTGGTCGCAGCGGATGACGGCGTGATGCCGCAGACGAAGGAAGCGATCGCCCACGCGAAGGCCGGCGGCGTGCCGATCGTCGTCGCGATCAACAAGATCGACAAGCCGGATGCGCACGCCGAGCGCGTGAAGCAGGAGCTCGTCGCGGAAGGCGTCGTGCCGGAAGAGTACGGCGGCGATTCGCCGTTCGTGGAAGTGTCGGCGAAGACGGGTCAAGGGATCGACGACCTGCTCGAAAACGTCTCGCTCCAGGCCGAAGTGCTGGAACTGACCGCGCCGATCGATGCGCCGGCGAAGGGTCTCGTGATCGAAGCGAAGCTCGACAAGGGCAAGGGTCCGGTTGCAACGATCCTCGTGCAGTCGGGTACGCTGAATCGTGGCGACGTCGTGCTCGCAGGCAGTGCCTACGGCCGCGTGCGCGCGATGCTCGACGAAACAGGCAAGCCGGTGAAGACCGCGGGTCCGTCGATTCCGGTCGAGATCCAGGGTTTGTCGGAAGTGCCGGGCGCGGGCGAAGAAGTCATCGTGCTGCCGGACGAACGCAAGGCGCGTGAGATCGCGTTGTTCCGTCAAGGCAAGTTCCGCGACGTCAAGCTCGCGAAGCAGCAGGCCGCGAAGCTCGAAAACATGCTCGAGCAGATGGGCGAAGGCGAAGTGCAGAACCTGCCGCTCATCGTCAAGGCCGACGTGCAGGGCTCGCAGGAAGCGCTGGTGCAGTCGCTGCAGAAGCTTTCGACCAACGAAGTGCGCGTGCAGATCGTGCACAGCGCGGTCGGCGCGATCAGCGAATCGGACGTCAACCTCGCCACGGCGTCGAAGGCGGTCATCATCGGCTTCAACACGCGGGCCGATGCCCAGGCGCGCAAGGTGGCCGAGAACAACGGCATCGACATTCGCTACTACAACATCATCTATGACGCAGTGGATGAGGTGAAGGCGGCAATGTCCGGCATGTTGTCGCCGGAGAAGCGCGAAGTCGTGACGGGCATGGTCGAAGTGCGCCAGGTCATCAAGGTGCCGAAGGTCGGCATCGTCGCGGGTTGTATGGTCACGGACGGCGTCGTCAAGCGCAGCTCTTCGGTGCGCGTGATCCGCAACAACCTCGTGATCCACACCGGCGAACTCGATTCGCTCAAGCGCTTCAAGGACGACGTGAAGGAAGTGCGTCAGGGCTTCGAGTGCGGCGTGTCGATCAAGAACTTCAACGACATCGTCGAAGGCGATCAGCTGGAAGTGTTCGAAGTCACCGAAGTGGCTCGTACGCTGTAAGATAGCCCGCC
>NZ_FCON02000052.1 GCF_001544535.1 Caballeronia choica | reverse complement strand
GTAACGCTATTCGTCGTCTGGATCGGCCTCGGTGTCGCAATGGCCGCGACGCTATACGATCCGGTTTTCGCAGTGATCACGCGAGACTTTCCCCGCAGCTTTCGCACAAGGATTACGTTGGTCACGCTGGTAGCAGGTTTCGCCAGTACCGTCTTTATCCCACTGACACAGGTTTTGGTCGATCGTCTTCAATGGCGCGACGCGCTTCTCGCACTCGCGGGCTTTAATCTGGCGATCTGCCTTCCCATCCATATCTTCGCAATCGGCCGCGATGCGCCCCGCGAAGACGATCGGGACTACAAGGCCACGCTGAAGGCGACCAATGCGGCGGCAACCGGGCGCGCCCTACGTACGCCGACATTCTGGGCGCTGGCTGTGTGCTTCACCGCCTACTATGCGACATTTGCGGCGCTAACCTTCCACCTGGTACCGCTCATGGCGGAACGGCGGGTGCCGCCGGCACTGATTCTGGCCACAATGGCGGTCGTTGGTCCGGCGCAGGTTCTCGCGCGCGTGCTTTGGTTCACGATCGGCCGTAACGTCCGTCCTTCAGTTGTCGGGCTGGTGATCACGACGGCCTTTTCGGCGTCGGTTCTTGTGCTCATGTGCGCAGGCACGTCACCAGTATTGTTGATCCTGTTCGCAGTCGTCTACGGCGGCGCAAACGGGATGATGACAATCCTGCGCGGGACGATCGTGCAGGACGTGTTGTGGACGGAAGGCTATGGAGCCGTGAGCGGACTGCTATCGATGCCTTCGAACATTGCCAAGGGCATCGCACCGATCTCGGCTGCGGCAATCTGGACGGCGAGCGGCAACTATGTAGCTGTCGAATGGACCGTGCTTGTGGTGTCGCTGGTTTCGGCCGTTGCGTTCATCCTCGCCATACGCTTCACCTCTGGCAAAAAGTTTGGCGAGCATCAGGCAAATTTCGAGTGAGCAGACAGTCATGCAGATAAGAAAGGCCAACGATGCCGACCTGGGCGAAATCCGAAACCTGTTAAGCGAGCATGGCTTACCTGTAGAGGACGTTTCGACGACACTAATCGAAGGATTTCTGGTCGCCGAAAACGCAAGTGGAACGGTTGTCGGTAGCGGCGGTCTTGAGCAGATTGGTTCGAGCACACTCTTGCGATCGCTCGCCCTCACGTCAGAATGGCGCGGGACAGGTGTCGCAAGGGAACTGGTCGAACGGGTCGAAGACAACGCACGCTTACTCGGTCAACAGGAGGTCTGGCTACTGACAACAACTGCTCAACGCTTTTTTGAGCGAGCTGGCTATGAACGGGTAAGCCGCGATGACGTACCCAGCGAGGTGCGGTTGTGCAGGCAGTTCGCGGCCCTCTGCCCGTCAACCGCCACGTGCATGCGCAAGAGGCTCCTACCGAAACTCTCGCCGGCCGTGGTCGAACGGCCGGTATCAACCTGATTTCCGTCGCTCGAATCCAATTCCCGAAAGGCTCTTTTTGGCCGAGAGCCGCGGTTCGCGATGTTCGTCGAACGCAGCCAAAAGATGATCTCCACATCTCGGTGAAGGGCGGCTTTGCGGAGCCAGCACCCAAAGGCAGCCGTCGGCCAGGACGCGACGTTCGCTTCGCCGCTTTGGCCGTCCCCTCCAACGCATGAAGCCGCCGTTCAGACGCCGTGAAGCGTTGACCCATCAGTTCATCCTTGACGTGGAGCCGTCGTCAGTGGCGTGAAGTCGCTACAACGCAGTGGTTAATCCCATGCGCCGATGACAGACACAGCGTCAATCATATCGACGCACGCTGCCATCGCACGAGAGCATCCCACGTCGATGACGTGGCAACTCTCAACGGCCGCCAAGCAGAGCGCTGACTAATGTGCACCCAAACACGAACAAGGCAATGACGAGTTGGTTCACCGCTATTGTCTGGGAAGTTGTGCCGCGCGAGTGCAGCGAGTCTCGCTGGGCGTCCTTCAGGGCGCGGGCACCACACGGTAATAAACGCCGTTCGCACCGTAGGAGGGCTGGAACCACGTGTTCCCGCACAGATAGTAGGTGCCGCTCTGCACCTTGGGCTTGATGCAACCGGCCGGTAGCGCCGCATAGATCGCACCCATTTCAAACGAGGTATGGACCGGCGCGGGCGGAGGGGGGGCCGTCGTTGCCCCGGCAACATAGCCATCGTTGTAAGCGTTCTGCGCAGTGGCGGTGTTATTGGCCGAGGCCACGGCAGCGCCGGCCACGACACCCACCGCGACACCCGTGGCCGCCGCCCCCGCTGTCGACCAGCCGCCGCAGTTGTAGCACCCGGAGCCGTAATTGTTCACCGTGACCGGCGGATGGTAGGCGGGGTACGCGGCTCCGTGATAAGCGCTGCCGTAAGCCGTGGCGCCTGATGCACTTGTGTATGTCGAATACCCGGATCCAGTTGCGTGGCTGGCGGTCCCCCCATATGCGTTGGTGGCGGTCGTACCTTGCCCATAGGTGTGGGTCGCGCTGGCGCCGTACTTGTTGTTATAGGTCGTCTGATTCGATCCCGCTTGATGCGACGCCGTCCCGCCGTAGCGGCCGGTTGCGGTCGCGCCCCCACCGGCGGTTTGCGTCAGGCTGCCGCCCCCGGCGTCGGTACGGGTGAGCGATTGCGACCCAGGAGTATGCGAGGCGGTGCCCCCATACCTGTCCGCATGCGACCACGCGCCAGCATGGCCAGCTACGAGGACCGGGATGATCAGACCCGCCAGACGGATGACAGCTTGCTTCACGATGCGTCTCCTCATTGCGCCTGGGCGGGCAGGGCTTTCGGCGGGGGCTTCATGGCGGTCGGATCCACTGCGTCGGGGCGTGCGAACGCAATGTGTGAGGCGCCAGCCGTATTGGCCGGAACGAAGGCGTCGGCAGGAACGGTGGCATCCAGTTCCCAGTTGGACAGTTCCAGAACGTGGCGCAACCGCGCGCGATCGTTCAGGTAAATGGCGTAGACGCGACGTGGGAGCTTATCCTCCGCACCGATCCATATCTGTACGAACACATCGCCGGTGATGTAAGCCACCATGTCTGTCGTCGTGCCAGCGACCACGCTCGATTGCCCGATATAGAAGGCGATCTTGAGCCCGTCGGCAATGTCCTTGTAAGGATCCGCGACGATCACGTCGGAGAACGGAAAATAGGTCGCGCCGGTGTGGTATGCCACTTCCAATGCCGCGTCGATGGTGGGCGGCGCGTCGGCGACGGCGATCAGATTCTCCTTGGGTGCGAAAGCAGTCATGGTCTTGCCGTCGTAATAGAACTCAGACGGGGGCCCGTCGCCAAGCGTAATGACCCTCAGCTTGTCCGGCCGCTGTAACGTGACCTCCGATCTGGTCGAATAGACCAGTGGCGGACCGAGCCGGCTCGGACTCTCATAGGACACCACCGCCGTGAATGACATCGTCTTCGCGGCTGCAAGGCGGGCGCACGCCGCCTTGAGGATGTCGATAGCGCGCGGCTCCAGTCCGGGTTGAAACGTCGATGCGGCGGCGTTCGCGTCCGGCTTGGCCGCCGCCTTGTGCGCATGCTGGGTGGTCTGCGGCTGCTGCGCGTGGGCGCTTATGGCCAGCAGCATGCTCAGTACAACGACGGTTGCGCCCCACTGCAGTTTCTTGTAGGTCATCACAGCCTCGGTGAGTAACCCCGCTTGGCGCGTCCGGCCGGCGGTCACGGAATCATGCCGCATTCAAACATCTTGTTGGCAATCGGCGCTGCCACCCGGTCGATAAACGCCGCTCGCATCTGCGGATCGTTGCGCATCATCTCCACCGCCCGTTGTTCGCCCGCGGGCTTTGGCTGCCCCTGTTTTTGGGCCCTTTCCTGCCATAGTTGCTCGCAACTCGATTGCTGATATTTCTGCACAATCTTGGCCGCTACGGTGTCCAGCATTGGGGTATTGCTGAGCATTAGCCGAATTCGCCTGCAGCAACGCTAGCGCGATCCCAATCCATAAAGCACGCCTGGTCATGATTTGCCCCTCGATCCATAAAGAGAAGTCATTCGAGAATGAACCCGCAATTCCTTCTGAACTGCGTTGTCGTCGACTTTATCGGCGCGGCCCGCATGAAAATACACGCTCTACCGTACTCGATATGAAAACAGACTATGCGATTCGAGGAAACGCCGAAATTGGACTTTGGTCCCATACCCGTTGGCAGGCCCGGCTTCGGTTTGCGCGTTTGCTGACGACCAGGTACGCGCTTGGCGGGCAGCCGGATTCGTGCAAGAGTTTGTATCGGGAATTTTGCAGGGGCCTCTGGCGACCGGCTTTGCGCAACAGCCACGGGACAAAAGGTTGGGGCAGAAGCGCTGTCAGTTGCAACCGTGACTGTTCGCAGTCTTGTACTAACTCGACCTAATCTTACCCACGTATCCGGCGATAGCCGGCCAGTTGCGGTCGTCCGAATACGCGATCGCATGGGCATGGCGACGTCCGTTGGTATCGAATAGCCGCCCTTCAATCGCTTCTCCAAAAGCTGTCGCAATCGATTCGCTCTTCGCATCCTCCTTCACCTGGGCAAGGTCGATGGCGATTGCTCCCTTGAAAATTCAATCTAGCATCCTATGCTTTCCTGACTCAGTCGACGCGCTCCGCACGGCCGAACGCGCCGTCGCTGCGGCAAGAACAAGAACGCGCGTTACATTTCCGGCGAGGTCAAAGATGGCTTTGGGCGAATTTCAGTGGGCGCAAGTTATATCATCGGTAGCGCTGCTGGTCGCCGGTACCAATGCGTATTTTAGCTTCTTCCGCAAGGCTCGCCTCAGACCACGCTTTGGTGAAACACTCATGTTGCAGCTTGCAGAAAACGATCGCTTGAGGGTCAAGCCGGAACTAATGCTTTACAACCCTGGCAGTACACTGGCGGTTGTTCACCGGTTGTCGTGGGAGTTGCGGAGGCTCTCGGATGACTCACGCGAAAGTCTGATATGGGAGGAAAATTTAACAACGGTCTTTTCTGAGACGGATGGCCGGCGCAAAACCAATAGCCGTTTCGAGAGTTTCCCCAGTGCACTTTCAATTCCCGGCGGCGATGCCTTGAGCAAGCGGTTGCAACTTGCAACGGAGCACCCTTTCGAACTGCTAGCGGGCGACTATTCGCTTACCGTCGAGGTAAGTAGTGACGGCACGCGACCACGTACGGTTGTCACCCGCACCACGGTGAGACTTACCAACGAAGACATCACATTCCTGCGAGCAAATCAGCTCGGGGGCAAGCAACACGGCCCGCCGGATTCTTCTCTTTTTCTATCGGAGCGGCGCAAATACAGACTGCTTTCTCCATGTGGAACGCTCTAAATGATGTTATCCAGTATTTCTTCGTTTGTCAGAACTCGAAGCTTGCCTGATAGAGCAGTCGGATCCTCGGTCCTGCATCGGACTGCTCTCGGCCAGTTTCCGCCGTCCGCCAGCCCGTTCATCTAGACATTCAGACGGCTGATCCGCTCTAACAGCGGACCCGCGCTTGCTGGCCCATCGAGACCGAAAACATCAGGGTTGCTCGGGGGCGCACAGATTCATTACTTTCCGTGGCGCTATTATGCGGAAGTCAGGGCGCCCGCGAGACAGGTGGCGTCGTCTCGATGAGACAGGAGCAATTATGAGCAAAAGTAAGTCGAAAATATTCCTGTTGGACGAGCAAAGCGCGGAACTCACGCCACTATATGAGACCTTGTATGAGAAGGAAGCGGACCTACAGCAGTTCCTGGCGCGATATCCTGATCTGCTGCCCGGCGACAGGATATCCACACAAGCGCGTCGGTGGCTCTTTGTGTCACGCGAAGTGAGCGTGCCCGATAGCGCTGAATCAGGCGGACGATGGAGCCTCGATCACCTGTTTCTCGATCAGGACGGCATGCCGACATTCATCGAATGCAAACGATCATCGGATACGCGTGGGCGCCGCGAAGTCGTAGCACAGATGCTCGACTATGCGGCTAACGGCGTGGCGCACTGGAAGACCGGGCATATCAGGGAGGCTTTCGAGAGGCGCTGCGAGGCGGATGGCAAAGTTGCTGCGGACGTACTTGCAGCGTTTCTCGCGGGGGGGGAGCCTGACGGCGAGGAAGCGCTGCTCCCCGACACGTACTGGGAGAGGGTGGAGTCCAGCTTGCGCGACCGGAAGATACGGCTAATCTTCGTCGCGGATCGCATCGCTCCAGAATTGAAACGGCTGGTTGAGTTCTTGAACGAGGAACTGATCAACGTCGAGGTGCTGGCGGTTGAAGTAAAGCAATACCACTTGGCCGGTTTTTCGCACCGGGTGCTGGTGCCAGAGCTGGTCGGGGCTACGACCCTTGCACGTATCGTCAAGGACAAGACACGCACACTTGATCAGGAAGGTTTCTTCGAACGGTCGTCCGGCCCGGCGCGAGAATTTCACCGCCGCCTGCTTGCCAGGCTCAACGATCTCCAAGCGGTGGCCGAGTGGGGAGGCACGAGCTTCGCGATCAGGTTACCGATTGGCTCTTCAGGCAAACGGGTGACAGTGGCCAACTGTTATCTGCCCGACAAGGTGCAGTATTACTTCGAGGCTAGTATGGTCGACGCCGAAACACGCCGTACGTTACGCGACGACCTCCTGCGGGATAGTCAGGGGGTCTTTAACGCAACAGACAAGAACAAGCACTCCGCGAATTGCTGGATCAGCACGGAAAACACAGAACGGGCGTTGGACGCAATAACGTCGGCCATTCGACGGGCACGGGCGACACTTGGTGGCGTATCCGGCTAGACTTTTGGGCAGTCGTGTTGTCGGATTTCCAAGGGACCGCCGAGCGACAAGAAGGGCGTAAATGACCGCTTCGGTAACCTTGGAAGCTGACGATTCGGTGGCGGCTGGTCCGCCGTCGGTTGAGGGTCGACTACGGTCGACCGGGTGCGGCAGTTGCCGGCCACTTTCAGTCATTCGACATCAATGCGTAAATCGTCGACAATCCAGACCGGCAGGAATACGCCAATTTTGGGTGAGCGTACCCGCTGAACTACACGCTTCGGCAAATGAAGAGAGAATAATGGCGACCAACATTTCAAACCGACTCAGCACCGATACAGTCTTTTTGCGTCATTGATTGAGGATATTAAACAAGGACGCGTTAAGATCCCGAAATTCCAACGGCCATATGTTTGGGAAGATGAGCAAGCGCTGAAACTCTTGGACAGTGTAGCGAGCAGTTTTTTGCTTCGAATCTCCTCCCGCTTCCCTCTGCTTTTGACTACAAAAACGCAACCTACCAAGAATTCATAGCCGCGCGTATAACCATAATCGATACCTACGCACGCCGGCTTTGCGACGGAGACAGTTGAGTATCGGCAACCAAAAACCGACGGTGGTCACGTTCCTGACGAATTCGACGGGCTACTAAATCTTGATGAGCGTGGCGACGTCGATTTTTGGCAATTGTGCGGCCAAACGAACGGCTGCTTTGAGGAAGCGCGAGTGTCGAGTCCGGGTCGACAAGAGCCGGTCGTCCCGCCCGAATCCGGCGGTTCACGAATCCCAGGGTGGGCTGCCGCGGTTTTGGCCGTTGGACAAACGGGCGCTTCGCCCGTGCTATTTCGATAACCCTTCCTATCGGAATCGCACGGTTTTGCGCCGAAACGTTCCCGGTCGAATCGCCACGCAACAACTCCGCCGACGGCACTCTTTGACGCAGCGCTAATCGTTGATCTTGCCTTTCGAAATCGACGGTTAAGCTTGCCGGATGCGCCTCGCGATGCGAAGTGACGATTATAATTTGGCCCGATATTTCGAGGTTCGGTCGGTGGCAGTTTTCAGGTGGCCTACGACGGCGGATTATCGCCTGCTCTCGCGACGTCGTGGGGCTTGGTAGTAAATAACGCGTGCACGGCAATCAGGCGAGCACACGAGCGTGCTGATTTACGGATGAGATCTGAGGACCGGATAAATGCGTGCGGAGCACGCGCGGGCCGACCCGCAGCGTCGGGGCGAAGGACCGCGGATCCGGTGGGGTAGGCACTTTTTCACCGGACGGTAGTGAAAAGAGACGGTGATTAAGAACCGACAGTTAAATCGCGGGTTTCACGACACTTATTTGATTGTGCATTGCATCAACTGTGGATAACTCTGCTGGCGCGTTTGCGAAATTGGCTTTCAGCCGGATCCGTGCGTGCGCCAATCCGCCGGAAACGGTCTAGGAACGCACGGCGGCCGCTGACAAGCAAAATCCGGACGAGCCAGTGCCTCGCAGGGCACGATAGACTGGTCATGCGGGAGAAGAAGGCTAGCGGCGCGGGAGCGCGAGCTGCTGTCGTGCTAGCCTGAAACAGGTCTCGTGGTCCAAGGAAGGATCGGCCTGTTTGATCTGGCCGGCGCGGATCTGGATCTGCCGCTCGAACTCGGCTTCAGCATCGACGACCTTCCCGCGGGACGCCCCAGTCGGGCCGGGCCGTGAGCGGTCGGCACATTCCGCCACACCGTTTTTCAAGCCCGCCATCCAGAGCCGGCCACGGGCGTGCTCGCGTGTATCGCCCCGGCGCTGTTTCACGTCGGCGGCCGCCCGCATCTGCTGACGGAGCTGCGCCTTGCTACGTTCGTGGCGAAGCCATTTCGCGAGTCCAAACGCGCCGAAGAGGGCCGGCGGCACATACTTGATCGCAGCAAGTCCCCTGTAGTTACCGTCATTGATACGCTCGCAGCGCGGCCACACCGAGGTCAGTCCTGCCTTCTGCAGGTCGCGCATTGCACGCTCCGCGCGCCGCTGGTCAAGTCCAGCCTGCTTGGCCAGAAACGGCAGCGTCAGGTTCTGCATGCCGCCGCCCGTCGAAGGAACACCCACGCGCATGGTCACCAAATCGAGGTATTTGAGGCTCGCGCGCAGCAACTGCACGCACGCGACGCTGCGTTCAGTTCGTTGCTGACGCGTCGAACCGTTCGCGCGGTTCAAGCTTGGCAACCACTCGTCGGGCGCATCGAGATAGCGCCCGAGGCGGTGCATTAGTTCGGTCAGCACGCGCGGGTGTCCGCCCGCCCCGGTTCGGGGCGGGTTCGGCAACCCTGGCGGGAGCGCCGCGACGCGCCGTGCGTGCAACCGACCGGACATACCGGTGCAGGCTACCGCGTCGGCGCTGGCATCAGGAACACGGATGAAAGAATCGGCCTTCGCCTGCATGGCCCCGTCAGGTAGGGCGGCGCAGATATTGCGATTGGAACGGGTACGGGCCGTCCGGCCCGGTTGGCTTGTCGATTCATACGATCACTCATTTTTTTACGATCGGACGCCCACGGACGACGCTTGACACAGAGTGAAGTGTTGCTAGAATCGAATTCAATTCGCTGAATCCGATGTCTCTAGCACTTCTGTGCTGGCTCTCATCAAGAACTACCCTCGCTGCCAGGCGGGGGTTTTTCTTTTGTAGGTTCGGTTTCGCCGTGCGCTACGCAGTCCTACTGACAGAGAATAAAAAATTTTCCGATCGAAGCGGCTCATGACATTTGTTTGCAACAACTACGTTGAGCCGCCGGACAAATAAGGCTCGCTTCACCACCCAGGCTCCTGCGCGCCTGACGATGCGGCCGCATCCGCCGCCGCCGCATTGACCTCGTCCAGTGTTCTGACACGCCGCAATGACTTCGCACCGCGGCTTAACGTCGACGGCGGCAGTTCCGGCATCTCCTCGCCCGCGCGCCAGATCCACGACGGTATGTCGCTTTGCTCAATCAGCGCAGACAGCGCATCCTCGTCTTCCTGTTCGATGCCGGGCGGCTGCACATAGAGCGCAACGGGCTTCGGTAATACATCGGCAAGCACCGCGCACGCGAGCGGCTTGCTTTCCGCCAGGTTGTAACGAAGGCTCTTTACGAAGCGGCGCTTATGCGCCGTGAGAGCATCGAGCATCAGCCTGTCGTAAGCGTGCTCGAATGGAATCCAGTTGGACGACACGACCATGACGGCAAGCGTCTCGATCGACGCGATGCCGGTAGGGCTCAGGCCGAAAGTTGCAATGAACACGAGGTGCGCGTCCTCGACGCTGTCCCACAATGCCAGTTCATTCGAAAAACGCTTCTGGAGCCGTCGATGCAGATCCTCACTCAGCATGAACGGAAAATCCGGGAGGTGCTTTGCGACGATCTTGAAGCCATAACGCGATTCCGCAATCTCCTTCACTTCTCCGATCGCGATCATCAGTTTGCGTGCTTTCTTGTTGATGGCCAGCTCCGCCATGTGAGCAATGCGGCGCTGCGTCACGCCTGCTGCATGCTCCACCGAGAATGACTCCGGTACATACAGTGACCGCCCCAGCGGCTCTCCCTTGGACACCTTACCCGCTGCAGCCTGCAGGAGGAATTTGCGCACGACGTACCAGCTGCGCTTGCCCTCCATCGCCGGATACCAGCGATTCATGCCAGCTTCTTCCCAGAGGTAGTGCAAGGTGCCACGCAGCGTCAGTTTTGCGCCGTCTGTGCGCACCGTGTCGGCCGCCACAACCGAAGGTGCCGGCGCAGCTTTACCACCGGTCTTCGACAGACTGAAATCGAGCCTGAGCGTGGTAATGCCGTCGTCGGTGCTCTCCTGAATAGCCTCACCTTTCACCTCGCCCAGTCCGGAGAGTTCCGCCGGCGGCTCGTACGACGCACAGTCCGGCGCATGTGCGCCCCCAGTATTCGGCATCCGCTTGATCACGTAGTGTTCGCCTACTTTTGCGACATACATCGGGACACCGCCCGGCGTACACATGCACAGCGGCCGAATCTTCTCGCCGTGCGCATCGGCGAGATACGCCTGCATGTCAACGGCATTAGCCGCAACAATCAGGTTATCGAATCGAAACTCGTTCATAGCGTTACCTCGACGACGTCGTTACGACTGCGTTGAAGGGAGGGCCGCGCCGATGATGATTGCGGTCGCCCCAGGTTCGTTCTGCGGAGGCGGCGTTGGATGGACCGGTGCAGGCATAGCGGTTTACTGAAGCACCGCACGTGGCGGCGCCTCGATGTAGGCAGGCACCCGTACCGGGTAATCACGCACACCAAAGCTGATCTTTGCGAGCGGCCAATCCTTGCCGTATTTCAGGTAGCCGTTCAGGTCGGGCAGGTTCGATATCTGTGACGACGTGACGACAGGCTCCGACTCGCGCCGGCGCTCGCGCGTATTGATACGCAACTGTCCCTGCACGCCGATCGGGTGGCGCTCCACTTCGTGCGTACCGATCATCTCAGACATACGTTTGGTCGTCAGGGCATTGGCGCCGCCCATCGCAAGCAGGCTGCGGAAGCACGAGAGCACTGCCTTCGCGGGCAGTTCGCCCAGTTGCATGTCCAGCTGTACCAGATCCTGAACACCGCCAACCACACACAGGCCATGTTTACGCCCCTTCGAGACCGCAGCCTCGAAACTATAGAGGCGTCCGAGCGAGGCCAGTTCGTCCTTGTACACCCACAGTCGCCGGTCGAAAGTCGGCCTTTCGCTGAGGATCATCGCGTAGATCAGATCGAGCCAGACCGGGATCGTCGGACCTAGCGCCGTGCGCTGATCCTCGCGCCACGTAAGCCAGATGTTCCCGCCCTTTTCATCGCTCATCCAGCGCCGGATTGAAAAATCTCCATCGGGAATGCGCCGCAACGGCCGGATGTACTTGTTCAGCGTAAAGATGATGCTGGCCGTTGCCCGGTCCGCATCCTTCGCGAAGAAACCCACCGAATCCGTGTCTTCCAGGTACTTCTGCAATACCGGGCGCTGCTCACGCACAAGCAGATCCGTCAACGTCACCATGTCGCGCATGTCGTCCTGGTCAAGCTTGTTCATCGTGTCCGCGAGCACCGCACGCGCATACCCTGCCCACTCTTCGGCCTGGTCACCGTTCTGCGGCGGAATCGCCGAATGCGCGAGGCGTTCGAAGTCGAAGCCATGATCGACCTCATTGAACAGCGACCAGCCGACGCACCGGGCGTCGTACGGGTTGATCACCAAGTCGCCAGGCAGATAGAAACGCGACATGAGCGAGCCGTTCGGATCGACCACCACCATGCGGTCATCGCGGCGCAGTGCCGATGCGACCAGACCATTGATCGCCTGACTCTTCCCTGTACCGGGTGCGCCCACAATGATCAGGTTCTGCGTTTCCAGATCCGTCGGCATCTCGACACCGCACACAACAACCGGCGCGCGTGGTGCATCACCGTGCTTCACTGCGAGCTTGCGATAACTGTTGTTATGCCGCCCGATCCGGCTGCTCAACTGGTGCCGGTTTTCCGTCTTCGTGCCACGAATGAATTTGGCGTACCGGTAGCCTTCGAAGCCATTGAATAGGTACTCGTGGCACGCCCAGGCGACCCCCGCCGCGAGCGCCGCGCCCGGCACCGCGCCCCAAAGCAGTAATGGATCACGCACGGCCGCCATGCAACCGTGAATGATCCCCGCAGGAAACGGCAGAGGCGGATACCCTCCGAGGGTGAAGGACACGCAAAGGCCAAGGACAAGCGCGAACGCTGCGCCAGTCCACTGCACCATCACGACCTCGTGCTTTTGCATGGTCAGCCGATTCCGTGTCCTTCACGTTGCTTTCCCGGCCTGAAGGCCTCCTTGGCCCGCTCAGAGACTGACTGCTTGCCGTCGCGCGTAAAGCCGGCTGACTCGCGCAGGTTTCCGAAGAACTCAGCGCGACGCTCGAGCTTTTCGTGTGCATTCAGTTCGGAAAATTTCTTACGTGGTCCTGCATCGGCACGCGCGACGGTGGTCCCTTCCACCTGTTGCACCTTGCCCGCGACTGCCGACTTGCCGGCAGCGGGAGCACCCCGATCGGCGACCTCCTTCGTTTTGTTTCGACCAAGTTTCTTGAAGCCAGCGACCCCGTCGATGGACGTCCTTGCCTCCGGCGCCTGGCCACTGTTCTCCACTGGCGCAACTGACGGCGTTCGCTTGCCAGCGCCCATTTCGACGACGTTCGACTTTTGCTCCGCCGGTCTTTCCGCGGCCTTCTTGACTACCTTTTCGACGGGCACGGCGCTCTTCTCACTGCCGCGCGCGAAGAACGCATTACGCGCAGCATCGATCGCGACCTTGTCAGACGCCACCGCATCCGGCGCCCTGCCGGCATTGGCCTCTTTCATTTCGCGCAGCATTTCGAGCGTGGCTTTGGCCTGTTCGGCACTGACCGCAGTGGTCTTCGCAACCGTATCCACAGTCGCTGCAAATTTGACCGGATCTTTCAGGGTCTCCAGAGACGTATCAATACTGACGCTCTCTGTCGCGGTCGCTGCCGCACCCTTGCCCGACGCTGCCTCTACCGTGCGGTCGGCGGCATTCTGCATGGCCTGCTCCGCGAGGGGCTGCGCCGCGGCCTTCTCCGGGCTCTCGATCGCACGGCGCACCTGCGCCCGTAACGCGTGCTCCTGCGCATCGAGCTTGATCTCGGCAAGCTCCAGCTCACGATTGCGAACTTCCAGCGATTTCGCCCAGCCCTCGAGCGTCTTGGGGTAGGTGTGAGTGGCGCCCTTGTCGTCGACGCGCGATTGAGCCTTCGCGAACAGATCGGCGATTTCCTGGCGACTCCATTCGCGCGGTCCATTCAGATCCTTGTTCGCGTGCAGTATCTCGGCAGTCTTCTTTGCGTCAATCAACGCGAGCTTGTTGAGACCCGACAAGAGCGACGCCCGGTCAGTAATCTGCTCTGCCCGCTGTGCTTGCTCAACCTCTTTTTCTGCTAAGGCCTGTTCGAGCGCACCCCGCATTGCGGCCGTGTCGATCAGCTCAACATCTTTCAGGCCGAAGCGTGCCTTCAGCGCCTTGGCATCGATCGCCAGCTGCTTGTCCTCACGGCGCTGCAGGTCCTCGCGCTCTACTGCCTGCGCGACTGCGTGCGGCTCCCTTTTAAGCCAGTCCTGCCGATATGCGAGATTCTTCTGGCGCGCCTCGAGACTCGCACGGCGCTGCGCGAGCGCCTGTTCCTGCTCCGCAAGCTGTTGCTGACGCTCCTTGTCGCTAAACCGCAATACGGTGTCTTCAAACATAAAAGCCTCCGTCAGTTAGACGCCTGCCCGGACCAGGGGCGCCCTTGGTTAAACCGGCTTTGCCAGTGCTGCTGGTACGCCTGCGCGACCATCGGCACATGCCACATCACTACGGCGTTCTCGCTGTTGTACCTGGCGGCCGACGTCGTGAAATTGAAGCTGCCCGTCTCGACCGATTCACCATCGATGACCATGAACTTGTCGTGATGGATCGGATACACATCGATGGTCCGGACACCGACGCCCGCACCCGACAGAAGATCGAGTGCGATGCGGCCTTTGCCGCTGCGATCCTCGACCAGATTGCTCTTCCGATCAGCAACCACCGCCACGTCAACGCTGCGCCGATGCGCGTCGATCAACGCCTGCACGATCGCCGGCGACGTAAAGCTGTACGCCGACAGGTGAACCGAATGCCGGGCCGTACAAATGGCTTTGAGCACCAGCCGCTCGGCAGAACCTTCCGGCGAAAAGCCCGTGTCGATCGCAGGACCGACAGGGGCTACGCATGCGGCCCGGGCACTGCTCGAGTAGGTCGGAACGGGAAAGGCAAGAACCGCCAGGGTTGACGTGACGGCTGCAGATCTGAGAGAACGATAAAGGCTGCTCACCCTCGCCCCCACCGGCCCGAGCCCAATAACTCGACGTGCTTCGCGACGGCAACGTCAAAACCAGGAGAATTGCCCTGCGTGTCGCCACCGTGCCCGAGAATGTGTCTAGGCTTACCCGTAATAATGCAGCTGGCAATCCGCCATCCGGCCGGATGAACCAGTTCATACGGATCAACCCGTGTCCAACCATGCGCTGCCGCGTAAGTCATGCCCGCCACCCTGTCAGTAATGGATTCGTGTCTGGAACTGGCCGGCCTCGTACACGTCGACCGCATTCGGCGATTGCGGCTGCAGCCAGACGATGTGGTCATACACCGTGACGGTGACTGGATCGCCGTCGTATCCGCCGTCGTCACGCCCGTTTCGCCACCTCACAGCTGACGCATCGCCCGAGGGATCGCCGTACACCTGATACGCGCCGACCTGGCTTCCCACACAGGCCTGCGGCCCGTAATATGCATAGCCGCTGCTGAGATCCGCCACCGAAGGCCTCGGCGTTCCGATCGGTGCGAAACCGCTCATGCCGCTGTACGGACGAGCTCCGGCCGTGCGTTGCCCTTCGGCCACCCAGGCGCCGGCCGCCGCGGCCGTTGTGCCAGCAGGGCATGGATCGTACGGCGTGTTGTTCTGACGGACGGTCATATCCGAGTCTTTACACTGCGGCCAGCCGCGGCCGTGGCGGAGATCGTCCATCAGATGATCCATTGCCGGTCCACAGGTGTCCGGTGCCCACGGGCCGCCATTCGATGACGAGTTGCCCATGCAGATCACAACGCGGCATCCGTAATCGTCATCGGCACGGACCATACTGGCGTGACCGCCTGAAGCGAGCGTAGATGCGAGCAACATCAGCCGACCTCTGTTTTTCATCGTCATACGCCACCCCGTTTCCAGGCAAGCGCCTTGCGCCCGACCCTCATGTTTCGGCAGGCACTCCACGTGTTGCGCACGGCCAGGCCCAACAAACAGAATGGCGAAGCCGCCAGTGCACCCAACCACATCAAGGCAAGCACGGGCGGCAGCAGGACCCAGACACCGCTCTCCCGCACCAGTCGCGCCATCAGATAAAAAGACATAGGCACCATGAGCGCCGCAAACTGCCCTCCGGCCCCAGGCTGGTGATGCCACCATTTCGATGCCGCCACGGCCGCCGTGACGGCATAGCCGTCCAACATGAGGGCCGCAGCGAGCATCCGATACCGGTTATTGATCATCAACGGCTCCGCTTGCCCGCACTGCCTTGCGCGAGCCGCCAGTCTGGTCGTTGAGTCGCCCATTAAGCTGACCGTCTTCGTCGTCGTCCCCATAGGTCGTGAACCAGTCGTCTTTGGCCACAGACCTTGCGGCGCGCTCCGTCCGTGCCGCCGGGCGTCGTGCGGGTCCGCGGGCAGGGAGAACGTCTGGGACAACATCGATCGGCTGCGCCCCCTGCACGCCGGACGCCGGGACGGCAGCCGCCACCTTTTGGGCATAGGCGACGCCTCGCGTCAGATCACCGCTGTAATAACAGGACAGCGCCGCGCGTACCGCGTCATCAGCCTGCACAAACTGCAGTTTCGCGCGCGCGTAGCACGCTTTAAGAATCGCGGCACCGGTCTTGAGGTTCGTGCAGGGCTCGAAAATGCTCTCGGTGGTCTGTCCGTAACGCGCCAGATTGTGTACGTTGACCTGCACCAGGCCCACGCTGTAATTCCAGCCGCCGGCGTCGAGCGCCTTGACGGTGGCCAGCGCTTCCGGAAGGTTCTTCGGCTGTCGCGCAAGATGACCGGCGACGACGCCGATCGCGAACGGATTGCCGCTGCTCTCAACGGTCGCCACTCGCCCCAACAGGGCGTGATGAACGTCAAGGGCACAATCCCGGGCCAGCGAAACAAAGGGCGCCGCAACCGGTGGCGCAGCCACCTCCATATCCGTCTTTACCGCTTGAACGGACAGCGGCATCAGGCTTAACGCCAGAGGCACGACGAGCGATTTAATGGGGGGCATAGAGCACCTTGCTGATTCCTCGTACCCCATCGTCGTAGCGATGCATTTGCACCACGACATCGATAAGACTGCGGGCATAGTCGACAATCTCCGCACGCTGCAAGGTCGAACCGAAGCGCATGACCATCTGCGCGAGCCGATCGAACATGTGTTCGGGGCTGGTTGCGTGCAGCGTCGTCATCCAGCCACCGTGCCCCGAATTGAGCATTTCGAGCGCGACGTATGCTTCGGCGCCGCGCAGTTCGCCCGGAATCACGCGATCCGGCGACAGCCGCAATGACGCCTCCATCAATTCAACTGGCGTCACGTTCGCAGTGCCTTGATTGCCCCGCGAATACAGCAGGTTCACCGCATTGGCCTGCGGCGGCCGCAGCTCGCGCGCGTCTTCAATCGTCACGATCCGCTCAGCTGGCGAGATCTCTTTAAGAAGCATATTGATGAACTCCGTCTTGCCAGCAAAAGTCGGTGCGCTCACAACGATGTTCTTCTTCGTCTTGACGGCGAGTCGCAGGAAGGCCGGCCACGCACAGTCCCGGTATAGCGACGCCAGCTTCTTATCGGTGTCTTCCGAGTCTGCTAGCGGTTCATTGACTCGATCAAAGGCCCCACTCTCCTCGTAGTACCGCATCGCCAGATCGAGCGTCGAAGGTTTTCGGATCGCGATCGCAATCGTGCCGGCAGGCACCGATGGGGGTTGAACAACCTGGATCCGGAAGTCGCGATTACCCGGCCCTGTCAGTTCCGAAGGTATCGAGGCCGCGAGGAGTGGGCGCTGCGCGTTTGTCTCCTGATCCGAGTGATGCGCCACCAGCTCGGCGAAGTCCCGCAACGTGCTTTCGGTCAGTACCGGTGTATCCACTCGCTCCATGAAACGCATGCCCTTCCGGCCGGCCCACACGATTCCTGGACCATTCACCGCGATCTCCGAAACATCGACGTCATCGAAGAGCGGCCGGATGGATTCGGTGCGGTTGAAGAATGCCGGCACAATCGACATGTCAGTGTCTCCGGATGCGTTCGGCGCGAGCCACCGCGCCGGCCTGCTGCACCGACGGACGATCGAGGCACACCTGCGCATCGAAACACTGGCGGGCAACGGCCTTAAGCTTTGCCTGCGCAAGCATGAGGTACCTTTCGCCATCCCGGGCGAAGTCCCTGAATATTTGTGCTTGCAACGCATCGGCGACCGCGTCGTCGAGCTGGCGGCGCAGTTCGCGTTGAACGTGCGAGATATCTGTTGCCATCAATCTCCCTCGTCATCGGGTTTGCAGTAGTTGGAAAAGTCCAGCTCGTGCTCGACCTGAATGCGCACGCGCGTGCCCTGGTCGTTTTTGAGCGTCGGCGGAATGTTGACGTAGCTACCCAGCAGCTGCTGCGAAGACTGGGCCATCGACGACTGGACGTTCTCGCGATATATCGCAGATGAGTTATTGCGGTCCGAGGACGACACCCCGTAATTCGATGCGCCCGCGCCAAGGATTGCCAACGCCGCGCTCATGCCGAGGATCTGGCCAACGTGGTTATCAACGTCGGCATCGATGCCCGCCGATCCGAGCTGATCGGCAACCGGTGAGTCGACATGGATCTTGACGCCATCCGGACGCAAGGCGACGGCGCTTGCAATGAAGGTTCGTTCCTGCCCCTTGCGCACAGACGAATTCGGTTTTCCTGTAACGCGCGTGCCCCACGGCAGCAGCGGAATGCGGCCCTTCTCTCCATAAGCATCCCGATCCAGCATGATCGTGATTGAGCCAGGCAGGTCGGAGATAATGCGGGGCAGCAGGTGGCCTTCGAGGATGGAACCCGGCTCCATCTTGCATTGCAGGTTCTCGATTTTTTGCGCCTTGACAATCGAATCGTCGGCGTTCGCAACACTGCGCGCAAAGACCGAATTCGGATCATTCGGACCGTCGCCGCCGAGTCGACGCCCCTGACCCGCCTCGCCCTGCTGACCATCAGCGGGCGCGCCCGCATCGTCTGAACTATCGCCACCCGTGTCAGAACCAAACAGGCCCGATTTCATCCGTGCCTCACGTAGTGCTTCGGCTTTTCTGCGTGCCTGTTCAGCTGCTGCGGCCGCCTGACGTTGACGCTCCGCAGCCCGTCGCGCTTCGTCCGGATAACCGCCCGAGCTTGCCGCTGTTGCCGACGCAGCTGCCGCCATCGACGCCGGAAGTTTCTGCCGACCAGCATCCAGCGGCGCAGCCTTCGTCGTGTCTTCGTCAATCTTCGGCTTGTCGGAACTGCTCGATGATGCTGGCGAGTCATGCTTCATCGCGTAGAACCCGCCGACGACCAGCACAAACAGAATCACGCCTGCGGCCGTGAAAAAGGTCTGACGTCGGCCGCGGGCAGGATCGGCCGCGAGCGACGTCTGCCGGAGCACATCAGCTGCGCGCCGGCGCTCGTTCAGGCTGTCGTCTGCATCGCCCGGCTCGCCCCCCGGTTGCCCGCTTTCACGAGGCAGATCATTCGGGTTTTCAGTCGTAGTCAATGTCCGCCTCCCCAGGGCGAACGCTGCGCCTGCGTCACCGCACCCTCTTGCGACCGGATCACGCACAAGGTGCGATCGCTATCGCGCAGCGTAAAGCGGTCAGCCATCTGCTCGATCACGAGGTATGGCCCTTCCCTGCGCATGGGCGCAAGCGCCTCGGTGCCGTCTCGGTCAACTATGTAGATGGTCGGCTTGGGCTTGCCGATGGTGGTCAGAAAGTAAGTGAACTGCCCGTCGTCAAACACTCGCTGCAGCCCGAACGCACTTTCGTCACCCGACACCTGATAATTCTTGTTAACCATGCGGGGCTGCGAATATGACACCTCAGAGACTCCGCCCGAATCGTCGCTCCATCCATCGTTTCCGTCAGCCGGATACAGGAAGCGCACCGCATAGGTCGCGCGTTCCGGATTCTTCGAACTGGACAGGCGGAAGTAATAGACGTGGTTGCTGGTCGTGACCGTCAGATTGGTTCTTGCATCAGGTTCGACTGGCTTGAGCACAAGATGATTGCGAAATTTCAGGACCTGCCAGCCGATCGAATCGCCGATCGCCTTGTTGAGGATCCTTTCCCCAGGCGCGAACTCGATCGTCGTCGCATAACCATAGACACCGGTGATTTCGTAGACCTGATTCGGATCGAACTGAAGCTGGCATACCCGGTTGTCCGTGATCACACAGCGCGGATTTTTGGCCGCTTGTGCATTCACACCCATAAAGGCGCACGCAATACCGACTGACCATGCCAGCATGCCGTGGCGAATCGTTTTCATGTCGTTCCCTCTACCGGTTAGTACCCCGAGAGCGTCACGAAATGCACGATGTGCGCGGCCTGCAGCGCAGCGTCAATCGACGCTATCTGCATGTGGTAAGTGCCGCGCGTCGTCGTCACATTCAGCCCCATCTCTTCGCCAGGCCTCTCGGCCGTCGCCAGAAGCGCGTGGCCCGTTCCTTGAACATGAAAGACCGGCGCCGTGCTCTGCGCGACGGCCTTGATGTGCTCGTCGCGCGGAAAATCCGTCGCCGGCAAGGTCCTGTCAGCAATCTTCAGGTCGTATATCTGGTCCGGCATGTACGGCAGGCACTGCACAATACCTGCAGTACTGCGCAGCACGGGATCGGCCGCCATCACTTCCTGCTCCCATTTCAACCTCCGGGTGGAGCCGGCGCACCCGGTTCTGTGTTTGGCTCGAAGCCGGTCACCATGAATCCCGTCCCGTTGATGTAGCGATTCTGCGGCGTCAACGCCTGCTTCACGAAGTCGTAGCGGACCAGAACATGCCAGTACACCGTCTTGCTGTCGCTGTTCCCATCGCTGTAGGTCGTGAACGTTGCTTCGGCCTTGCGGTCGTCCCGGTCGAGAATCCGCACGCGAACCTCCTTGACCCGGCGCACCGTCGTCTCGGCGATGCTGTAGTACGGGTTGTCCCTGTTCTTCGCGTCCATCTCGTGATTGAAGCGATCCGCCACGTCCGACGCTGAATGCAGCCTGACATAATCAATATGGTCCTGACGAAACGCGCGATCGAGCGTGTAGCGTTCAGTCACGTAGCGGGCAAGTTCGCTTTCGATCACGGCATCTTTCGCGCTGAGCACCGTAGGTGTGCCGATCTCGCTTTTTGCGACGTGGTTGTTTCTGTCGAGGGTCAGCACCACGGGTGGTACATATTCCAGATTGGCCTTGTCGTAGGCCATCGAAGCCAGTGCGAGGCCTGCGATCGGCCACGCGGCCAGCGCAAGCAGATAAGCACGGTTCCGGGATACGCGAATCGCCTCATTGGATTCAGCTGGCGGTATGTCAGGCGCTGGCGCATTACGTACCCTGGATGATTTTTGGATAATCGCGCTCACCATCGAACTCCATCAGATGCGCCACTCGAAGGAGCGCTGCCCCCCGGGCCACCCGGTTGTCCGGCACCCGACGGGCTCGACATGCTTGAAGTGCCCGTCGCGCCCCCTGAGGACAGCGCCCGCTCGATCCGCGCAAGCTGATTGCCGTGAGCTGTTTGTGTGTTGCTGATACTGGTCAGTGCAGTCGCCGCGCCCGGATTTGCGCTGGCGCCGCCTCGCCCACCGCCGGAAAACTTCGACATGATCTGGGACATCATGAAGCCGCCGATCATGTCCGCCATGCCGCTGCCGGCGGCGCCGCTCGATGTTAGGGCGGCCGCCAGGGGGCGAATGGTAAAGGCCATGAAAAGCGTTATTGCCCCCGCAATGATGATTGCGGCGAAGGCATCCTGGGCCGTCATCGCATTGGGATCCATCTTCGAGACAAACTGGTCGGTGATATCGAAGCTGAATTTCACGATGACGCCGAGCAGGATTCCGACCAGTGCGAATTTCGCCATTGCCGCGAACCAGCTCATGCCGAATCCGCGCGTGCTGTTCCACAACAACGTCGGCACGAACAGAGGGAACAGCAGCATCGTGACCGCAAAGCCCATGTCGGACCCAACCTTCAAGACGAGAGCAATCAGGACCATCGCTGAATTGACGATCTGCAACGCCAATCCGAGAAGCACGATGCCGATATTGAGCATGGACTGCTTCATCATCTGGCCGGATGCGTCTGAAAACTTGTCGTAATCGTTCTCCAGATATTGCGTCATCGATTGCCCACCCATCAGCGAACTTACGGTGTCGTCACGCAGCTCTTGGAACGAGTGAAAGATCTGTCCGGCCAGCCCGCCCCAGTTCAATGCTGCAAACACGAACATGATCGTGAGGAGCATCCTCACCAAAGGCCATACGTCCGCCGGATCGCGCCCGGAATGAACCCGCATCACTTTCACGGCCACCCAGATCATCGCGAGGTACAACGCGGGTTGCGTGACCGCGTGCCCCAGCACCGGATAGTTGGTCGACAAAAACGCTTCCGTCCGCGAGGGGATGCTGTCGAACAGCGTCTGGATGAATTGATCTACCGGATCGGCCATGTCACTTGCGCGCCCCGAAGAACCTATCGTTAAGCGCTGCGGCCGCTGCCGTGCAATCCCTTGCTTCCGGCGTGTCGGCGCCGACCCCGATACCGTGGTTCTTGCATTCAGCCAGTCGTTGCTTCATCTCGCCCTGATGCGCGAGGTAATACGCTTCGGTCCTCGGCTCGAACGCCGGCACAGTCTGCGCGGCGGGTTCGATAGTGCTGCCACCCGGGCCACGGGTATGCACAACGACGTAAAAAATCAAGCCGCCGCATCCAACGACTGCGACCGCGAGAAGGAACCAAGTGAGTTTGCCCGTCCAAGTCATCCGCCTGTCTCCAGTTTCAGTCATCCGTGCGCCGGCAGGCGCCACGGCGCACCTGCTACGCCTGCTGCACGATCAGATGAAAATCGCACGCGCATGGCGATTTCGATATCGTGCCGGAATGCGCACAACCCGCCAGACACGTGGCCCCGGCGATCAGTAGGTAAAAAGCGATGCGTCGCATGTCGCCCCTCACTTCGATACGTTCTGAAAAAACTTCATGCGAGCCGCCGTAGCCTGATTACTTTCGTTCACCTGGTTCGCGGTCAGATTCGCATTGATGGCCTGCAATTTCGTTTGCGCGGACTGCGCCATGCCGAACTCGGCCGACATGCGGTTCTGCAGATCGGCTGCATCCTTG
Source organism: Caballeronia choica (assembly GCF_001544535.1). Taxonomy (GTDB): domain Bacteria; phylum Pseudomonadota; class Gammaproteobacteria; order Burkholderiales; family Burkholderiaceae; genus Caballeronia; species Caballeronia choica. The sequence continues at coordinate 29,298 of NZ_FCON02000052.1, read as the reverse complement.
ACGTTCTGCGTGGTGTCGACCTGCTGCGACAGGTTCTGGAAGTTACGCAGGTGCGTTTGCGCCTCGTCGTACAGCGACTCCCCGCCGGCCAGTGCCGAGCGAACCGAGTCGGTACTCATCTTGTAGTTCGCGCCCTCGCCCTTGTCCGCGAAGTCATCGGGTGACATCGTGTTCATCACCTTTTCGTAGGTCGCCTGTCGGCTGCCGTAGACGCCGCTCTTCTGCTGCGATACAACGTCCTGCCAACTGCCCGGCACAATGGACGACGCGTCGATTGCGTCGGTCAACCCCTGTCCGCCCCGCCCGTACGAACCGGTTACCGCGCCGTATTGCTGCTTGAGCGTGTCGTATTCCTGCTTGAGCTGGGCGAGTTGCGCGGCCAGCGCTGTCCACGTCCCGGCGTCGCCGACTGGGACGCCCGTTGCGAAAGCTGTCGTCGACATGACCATCATTGTGATGGCCGCTACGGAAATACCTTTCATTTCTGCACCTCCACTTCCTGTTGCGCGGTTGACATCCGGACGAAGACGCGCAAAGCATCGCGCTGCACGTCGTCAAGTTCGTTATCCGCCACCACGCGATGGTCAGTGATCGTCTCGCCATAAAGTCGCGCCAGCGCGCATCCCACGACGCTGCCGGCAAACCCGGCATCCGATGACGCGCGCACACGCCACCAGTGGATCGCCCCTTCTATTTCACCGAGCGTGAACTGCATGACGCAGCTCTTGGCTAGCCATCCAGTGCACCCTGAAGCCTCGCGCCCACGACCACGCATACACGAAACAAAGCGCGAACACGCCGTACTGCTGCGAGTCCCACGCCATCCGGAACCAGAACGGTTGCCCTGCAAGCCCTTAGATGCAGGCCCATCTCCGCCAGTGTTCGCGTCGGTCCTGCGACAGGAAAACACTCGCGGCACCAAGTACACCGATTGAAATCTGTCCGATCACAGGTTCACCCCACCTCTCAAGTCAAACGTTGTGCGTCCGTTCAGCTAGCGCCCGCGCCATGAACACTGGGACCCACCGACTCGGGTCCGTTGTGCCCAACTCGGCGCGAATACGATTCATCAACTCAACCGACCTGTCATTCGACGACAGCACGGCCACGAGCTCAGGCATGTCCGACATATCGAACGAGGCGCGCACGCTGACTCCACTGCCCTTCTTGATGAGCACCTTGTAGTCCTCTGGCACCGCACGCTCGATAAACTCGAACTCGCTCTGCGAAAAATCCAGGTTGTCGATATAGTCCCGCCGATCGGCCTTGTCGTTGGCAAAGTAGAAGCTCGTCACCGCCTGATTCTTGACGGCCGCCACCGGCCGGTACAGGGCACTCGCCTCTGGCGTAATAAAGCCAGTCGGACAGTTTCGCCGACGGAATGTCTCGCGATATAGCTCGACCTTCTGCTGCCAGAACGGATTGCGGATGTACGTCTGGGCTTCGTCCCACACGATGATCGCCGGCGACCCATCAAGCGATTGCTCGATGCGGTGCGTCAGGTAGTTAAGCAGGGTGGGAAGCTCTGGCCTTCCCTCCTTGTCTTTCATCAGCTCCCGCATCTCGTAGCGGTAGTGACGGTGCGTTGTCACATCGAGCGTGTCATGTTCGTTGTCGAAAACCGCGGCATTTGCGCCGTCGCTGTGCCACACTGCAATCGCCCGATACAGGTCCGAACTTTTCGCACCGAAACGCCAAGCCAGATTCCGCAGGCGCCGATCCTCGAACCTGGTCTTGCTGTCATCGAAGTTGTCATTGACCGCCGTGGCAATGCGCTCAATATCGTCGACGGTGAGCCTGTAGCCGTAGCACGTCGCCATCATCTGCAACAGCTCGCGCAGCATCGCGCGATTCTGTTCCGTGTCGGGCATCTTGCAGGGATTGCCAAGGGACCGCGATAGGCTGAGCACGATGTCGGCGCCGTTCATTGCCTGCATGAACACGGTTGCGCCATTCTCACGGTCAAACCAATGCACCCGGGGCTCCACCTTGTCAGCTTGACTGACGACCATCGCCACAAACAATGTCTTGCCGACGCCCGTTTTCGCGGCGAAATTGCAGTGTCCGGGCACCATCCCGGCGCGCTCCTCGTGAAGATTCAGGTAGTAGCCGGTCTGACCTTCCGTCGGCAGAACCATCAGACATTCCCCCCAAAGGTTCCCGTCGAAGCGTCCCTGTGGAAAGCTGTGCAGCGATGCAAAAGCGGCAAACTGGATCGTCTCGACCTTGCCGACCCGGCCGTTGTGCCGCTTCGTGGCGCCCGGTATCTGAGACCACACGGCGCGCTCCATGCCGGTGGTCTCAACAACAGGCTTCACACCCCAGCTCTTGAAACACTCGCCTGTCTTTCCGACGGCATCGTCCAGCGCCTCGAGCGCTTTCACCGCAGCATCCTGCGAGCGCCCTTCAACCGGCACATGAACGAGGACGCTCATGTGATGCGTGCCGAGCACGGCCTTGTTGGCCGCCTGCCGCATGCGCAGAGCGGTGATTTCCGCCGACATACCGGCAGTCGTCCGGTCGTGCGACAGCCGGGCCTCACTGGTCGATGTCGCCATGCTGGCGTCAAGCTTGTCGATCGGGAAAAACTTCTGCGTAACGATCAGTTCGGCGTGCAGCCGCTGGAACCGGTCTGCCATCCCGGCGACGGCGCCATCGGGCCAGCGCGACATGGCGAGCACCTGTCCGACGCGGCGATGGTTGAGCCCGCTGACCTCAAAAACGTCTTTCCCCAGGATCGGGTTGCGGCCGAAATGGAGATACGAACTCGCGATCGCCTGGGCTAGGTTGTATGAGTCAGCCAGCACGGGGCCGTCTTCCTGCGTGAGCAGATAGCGCAGGAAACGCGCAATCTCACAACAGGGTCCGATTTCCGTTTCGACGCGGCCCAGCCGGCGAGGCGCGTAGTGAGCCAGCGATTTAATCAGCGAATTGACCTTCTCTTCAAGGTCACGCGCCTGCCGCGACTCCTTTTCAAGCTTGTCGTTGGCGCCAGAAGGATCGAACGCATTGAATACGCGGTCGAGCCGCCCCACTACCCCGCCGTAGTGCCGGTAACGCACGACGGCGATATAAATTTCGTGCTGATACAGCGACCGCGTCTGGAAACGCGCCTTCAGCTTTTCATTGAGGAAATTCGGAAACCAGTTCGAATACTTGCCGGCGGGCCACCGGTGCGCCTTGCGCCGGATCTCGTACACGTAGATACCGACGTTGCTGTCGGCGATCGACTCCAGCGCGGTGTTCCGCTGATGCTTGTACGCATCGACGCCGATGTCATCCAGCATTTCAGCGTAGAGCCCCTGGAGACGTACAATCTGCACCAGTCCGCTGTCGAGCGTACGCAACGTATGGCCGTTGTAGTACGCGTTCCGACCGAACGGAAGTTCGCGCGAGGCGTGCAGATCGGCCGCATCATCCTTGTCTGCCTCGCTCCGCTGAACGAATGGAGACGCGCCGAAATGACGATCAAGAAAGTCACCGAGGGACATAGGTCTTCGCTCCGCCCCAGTATTTGAGGCTACGTGGCTTCGCCGTCGCGCCAAAACTCTGATAAGCGACCGAAAACGCAAACATGTCTTTCGCGGTAATCAGATAGGCGCCGATGACCAGGAAGGGCACGGCGAGCATCACCGGCCACCATTTGAGGAACATGAAGACAACCGCGGGCAGTACGAGCGAGCCGAGGAACAGCTCAGCCAGGCAGCCCCATATCATCCAGGGTTGCACCATGCCTTTCGGGATTTCGTGTACATCACGCATAACCTCACCTCAGATCTGCGAGGAAGCGACCGACGCCGCATAGCGGACGATCGAAGGGACCGCGAAGAATACAAATGAGCAGATAACTGCGACCACGCCGCTCTTCATTGGAATCCAACCCTTCGGCACCCCGATCACGCAGATGCCGAGAATCGCCATGAAGACATAGGGACCCGCGTCGACGAACAGCCAGCTAACGAAATCGCGAACCAAGGCAGTGCCTGTGCTGTAATCCATCGCATAGGCGTATTCGGGGAACACCGCAGCAACGAACAACAGGACCAGCGTGGCCGTCGACCTTGTTTCCGAGCGCGCCAACGGGGGCGACTTGCTAAGCAAGAAGTGCCGAATGGCAGGGGCGAGCGTGACCGCGCCTATAATGGCGGTAGCCATAGTTATTCCTCACAGAGTTGCGAAATGGTCAGGTTGATGTCGGTGTTGATAGCACCGACATCAACCGCTCTTATCGCTCTCCGGGTGCCATCAACAACCTGGCCGGATCGCGATGGGACCCAAATTAATCTTCTGACACCGCCTCCTGTCGCGACGTTGGCGACACCGGCGCATCCGATGCGCATCCCTTGCAGACCGCCTCATCTTCGAGTTCGGCCCGACGAGTACGAAGTTCAACGACCAGTTGCGCATTTTTCGACCGCGCCTCCTGCTTTGCTCGCTCGACGAGCCACTCATTTAGCTCTCGGGGGAGTCGACACTGCGAGCGAACGATGTCACCCATTCTGTCTCCTCTAGTGCTTTCTAGTCACTATTATATAGTGACACCGTGTCACTATATTCCAGCGTCACCATAGTGTCAAATGTCACTATGAAAGACAGCTACCGCTCACAATTCCGGCTACCGTGGTCCCTCTACTACCAGTTGAAGGAATCCGCCACGAAGAATCGGCGCCCACTCAACGCTGAGCTGGTCGCTCGTTTGGAGTCGACCTATCCCGGGCTCAGCGTTCTCCGCGAGGATACCGATGTCGACGAAATGCGTGAAACCGTCACTACAATGTCTCTCGCCGAGCTCATGACCCCAGATGAGATAACGATGTTCGCCGAACGCATGCTCGCTATTGCCGCACGCAAGCGCACTACCAAGACAACACCGTAGTGACACTTTCCGGCAGATGGGGTGACGAATTCAAGAGGTCCGCTTAGCCTTGCTACCGCCAGCGTTTTATGCTAATCGTTTGCGTTTGGCAGCCTAGGGTTCATGACCGAGAACCAGAGCGGTGGAATTAACGCCAGGCCGAACATGTGCAGATAGCCGCCAGGAAGCGCTCTCCCGGCGTGGACCAGGCGATCATAGGTACGCGTCTGCTCTAGATGGTGGTGAGTGTGAAGACCGTTATTTATGAATAACCGGTTGGACAGCCAGAAATTGACATCCCACGCGACCTGATTTTCCAATTCATCAGGACTGCCGCACAGGCCATAGTGCTGCAGATAGCCAACCGTTTCTACGACGAAAACGGAGACTATGCCTTGCCCGACGTAGAAGACGGCCCCATGCCAGCCACCAAACCACGCGAAAAGAGTCACGACCGCTACGGTGACAAGGACGATCTGCAGGAGCCGGCTTTCCCTCCAACTGCGGGCCTGGCCCCGCTCGTAAGCGATAGCAGATCTCAGCGCCGAGAAAAAGGAGCGGCCCACGTGCCACCAGACCGACAGGCCAACATGGGCCGTCGAGCCGAATCGCGGATCGCCGACGTGGCCATGGTGGAGTTGATGCACGACTCGGTAGTGAGGGTATCCAGCGACAGCTAGCGCTACGTCGGAGGTCAACTTCGACCCACGCCCGCCCCGGTGCATTACCTCATGAATGTGCGCCATCGCAAAAGCACTCACCACCCCGCAGGCAATCACCAGGCCGGCAAACTCCAGCGGTCTCGCGCTCATCGCTCTTTCGACTGCAACAAGCACCGCGACGCCCCACACGCAAATGTAAGCGACCGGAACCACAGGCCCCATGGGCGCTTGGCTCGCCTTCTGGTCTGCAACCGCCGCGTCCTGACCGATAAGCGCGTCGGCGGCCGGAACCACCGCAACCAAGAACAGCAAAAACAGCCAGGGATGCCGGTAAAAGAACAATGCCGCCGCAGTCGCTGGTAACAGCGTCGATAGCCAAAACCCGCCCTTACTGTTGCGCGAAGATGTCATTTTCTTCCGCAAACCGCACCGCTGCGGTAATGTGCGAAACGCCAATCTTTTCGTTGATCCGTTGGAACTGCCTATAGACAGTTGTGGAAGACACCTTGAGTTCATCGGCGATCGCACCCGCGTTGAAGCCAGATCTGACGAATCCAATCAACTGCACGTCCTGGTGCGAAAGGCCGCACTTTCTTATCGCATCTTCTCGCACTGCTCGCGATGACCAATCGAGAAGCTCCAGCGCCAGCGCGCGGAAAAATGCTCTCCCCTCCCTGAGTTTCGGCTCACCTTCTTCGGGCCTGGTGCTCGAGCCGAGGTAGAGAACTCCAATCCGCCCTTTCTTGCTAGCGTGCGCAGGAATGAGGAATATGCTGAAAAAGCCGTGTTCCGCGGCCACCTCAAGCATCCGCTTTTGCCCAGGAGTCCGGACTGGCAACTCCGAACCCAACACTGGCACCGTGTTCGAGCGTGCGTAATCGAGACAAGGGTCCGTCAGATACCACCTGTTCGCGTTGTACAGTTGACACCATTCAGGGCGACAACCGATCAAGAATCGATGGGTGGAACGGCTAGCGGAATGATCGGTAGGATGCAACGAAACGAACACAAACCATTCGGCCCCCTTCGATCGAATTGCGTCTCTAACAAGCGGTATCAACTCCAATTCATCCGCTGCGTTTATAACCGCATCAAAGCTCAGTTCCATTGCGATCGATCCGTCTAGATTACTTCACTGACCCCATCCGCCCAGACAATGTTTCGCACTTCCATATAAATTGCCTGCATCACCGAATGATAGGGGTCCGAAAGCACGAACTTTTCAAACTCGCCTTTTGACGAAACCGGCAAGATCTGAACCAGCATCAGTTCGTCACCCTGAATCAGATACCTTTCCGCAATGAAACCGCTTGGCACCTGATAGAGTCGAATGCCCACCTTCTCGACATCGGCGCTAACAGCTCGCTCATAGACAAGGTTCTTCATAATCCTCGCCTTCGATCTCGGGGCGATGTCCACACGCACGACACGTTCTATCCTTGACTTCATGCTCAGACAGAGACGAAATCACATTGTCTACCACACATCTTTCGCACTCGAAGATCGACACGAAAAATTCCGCGCAGCAGACTTCGCACCTCATCCGATGGACTTCGTTGTCCTGCAAGACTTCCCATCCATCATCGCCATGATCGGCCCCACAAGAAGGGCACACAATGCTGATACAGTCGCTCATAGTTCCCAATCCAACAAATCTCATCTTCACTCCGGCAAATCGCCGGGCCACCTCATGCGCCCCGAGCGCGGCGCCAGCCTTCATCCAGCCCGTGCTGGATACGTCTCGCGCGATCGACTCGAACGCAGTTTTTGCACGTAATTGACGAACCGCTCTATCTCGGACTCGGCCATCCCGAGCCACGCGAATCGTATGGTTCCGGGCTCCCACGGGAAAATTAACTCGCGGTCGATGCCGTGATGCTCGAGATACTGAAAGAACACCGACAGGTCATCGTCCTGCAGCTGCTTCAGCCACGTCCGCAGGCGTTCCAACTCCTCGCCAGTCAACTCCGCCGGCGATGTGTTTAGAACGCTCAATGCGAAGCGCGTTGGGCAAGGCCCTCGCGGGACGTAGTAAAGATCGCAGTGGTCTTGGTGCGCGGTGCGGGGATCGACGCCCAGTATGGGAAAGGAAAGTCCCTGTTCCTTTGCATCCTTGGCGCGCTGAACCCACGGCCGATCGTCAGGGGATGTTGGCCAAATGCGCTTCAGGTCATCAGCCCTGTACTTCTCACGGGATTCCCAGATCTCGCCCAGCTCGCTGTACTCCCTCGATTGAGAGATCCGGTAAGCCGCATCGACAAGCGGGCTGTCGTGCCAGTGAGCGAGCGGCCTAGTGCGCTCCGCTGCATACATGCGCTGATGGTCATCTTCCAGATTGACGCCCGACTCCTCGAATAGTCGGCGAAATAGAACTAGTGATTTGCGAAAATACTGGGATGCGCCATCTGACTGCTGATACAAGCGTTCCGGAAATGTTTGCGCATTATCCGGTGCAACATGGCCATTGGTCGCGTCTGTAATGCCCGTGACTAGCCAGAAAGCATAGTGCGGGAAAAGACGCGCCAGCGCCTCGATCATGTCTGGCGTGGGTCGTTGTCGACGATGAAGCACCTTACGCCAACGCTGAACGGAAATACGAGTGTAATCCGTCAGCCGCTCCAAGTATCCCCGGCCAGGCTCGGGCCTCGGTAGCAAAGCAGATGCCCTGCGCAACGCCCCCGTTGGCTGTTCCTCTTCACCTGGCGCGAGGCGTGCCTGCTCATTCAGGAGCAAGATCATGCGGTCTTCGATTGTCGTGGTCATATTCCGAAGAAATCCCAATCAGTCAATCTGTCCCGATTAGATCAATTCATAAGATATGAACATACGCGCCCTTGCTTTGTCTCCGCCAATTCAGTTACAAACGGATACACGAAGAAAGGCATCCACATCACAAGCCGGAAATCTTTCTGCATGCTGGAGTTTTTTGCACGAGATCTGGCAAATATGCCCTATCCCACTCCGTTCGCGGATGATTGGCGATGGAGCTTTCGCAAATTTGGGATAAGGCCGTTTAGCCGAAGCGTGCAATGAGCGCATGCGCCACGTCGCGAAGACTGTCGGGCGACAGTTCCTGCAAGTCAATCACTGGTGCCTCTGCAAGTGCGGGATAGCTGCGCTTTGTCGAACGCGCATAGGCGGGGTCGTAGTGCGCGACCATGACCCGCTCGAACAACTCGGGTATTTGCCGGGATCTGGCCATCTCCTGCCACACCTCAAACTCTTTGCCTCCGACATGGCTCCGTAGAGGGGCGAGCATCGATACGAACGCGTCCGGATCTTGCTCAAAATGGTGATAGTCCTCTCGCCACAACATGACTCGCTCGGCCATCGGTGTGTTCACGCAGACAAGCTTGCCCTTCATATGCATCGTTTCGAGCAGCGCTGGCGGTAACTGTACATTGCCAATCTTCTTGCTCTCCGCTTCCACCCACACCGGGCGGCCGGGCGAGAAGGTACAAAGCTTCTGTTGCAGGAGGCTATCAAAGTATTTCTGCGTGGGCTGCGGCGTACCGGGTATCGCACCAATGACCGAGCCCCGGTGAGATGCGAGCGCCTCCAGGTTCAACACCTGCGCGCCGACAGCTTCGAGTTGATCGAGCAATCGAGTCTTTCCACTACCTGTCGAGCCTGACAGAACCACATACGAGAACTCGCGCGGCTGCGTTGCCAGTTGCTCGTTGACCCAACGTCGATAGCCCTTCCAGCCGTCAGGCAGACGGTCGACCTTATAACCGATCGTATCGAGAGCATCGAACCAAAGGCGACTGCGCTTTCCGCCACGAAAGCAATATACAAGCACCCTTCCATGACGCGGATGGGCCGCAATTACGGTGTCAAGGTGACGCGAAATGTTTCTCAGCGAATAGGACACGCCGATCAGATACGCCCGCATTTTGTCGGTCCGATGTAGGGTACCGACCTCAGCGTATTCGTCATTGCTGACCACGGGGAGATTTACCGCCCCAGGAATGTGATCCACGGCGTACTCGCGTTCGCTGCGCGCGTCGATGATAAGGTCGTAATCTTCGAATCGGTACATGCCCACCTACCCTGTAATTTTGCGTTCAATCTATTGTCCGCGTCCTGCGACTGACCGCACGTTATCTGAACAATCTTTACCTTCTCGATTTCTCAATTTAGATCGGGTGCCCGTTCGCCGGCGGCCGTGATTTACTTTGCGCTCGCCACGCTACGCCGCACCAACTCGTAGTCGCCAATGCCCGGATATAGCGACCAACAATGCGGCCGTCTCGGACCCGGCAACGGTGCAACGTGCACATCCTGCTGGCCCATCATTCGTTGCCCGCGCGCTCGGCGTAGAGCAGCGCGCCGTCGGTGGCGTTCTCGTAGACTCCAGGAAGGCGTCGATCGCGGCTTGGGAGGTGGCAAGGTAGACGCCGGGGCGGGCCCCGCGGGCCAGATGTGAGGGAGCGCGCCCCGGGTCCCGCGCCCCTCGGGGGCGCCAGGGCGGCGAGCAAATCCTGAGCGGTGAAGTCCAGTCAGAAGCACTTATTTAGGCGAAACGCCAAGCCGTTGATAGGAAACCGCTCAGATTGCGAAACCCAGCCAACGATAATCATCCACGCCGGCGCCAGTGCGATGAAGATCGACCCGGACACAATCATGCGGTCATAGCGCCGGTTATCTCTGTCGAAAGTCGCCAACCGGTTGCGTGTGCGCCGGGCCAGACGGAGCGAGGATCGTTCGTTCCAAGACGAAAGTGGTTCGGTGAGCGGATTTGGCGTGCCGGCCTGTGGGCAATGGAACCAATCGTCTGAGCATTATTCGTGCCGCGAAGCGTCAGCGAAGCCAATTTATTTTCAGCGTTCACTAAACCACAAAATCGTTAGGCGATTACAAATATGCGGTAGAAATCGGTAGGGCTTGTTTATGGACCAGTATTTCACCACGCGCAAGGAGCCATACGGCGCCTCTTGGCGATCAGGCGCGAGGTCGCAGCGGCAGCCTATTCGCCGATCACCGTAGTCGGCCGTCGAATGGACGGCCTCGAAGTCAGCGGCAATGAACGCGTGCTTCTGAATGTGCGCGCCGGGGCGGCGTCGTGTTTCGTCTACTCCGGCGCGGCGGAAGATCAGCTCGTTTTTTTCAACTAAGGTGAGCCTTTCCGTAACCGACGCTCACCTATCTATCGGAAGGCAGAGTAAGCGCGGCACCGCGCACAGCGAAAACAGCCGCGCTACAGCGGACCCTAATTTCGGCACACGCGTCAAACTGACGCCGGCGACAACAGCTCTGCAGCTATGTGTCCGCGTGGACACATGCACTCAGACCGCAATGACCCGCCATCCAGCGGACTTTTCTTATTCGTAAGGCGTCTGCTCGTCCAGATTGAACGCCTCGCCACAACGTCCGCAGAGATCTCGTCGATTCCGGTGGTTGCCGTCGAGGCGCCCCCGCGACCTGATTTTCCGTGTGGCGACAGGGGTGAAGCCCTCTCCCGGCACAAAACTTCTCACCCTCGATAAAGGGTGCTCGGGTACAAAAGTTCTCAGTGTCGATTTGATGCGCAGCGCATTTGACTCGCCCCGCATTGCGTCCGCGGCGGGGCCTTCTTGGGCTCGGACACTGGACGCCCAGGTCGGTCGCACAGGTCACTCTAGTGGCTACCTCGCCGTCCCGCCCCACGCTCGGCGACGGTCCCGTAGCTATACGCTACGCACGGGCAGGCGCAACGCCCAGCTCGGACACCCACGGACAAAAAAGCCCGCCGCAGCGGGCCCAAGGCCAACGATCTACATGCGTTCCCTTGAGGACGCAATCCGTCGTTTGGGTAAAACGCGGAGATCAGCCAAAAAGAAGCCCGCACAGGGCGGGCAATCCATCACGTCGAGGAGAACGCGAAGGAGACTTTACCTTTGTAGTAGCAGCGATGCCGATATTCAAGTATGTGGTGTCATCCCTAAATTTAAGCGCGCTGCGAAAAGACGCTAGTTCTGGCGCATGATCGATGAATCGAGCCGCGCGACGTTGCCTCAACACGGCGGCTGATAACGAATGCAGGACCGACGCCCGGATCATCTCCGGCAAACACAAACCAAAAATCATGGCCAACAATGAAGATACGAACCAGCAAAACGAATCAGCATTCATCGCCGAAGCACGCACGCTTTACTCCATGCTAAACGCTGAGGAGCGCGCCGCATTTCTGGCGCAACTCGCGGAAGCCAAGCGGGCGGTGCGGCGGCGCCCCCTCGAGAACGCACACAGCACGCATGATGCGGTGACGGCGCGCGAGCGGGGCAGGATTCTGGCGCCGATCCGAACACAGCGCACCACAGAAGCGTAAAGCTGAGGTACACCCATTCGGATCACCTACCCGATCGGCGGCCTTCGCGGGTAGCGTAACTATAGGGTATATAGGTAATTTTATTTACACGTTCTTAAAAGCACCTTAGAGTCTAAGCTTACACGTGAGGCGAAAATGAGCAAAGGCCATCGAGTCGGGTACAAGCGAGTGAGTACGACGGATCAATCGACAGAGCGGCAACTCGACGGTGTACAGCTCGACAAGGAATTCGAAGACAAGGCATCCGGAAAAAACATGGACCGGCCGGAGCTCAAGAAGGCCCTCGAGTATGTCCGGAGTGGCGATACGCTGATCGTGCACAGCATCGACAGGGCCGCGCGCAACACGGTGAACCTCCTCGAGATGGTCGAGTCACTGAACGCCAAAGGCGTGACCGTCGAATTCGTGAAAGAGCGTTTGACGTTTCGCGCCGACGTCGCTGACCCGATGGCCGATCTCATGATGACAATGCTTGCCGGCTTCGCGCAGTTCGAACGCGCCATGATCCGCGAGCGGCAGAGAGAGGGCATCGCGCTCGCGAAGGCAAAAGGGAACGTCTACAAGGGCCGAAAGCCGAAGCTCGACGCCGAGCAGATTGCCACACTGCGAGCACGATGCACCGCCGGAGAGGGAAAGGCCGCGGTAGCGCGATCACTGGGGATCAGCCGAGTTACGTTGTATCGGCTCTTAAACGGCACAGCGAAGGGAGCCACGCGATGACAGTCCGCTACACATATCGCTGCGCCGCCTGCAGCCATCACGGCCAAGTACATCTCGACGACGACTCGCACGAAGGCGAGCACACTGCTTGTTCGGCCTGTGGCGCGACGGCGACCCTCGAATGGGTCGGAGGAGCGACCCTCCATCGCGCGGCGCCCACCGTTGAAACCCTCATGGCTGCGGCATTCATGCCAGGTCGCGATCCGCGCAGCGCCGAGTACAAGGAGGGCGTGCGCGCCGGTCTGACCATGCGTATCGACGGACGCCAAATGGTTGTGCCATATACCCTTGGTACCGCGCAGTGCGACGCATACCTTGCCGGATGCGAAGAAGGAAAAGCGATCTGGCGCGAGCGAACTGCCATATCGTCCGGCAGCCTTGCGCGCCGGGACAACTACACAGACGCCTAGTTGTGCGGTTGTGCGCGAGCCACGCGTGTTACTCGACGGACCCACAGCGGGACGCGGCGCCGATCGACGACAGGCGGCAATCGGGCTACTACGGTCGCAGATGGACGCCGCGGATTCAGCCGACGGCGCCGGAGAGTATTCTTCGATTCACGGATCGAAATCGTGGGCATAATCCGGCAGACTCAACGCTTCGGATCCGCACTCAGACACCCCAAGGCTAGGCTTCGCGAGAGCTTGAGCGGCGCGCGCGCCGAAGCCTTCCAGTTGCTCCCGTGGCCGCGGCCTCACGTCCACCTGATATTGAATCTCGCGTAGCGAAGTCCGCGAAAGCCATTCGTAGGCGTCAGTAACCTTATCACCCGTCTCGCCAACCCGACACTTCGGGTGCCCGTGCCGCTTTGCGCTCCACGGACCTGCAGCAAAGCGGCTAAGGCACCCGTTTAGCCGATAGGCAGACGTGCGAAGTGCAACTTGCGACCATGGGTCTGACTTGTCCTTTTTAATCGGTTTTGTATTTTGTAAGTATCTGCTCGAGCAGGGAGGCGGTCGCCGCGTCGACGAGCCACAGCTGCTCTCGCTTCGCGCCTGCCAACGCGATGTTCAGTGCCAGCTCGGCCGGCGCATAAACCTGCAAGGGCAGGGAGCCAAACCCCATTTCTTGCAAGTGGTGCGTGATGTAGAGGACCCGCAGCAATTCATTGAACTGGTGCGAGTTTCCGCAGCCCATCCTGCGGCAAGCCGCCAGCGCGAGATGGATCTGCAACGACATTCTCTGCGTTGACGCAGCGGACAATGGCAGCAGCATCGAGCGAGTCATCGGGCGGCGGGCGCCGGTCGATCGGCCAGTTTTTCGGATGGCGCTGCGAGGCATGGAAAGCTGGCGAAGAAGCTGAAGTGTGCGGCCCGCGAACGGCCGCGGCTGGAACTACATTTTAACGCAGCGGCGTTTCTAATAGAGACAGCACACGCGCGGGCGGACCTACCGCCAAATTTCTCGCGCGGAAAACACCGCCAGCCGCCGCGCGCGCGGCTCCCCTTCGACGTATCGGTACGCCACCTTGAAGGTCGGTGAATCCTGCGGCCGGCTCTTGCGCCGGTCATAGATGCGGGTGGTCGCGATGTTCGCGTGGCCGAGCCATTCCTGGACCTTGGCAAGATCGGCGTCGTGCTCGAGCGCATTGGTGGCGGCGGTCGCCCGCAGGCTATGGACGCGGAAACCGTGAACCTTGATCCGGGCCTTTGCCGCGTACCCGCGCGTTCCGGGGGGCAGGTGAATTTTGCAGGGCCGACTTTGTAAGCGGCTCGGCAACTCAATTTGAGTTTCGGTTCAGCGCTTGGGAGTATCGTGTCCGCCTAACGATGAACTGCCCCCAAAAAATTGGACGCTTTTCGGGGGAATCTTTGGTGAATACATCGAATCGAAAAAACTGTCGGCGACGAAGGACTACTGCTCTGGCCATGTTCATCTGAAAAGAGTCGCGGCCTGTCACCAAGTGGATGTGTCGTCACTTCGAAAGTGGATCCCGGCGTATCATGCGCACGGCGAGGAAGGCCTTCGCACAAGAACAAGCTGCGTTCGATACAGCGTCGAATTCAAGTGAGCTTGGTGCTTCAGATGCGCAAGGAAGGACTTTCGTACCGACAGGTCGCAGCGCTTTCAAATGTGCGTAGAGCTGCTTGGAAAACGCTCGTTACGAGGTTCGATTCCGGCAGTCGAGTTGCTGCTTGGTCACCGTCGACAGAAGTTCGGCCACCGGCCGCGTGAGAAAGAAGCCGCGACTGGTCTCTGCTAATTGGCTGCCGCGGAGCGCCAGACCCTATCTGTCAGCCGGGAGCGGTGAGCCGCCATGCGAATCCGTTTCGGGTGTCACATCGCCCAGCCACTTATCGATGAGTTCGCGACAACTCCGGTCCCTAAGCATGCTCTCTGCGATGGTATAGCCAAGCGCGCGATACGCCTCGAACTGGGCTTCGTCGAAGAATTGATCGGCGGTCGTCTGGTCCGGAAAGTCGCTGTAGGCGGCCTTGTAGCCTCGCACGTCGAGCCCCACCTTGGCAATCAGGGTCGACGTAATGTACAACAGATCGCCCTCCGTTTCGTCCGCGTAGACAATCTTCGCGGCGGCAAATCCGTTTTCGGCGAACAGCGCAGTCTGCGGGTATCCGCCCGGATCCTTCGGAATGAAGGTTGCGAGGCCTGAGCCCGACATGAAGTCGACGCTCGCACCGAAATCCGCCTTGATGCGGGACAGCGTCTGGATAAAATCGCGAAAGGAAAAGTCCGGGTCGGCCGTGCCGTCGCAGAGCATGATGAACCGCGCCCGCCTGCGGATCAGTTCATAAAGCCCGAGATTGTCGAAGTGCC
Organism: Caballeronia choica; assembly: GCF_001544535.1. Classification (GTDB taxonomy): domain Bacteria; phylum Pseudomonadota; class Gammaproteobacteria; order Burkholderiales; family Burkholderiaceae; genus Caballeronia; species Caballeronia choica. The sequence goes on along the minus strand of NZ_FCON02000052.1, from coordinate 13,976 downwards.
CGCCATCGGTCAGCTCAACCAGCTTCGCGCTTTCGTTGAAATGGGACGACACTTCCCGCCATCCCACGGTGAAGTGGTTCCGGTGTCTGGCGCTACCTCTGAACTGACCGGGATTAGCAACCCAGTAGCCCAGCCGCACGTTGGCGAATGCCATGAGCAAGGCAACGAAGCGATTGCGCAACAGTTCGCCGCCGGCATCCGGATTGGCCGCTGCGCCGGAGATGGCCATCGCTGTGGCGAGCGTCATGTCGTTGCCAAGAAACTGCGTCGTGTCGCACCATCCCGTCGCATTACTGCCGCACATGCGCGGCGACAGAAGGAAACTGTCACCGCCTCGCAGCCGCCAGGTTCTCTCCTCCGAACCCGTCAGAATCACGTTCGTGTTGATGAGCGGGTACGGGCAATAGGGCTCAGCGTCCGCCTTACAGAATTCAGAAAGCCTCGCTTTGTCGGCGGCGGGCGCGCGCCCCGAACGCAATGCGGCCATCTTGTTGGGTGGCACGGAAGGTTCCGGCATATACGCTTCCATCAGTCTGTCCCGATAGAAGCGATGCATACTGATCAGGTTGATGTTCGCGAACCAGCCCGACAGAAGCGCGATGATCGCGAAGAGGAGCAAAGCGACGGTCCAGCGGCTCTCGCTCAAGCATTGCGTGTACGGATTCGCGGTTCGGCGCATGCACCAGCCGAATTCATCGAACGCGGTGTACGCCCATGCATAGGCCGTCAGAGCGAGGCCGTAAAGCACGAGAAACGCGCCGACTGTGGCGAAGATGCTGAGAAACGGTCCCTGACTTGTTCTTGAGTTGCGCGCAGTCAGATGCGTCCAGACCGCGGTGATCGCGCCGATGAACGTTGAGATGACGCCTGTTGCGGTCGAGCCATCGAAGAACGCGAAGACCTTCGGAAGCAGCGCGATCGGAATGCACGCGACGAATACCCAGAGTGGGTAGCGAATAATCGATTCGAAGTCGCGCCGCCACTGGTAGCGCCGGGCAAATTTTTTACCCGTAATGCAGGTGGCGGCGGAGTATGCAAGGGCGTAGGCCGCGAAAAATACCAGCGCAACGCCGCCGATAGCGGCAACAACAGTGAAACCGTCAGGCTCGAAGTTCGGCGGGAACATGAAGGACAACAGATCCACCATCCATGATGGCCAGAGCGAACCACGCGCGATAAAAAACAGTACGAAGCACAGTGAGGCCGCGAGCGGCAACCACACGAGTGCATTTAGCGCCATGCCGCGCAGCAGCACGGCGACGCCGGAAACGAGATCGATACCTTCGCCCGGCGCCAAATACTTGCCATGTTGGCGCAAGTAGATTAGTTGCTGATCCTGATCCGGATCCGCTTCACGCTGCGTGACCTTCGCCTCGCTGGGAGAATCCGTGCCGTACGGAAACCGCTCTTTCGCCATGGAGAAATTAGATTTCTGCGTCCCGGGCTGTGCATACAACGGCGAGGTCAGCCACGTGAGCGAACAGCCCAGATAGCCTCCTCCCGATACGGTGGAGAGATAGTCGAAGTACCGCATCTTTTCTTGATGAGCGAGCGCCTGTACGACACCGAGAGCGAACGTCGCGGAGCGTATACCGCCACCCGAAATCGCGAGGCCGCTCAGTCCCTCGGCAATGGAGGCTGGATCGGTCGGGCGATTGTTCTGCTTGCGCCACTTGCTTAGATACGGAAGCTCCTGCGCAATCACGTTCTGCGACGACGGATCGATCTCTTGGCTTTTGATCGCTGCGGACAGGTCGGCGGGCGATACGCGGGGAATAAACTTTTCGTTCGACGCTGACGGCGAGTTCTGCGACATGTCTCGATTCCTGTCAAGTGCATCAAATCAACGCCTAGGTGAATTCGCGTGGCCAAAGCAAACGCGTTTAGCCGATCGGCTGTTGCAAGCAAGAAGGTGATGTCGTTCTCGGGTCGCTTCTCAACGCGACCCATTTCGTCCGCCCATGGCACGAGATCTTCGGCGGTCGACGAGCGACTCTTCTACGGTCAAGCCTAAGTGGTGATGCGAGGTGCACCGCTGCAGCGGGTTCTTCTAACTCTAACTCGTCCAAAAAGCGGACCTCAGCATATATATTGGCTTTGCACCCAACGCTTTCGGCTATGTTTGCCAATATATCCAACGGAATAGCCAACAGAATCCCGCCCGCGCACTGCTCTCCTGCAACGGCGGATGCAAGGTGGCATGGAATTTCATCGATAAGTCGCGGACGAAGACGGATAGTCCCAACTCCGCCATGCTCAATAAAAGAGAGTTTGCCTTGCGGCGAATAGATTGTGCCGAGTAACGGGTCGTTTTCTTCGTGACAGCCGTCAAGGCTTCTTCTAGCTTTGACGCCATAACGTGACCAGCAGACGCCGGGTGCTCGAGGGAACCAATCTGACAGATTGAATCCCATTATATTTGCGGCAGAAAATGGAAGCAACTGTGCTGCTTTCCAAAAATCGGTCTCATGTTCGATGATTGTTCTTCTTTTACTGGCTCTGCATGACCGGGTAGTCTTATGTAGTAATGGGGCGATTTGCTCTTCCAAGAAGAGCGGAGGCTGCTCCGCCTTAACTTGGCAATGCGGACCTATCTTTTCTACAAAACTTATATCCTGCCTCTTCATATTTTTCTCCGATTCCTTGTCACTTAGGCACTTCGGCAATCGACAGTGAACCGTAAGCGAGGAGGTAAGCGGTCACATGAGGCGGCATTTCCACGAAGACGGCGCAGCATGGCCTAAGGATAGACGCTCATTTCAGATTTGCCAGCGTGCGCCGCCGTTTTTTAGGGTGCATAGCTGTCCACTACCTGGATTTGCGCCAGTCTGGGCTCACTAATTCGACAGCGGTTAGTCGGTTCGGCGTCCCATCGACGATGCAGCCATTCGCAAGTGAATCTTCTGCAACGCCTTCGATGACGCGGTGAATACGCAGGAGCGCGAGGGAATTCAAAGTCCGACGCGAGCGAATGGCCGTTCCACTATGAGAACGGTCATTGCCGTCGCCGCGATCCGAATGACGGCAAGGGGTCGCGCAGAGACATTCGAAACGTTTGGTCCGGGCGCTTAGCGTACGAATAATCCGATCTTGAGGGCACTCCAATTTGCCGGGGCGGCTATTGCAATGATTCGCTGCCGATCAATTCGTGCAGTGCCTTGTCCGGAAACACCGGCCCCTTGTACAGCGGGCTGCAAGGAATACGTGCCAACCTGATTGACAACGCTACAAGGTCGTTCATCTCACCGCTGCCACGATAGCCTTCCGCGAATTGGGAAAACTGCGTCATGATGCCGACGACGCTACGGTTTGTCGTTTTGGTATATCGCACGTCCTGCATGTGCAATAGCTCTTGCTCGATGAACGGCGGCTGAATGCCGTGGGCCGCGAGTACGTGAGCCAGGAGGCGAGGAAATCTGGTGGCCAGGCCAGCTGCTGGAGCCAAAGGGATCAGGACCGGTAGCAACGTCCGTTCATTGACGAAGAGCGCAATTTGCGGCTTCCACAGCAAAGCCGTGGCATACCAGTTACCGAGCCCCGTTGTACTGGTGCCGCCGGCGATTACTTCGGGTTTCAGCCGGTCAAGAAGCTTCTTCGTACAGTGCAGGTAAAGCATGGCTGCTCAGTCGAGATCGAAAAGAGCACGATCAGCGGGCCGGGATAAAGCCTCATCCATCATCTGCCGGAAATCGGCTTCGTCCCATTCGCCACGATCAAGACGGCGCATCACAGCTTCGCCGACCAGCACCACCTGGCGTTCCTGATCAGCCCTCGTCTGCCTGTACTGCTGACGTCGCGCTTTGTCTGATGCCTGTTTGGCGTCCTTGATTTCTTTGAGCTTTGAGTCTGTTGCTGCCATGCGGCTTTTCAGTAGGGTCATGTGAGTCTCCTTAGTGCAACGTCCCTGCAACCCCGTGGCACTTCTTGTACTTTTTCCCGCTTCCACATGGGCAGAGATCGTTTCTCCCGATCCTGGGCGCGGCAACGATGGGCCGGGATTTCTCGATGATCCGGGTCGGCTCGAATGGCTGAGATTCTGACAACGCGCGGAGGCGATTGAGTCTTGCCTCTCTAAAGGTATCAATGTCTTCGTAGTCTTTAGCGCCGATCCTGAAATAGTATTCGGCGTCCCGTAGGTCGCCCAGAATACTCAACGCCACATGATTCTTTTCGTAGGCTTCGCGGACCACCTCAAAAGATTCGAGAGCCCCCAGATCGGATAATGCCGAAACGAGGAAGCCATTGATATCCCGATCGTTTGTCCCATGGGCGCGTAGCAGATCGGTCAGAATCTCGACGCATTTCGTTCTTTGTTCTGGGTGGTCACATCCCATCTTGGCAATCAGGCGAAACGTGCAGATTCTAGCGAACTCCCCGTTTCGGGAAGTCCGTGCATACAGCTCGACTGCTTCGAGCGACGATGGGCCGATCTTGCTGAAAACATCGGGGAATTCCTCGCCGATCCAATCATTTTCGTCTATCCGATGTATCAGGGAGATCAAGGTTGGGATCGCCTCAACAGCTTTCAGCTCGGCGAGAATGCGCCACGCATGGATCGGGGCCATCGCAGTGCCAGTAAATTCCGATTCGTGCAGCGTATCGTCGTCCAGGATTCGTATCAAATCCTGCACGTGAGACTGGTCGAAGCCCGATTGCAAATATTCGTGCCAGGTGTCAGGAGCGATGCGCGAGCGGCACAGGTCCTCACCAAAATCGGCAAGCTGATCGAGTAGTTGAAAATACCGGGCTTCCATCAATTAGGTCCATCTCGAATGATCCGTGAATGATACCGTTCGACGGCTCTGTCCGGAAGCATTTCAACCCCTTGCGGGCCGGCGTTCGCGGAGAAACAATGCGCCTCCGGTGCGTAGGGGTCTTATGACAAAATGGCGCCACCGACGACGGTTGTTCGAGACACGTTATACTGTTGATCGTGGAAATTTCATTTATTGAGTGCGCGATGAAAACCCTCGACGTGTCGCAGGCCACCGCCGCCGCCCAAGCCGGTGGGGTGCTCAATGCCATCCTTCGGGCCGACGGCGGCCAGTTCTTTATCGAGCTGGAAACCCGCACCGCAGGCACCGCCGTCTTGGTGACCTCAAACAATCGCCGGCCGCGCGCGTTTCGCAACCCGATCAAGGCGCTCGAGGTGATCCGCGAGCTCGGCTTGCAAAACGGCCGATTCTCACTCGAAGCGTGGCGACCCGACGAAGCCGAGCGCGAGCGGGCCAGCCGACCCGATCGCGCGGAAGCCATGAAGCAGACGCACTTGAACGCGGCCGCCTATGAAAAGTGGTTCCGCGAGCAGGTCGAGGAATCGTTGAACGATCCGCGGCCGAACGTGGCGCATGCACAGGTGCAAAAGGAGATGGCCGACAAGAAGGCCGCGCTGCGCAAACGGCTCGCAGGCGGCGAGGCTGAAGCTTGATCGTCGAGTGGCGCGCGAAGGCGCGCGAGGACCGCAGCAACATCTTTGATTACATCGCCGAGGATAACCCGACAGCCGCGCTCGAGCTGGACGACCGGCTAGAACAACAGACGGACGCCCTGCCCGAGCATCCCGAGCTATACCGCGTCGGCCGCCGTCGCGGCACGCGCGAAATGGTGTTGGCGCCCAATTACGTGCTGGTGTATCGGATCTTGAAGCGAACCGGCATTATCGAAATCGTGCGGATTGTGGGCGCGCAGCAGAACTACGGAAGGCGAGCGAGGCGATGACGAACGGAAGCATCGACCTGGGCGACGTGGCAGCACGAGCAAGCCATCTCGACGTGGCCTGTTCGCGTTGTGAACGGAGGGGCCGATATCAGTTGGCGAGGCTGGTACACGCCCTCGGCGCTGACTTCGCCATGACGGACCTCGGCGCGGAGCTAGCGAATTGTCCGCATCGCGAGGACGCGGCGCACAACAAGCGGTGCGATGTGTATTTTCCCGGTTCGCAGAGGCTCATGTACGGCGACGAGGAAGCCTCGTAGACAGATGCGTTCGTGCTCGAGTTGGGGTTTACGTCAAGTCTAGACGGCTGTTATTGTCAATAGACGCCCAGCTCTCTTTTGCATAGTAATCCTATTTATTGACGCTAAATTCCTTTATGTAAATATGCTCAGTCGATGCTTTAAGAGCTTGCGCGAGACCTTTATGAAGGGTGCTTTACTGCTGGCGTCGACATCGAGCGAACGCACCCAAGCAGCCGTGCCAGGCGTGCGATCTTTCCCGAGACACGAATACGCATCAAGTTTAGGGAGTGAGCCCGGTGACAACGAAGAACGGGGGAGAAACGGACATGCCGTTGGAGGTTTGGCATCATTCAACGATACTCGATGGTGGCGTTTCGCGCCCCGCGGCGATTTAGCAAAGGAAAGCGAGACGCCACCGCGCTCGATCTTTAGCTCGACCATTGCGTTGCCACGCACTCGCAACCTCAGACATCTTGCTTTCTTGTTTGTGTGACGGGGTCGACGTGCAACGCGTAACGATACAAGCGCATCTGTCAACATTGCGCCGCATTGCGCGCTTGGGGGTCGTGCTGGGCAACATTTGGGTGGTCATGCGCTCGCACGATCCGGCCTGCTCGCCCGATACTTCTGCAGCTTAGGCGCAGGGCTGCCATGCATAAGAAAAACGCCCGCTGTGGGGCGGGCGAAAAGTCCACGTTCACGCGAGAAGAACGCAGAGACACGCAAGGTCGCAGTCGTCATACCTGACTTGTCGTGTGCACGTGTTCCGGGACAGGTGCGCGTGCGGCCGACGATTTTCATGCGTGGTTCGCGCGTCGTGGATGCGGATTGCGGATCGCCGACGCAAGAGCGGGAGGATCACCGCGACGGGGCCGCCGGGAAGCGCATGGCGAGACCCACGCGGCGGGACGGTGTGTTCCAGTCGTTCTGACGACGTGACGTTCTTTCAGGCCGCGACGCGGAATACCTTCTATCCACTAACACCTGTCTTCCGCTGCGGCAAGGGCAGCTCCGCGTGCGATCAGGCGGCCCAGGCGCTCGTTCGCCAGAAGAATCGCCTCAAGACGGGTTTCCCTGAGTTGCCTGTCATACTCGTTGATGACCGTAGAAATCAGCTTAATCACTTTGTCCGGGTAGCTCCAGTCGCTCACGGCTTCTCCACGATCAAAAATCGCGGCAACTTCCTGCTCCGCCTCACACACGCTGTCGAGAGCGAGTAGTCCGTGCCCGTCCTCCGTGAGATAACGGGTCATCAGGATAACCATATAAAGCCGCCGCGTAATGGAAGCGTCGCCGTATCTGCCGCGCGCAGCCTCGAATGCCAACCGGTGTTGGAGCATGAGTGCATCTACTTCGGCCCGTGGCATGGGAAGGAAGAGTGCTTTGCCCCGAGTGGCCAGAGCATTCCCTAAATTCTTGCGTGCCATAAAAATTCTGCCTGTTTGTGCTTCGCTGTTTGAAGGCGTAACCGGCGTTGTCGGCAATTGGGACCACGCGCCCTTGCATCGGCATGCGAGTCATGGCCCTTTCGCCGGCCCGTTAGCAAGTGATGCCGGTGACGAGCCCTTTGCCCCTCCTGAGTCCATCGCGCCAGACCGCAGCCTCTCTCAGGTTCGTCGGCTCCTCGAAACCAGCAAACCGCTTTTGCCGGCGGGTTCACGGGCTTTTATTCAGAAGCCTGTCCGTTTCAGGAGATTCCCCGACAACACCTAAGGCCCAGCAGGCTTGCCAGGTCATTGGCCTGCTGGCAGTGCACTTCCGTCATTGCCGTCGCAATTGGGGCTGGTGTCGGCCTCAAAGACGAGGCTCGGTTTTTCATGAACGTCCTGCCTGCGAGGGCAACCGACAAGCTGGTTCGCCCTGTTGCGCCATAGCTAACGAGTCCGGCGCTAATGAGTTCTCGGGTCACCGCCCATCCAAGGGCGGGCACACCCCGGTCATGGTGAATTTCGGCAAGGTACTGGGAGCGTCCATATGGCCGACGGGGAAAGGTTGCGGGTATCCGGTCTGTTTTCGTCGTTCACGACATCTTCACGGTTTTGCTATCTGTCGGAGGGCGACGGATAAGGTGTTTCGCGAGCAGCTCGAGAGGTTCAGCGTCGCCGGACCGCGCTGTCGGTCTTTGCTGATGCGCCTCCCGCGTCCAAACGATCTATGCGACCGTCGCCCATCTAGAGTGCGACGCGTCGGGCTAATATCCCCAGAAGTGGAACGGAAGCACGTTTTCGGCAAGCGCAACCAGGCAGCTGGGCTACTTTCCGCGAGAACGATGATGACAGATGATCCGGACACTTGAGACAGTTCGGCCCGATGGCGACCCAACGACAATCGCCTGTCAGGAAACTCGACATGAGTACCTCGCCACCGTTACGCCGTATCACGGCCCCTGTGCAATTTCTTGCATGCGAGCGCCCATTGCGCCTCCAGAGTAAAATCCGTCACCTCGCAGCGTGTCGAAGTATTTTATAAGCGATGCGTCACCTAGGCCGATCGTTCCGATGTGCGACTGGTCGCCGCGCACCACCGCGAGGCCTATCCCGGTTCGCCTGGCCTGCGACTGATCACCGCAGCGAATATCGATCTGCAGGACCGAGCGCAACCGCATCCGGCCCGGCTCGGAACATACAGCTCTCTACCTCAATTACGCTCGGCAGATCCGCGGAGACGGCACGCCCCGCATACCGGGGCCCGTCGGGAAAGCTTTTTCAAGGCGGGCACTGTGAGTCTGACCTCGTACTACGGTGACAATCAATCTGTATTGCTGGATCACCACCGATTCCAGGGTGCTGGACAGGAATGTCTGCAGCGAAGCGGCGCATGCGTTGTCCGGTCGCGATCCATGTGTGTGACGCTCAACGAGCGCGCCTGCTGCGGCCGTCGGAAGGAATGTCCATCCCCGTCGAGCAGCAAAACGGGGCTGCTTTGGGAGCGGCTACTTGCGACGGACAACGGGTCCAGCACGTGTCGTGAGGATGGTAGATCAGGACCGGATTGACGCCTTCACCAACTGTTTTCCAATGCAGTTGAACCGATAGGCCATCTGGAAGCCGCGTTCTCCGCCTTTGCCCACGCCAACGACGACAATTCCGCGGATACCCACTTGCTCCCTCAGCGAAGTCGGTCGACGGTAAGGTGATAGCAATGCTCCGTCCAGATCAAACATAGTGATGTCCTCGTCGGGCTGGTTCCGGTTGTGTTCAGCAACGCCAGGTCAGGACGTAACTGACCCTTGCGTCAGAAAGTGTAATTACAGCCGAATTCTATTATAATAACATGTGTATATTGAAACGTTACTCCGAGTGGCCGGGCGGGTCCACGCAAGCGGCTTACGCATTGGTTTCTTGCGCGCTTCGAATAAAGGGAGAATGTATGTCGGATGTACGGCCGTGTCCAAACTGTGCCCAGGAGAACACCTACCCTGACGGCACGCTAAATGTTTGTGCCGATTGTGGTCACGAATGGTCACCCCACGCGATGCAGGCCTCGGACGACCTGCCGGAGACGACCGTTATCAGGGACGCAAATGGGAATGCCCTGTCAGACGGAGATTCGGTGATTCTGGTAAAGGATCTGCGCGTCAAAGGTTCCTCAATCACACTGAAGGTGGGTACCCGCATCAAGAGCATTCGTCTAACGGAAGGTGATCACGAAGTGGACTGCAGGATGGACGCGGGCAGTTTCCTGCTTAAGGCCTGCTATCTGAGGAGGGTCTGATCAGGTGTGTATGAATAGGCATCACTTTCAGGCGTCTAGCCGTTGCGGATAAACGGAGATCATGGACATAGAATGTTCGAATGGTCCAGCAACGCTTGTTCTGACAGCAGATGACGCGCTTCCTTCCAGGCGAAGCCGACATAGCTCGCTTAGACGGCGAGTGGAGAATCGACGCCTGAAATTTAGGTAAGTCCGCCCGTCTGTTTGGCGACACCTCGGCGACAAGGTGAATACGATTAAAAATTGAGAGCGCTTCCCGTGTGGTGGGAATCTGCGAGACCCGGGACTTGAACGCACGGAGTAGCGATCCCTAGCGTCAAGCATTAGTTAGTGATCGAAAACAGTGAGACTTCATGAGTCCAGCTCAGTTCGTACTTCGCTATACCGCAGTGCCACTGATTGCGATCGTTGTCGTGGTCATCTGGACTTCCATACCTTCTTCAAAGGAAATCGATGCACGACAATACGCGGCACTGTCGGACGCGTATACGGACTTTCCGCCGCAATTTCGCCGCGAGATTGCCAATGCAATGAAGCATGACCGCATTAATGATTGGGACTATCAGGCACTTACACGCCAATCGCTGAGGGATGGTATTGCGTTGGATTGGCCGGCGACCGGCGCAAGTGATGTGGTAGCGGAGCGCCACAAACTGGCTGTCCTGGTTTATTCAGATCCGTACCTGTCGGGAAAGCAAAAATGAAGGATGTTCTCGTAGCAATCGCATTCGCGCTGATCATCGGTAGCCTGATTTCTGCGCTGTATTTCATGAACCACGACCGTGGACGCACCGGACGGATGGCTTGGTCACTTGCGGTGCGGGTGGGGCTATCGATCACTCTGTTTCTCAGTTTATGGGTGGGACATTGGCTAGGTTACATCGACCCGACCGGAATTCCGATTGGTCGTTGAGCCGATGGAAAACCGTCCCATCTGAGCCGGTTGAGACGGATGTCGGTCAAGCCCGGCGCGGAGTTTTCCATATCGGTAGGAATACATGGCGAGCATCAACAGGACGGCGAAACAGCTCTTTACGGAACAATGATTCCAGGAAACACATTTACAGAACATGGTAATGACATTACCATGAACTGTTCTGCACGCAAGGTTAGGTTGCGCGGCCCAGCGGTATGTTGCGCGATCTGTTTTCCGCAAATCAGCAGGGCGACAGCAGGAAAATTGAGGTGTTCGGTTTAATCCAACGGTTCGCGAAGTCAACTATGGATAACGGCGGCTGCAATTTGATGCACCTCTCGCGGCCGCGAGCGACGCCACATCTCGCGCAACCTTGCCTTGTTGAGAACATGATCAGTGCCTTCAGCGACATGGGCATCGCATATTTTGCTGTAAGCACCGTGCGCCGAGTGCATGGTGATCCACGGCAAAACCCGCTTGTGGATGCGGCTGCCGAAAAGGCCGAGGAAAAGGAATGCCGACGATTACACGAGCTCGTTTGTGATTTCTGAAGGAGGGTCAAGGGATGGCTGAAAGCGCCAAAGCCCAGGTTGTGCGTGCGTTCCGCGCGGTCTTCTGGGCATTTCTCGGTGTCAACAAACGAAAAAATCTTGAAGCGGACGCAACGCAACTGAATCCTATGGTCGTTGTTATTGCCGCAATCGCCGCACTGGGGGCATTCATTGCGTTGCTGCTTCTCGTTGTGAATCTAGTGGTTGGTTGATCTCGACAAGGTCAATCTCTCTGCTCAGTGCAGGCAACGGTTCGATGCACTCGGGGTGCAAAATTCACACGAGATAAGTGAGCGGCGGCAGCAACCCCCGCCAACGCTTCTGACTGCGCGCCCTGTCGCCCTCCGGGATGACCACATGCCGGCAATTACGAGAAGTGTCGGTGCTGCGCTCCGCATGCTATTGACGACTGATTTTGATTTTTTGATTTCTCCGGCCTCCCGGCGTGGCCACCGCCCGGCAAATGGCTCCCCGGATATCGCCGGCCCCGTCCGTTGGCAGCAGAATGTGCTCTGTCCACGGGGATCCAGCGCCTCGCACTGGCCTAGCTGTTCTCGATCCGGCGAACCACTGCGTCAGCAAACTCGCGCGTTGATGCAGTGCCCTTGAGGTCTCGTGTACGAATCTGGTCAGTGTTGAGTACCTCTGTGATCGCGGTGCGCAATCGTACGGCGAGATCGCTTTTGCCGACGTGGTCAAGCATCAACCCTGATGCAAGTAGTATGGAGATGGGATTGGCAACACCCTTGCCAGCGATGTCCGGCGCGGACCCATGCACGGCTTCAAAAATCGCGGTGTCAGTACCGTGGTTCGCACCCGGCGCCATACCCAGTCCGCCGACAAGTCCCGCCAATTGATCCGACAGGATATCCCCAAACAAATTGGTGCAGACAAGCATATCGAACTGCCACGGATTCATCACCAGTTGCATGGCACAGGCGTCGACGATTACGTCATTCATTTCTACTCGGCCTTCATATTCCCGGGCCACGTCTCGAGCGGCCTCGAGGAACAATCCGGTGAGCACCTTCAGGATGTTCGCCTTATGTACGACGGTGATTTTCTTTCGTTCGTGCTTCACGGCGTACTCAAACGCAAATTTTGCGATTCGAGTGCATGCGTCGCGCGTGTTGACTCCTGTCGCGACCGCGACGGCTCTCGGATCATCGCCGACGGGAACGTAGTATTCGTGGGCAACATAGAACCCACCGAGATTTTCGCGCACTAACACGAGGTCAACCTTATCGTAGCGGCCGGGGATGATGGTACGCACCGGTCGGACGTTGCCAAAAAGCTGAAACTCTTCTCGTAGCCGAACGTTCGAAGAACGAAAGCCCTCGCCGATCGGAGTCGTCAACGGACCCTTGAGCGCAAGCTTGTTCTTGCGAACGCTCGCGAGCGTCGCCTCCGGTAGCGGGTCGCCACAGTGCGTGACCCCAGCGACTCCGGCCTGCTGTACATCCCAGATGAAGGGAGATCCTAAAGCGTCGAGAATCTGAACCGTGGCGGCTACCACTTCCGGACCGATTCCATCGCCGGGGATCAGCGTTGCGGGGATTTGATGCCTCATCTGACTTTCCATAACATGTCTTCCAAGTTGATATAGGGCCGACCACGGTGTTTGACTGGTTGTCGTGGGCAGCGTCGGTGCGACAAAGTTGGTCGTCGGTGCAGACCAGACCAACATATTGACTTCGCTGCGTGCATGGCGCGGCCGTCGATGCTAGCGTGCAATTCTTCCTTCTCGGCGCGTTGATCGCAGAGCGGCGTTCGCATCGTCAATAGCCGTACCCGCAACAGGCAACCTCGCGACATGTCGGTCGACCTATGTTCGCGGTAGGTTCGACGGCAACTCTCCGACTTGCCGGAAAACGTCCAACCAGTCTTCAAGGTGCCACGTTTTAGCAATTCGATCCCTGCGCAATTCGTGAAACGAGTGAATCGCGAAATCGATCGGCCTCGACGTGGGTGCGATTCCCATCAGTGGCCCCGAATGCGTCCCGGTTACCCTCGCCCGCACGGCTACCTTGTTTCCGTGAACCAGCACATCCAGAATCGTGATGTCCATGTCAGGTATCGCAGACGACAGATCTGCAAACACCGGGATCATTGAGTCAGGACCCGAAGCTGCTCCGGAAGACGGCGGGATGTATTGCCAGTCGGGCGTTACGACTGAACGAAACAAACGCATATCCCTCTGTGACATAGCGCGATAAAACGCTGTCAAAGCGGCTCGCGCGCTCTCATCCGTTACTTCGGCCTTTGTGCTCATATTAGTGACTCCTGCCTCGAAGACGGCGCAAACAAGCTTTTGAGTGATATTACATCCAACGTCCCTGATCAAACGACACCTCACAAGGGTGCGCTCCTGAAAAGCAACCTCCGATGCTCATCGTTTGTCGCATTGAGTGAGCGCGCTTATGTCAATCCGGCCTTCCCACCGGAAGCGATCGCGATTCCTAAATCCTGCTGAACCGGGGCAAGTTGCAGACGGCTACGCGTTCTCCGACCGCCACCGGCGCTGTAGACATGATGCTGTCCAAACGTCCGCCGAATCTCGTTGGTCCGTGGCATGCTATTCCTATTGCGGGTCTGGCATCCGGTGCGAGAACTTCGCAGCGGATTACTCTCGACGCATATGGAAGATAGTGCTGCGTATGCAGTTGATCAACCGCATGACTGAGCGACGTATGAAGATGCGATCTCCGCGGTGGGCAGGGAAAAGAACTAACGAGGCTCCGCCTCAGACCGACGAGTGGTTTGGGTGACTGCGGAGCGCTGGCGGTGTAAGGTGGCTCCGGCCGAGCCGGCTGGGACGTGCCCAGCGATGTACGAGCT
>NZ_FCON02000051.1 GCF_001544535.1 Caballeronia choica | reverse complement strand
AGTGGACCAGCAGTCATTCATCCGGCTTCGCGCTACGCGCTCACCCGTCAGGCAAACTGAAACCCGAAACCCATCGCTGAATCTACGTCCTACGTTCGTGTTGCCGCTTGCTTCAATTCACCACGATTGGCAAACCTGTCGTCGGGCACGAAGTGCCATGACGGATGAATGACTGCTGATCCACTCCCTGTCGCGGTGCGACGTGCGCGCCTTTTCTACATGCCAACAACGGTGAAACCCCGCTAACGACACTCCCCCGGTTGGACCACTCCGACATAACGGTCTGGCGGCGCATGGCAAGGATTTGCGTTGTGAAGCTGCTTTCTTTGCTTACTTTCTTTGCAGCAGCAAAGAAAGTGAGTCCCGCCCCGGACAGGGGCAGAGCAAATAAACCAAAAACAAAGCAAGTTCCATAGGAGCCTGAGCGCATCAAACGGTTGAAGCCCGACCCCAACCCCGACCCGAACCCCGACCCGAACCCCGACCCGAACCCCGACCCCAAGCGCCAGCGCCCCTAATGCGCTCCAGCGGCAGCGCCCCCGCCGCCCCCTCCCCGAGCCCGCTTGGTAATCCAGATCAACGGAATGATCGCCAGAAAAATCACCGCCGATGCAAAGAAGATATCGTTCAGGCCCATCATCGCAGCCTGCGTGCTGACCGTAAAATTGAACATCCCGCGCGCCTGCGCATCGTTGACGTTCAACACCGCCTGCGACATCCCCACCGACTGCGCGAACGCCGGGTTATAAACATTCGCCAACTCGGTCAGCCGCTCGTGATGCAGCGCGATCCGATCGTCCCACGCATTACCGAACAGCGACGTCCCCACCGCGCCGCAAAACACGCGCGCGAAATTCGACAGGCCGGCCGCCGCCGGTATCTTCGAAGGCGGCAACCCCGACAACACAATCGACGTAAGCGGCACGAAAAAAAGCGCCATCGGAATGCCTTGCAGCAGCGTCGGCAACACGAGATGCCAGGTGTCGATCTCGATCACATACTTCGAGCGCATATAGAACACGATCGCGAACCCGACAAACGCCATCGTCGCGATCACGCGCGCATCGCTGCGCGGCAGCACCTTGCCCATCACCGGCGCGA
Source organism: Caballeronia choica (assembly GCF_001544535.1). GTDB lineage: Bacteria > Pseudomonadota > Gammaproteobacteria > Burkholderiales > Burkholderiaceae > Caballeronia > Caballeronia choica. The sequence goes on along the minus strand of NZ_FCON02000051.1, from coordinate 51,025 downwards.
GGATCACCGCGAAAATGCCAAGCGGCGCCGTCACCAGCCCGGCATCCACCGACCGGTAGTTCAGGTACTGCTGCATCCATTGCGGCAACAACACGAGATTGCCGAAGAACACGCCATACGCAACCGATATCGCAACCGTCCCGCCGAAGAAATTGCGTCCGGCAAAGAGCCGCAAATCGACGACCGGGTTCGCATCGGTCAATTCCCACACGACGAAGAACGCGAACGCGATCACCGCGACAATGCCCAGCACCACGATCACCGGCGACGAGAACCAGTCGAGGTCGCGGCCCTTGTCGAGCATGACCTGCAAGGACGCCACCCACGCGACGAGCAACACGAGCCCGATGGTGTCGATCGGCGCCTTGCGCGTCGCCGATTCGCGCTTGCGGTAGATGATCCACGTGACCGCCGCCGCGAACAGGCCGACCGGAATGTTGATGTAGAAGATCCACGACCACGAATAACTGTCGGTGATCCAGCCGCCGAGCGCGGGACCGGCAATCGGGCCGACGGTTGCGGTCATCGCCCATAGCGAAAGCGCCATCGACGACTTTTCCTTCGGATACGAGCCGAGCAGGATCGCCTGCGAGAGCGGAATCAGCGGCCCGGCGACCGCGCCCTGCAACACGCGCGCAACCAGCAATACCGGCAGCGTGGGCGCGAGGCCGCACAGCCACGACGAGATCACGAACAGCAGGATGGCGCCGACAAACAGCTTGATCTGGCCGATGCGCTGGGTAAGCCAGCCGGTCAGCGGAATGGAGACGGCGTTCGAGGCGGCGAACACGGTGATGACCCACGTGCCTTCGTTGACCGAGACGCCGAGGTTGCCGGAAATCGTCGGAATCGCGACGTTCGCGATCGACGAATCCAGCACGTTCATGAAAGTGGCGAGTGCGACGGCGAACGTCGCGAGGACGAGCTGGCCGCCTTGCAGCGGAGCCGGCGGCGGCGCTTGCGCGCCGGCGGGACCTTGCGGTGCGGGCGTGGGCGCGGCGGCGGTCGGTGGCGGCGTGCTCATGCGTCGGTTCCGATGAGATCAAGCCGCCAGTGTGCCAGCGCCGATAAAACGCTGCACGGCACCGCGCCGCGATTTACTTCGCGGAGATGTCGATGTCGCCGAGATATTTCTTCGCGTACTTGTCGATCGTGCCGTCGGCCTTGACCTTGGCGATCGCGGCGTTGAGCTTCGCCTTCAGCGCGTCGTCGCCCTTGCGCACGCCGTATGCGATGCCGCTGCCGAGGATCTTGTCGTCGCGCACCGCTGCGCCGACGAAGCTGTACCCCTTGCCGTCCGGCTTCGACAGGAAACCCGTCTGTCCGGCGGGGGCCAGCACGAGCGTGCCGTCCAGACGCCCGGCGACGAGGTCGGTATAAGCCTGGTTCTGGTCCTGGTACGCGACGACGTTCACGCCTTCGTTGGCCCAGTGCGCCTTGGCGTAGGTTTCCTGGATCGACCCCTGCAACACGCCGACGCTCTTGCCTTTCAGCGATGCCGCCGTCGGCTGCAATCCGCTGCCCGTCTTGGCGATCAGTTGCGTCGGCACGCGATATACGACCGTCGTGAAATCGATCGCCTGGCGGCGCTGGTCGGTTGCGTTCATCGCGGAGTTGATCGCGTCGAACTTGCGGCCCTGCAGCGCGGGAATCAGGCCGTCGAACGAGGTCTCGACCCACTTGCAGGTCATCTGCGCCGCGACGCAGACGGCATTGCCGACGTCGATGTCGAGCCCTTGCAGTTCGTCCGTCGACGACTTCGACTCGAACGGCGGATACTGCGCTTCGAGGCCGAAGCGCAGGGTGTCGGCGGCGAAGGCGGCGGTGCTGCCGAACGAGCAGGCGAGTACCAGCATCGCTGCCAGCTTGTGATTCAGTTTGATCATCGTGGGTTTCCTTTCTTGAGCGTTGGAACGTGAGCGTCAGATCGAGCACAGGCGGCGCGCGCCTTCGAGCAGCGTATCGTCGTCCTTCGCGAAGGAGAGGCGGATCACGCGATTGTCGGTGCCGTCGGTGTAGAACGCCGACAGCGGAATCGTCGCCACCCGCGCCTCGCGGATCAGGCGCAGCACGAAGTCGCTGTCCGTTTCGTCGGAGAACGCGCCAAAGCGTGCAAGCATGAAGAAACTGCCGGCGCTCGGCAAGAGTTCAAAACGCGAACCCGCGAGCGCGTTCGCGAGCAGGTCGCGCTTGTTCTGATAGAAAGGCCCGAGGCCGAGATAGCTGGATTCGTCGGCGAGCGCTTCGGCGAATGCGATCTGCATCGGCGTGTCGGCGGAGAAGGTCATGAACTGGTGGACCTTGCGGATCTCGGCGGTCAGCGCGGCGGGGGCGAGGCAGAAGCCGACGCGCCACCCCGTCACGTGATACGACTTGCCGAACGACGACACGATCACGCTGCGCTCGGCCAGTTGCGGATGGCGCGCCATGCTGTGATGCAGCGCGCCGTCGAAGACGACGTGTTCATACACTTCGTCCGAAAGCACGATGATCTGCGTGTCGCGCGTGAGCGCCGTGAGACGCTCGACGTCGTGCGCCGTGAATGCGCTGCCGCTCGGGTTGTGCGGCGAGTTGATGAGGATCATCCGCGTGCGCGGCGTGATTTTCGCGGCGACTTCGTCCCAGTCGATGTGGAACGTCTCCGGCGACAGCTTGATCGCGACCGGCGTTGCGCCCTGCAACTGCACGATCGGCGCGTAGCTGTCGAACGACGGCTCGAAGTAGATCACCTCGTCGCCGGGATGCACGAGCGCGCTGATCGACGCATAGAGGCCTTCGCTCGCGCTCGCAACCACCGTGACTTCGGTGCCCGGATCGTACTTCGCGCCGTAGAGCTTCTCGGTCTTGACGGCGAGGGCTTCGCGCAGCGCGACGACGCCCGACATCGGCGAGTACTGGTTATGTCCCGCCCGCATGGCTCGCGACGCGGCTTCGACCAGCTTCGGATCGCACGCGAAATTCGGCGCGCCTTGCGACAGGTTCAGCGCGTGATGCTCTTCGGCAAGCTGGCCGATCACGGTAAAAATGGTGGTGCCGACGTTCGGCAGTTTCGATTGGGGAATCCAGGCACTTTTCACGACGGCGGCTCCAGAGGCGGTTTCGATGATTCAACCGCGGCAATAAGGCGCGGACAATCGAAAGTTTGTCATACTAGCCATGATTACCGATCATGACTAGGGACTTTCCCGATGAAACCGCTTCCGTCGCTCGACGTGCTCAAAACTTTCCTGGTCGTCGCTCAGAAGCTCAATTTCACGCGCGCCGCCGACGTCCTCAATCTCACGCAGGGCGCGGTCAGCCGGCAGATTTCGGGGCTGGAGTCGCATCTCGGCTACGCGCTGTTCGTGCGCCAGGCGCGCGGGCTCGCGCTGACGCCGAACGGCGCGATCCTGCTTGCGCCGTTGCAGCAGGCATTCGCGCAGATCACCGAGGCGCTCGAAAAGAGCGGCGCGCAGTCGGGCACGTTGCGCGTGAAATGCCCGACCTGCGCGATGCGCTGGGCGCTGCCGCGCGTGATCCGGTTGCAAAACGAGCGGCCGGAACTGGTGGTGGAGGTGACTGCGGCAGTGTCGCATGGCATCGAGTTCAATGCCGAGCAGTTCGATGCGGCGATCGTCTTCGGCAAGCCGGCCCTCAAGGGCGTGACGATCCATCATCTCTTCGACGAAGTCCTGACGCCGGTTTGCGCGCCCGGCCTGTGGAAGGGCAAGAAGGGCCGCGCCGCGACGCTCGACGATCTCGCCGACAAGACGCTCCTGCATCCCACCCGAGACCGCCGCGACTGGTTGCGCTGGCTCGACGCGTACGGCTATCGCGGCTTGCCGTCGGCGAAGGCGCAGCACTTCGACACGCTCGATCTGGCGATTTCGTCGGCGATGCAGGGGCTTGGCGTCGCGATCGGCGATCTTTCGCTGATCGAGGAGGATTTGCGGGCAAAGCGCGTGATCACACCGTTTTCGCTTTGCGTGCCGAGCGGCGCGGCCTACTACCTGATCTATCCGGAGCGGCCGGCGCCGTCGCCGGCGTTGCAGCAGTTCGCGCAGTGGCTCGAAGGGGAAGCCGCGCAAACGCGTTCGAAGCTGTCGGGGTACTTGCAGGCGGCTTGAAGGACAGTTCAAGCCGCGCAGCAAGACTCGAGCGCTTACATCCCGCTCTTCGTCACGACCGGCACCCACGCGCCGTTCTTCACCTGATACAGCGTCGACGAGGCATTCTTCAGCGCGCCTTTATCGTCGAATGCGATCGGCCCGGTGATGCCGTCGAACGATACCTTCTGAAGCGCCGGGCGATAGACCTTCGGATCGATCGAATTCGCCTTCTGCATCGCGTGGACTGCGGCCCACGCGGCGTCATAGCCGAACGGCGCATACGAAAGGATCGCGACGCCGTAGCGCTTCTTGAACTTCTCGTCGAACGCCTTGCCGTGCGGCAGCTTTTCCAGCGGACTGCCGTATTCCCACGCCTGCGCGCCTTCGGACGCTTCGCCCGCGAGCTTCAGGAAGTCGGCGTCCATCACGCCGCCGCCGCCCACGAACTGCGCGTTCATGCCGAGCTGCTTCATCCGTTTCGCGACCGCCGCCGCCTGCCGGTCGAGTCCGCCGAAGAACACCAGGTCCGCGTTCGTGGCCTTGATGCGCGTGAGCTGCGCGCTGAAGTCGACGGTCTGGTTGTCGCTGAACTCGCGCGCGACGATCGTGCCGCCCTTCGACTTCACCGCCTTCTCGAATTCGTCCGCCTCGCCCTGGCCGAAGGCCGTGCGGTCGTCGATGATCGCGATGCGCTTGGCCTTCGTCGTCGTGACGGCGTAGAGGCCGGCGTTGCCCGCGTTCTGGGCGTCGCTCGAAATCACCGTGAACACGTTGGCGAAACCTTGCGTAGTGATCGTCGGATTGGTCGCGGCCGGGTCGATCATCGGAATGCCGGCGTTTTCATACACGCGCGACGCCGGCAGCGTCGTGCCCGAGTTGAAATGGCCGACCACCACGGCCACGCCGTCGTCGACCAGCTTCTGGGCCGCCTGCACGCCGACGCGCGGGTCGGCCTGGTCGTCCTCGGCGGCGATCTCGAAGCGCGCGGTCTTGCCGCCGATCTTGATGTTCTTCGCGTTGGCTTCGTCGAGCGCGAGCTGCACGCCATTTTGCAGGTCCTTGCCGTAGCCCGCGTTCGCGCCGGTGAGCGGCGCGGCAAAGCCGACCTTGACGGCGAGGTCCTCCGCCGAGGCCGCGAGCGGCACAACGGCGAGCGTGCCGGCGGCACAGGCCAGCATCCAGGCAAGCGGTTTCAAGCTCGTACGAACACGCATGGTTTCCTCTCCTTTTTAGTTGGCAACCGACTGGAACACGACCGGCATCGCTGGCGCAAGCAGGGCTTGCACCGAGGCGGACGATTTTTTGCTCTCCAACCCGCGCGAAACCGGATGCCCGGCAGCTATGCGCAATTTAGAAAACCAAATTCGCCGCGTCTTGGTTGTTCGTCGCACGGCGAGTGCGGATTTCGGCATAGGCGACAAATCGTGCGATGGTGGCATCGACTGCAGGTTTCTGCCGCGCTTGACAAAGTGCATATGCACTACTATCCTCGTTGCATGACTTCCACTTCAATCTCGAACCCGAACTCGACGTATATCGACTGCAACTGCTTCGCGATCCGGCAAGCGGCGCGCTACGTGTCGCAGTTGTACGAGCGCCATCTCAGCGAAGCCGGACTGACCGCCGCGCAATTCACCATCGTCGCGGCGATCGGGCGCAGGCCGGGCGTGCAAATGGCCGATCTCGCCGACGCGATGGTCATGGACCGCACGACGCTCGTGCGCGCGCTGAAGCCGTTGCAGCGGGACGGCATCGTCGATGCGGCGCCAGAGTCGTCCAGCACGCGTGCGCACGGTTTGCGTCTGAGCGCCGCCGGCAAGGAAACGCTCGCGCGGGCCGCGTTGCACTGGCGGGCGGCGCAGGCGGAATTCGAGCAGAAGTTCGGGCAGGAGCGCGCCCGGGAACTGCGCAAGTCGTTGTTCGCGTTGACGACGACGGATTGAAAAGGAAAGCAAAACAGGACCCGTCATGCGTCGGGTCCATTTTTTTTGAGCGCTTGGGTGCATATGCACTTTAAAAGCGAACGAGCTGTTGAATGGAGAAACACATGCAGATCAAAGGCAAAGTCGTACTTGTCACCGGCGCCAATCGCGGTCTCGGCAAGCAATTCGCGAAGTCGCTGCTCGAAGCCGGCGCGTCAAAGGTTTATGCGGCTGCGCGCGATCCGAAGAGCGTGAAGCTCGCGGGCGTGGAAGCAATCCGCCTCGACGTGACGAATCCCGACGACATCGCCGCAGCCGCCGAGCGCTATACGGACGTGCAAGTGCTGATCAACAACGCAGGCGCGACGACGCGCGGCGCGCTGATCGATCCGGCCTCGACAAAGGGCGTGCGCGATCTCTTCGAAGTCAACGTGATCGGCCCGATGGCGCTGACGCAGGCGTTCGCACCGATCCTCAAGCGCAACGGCGGCGGCGCGGTGGTGAACATCCTGTCGGTGCTGAGCTGGGTCGCGTTGCCCTCGGGCGGCGCGTACAGCGTGTCGAAGTCGGCGGCGTGGGCCGTGACCAACGTGCAGCGCCAGGAATTGCGCGAGCAGGGCACGCTCGTGGTCGGCGTCCATCCCGGCTACATCGATACCGACATGACCGCTGGCGTCGATGCCCCGAAGACCACGCCCGAACACGTCGTGCGTCAGGTGCTGGAAGCGGTGGAAAAGGACCAGGAAGAAGTGCTCGTCGATGAAACCGGGCGCGCGGTGAAGGAGTCGCTTTCGACCGCCACTCCGCTCTATCTGACCGGCATTCCGCGCTAAGGGAGAAGCTCATGAAATCGCATGAAATCGTATTGTGTCATCCGGTGCGCACCGCGATCGGCGCGTTCAACGGCTCGTTCCGCGACGTCCCCGCGACCGCGCTCGGCGCGGCCGCTGTGCGTGAGACGCTGCGGCGCGCGGGTGGCATCGACCTGTCGGCGATCGATTCGGTCGTGCTCGGCAACGTCATCCAGGCGGGCAACCGCATGAATCCGGCGCGGCAGGCGTCGGTTGCGGGCGGCGTGCCGGTGGCGGTGCCGGCGCTCACCGTGAACCGCGTGTGCGGCTCGGGCGCGCAGGCAATCGCGAGCATCGCGACTGAGATCGCGGCGGGCATCGCGCAACTGGGCATCGCGGGCGGCATGGAGAACATGGACCGCGCGCCGTATCTGCTCGACGGCGGCCGCCACGGCTACCGGATGGGCAACGCGGAGATCCACGACAGCATGCTGCGCGACGGCCTCGTCGATGCGTTCTCCGGCGAGCATTCCGGCTGGCACACGGAAGACCTCGTCACGCAACTCGACATCACGCGCGAAGCGCAGGACCGCTGGGCCGAACGTTCGCAGCAGCGTTTCGCGACGGCGCAGGCGAACGGCTGGTTCGATGCGGAGATCGTCGGTATCGACGTGAAGGCGGGCAAGCAGACAATCGCGTTCGCACGCGACGAACAACCGCGCCCCGAGACGACGCTCGCGACGCTCGGCCGCTTGCGTCCGGCGTTCCGGCCCGACGGCACGATCACCGCGGGCAATGCGCCGGGGCTGAACAGCGGCGCGTCGGCGATGCTGGTTGCCGACCGGCGAGCCGCCGATGCGCGCGGCATCGAGCCGTTCGTGCGGCTCGTGGCGTTCGGCATCGCGGCGGTCGAGCCCGGCATGTTCGGCCTCGGACCGGTGCCTGCCGTGCAGCAGGTGCTGCAACGCGCGGGCTGGTCGCTCGCGGATGTGGAGCGCGTCGAGATCAACGAGGCGTTCGCGGCGGTGCCGATCGCGGTTGCGCGCAAGCTCGGCTTGCCGGAGGACATCGTGAACGTGGATGGCGGCGCGATTGCGCATGGTCATCCGATCGGCGCGACGGGCGCGGTGCTGACGACGCGCCTCGCCCATGCGATGCGCCGTGACGGCATACGGCGCGCGATCGTGACGCTGTGTATCGGCGGCGGGCAGGGGATCGCGCTGGCGCTGGAAACTTTGAACTAAGCGACGAAGCGACGCGGAGCCTGCCGACCGGCAGGCTCCGCGCCAAGAGTCAGCCGCTTACTTCTTGCACCGCTGCATTTCCTCGAACCCGGCGGCGGCCTTCTGCACGTCCTCCGGGAAGTCCGCCATCTCGTGCACCTGCCTCACCTCGATCACCTCATTGTCCGAACCCGGACAGCGCTTCGCCCACTCGATCGCCTCTTCGCGCGACTTCACCTGAATCATCCAGTACCCGCCGACCACTTCCTTCGCTTCGGCGAACGGCCCGTCGGTCACGCGCGGCTTGCCGCCTTCGAACGAAACGCGCGCGCCCGTCGATGGCGGATGCAGGCCGTCGAGCGCGAGCAGCACGCCGGCCTTTTGCAATTCCTCGTTGTACTTCATCATGGCGGCGACGGCTTCCGCGCTCGGCATGGCGTCGGGCTTGGCGGTCTCGTAGCCGTGCGGGATCATCAGCATCATGAATCTCATTTGAAAGCTCCTTTGGTTAGTCTTCCGGCGGGCGAACTATAGCGCTCCCGACAATACGACGGCCCGCACCTCGAGAAATCGACATGACCTGTCAAATTGCTTCTCCGCGTTTGTCCCTATCTGATTCCTGTTGCTAACGCAGCGCAGCACATCCAATAATGTAATCCATTACATTTTCGTCAGCGACAGGCCGCGATGACCGTCTCCGAGACAGCCCGCCCGATCGAGGAAGTGTCGATTGCCGATGTCGCCGAGAAAGCGGGCGTGTCGGTCGCGACCGTATCGCGCGTGCTCAACGGCCATACCAACGTGCGCCAGCCGACGCGCGAAAAAGTGCTCGCCGCCGTCGCGGAAAGCGGCTACCGGATCAACGAACTCGCGCGCAACTTGCGCACGGCCGAAAGCCGCCTGCTCCTCACGATGGTTCCCGACTTCGGCAACCCGTTCTACGCGGCGATCGTGCGCGGCATCGACAGCGTCGCGCGCCAGAACGGCTATTTCATGCTGCTGTGCGACACCGGCGCCGACCCCTTGCGCGAGCGCAGCTACTTCGACTTGCTGCGCGGCCGCCGTGCCGATGGCGCGATCTGTCTCGATCCCGCCGCCGTGCAGAAGGCGCTGGCCGAAGAGGCATCGGCGCTGCCGTGGGTCGCGTGCTGCGAGTTCGATCCGGCGGCGGGCGTGCCGTTCGTCGGCATCGACAACCACGCCGCTGCCGGCGATGTCGTGCGCTACCTGATCGGACGCGGGCATCGCAAGATTGCGCTGATCAACTCGGGCCACGGCTATCTGTACGGACGGCAGCGTTTCGAGGGCTATCGCGATGCGCTGCACGCAGCGGGCATCGCGCCGCATCCGGCCTGGCAGATCGACCTCGACAGCCTCGACTACACGGCGGGCGAAGAAGCGGCGCGGCAACTCGCATCGCTCGGCGACAACCGGCCAAGCGCGGTCTTCGCCGTCTCGGATACGTTGGCGATCGGCGTGATCAACGGCCTGCGCGGCGTCCAGTTGCGCGTGCCGGAAGACGTGGCGGTCGTCGGCTTTGACGACATCGCGGTCGCCGCGCACATCGATCCGCCGCTGACCACCGTCGCGCAGCCGATGCAGGAACTCGGCGAAACGGCCGCGCATCTGCTGCTCAGGCGCCTGCGCGAACCGAGGGTGCACGTGCCCGGCGTGCTGCTGCCGCACCAGCTGATCCTGCGAAGGAGCGCGTGACATGAGCCTGGCCGTGCACTTCGACGCAATCGAAAAGCAGTTTGGCCCGGTGCGCGTGCTGCACGGCGTGAGCTTCGATCTCGCACCCGGGCGCATCTATGGATTGCTCGGCGAGAACGGCGCGGGCAAGTCGACGCTGATGAAGATCCTCGCCGGCTACGAGCGCGCGAGCGCGGGCACGATGTCGGTCGGCGGCGTGCCGGCGGCGTTCACCAGTTCGCGCGAAGCCGAGAGCGCCGGCATCGTGCTGATCCACCAGGAGCTGAATCTCGCCGATCACTTGAGCATCGTGCAGAACATGTTCCTCGGGCACGAGAAGCGTCGCGGCTTCCTGCTCGACGAACCCGCGATGCGTGAAGCGGCGCGTGCGCGCCTGACCGATGTCGGCCTGCACAAGAATCCGGATACGAAGGTGCGCGACCTGATCGTCGCGGAGAAGCAACTGGTCGAGATCGCGAAGGCGATGCTGCGCGAAGCGCGCCTGCTCATCATGGACGAACCGACCGCGACGCTCACGCCCGCCGAAACGCAGCGTCTCTTCGCACTGATGGCGCGCCTGAAGGAAGACGGCGTGACGATCGTCTATATCTCGCACAAGCTCGACGAAGTGGAGCGCGTGACCGACGAAGTGATCGTGATGCGCGACGGCCGCTTCGTCACCCGCGCGCCGACCGCCGAACTCACGCGCCACCAGATGGCGAACCTGATGGTCGGCCGCGAAGTGTCGGACATGTTTCCGGCCAAGCCGGCGCTTGCCGCCGATGCGCCGGTCGCGTTGCAGGTGGAGGGCGTCAGTGTGCCCGGCTGGGCGCACAACGTGAGCTTCTCGGTGCGTGCGGGCGAGGTGTTCGGCTTCGCGGGACTCGTCGGCGCGGGGCGCACGGAACTGTTCGAATCGCTGATCGGCGTGCGGGCGCGCAGCGCGGGTCGCATCTCGCTCGACGGCAAGCCGCTGGGGGCGCGCCGGCCGCGCAATCCGCTCGACGCCATGAAGCACGGCATCACGTACCTGAGCGAAGACCGCAAGGGCCGCGGCCTGCACGTCGACATGGCGCTGAAGGACAACCTCACGATGATGACGCTCGAACGCTACGCGCATCCGTTCATCGACGGCGCCGCCGAACGCGAAGCGCTGAAAAAGGCGGTCGGCGATTTCGGCATTCGCACCGGCAATCTCGCGAGCCGCGCGCGCATGCTGTCGGGCGGCAACCAGCAGAAGCTCGCGCTTGCCAAGTTCCTGCATCCCGATCCGCGCGTGATCGTGCTCGACGAGCCGACGCGCGGCGTCGATGTCGGCGCGAAACGCGACATCTATTTCCTGATTCACCGGCTCGCCGCCGAAGGGCGCGCGGTGATCGTGATTTCCTCCGAACTGATCGAGCTGATCGGCTTGTGCCATCGCGTCGCGGTGATGCGCGCGGGCGAGCTGGTTGCGACGCTCGGCATCGAACACCTGACCGAAGAGAGGTTGATCGCGCATGCGACCGGCACACACTGAAGGCGCCGAACGAAGCGGCCGCATCGGCAGTTTCGCGCGGCGGTTGCACGGCATCGGGCCGCTCGTCGGGCTGATCGCGCTGTGCATCGGCGGCACGCTGCTCAACGGCGACTTCGCCACGTTCGACAACGCGATGAACGTGCTCACGCGAACCTCGTTCATCGGCATCATCGCGGTCGGCATGACGTTCGTGATCATCTCGGGCGGCATCGACTTGTCGGTCGGTTCGATGGCCGCGCTGATCGCGGGCACGATGATCTGGATGATGAACGGACTCAAGCAAGGCATGGGCGGGCATACGTTCGCGCCGCTCACGATCGTCGCGCTCGGCATCGTTCTAGCCCTTGTTTTAGGGGGTCTTTTCGGTCTTGCGCATGGTTTGCTCGTGACGAAGGGACGCATCGAACCGTTCATCGTGACGCTTGGCACGCTCGGCATGTTCCGCGCGTTATTGACATGGCTTGCCGATGGCGGCGCGCTCACGCTCGACAATTCGCTCGCCGATCTCTACGGCCCGGTTTATTACGCGAGTCTGTTCGGCGTGCCGGTGCCGATCTGGGTGTTCCTGATCGTCGCAGCGGGCGGCACGGTCGTGCTCAATCGCACGGTGTTTGGCCGGCACGTCCAGGCGATCGGCTCGAACGAGCAGGTGGCGCGCTATGCGGCGATTCGCGTCGATGCCGTGAAGATCGTGACCTACGTCTTGCTTGGACTGTGCGTGGGCGTTGCGACGGTGCTCTACGTGCCGCGCCTGGGCTCGGCCACTCCGACGACGGGCCTGCTCTGGGAACTCGAAGCGATCGCGGCGGTGGTCGTCGGCGGGACGGCGCTCAAGGGCGGCGAAGGGCGCGTGGTTGGCACCGTGATCGGCGCGGTTTTGCTGTCGGTGATCGGAAATATTCTGAACTTGACGAGCATCATCAGTGTGTATCTGAATGCGGCGGTGCAAGGCGCCGTGATCATTTTTGTGGCCTTTTTGCAGCGTAGCCGGCGGTGAGGTTTTTTCGTGTTTACACCGTCTGATGTTTTTGCGCTTCTACTGAACTTGTTTTGTTTTTGGTTTATTAGCTCTGCCCCTGTCCGGGGCGGGACTCACTTTCTTTGCTGCTGCAAAGAAAGTAAGCAAAGAAAGCAGCTTCCCCCCGCCAATCCTTGCCATGCGCCTCCAGACCGCTCCCTCGGAGTGGTCCAACCGGGGGAGTGTCGTTAGCGGGGTTTCATCGTTGTTGGCATGTAGAAAAGGCGCGCTCGTCGCACCGCTATACGAAGTGGACCAGCAGTCATTCATCCGGCTTCGCGCTACGCACTCACCCGTCAGGCAAAATTGAAACCCGAAACTCGTCGCCACATCTACATCCCGCGTTCGTGCTTGCCACATTCTTCAATTCACCGCTTAGCGAACCTGTCGTCGGGCACGAAGTGCCATGAGGGATGAATGACTGCTGTTCCCCTCCCTGTAGCGGTGCGATGTGCGCGCCTTTTCTACATGCCAACAACGATGAAACCCCGCTAAGGACACTCCCCCGGTTGGACCACTCCGAGGGAGCGGTCTGGCGGCGCACGGCAAGGATTGGCGGTGGAAAGCTGCTTTCTTTGCTTACTTTCTTTGCAGCAGCAAAGAAAGTGAGTCCCGCCCCGGACAGGGGCAGAGCAAATAGACCACGAAGAAAACAAGTTCCATAGGAGCCTGAGCGCATCAAACGGTTGAAGCCCGACCCGAACCCCAACCCCAAGCGCGAGCGATCACCCACCCCGCCCCGGACAGGGGCAAGAGCCAATAGACCGATAACAACACAAGTTCCATGGAAGCCTGAGTGCATCAGACGGTGTAAACAACAACACCCAACCTAATCCAACCCAACCGGCACGCGATGCGTGCTGAAAAAACCGGAGACATCACCATGAAAAAAATGTTTCGCGCGATTGGCGCCCTCACGCTCGCCACGAGCGCACTCACCGCGGCATCGTCCGCATTCGCCGCCGACAAGGTCATCCTCGGCGTCGCGATTCCCACGGCGACGCACGGCTTCACGGGTGGCATCGTCTGGTGGGCGAACGAGGCCAAGAAGGAACTCGAAAAGGCACATCCGGACCTGAAGGTCATCGTGAAGACGGCGGGCGGCGCGCCCGAGCAGGCAAACCAGTTGCAGGATCTCGTGACCGTCAACAAGATCAACGCGCTCGTGATCTTCCCGTTCGAATCGGCTTCGCTGACGCAGCCGGTCGCGCAGGTGAAGAAGAAGGGCGTGTACGTGACGGTGGTCGATCGTGGCCTCACCGACACCAGCGCGCAGGACGCCTACGTCGCCGGCGACAACACCGCGTTCGGCAAGCTCCCCGCCGAGTATCTCGCGAAGCAGATGGGCGGCAAGGGCAACATCGTCGCGCTGCGCGGCATTCCGACGACGCTCGACAACGAGCGCTGGGCCGCGTTCGAAGGCGTGATGAAGCAGTACCCCGACATCAAGATCCTCGACGCGAAGTACGCAAACTGGAACCGCGACGACGCGTTCAAGGTGATGCAGGACTACCTCACGCGCTTCAAGCACATCGACGCCGTGTGGGCCGCCGACGACGACATGATGGTCGGCGTGCTGAAGGCGATCGACCAGGCGAAGCGCACCGACATCAAGGAAGTGTTCGGCGGCGCGGGGTCGAAGGAGGCGGTCAAGCGCATCATCGATGGCGACGCGCGCGTGCAGGCCGACGTCTCGTACTCGCCGAAGTTCATCTACGACGCGATCAAGCTGACGGCCGAAGCGCGCCTGAAGGGCGAGAAGCTGCCGGCGACGACGATCATCCCGTCGGTGCTGATCACGAAGGACAACGCGAAGCAGTTCTACTATCCGAACTCGCCGTTCTGAGTTCGCCTGATTCGCGTGCGTTGCGTAGCGCGTTCTCAGCGAACGCGCGCCTGTTCATGGAGCAAGCGACATGAAAACCATCAAGGGTCCGGCGATCTTTCTCGCGCAGTTTCTCGGCGATGAAATGCCGTTCGATAACCTCGCGCATCTGGCCGCGTGGGCGAAAGGGCTGGGTTTCGAAGGCATCCAGGTGCCCGCCGATCCGCGCCTCATCGACCTCGAAAAAGCCGCCGCAAGCGATGCATATTGCGACGAGTTGCGGCAGACCGTGAGCGATGCGGGCGTGTGCATCACGGAGTTGTCGACGCATTTGCAGGGGCAGCTCGTCGCGGTGCATCCCGCTTACGACACGCTCTTCGACGGCTTCGCCGCGCCTCACGTGCGCGGCAATCCCGCTGCGCGCACCGAGTGGGCGATCGCGCAGATGAAGCATGCGGCGGCGGCCTCGCGGCGGCTCGGGCTGTCGGCGCATGTGTCGTTTTCCGGCGCGCTCGCGTGGCCGTATATGTATCCGTGGCCGCAGCGTCCGGCGGGTCTCGTCGAAGCGGCGTTCGAGGAACTTGCCGCGCGCTGGCGCCCGATTCTCGACGCGTTCGATGAAGCGGGCGTCGATGTCTGCTATGAGTTGCATCCGGGCGAAGACCTGCACGACGGCGTGACGTTCGAGCGCTTCCTGGAAGCGGTCGGCAATCATCCCCGCGCGAACATCCTCTTCGATCCGAGCCACTACGTGCTGCAACAACTCGACTACCTGCAGTTCATCGACATCTATCACGAGCGCATCAAGGCGTTTCATGTGAAGGACGCGGAGTTTCGTCCGACGGGCAGGCAGGGCGTGTATGGCGGCTATTCGGGATGGGTCGATCGCGCCGGGCGCTTCCGCTCGCTTGGCGACGGGCAGGTCGACTTCAAGGCGATTTTCTCGAAGATGGCGCAATACGATTTCCCCGGTTGGGCCGTGCTCGAATGGGAGTGCGCGCTGAAACATCCCGAGGACGGCGCGCGCGAAGGAGCGGTGTTCATCCGGGATCACATCATCCGCGTGGCGGAGCGCGCGTTCGACGACTTCGCGGGCAGCGGCGCGAGTCGCGAGCAACTGCGCGGCGTGCTCGGCATCGGAGCGAGAACATGAAGCGGCGTCTGCGGCTGGGGATGGTCGGTGGCGGCGAGGGCGCGTTCATCGGCGCGGTGCACCGGATCGCGGCGCGCATCGACGATCGCTTCGAGCTGGTTGCGGGGGCGTTGTCGTCCGATCCCGAACGCGCGGCGGCGAGTGCAGCGAGCATCGGCTTGCCGCGCAGCTATGCGGATTTTCGCGAGATGGCCGCGACGGAATCCGCACGCGATGACGGCATCGACGCCGTCGCGATCGTCACGCCGAATCATTTGCATGCGAAGGTCGCGACGGCGTTTCTCGAAGCCGGCATCCATGTGATCTGCGACAAGCCGCTCGCAGTGTCGCTCGATGAAGGCGAGGCGCTTGCCCGGCTCGCGCGCGAGAAAGGGCTCGTGTTCGCGGTCACGTACACGTACACGGGCTATCCGCTCGTGCGGCATGCGCGGGCGCTGGTCCAGCAAGGCGTGCTGGGCGATGTGCGGCTCGTCAACGTCGAATATGCGCAGGACTGGCTGTCGCTGCCGCTCGAACATCAGTCGAACCGGCAGGCCGCGTGGCGCACCGATCCGGCCTTGGCGGGACCGGCGGGCTGTCTCGGCGATATCGGCACCCATGCGTACCAACTCGCCGAATTCGTGACGGGGATGCGGCCGGCCGAAGTGTCGGCTGAAGTCTCGACGTTCGTGCCGAACCGCCCGATCGACGATCATGTCCAGGCGATGCTGCGCTACGCGAGCGGGGCGCGCGGCGTGCTGTGGGCGAGCCAGGTCGCGGCGGGGGAGGAGAACGCGCTGCGCCTGCGCGTGTATGGCACGAAGGCGGGCCTGAGCTTCGACCAGCAGAACCCGAACGAATTGTGGGTGACGCCGCTGGGTGGCGCGGCCGAGCGGATCACGCGCGGTCGCGTGCAAGGCGCGGAAGCGCTGCACGCGACGCGCGTGCCGGCGGGTCATCCGGAAGGGTATCTTGAGGCGTTTGCGCAGCTTTATGCGGATGCGGCGTCGCAGATCGAGGCTGCGATCAACGCCGATTCGCCGCCTGCGGAGAGCGCGTTGCTGACGAACGTGGGGGATGGCGTCGCCGGGCTGCGTTTCATCGATGCCGTGCTGCGGAGCAGCAGGGCGAATGGGACGTGGGTGAGGCTGGAAGCCTAGTCAGGTGCGAGCGGCAACTCAGCCGCCTTCATAAGTCGGCTTGCAGGGATCGCGGCTTGTACGCCCGCGATCCCTGCTATACAATTTACACTTAGTGTAAAGGTGTAAATTCGATAGTATGGACGTCAAGCAGATAAATGGAAATCGAGTACAGAAGCGCGATCTGCGAACGGCTGGAGGTTGACGGAGCATTCACCGGAGGTTATGCCGTTGCGATCGTGACGAAGTTTCGCATGCGAATTCAAGCCATTCGTGCAGCGGTTGACGAGCGAGCTTTTTACGAATTGAAGTCGCTTCACTTCGAGAAATTGAAAGGTGATCGCACAGGTCAGTACTCGATGCGTCTGAATGACCAGTGGCGTTTGATATTGGAATTCAAGAAGAACGCGTCCGGAAAGATTGTCGTCGTTATCGGGATCGAAGATTACCATTGAGTTTGATTTCTGAGGCCATCATGGGCAAGAGTGCTGCACAGGTGTTTCCGCCTGGCGAGTTTTTGAAGGAAGAGTTGGACGCGCGCGGGTGGTCGCAAGTGGAACTGGCGGAGATTATTGGACGGCCTTCGCGCGTAATCAGCGAAATCCTGGCCGGCAAGCGCGCCATCACACCGGAGACAGCGGTGGCGTTGGGTGACGCGTTTAGCACGGGCGCGGAATTCTGGATGAACCTTGAAAGTCAGTATCAGTTATCCAGGGTTCGGTCAGAACCGAACGCGGTCACGCGTCGCGCCAAGTTATACAGTCTGTATCCAGTAAGAGACATGATTAAGCGAGGTTGGATCGAATCATCGTCGAATCTTGACCTGCTCGAGTCTCAATTTCTGGATTACTTTGGAGTTTCATCATTCGACGATACGCCAAAGTTTGCCCATGCTGCTCGAAAGGCTTCATATGAGAACGTTTCGACTGCTCAGGTAGCATGGCTGATTCGAGCCGGAAAGATAGCGCGCGCCTTGTCTGCAGACAAGTTCAGTCAGTCGAGGCTTTCGAAGGCGATGGGTGAATTGCGCGGTTGTCTTGAGCTGGTTGACTCCGTGCACGCGGTGCCTGCGATTCTCGCCAAGGCGGGCGTCCGTATGGTCATCGTCGAAGCGCTGTCCGGTTCAAAGATTGATGGCGCGTGTTTCTGGCTGAATAAAGAGGCACCCGTTGTAGCGCTCGCGCTTAGATTCGATCGGGTTGATAATTTTTGGCATACGTTGCTTCATGAACTCGACCATGTGGCCCACGGGGAAGGACAAGCGACACCCATCGTGGAGGTCGACATGTTAGGTGAAGACGCGGCTGCGCTCTCTTCAATAGAAGCGCGAGCAAATCAGGCGGCGGCGGAATTCTCGGTTCCCGAGGCGGAACTCGAAGCATTTATCGCCCTTGTCGATCCTCTATTTACTGATCAGAAGATTGTCGGGTTTGCCAAGCGACTGCATGTGCATCCGGGGATCGTGGTGGGGCAATTACAGAAACGCAAGTTGGTCCCGTGGCAATATCACCGAAAATATCTGGAAAAAGTAAGAGAGCATATTGTTGGTAATGCCTTGACCGATGGTTTTGGTAACGCATTGCCGACCAGTCTTTAAATAACGCCGAAAGCCGTGACGAAAGTCGACGTCCGGCTGAATAAAAAAAGCGGTCTCACACCGAGACCGCCCTTTTCACCCTTCAGCAAACCCTCACGCCCAATCCGCGTGGAAGCTCCCCTTCTTGTCCACGCGCTCGAACGTATGCGCGCCAAAGAAATCCCGCTGCGCCTGCACCAGGTTCGCCGGCAGCCGTTCTGACCGATAGCTGTCGAAGTAAGCCACCGCCGACGAGAACGCCGGCACCGGCACGCCCGCCTTCACCGCCGCGACGACGACATCGCGCAACGCGTCCTGATACTTCGCCGCGATATCGCTGAAATACGGATCGAGCAGCAGGTTCGCGAGGCCGGCGTCCTTCGCATAGGCATCGGTGATCTTCTGCAGGAAGCGCGCACGGATGATGCAGCCCGCCCGGAAAATCTTCGCGATCTCGCCGTATTGCAGGTTCCATTTGTATTCGTCCGATGCGGCCCGCAATTGCGCGAACCCTTGCGCATACGAAACGATCTTGCTCAGATAAAGCGCGCGCCGGACGGATTCGATGAACGCCTGCCGATCGCCTTCGAACTTCGGCGTGGGCCCGCGCAGTTGCTTGCTCGCGGCCACGCGCTGATCCTTCAGCGACGACAGCACGCGCGCGAACACCGCTTCGGTGATAAGCGGCAGCGGCGCGCCGAGATCGAGCGCGTTCTGGCTCGTCCACTTGCCGGTGCCCTTCTGCGCGGCGCGATCGAGGATCACATCGACGAGGTCCTTGCCCGTCTCCTCGTCCTTCTTCGAGAAGATCTTCGACGTGATCTCGATCAGGTAGCTATCGAGTTCACCCTGATTCCACTCGACATAAACCCGCCCGAGTTCTTCGTTCGACAACCCCGCCACGCGCTTCATCACGTCATAGCTCTCGGCGATCAGTTGCATGTCGCCGTATTCGATGCCGTTGTGCACCATCTTCACGAAATGTCCGGCACCATCCGGGCCCATATAGGCGACGCAGGGGTCGCCGTCCGGCGCCTTGGCGGCGATCTCGGTGAGAATCGGGGCGACGAGATCGTAGGCTTCGCGCTGGCCGCCCGGCATGATCGACGGGCCTTTCAGCGCGCCTTCCTCGCCACCGGACACGCCCGTGCCGATGAAGTGCAGCCCCGATTTCGCGAGGTCCTGGTTGCGGCGGATGGTGTCGGTGAAATGCGTATTGCCGCCGTCGATCAGGATATCGCCCTTTTGCAGCAGCGGCCGCAGCGCGTCGATGGTCGCGTCGGTGCCTTGGCCCGCCTTCACCATCAGGAGAATGCGGCGCGGCGTCTCCAGCGACTCGACGAATTCTTCCAGCGTGAAGGCCGGCACGAGCTTCTTGTCGGGATGTTCGGCGATCAGTTCGTCGGTCTTTTCGCGGCTGCGGTTGTAGACCGAGACGGCGTGTCCGCGGCTTTCGATGTTCAGCGCCAGATTGCGGCCCATGACGGCGAGGCCGACGACGCCGATTGCTTGCTTGCTCATGCTGATCTCTCCGGATGACGGTCGCGCGGGCGGCGCATGGCGGCCAGCGCAACGGATGGAACGTGTCGCTTGGGGCAGCGCCCGTGCGGCAGTCGACTTCGGGTGGCGCGGCGCTCGCGCACTTCACGCATGCCTGGCGTCTGGACGAGGCCATGTCGCAAAAATCGAGTGCCGCGCACGAACGCAGACGGAGCCGAGATTACCACTTCGGCTCGCGTCTGGCTGACATGCCGCGCGCTCCCGCCTGCCGATCGAGCATGCCGCGCGCCGCCGGTCTAGAATGAACGCCCGCAACCCGTGCCCGGATTACGCATGGCGCCTGGCCGCAAGCCGCGTCGTCACCATTACTACGTCTACGTGATCGAACTGTCCGATGCGGTCTGGAACGAAGCGCGCTTTCGCCGGGCCAATCCGGAGCATGTCCTCGGCATGCCGTTCGTCTACGTCGGCATGACGGGCATCGATCCGGACGTGCGCTTCGACAAGCACAAGGCCGGCATCCAGTCGAACCGCTTCGTGCGCGACTACGGGCTGCGGCTTTTGCCGCGTCTCTACGAGGTCTACAACCCGATGCCGTATGAAGGCGCGCGCGAGATGGAAGTCGAACTGGCGATCGGTCTGCGGGAAGCGGGTTACGGCGTCTGGCAGGCGTAAACATGAATGCACGAATACACGTATAGGAGCGGGACATGCGGATTCTGGTGGTGGGCGCGGGTGCGATCGGCGGTTATTTCGGCGGGCGACTGCTCGACGCCGGCAGGGACGTGACCTTTCTCGTGCGCGAACGGCGCGCCGAGCGGCTCGCGCAATGCGGGCTGAAGCTGCGCAGCCCGCACGGCGACCTGGTGCTCGAATGCCCGCCGACTGTCCTTGCGAAGGAGGTTGCCGAGCCTTTCGATCTGATCTTGCTGAGTTGCAAGGCTTACGACCTGGAAGGCGCGATCGAATCGGTGAAGAACGCGGTCGGGCCGAATACGGTTGTGTTGCCGCTCCTGAACGGCATGCGCCATCTCGACGTGCTCGACGCGCATTTCGGCGCGGACAAGGTGCTCGGCGGCCAGTGCGTGATCGCGGCGACGCTCGATGCCGAAGGCGAGATCGTCCACCTGAACCAGCTCCATTCGATGACCATCGGTGAACGCGCGGGCGGCCGCTCGGCGCGCATCGAGGCGATTGCGGCCGAGTTCGCGGACGCCGGTTTCGACTTCCAGGTCAGCGACGACATCCTGCAGTCGATGTGGGAGAAGTGGGTGTTCCTCGCGACGCTCGCGGCCGGGACCTGCCTGATGCGTGCGCCGATCGGCGACATTCTCGCGGCGCCCGGCGGCGAGGCGCTGCTGCTCGGACTCTTCGACGAATGTTGCACGGTCGCGGCGGACCACGGCCATCGTCCGGGCGACGAGACCTCGGCGCGGGCGCATGCGACGTTCACGGAGAAGGGTTCGCTCCTGACGGCGTCGATGCTGCGAGACCTCGAGAACAACGCGGCGATCGAGGCGGACCATATCGTCGGCGACCTGCTGGCGCGGCGCGTGACGAAGCGCGAAGGGGCATCGGTGCTGGCGGCGGCTTACACGCATCTGAAAGCCTACGAGGCACGGCGCGCGCGCACCGGGCAGAAGGCGGGCTGACGGGTGCGGACGGCGGAAACCCGTTTGGAAAGCGCAAGGATTCCGCGTTACGCTTGCGGCTTTCCCGAGCCAGCCGCCGCCCCGCCATGCCGCCCGACGCCGTCCACCCACGCCCTCATGCCCACGTTCCCTCGGTCGCCCAGATCTTCACCGGTTTCCTGACGCTCGGCCTCACGGCGTTCGGCGGCGCGCTGCCGCTGGCGCGCCGCGAGATCGTCGAGCGCCGCAAGTGGCTCGCGCCCGACGAATTCACCGAACTGCTCGGCCTGTGCCAGTTCCTGCCGGGCGGCAACGTGATCAACCTGTCGGTTGCAATCGGCATGCGCTTTCGCGGCGTGCCCGGCGCGCTGGCGGGACTGCTCGGGCTGATCGTCGGGCCGTCGCTCATCGTGATCGCGCTGGGCGTGCTGTATCAACGCACCCATCAGGACCCGCACGTCGCGCATCTGTTCGCCGGGCTCGCGGCCGCAGCCGCCGGGCTGCTCGTTGCGATGGCCGTGAAAATCGCGTGGCCGTTGCGCAAGAAGCCGGAGATGGCGCTGATCGCCGTGCTGGCGTTTATCGCGATCGCGCTGCTGCGCTTCCCGCTCCTCCCGACGATGCTCGTCCTCACACCCGTTTCGATCCTGCTCGCGTGGAAGGTGCGCCGATGAACCACGATCTCGTCTCGCTCGCCGCGATCTTCAGCCAGTTGTCGCTGCTGGCGTTCGGCGGTGGCAACACGATCCTGCCCGAGATGCAGCGACAGGTCGTGGAAGTGCATCAGTGGATGTCGAAGGCCGATTTCTCCGCGCTCTTCGCGCTCGCGCAGGCGGCTCCCGGGCCGAACATGATGGTCGTGACGCTGATCGGCTGGCACGTGGCCGGCTGGCCGGGCGTGATCGTGACGTCGATTGCGAAGTTCGGGCCGTCGTCGCTCGTGACGGTCGCGGCGATGCACGCGTGGGAGCGCTTCAAGGACCGGCCGTGGCGCCGATACATACAAGCCGGTCTCGTGCCGATGACGGCCGGTCTCGTCGCGGCGAGCGCGGCGTTGATCGCGGAGGCGTCCGACCGGACATGGATGCTCGGCGCGATCACGGCGGTCGTCGCGGTGCTGGCGTACCGGACGAAGGTGCATCCGTTGTGGCTGCTCGCGGTGGGGAGCGTGGTCGGGCTGACGGGGTTCGGGCAGTGAGCGGTGCGCCGCCGCCGGGGCAGGCAAGCTTTGTGCACCTCTGCTGTAATGACGGGCACCACCGATCGAGGAAGCGAACGACATGGCAATGACCACCCGCTACGCGACATCCCAACCGCCGCGCGCCGACATCGACGACCTCACCGGCGCGACCGTCGTCGAGTTCGGCACCGACTGGTGCGGTTTCTGCCGCGCCGCCCAACCGCTGATCGCGCAGGCGTTTCACGATCATCCCGACGTGCGCCATCTGAAAATCGAGGACGGCAGCGGCCGCGCGCTCGGCCGTTCTTTCCGCGTGAAGCTCTGGCCGACACTCGTCTTCATGCTGAACGGCAAGGAAATCACGCGGGTCGTCAGACCGCGCGACGCGTCCGAAATACGCGACGCGCTCGCCCTCATCGACGAGCCGCTCGCCCGCTGACCGCACCCCGTAGCTAAAACGGAGTAAGGGTTACTTCGGATAGGTCGTTCGCGCTGAAAATTTGTATGATGACCTTATCACCTAACAAGCATCGGCGAGCTTCATGTTCGAGAAAATCCCGGTCCGGGCGCTGAGCGACACGGTCGCGCAGCAGCTACAGAAGCAAATCGAAAAAGGCAGCTTCGCCAAAAGCGGCAAGCTGCCGACCGAAGCAGTGCTCGCGCAGGAATTCGGCGTGAGCCGCACCGTGATCCGCGAGGCGATTTCGCGTCTCAAGAACGAGGGCATGGTCGAGCCGAAGCAGGGCAGCGGCGTGTTCGTCGTCGAGCGCGCGGGCATCCGGCCGCTGCGGATCGATTACGCCGAGGCCGTCGAGCCCGGCTCGGTCGTGCAGATTCTCGCGCTGCGGCGGGCGATCGAGGCCGAAGTGGCATCGGAAGCCGCGATGCGCCGCACCGACGCGCAAATGGCCGCCATCGACGCCGCGCTCGCGAAGATCGAGGCCGCCGTCGCGGATGGCGAAGACGGCGTGGCCGAAGACGTCGCGTTCCATCGCGCGATCGCGAATGCGACGGGCAACCCGTACTTCCTGAAAACGCTCACCTTTCTGAATCAGTATCTCGAAGCCGGCACGATCGTCACGCGCAAGAACGAGGCGCTGCGCGAAGACTTCTCGCGGCAGGTTCGCGAGGAGCACGCCGCGATTGCCGCCGCGATTCGCGCAGGCGACCCGATGGCCGCGCGCAACGCCGCCACGACCCATCTCTACAACGCCGCTCGCCGCCTGGCGGAAGCCGGCATCCGCTAACGCTTCACTCAGAAGAGAAACGACATGTCCAGAAATGTGGGAGTCATTGGCCTGGGCGCAATGGGCCTCGGCGTCGCGCGCTCGTTGCTGCGCGCGGGCTTCGCGGTCCATGCGTGCGACGTCCGCGCGCCAGTGCTCGACGCCTTCGCGGCGGAAGGCGGCATCGCGTGCGCGACGCCGGCGGAACTCGGCGGCAAATGCGACGTGGTCGTGACGCTCGTCGTCAATGCGGCGCAGACCGAGGCCGTGCTGTTCGGCACGGAGCAAAGCCCGGGCGCGGTTTCGTCGATGAAGCCGGGCAGCGTCGTGATCGCCTGTGCCACGGTTTCGCCGACCTTCGCCATCGATCTCGGCAAGCGCGTCGAAGCGGCGGGCCTGCAGATGATCGATGCGCCGGTCTCGGGCGGCGCGGCCCGTGCCGCATCGGGCGAGATGACGATGATGACCTCCGGCCCCGCCGCCGCCTACGCCGCCTGCGAAGACGTGCTCGGCGCGATCGCGGGCAAGGTCTACCGGCTCGGCGACGCGCACGGCGCGGGCTCGAAGGTCAAGATCATCAACCAGCTGCTCGCGGGCGTGCATATCGCCGCCGCCGCCGAGGCGATGGCGCTCGGCCTGCGCGAAGGCGTCGATCCCGATGCGCTCTACGACGTCATCACGCACAGCGCCGGCAATTCGTGGATGTTCGAGAACCGCGTGCCGCACATCCTGGCAGGCGACTACACGCCGCTTTCCGCCGTCGATATTTTCGTGAAGGACCTGGGCCTCGTGCTCGATACCGCGCGCACGTCGAAGTTTCCGCTGCCGCTCTCGGCGGCGGCGCACCAGATGTTCATGATGGCGTCGACGGCCGGACACGGCGGCGAGGACGATTCCGCCGTCATCAAGATTTTCCCGGGGATCGATGTGCCGAAAGGAGCGAAGTGATGACCCAAGTGACGACGCAAGCGCTGCTGGGCTGTATCGCCGACGACTTCACCGGCGCCACCGATCTCGCCAACATGCTGGTGCGCGGCGGCATGCGCACGGTGCAGACGATCGGCGTGCCCGCCGCCGGCACGCGGATCGAAGCCGATGCGCTGGTCGTCGCGCTGAAGTCGCGCACGATTCCCGCTGAGGAGGCGGTCGCGCAATCGCTCGCCGCGCTCGAATGGCTGCGCGCGCAGGGCTGCCGGCAGTTTCTCTTCAAATACTGCTCGACCTTCGATTCCACCGACAAAGGCAATATCGGCCCCGTCGCGGATGCGTTGCTCGATGCGCTGAAGGACGATTTCACGATTGCGTGTCCGGCGTTCCCGGAGAACGGTCGGACGATCTATCGCGGAAATCTGTTTGTCGGCGACGTGCTGCTGAACGAATCGGGCATGGAGAATCATCCGCTCACGCCGATGACCGACCCGAATCTCGTGCGCGTCCTGCAGCGTCAGACGAAATCGAAAGTCGGGCTGATTCGCTACGACGTCATCGCGAAGGGCGCGGATGCGGTGCGTGAAAAGATCGCGGCGCTGCGCGCCGAAGGCGTGCGGCTGGCGATCGCGGATGCCGTTTCCGACGCCGATCTTTACGTGCTCGGCGACGCGTGCGCTGCGCTGACGCTCATCACCGGCGGCTCGGGCATCGCGCTCGGCCTGCCGAAAAACTTCGGCCAACTTGCCGACGTCGAACACGCCGCCGACCTGCCGAAGATCGAAGGTCAGGCGGTCGTGCTGGCGGGCAGCGCCTCGAAGGCGACCAATGCGCAGGTCGCGGAATGGCGCGCCAGCAAGCCGGGTTTTCGGGTCGATCCGATGGCGCTCTCGCGCGGCGAGCCGGTCGTCGAACAGGCGATCGCGTTCGCGAAAGAGCATGCCGGCCAGCCCGTGCTGATCTATGCCACCTCCTCGCCCGATGAAGTCAAGGCGGTGCAGAAGGAACTGGGCGTCGAGAAGGCGGGACATCTGGTCGAAGAGGCGCTGGCATCGATCGCACGCGGACTGCGCGATCTCGGCGTGCGCAAGTTCGTCGTCGCGGGCGGCGAGACGTCCGGCGCAGTCGTACAGGCGCTCGACGTCAAGTCGCTGCGCATCGGACCGCAGATCGATCCGGGCGTGCCCGCGACGCAATCCATCGGCGCAAGCAGCGACGAAGCGCCGCTCGCGCTTGCGCTGAAATCGGGCAATTTCGGCACGACGGACTTCTTCGCGAAGGCGCTGAAATCGCTCGACGGAACCGCGTGACGATGACGATGGCGATGACAAACGACGAAAACCGCATCCGCGAGGAAATCTGCGTGACGGGTGCGAGCCTGTACCAGCGCGGTTACACGGTCGGCAGCGCGGGCAACATCAGCGCGCGCCTGTCCGATGGCTGGCTGATCACGCCGACCGATGTCTGCCTCGGCCGCCTCGACCCGGCCGAAATCGCGAAAGTCGATCGTGCGGGCAATCACGTTTCCGGTGGCCGGCCGTCGAAGACCCTGGCGCTGCATCGCCGGATCTACGAGAACAACGCCGATGCGCACGGTGTCGTCCATACGCATTCGACGCACCTCGTCGCGCTGACGCTCGCGGGCGTCTGGCGCGACACCGATGTGCTGCCGCCGATCACGCCGTACTACGTGATGAAGGTCGGCCACATACCGCTGATTCGCTATCGGCGGCCGGGCGATCCGGCCGTCGCGGAAGAAGTGGCGGCGCTCGCGTCGAAGGTGCGCGGCGTCTTGCTGGAACGGCTCGGGCCGGTCGTCTGGGAGCGATCGGTATCACAGGCGTCTTACGCGCTTGAAGAGCTGGAAGAAACCGCGCGGCTGTGGTTGCTGACCACGCCGCGCCCCGAGCCGCTCGAAGAAGCGGCCATCGAGGATTTGCGCGCGACGTTCAACGCGCGCTGGTAGTAACACGCCACACGACATTCCCTCCTGGAGACTAGTAAATGAGCCTTGACCAAGCGCTGCCGGGCGGCACGCGCGTATCCGCCAGCGCGCTGCCGGACGCCGAAGAAACGAAACGCACCTACGCCAAGGTGTTCTGGCGCATCGTGCCGTTCCTGATGCTTTGCTACGTGGTCGCGTATCTCGACCGCGTGAACGTGGGCTTTGCGAAGCTGCAGATGTCGCAGGACCTCGCGTTCAGCGAAACCGTGTTCGGCCTTGGCGCCGGCATCTTCTTCCTCGGCTATTTCCTGTTCGAATTGCCGAGCAACATGCTGATGCACAAGATCGGCGCGCGCATCTGGATCGCGCGGATCATGATTACCTGGGGCATCCTCTCGGCGTGCTTCGTGTTCGTCAAGACGCCGACGCAGTTCTACGTGCTGCGTTTCCTGCTCGGTCTGGCCGAAGCCGGCTTTTACCCCGGCGTGATCCTGTACCTGACGTACTGGTTCCCGTCGCACCGGCGCGCGAAGATCGTCGCGGTGTTCATGTCGGCGATTCCGGTGTCGGGGATCTTCGGCAATCCGCTGTCGGGCTGGATCATGCAGAGCTTCACCGATCACAAGGGCCTCGCCGGCTGGCAGTGGATGTTCCTGATCGAAGCGATTCCGGCGATCCTGGTCGGCATTGCAACCATCCTTTATCTCGACAACAACATCCGCAGCGCGAAGTGGCTGAGCGAGCGCGAAAAGTGCCTGCTGGAAGACGAAATCGCCGCGCAACCGCAACACGCGGGCGACGGCAAGAAGCATTCGCTGCGCGCGGTATTCGCCGACAAGCGCATGTGGTGGATGTCGCTGATCTACTTCGCGTTCGTGACCGGCCAGTACGGCCTGACGTTCTGGATGCCGACCTTCATCAAGTCGACGGGCGTCTCCGGCGCGTTCAACATCGGTTTGCTCAGCGCGATTCCGTTCCTCGTGGCGATCGTCGTGATGAACGTGCTCGGCCATAGCGCGGACAAGCATCGCGAGCGCCGCTGGCATCTGATCGTGCCGGCGCTGGCCGCGGCGATCGGCTTTTCGATCGCGGCTTCGTTCGCGGGCAACACGGTGGTATCGATCATCGCGCTGTCGCTCGCGGCGGCTGGCGTGCTGACCTGCGCGCCGCTCTTCTGGTCGCTGCCGACGGCGTTCATGTCGGGCGCTGCCGCCGCCGCCGGGATCGCGATCATCAATTCGATCGGCAATCTCGCCGGCTTCGCCAGCCCGTATATGATCGGCTATCTGAAGGACCTGACGCACAGCACCGCCACCGGCATGTACGTGCTCGCCGCGATGCTCGTGATCGGGTCGATCGCCGTGTACTTCACGCCCGCGAAACTCGTCAATCGCTGAACCCATCAAGGAGTCGATGCAATGCCCCGCTTTGCCGCCAATCTCTCGATGATGTACAACGAGCACGCGTTCCTCGACCGTTTCGCCGCCGCGGCGAAGGACGGTTTCAAGGCCGTCGAGTTCCTGTTCCCCTACGATTTCCCCGCCGCCGACATCAAGGCGCGCCTCGACGAGCACGGCCTGACGCAGGCGCTGTTCAACGCGCCGCCCGGCGACTGGGCGGCGGGCGAGCGCGGCATCGCGTCGCTGCCGGGACGCGAGGACGAGTTCCGCCGCGCGCTCGATAAAGCGCTGGAATACACGGCCGCGCTCGGCAACACGAAGCTGCATGTGATGGCCGGATTGATCGCGCCCGGGCAGTCGCGCGAGCAGCATCGCGCGGTCTACCTGAAGAACCTGGAAGTGGCGGCGAGCGCGGCGAAACCGGCAGGCGTGACGATCGTCATCGAGCCGATCAACACGCGCGACATTCCCGGCTTCTTCCTGAATCGCCAGGACGACGCGCAGTCGGTCTGCGACGAAGTCGGCGCGCCGAACCTGCAAGTGCAGTTCGACTGCTATCACTGCCAGATCGTCGAAGGCGACCTCGCGGTGAAACTCAAGCGCGACATGAAGCGGCCGAACGCGGGCGTCGGCCATATCCAGATCGCGGGCGTGCCGGAGCGGCATGAACCCGATATCGGGGAACTCAACTATCCGTATCTGTTCGACCTGATCGATTCGCTCGGCTACGACGGCTGGATCGGCTGCGAATATCGTCCGCGTGCGGCGACGTCCGCTGGCCTCGGCTGGCTCAAACCGTATCTGCAACGTGCATAACCTGCGTGCGTGAACAAGACCATGAAAATCCTGATTACCGGCGGCGCCGGATTCCTTGGACAGCGCCTCGCGCGCCGTCTCCTCGATCGCAACGAACTGAACGGCCAGCCGGTCACCGAACTGGTGTTGCTCGACGTCGTGGGCGCGAACGATTTCAGCGATAAGCGCGTGCGCGTCGAAACCGGCGACATCGCCGATCGCAGTGTGCTCGAGCGCGTGATCGATACCGATACGCAAGCCATCTTCCATCTCGCCGCGATCGTGAGCGGGCAGGCGGAAGCGGATTTCGACCTCGGCATGCGCATCAACCTCGATGCGTCGCGCCTGCTGCTCGAAGTGTGCCGCGCGCTCGGCCACGCGCCGCGCGTGCTGTTCACGAGCTCGGTGGCGGTCTATGGCGGCGTGCTGCCGGAGATCGTGCAGGACGACACCGCGCTCAATCCGCAATCGTCGTATGGAACGCAGAAAGCAATCGCCGAATTGCTGCTCTCCGATTACGCACGACGCGGTTTCGTCGACGGCCGCGTGCTGCGCCTGCCGACCATCAGCGTGCGTCCGGGCAAGCCAAACGCGGCGGCTTCGTCGTTTGCGAGCGGTATCATCCGCGAGCCGCTGAACGGCGAGCGCGCCGTGTGCCCGGTCGATGGCGAAACGCGCCTTTGGCTGCTGTCGCCGAAAAGCGCGATTGAAGCGCTGATCGCCGGCCTCGAAATCGATCGTGCAGCGCTCGGCAATCGGCCAGTGGTGAACTTGCCGGGCCTGTCGGTGAGCGTGAACGAGATGGTCGAGGCGCTGCGCGAAGTAGCGGGCGAAGAGGCCGTCGCGCGCATCGACTGGCAGCGCGACGAGCGCGTCGAGAAGATCGTCGGAAGCTGGCCCGGCGCGTGGGACACGACCCGCGCGACACAGCTCGGCCTGCAAGGCGACAAGACCTTCGCCGACGTGATCCGCGCCTATCTCGCCGACGAGCGTGGCTGAACATCCGAGCGCGCGTCGCTTAAGGCTCGTCAGGCATTAAGCATTCACTCCACACGGCGCCGCAACTCTTGCGGCGCCGGCCTTCGGGCGCGGTCCAAGGTGCCTTGCCGCAATCCGCGCTACACTCATCTCTTTAATGTGACGAAGCCGGTTCGGCACCGGCCTGCATCGGCGCGTGAAGTCAGACCGCGCTCTCGCGCACATCGCAAAAAGCCCCTTCGTCACCCTCGATTTACGCCACTTCACCTCGTGTGCGGGAGACTTCCATGTTGCTGCATGACCTTGTCGATCGGTTTGGCCCGGCGATCGTCTTCGTCAACGTTCTGGGCGCGGCCCTCGGGCTGCCCGTGCCCGCCTTGCCGACGCTGATCGTCGTCGGTGCATCCGTCGAGGTGATGTCGCTGCGCGGCACCGGCGTGATGCTGCCGCTTCTCGGCATGCTGTGTCTTGCGGTTGCGGGCGGCGTGCTCGGCGATCTCGTCTGGTTCCAGGGCGGCCGGCGCTATGGCGACCGCACGCTCAAGACCATCTGCAAGCTCTCGCTCTCGCGCGATACGTGCGTGAAGAAAACCGAGCGCTTCTTCGGCCGCTGGGGTGTGCGCGTGCTGCTCGTCGCGAAGTTCATTCCGGGGCTGTCGCTGGTGTCGGTGCCGCTCGCGGGCGCGATGGGCGTGCGCCTGCGCAGCTTCATCGCGCACGACGGCGCCGGCATCGCGCTGTGGGCGGCGGTCGGGCTCGCGCTTGGCGTGGTGTTCGCGGCGGAACTGGAGATGCTGTTCGCGCTGATCGCGCGACTCGGCCGGCAGGCGATCATGGTCGTGGCGGTGCTGCTCGCGGCGTACATCGCGTATCGCTGGTGGCGCCGTCGTGCGCTGATGGCGACGCTCGAAAAGGCGCGCCTCACCGTCGAGGAACTCTACGCGCTGATGGAAGACAAGCCGCTGCCGACGATCTTCGACATCCGTTCGCGCGAGAAGCGCATGCTCGATCCGTTCACGATTCCGGGCTCCGTGTTCGCGGACGAACGCGAACTTCAGAAGATCATCTTGGAGTACGACCCGGCGCAGAAGATCGTCATCTATTGCTCGTGCCCGAACGAAGTTTCGGCCGCCTGGATGGCGAAGACCTTGCGCAACGCGGGTTTCAGAGACGTCGTGCCGCTCACCGGCGGCCTCGACGCGTGGCGTCTCGCCGGCTTCGAGGTCGCACCGCTTACTGAATTTGGCGGCGACCCCGTGATGACCGCGGAAGTCAGCGAGATGGCCGCGATGTGCCCGTGGCCCGTCAAAGCCTCGTCAGGTTCCGCATCCCTGCAAGAAGCTGGTTTTCCACATGGAGATCGCGCATGAGTACAGGTACGGGCGGTGAGCCGTCACGCGAACTTTACCCCGGTGTGATGACCTGGGATTCTCGCGACACGCCACAGGAAGATCCCAACGTGATGCCGACCGGGACGAACTCCGCGCCCGGCAGCGCGGGCGAGGACGCGCCGTTTTCCCCGCTCGAAACGCGCGCGCACCAGATGTTTCCGAAGCTCACCGATGCCGAAATCATGCGCATGCGCCGCTTCGGCACGATCGAGCAATGGAAGGCCGGCGAGAGCATGTTCAGGATGGGCGATGTCGGGCGCGGCATGGTCGTCGTGCTGGAGGGCCACGTGCGGATCAACCGGCGCGACGCGATCGGCAACGTGCACCTGATCATCGACCAGCCGCCGGGCCAGTTCCTTGCGGAGATCGCGCAGCTTTCGGGCAAGCCATGTCTCGTCGACGGCTACGCGCTCGATCACGTGGAAGGCATCGTGATTCCGCCCGAGCGGCTGCGGGCGCTGCTCGTCGCCGAAGCGGAACTCGGCGAGAAGATCATGCGCGCGCTGATCCTGCGGCGCGTCGGCCTGATCGAGAAAGGCAGCGGGCCGGTGCTGCTCGGCAAGTCCGACGACGGCAAGCTCGTCGCGCTGCAAGGCTTCCTGCGCCGCAACGGCTATCCGCATACCGTGATCGACGCGTGCGCCGATCCCGACGCGATCGCGCTCTTGGAGCGCATCTCGGCGTCGAAGGCCGATTTCCCGCTCGTGATCTGCCCGGACGGCACGGTGCTGCGCGCGCCCGATGAAAACCAGGTCGCGTCGCAGCTCGGCTGGCTGCCGGAATTCGACCCGGCGCATATCTACGATGTCGCGGTCGTCGGCGCGGGGCCGGCCGGACTCGCGACGGCGGTGTACGCGGCATCCGAAGGGCTGTCGGTGGTCGTGTTCGATTGCCGCGCGCCCGGCGGTCAGGCGGGGGCAAGCTCGCGCATCGAAAACTATCTCGGCTTTCCGACCGGCATCTCCGGCCAGGCGCTCGCCGGCCGCGCGTTCGTGCAGGCGCAGAAATTCGGCGCGCACATCGCGATTCCCAGCGAGATCAAGGCGCTGCACTGCGACCGCGCGCCGATCCAGGTCGAACTCATGAACGGCGCGCTCGTGTCGTCGCGCACGGTCGTGATCGCGACCGGCGCCGCGTACCGGCGGCCCACGATCGAAGGGCTCGAACGCTTCGAGGGGCGCGGCACGTATTACTGGGCGTCGCCGGTCGAGGCCAAGCTGTGCAAGGACTCGGAAGTGGTGCTCGTCGGCGGCGGCAATTCGGCCGGGCAGGGCGCCGTCTACCTCGCGTCGCATTGCGCGCACGTGCATGTGCTGATTCGCGGCAGGGGGCTCGCGTCGAGCATGTCACGCTATCTCATCGACCGGCTCGCTTCGTTGCCGAACGTGACCTTGCATGCGCGCACGGAGATCACGTCGCTCGATGGCGACGAGCGCGGGCTGACGGCGGTGAACTGCAAGACGCCAGACGGCCCGCTTGCGTTTCCGGTGCGGCATCTGTTTCTCTTCACCGGCGCCGATCCGAATACCGCGTGGCTCTCCGGCTGCAATGTGAACGTCGACGGCAAGGGCTTCGTGCTGACCGGACCCGAGGCCCATGAAGGCCAGCCGCCGGGCGCACCCGCGCTCGAAACCAGCGTGCCGGGCGTGTTCGCGATCGGCGACGTGCGCTCCGCATCGACGAAACGCGTGGCCGCCGCGGTCGGCGAGGGCGCGGCCGTGGTCGCGCAGATTCACGGGTTGCTCGCGCTGGGTCAGGAACGAGCGCTCGATGCGGTGTGCGCCGCGCGGCGTGCCTGATTACGCGCGTGCGTGGCAGACCGCTTCCACGCGATTGCCGGCGGGATCGAAGAGAAAGGCGGCGTAATAGTGCGGATGGTAGTCCGACCGAAGGCCGGGCGCGCCGCCGCAGCGCCCGCCGTGTTCGAGCCCGGCCTGATGGAACGCATTGACCGCCGCGCGCGACGCCGCCTTGAAACACCAGTGCCGTTTGTTCTCGCCGATGGCGCCGGCGTCTTCGTACACGGCGAGATACGTCGATGCGGTGTCGTTCGCGTCGCAGCGCTCGCCATAGCCCAAAGCGCCTTCGATGTCATACACCTTGGCTGCGCCGAGCGCGCGCATGATCGCGTCGTAGAAGGGACGCGCAGCGTCGAGATCGGGCACGCCGATGGAAACGTGGTCGAGTAGTTGCATCGTCGCGGCTACGGGTTGAGGGTCGTATTGGCGTCGGAGTTGGCAAAGCGTAACGTGAATTCTATCCATCCGTCGCGCGTGCACGTAGCCGACGCATGTCCGCCGTGCAGGTGCATGATGGCCTGCACGATCGCGAGCCCGAGTCCGCTCGATTCCGTGAATTCACTGCGCGCCGCATCGCCGCGATAGAAGCGGTCGAAGAGGCGCGCCAGCACGTCGGCCGCGATCGGCTCGCCTTGATTGCCGATGACGATACTCGCGCCTTCCGCGTCCGCGCGGCCCGACAGGCGCACGACGGTGCCCGGCGTCGCATAACGCACCGCGTTGACGACGACATTGCCGATCGCCCGCCGGCACATGATTGCATGTGCAACCATTTCGCCTTCGGCGGCAACTTCGAACGTGATCTGCCGTTCGTCGGCGATGCCTTCGAAGTAGGTTCGTATCGTCTCCAGCTCCTCGCGGATGACGAGGCGCGTGCGCTCGATCTGCTGCGCTTCGTGATCGGCTTGCGCGAGAAAGAGGATGTTCTGCGCGATCCGCCCGAGCCGTTCCAGCTCTTCGAGATTCGATTCAAGCACGCTGCGATATTCGGCGGCGCTGCGCGTGTGCGCGAGCGTGACCTGCGTCTGGCCGATCAACACGCCGATCGGCGTGCGCACTTCGTGCGCGAGGTCCGCGGAGAATTGCAGCAATCGTTGATAGCCCGTCGCGAGGCGATCGAGCATTGCGTTGAACGACTCCGCGAGACTCTGGAGTTCGGCCGGCGCGTTCGCGACATCGAGCCGTGCCGACATCCGGTCCGGCGTGATCTCGGCGGCTTTGGCGGCCATCGCCCTTGCCGGCCTCAGTCCGCGGCTCGACACCCAGTACGCGAGCAGCACCGTCACCAGCACCGCGCCGATCACCGTGATCCACACGCGCACCAGGTAGGCGGAGAGCACGCGTGCTTCCTGCGTCATCGTGTGCGCGGCGATGATCTCGACCATTTCGCCGCTCGCGCCGATCCGTGCCTGCGCGGCGACCCAGCGCATGCTCACGCCGTCGGCGCTCTTGCCTTCGTAGAGCGCGTCGAGCGTGACCGGACTCGTGACCGGCACGGGCGTGAGCGGCGGCAACGGCCTGTGTTCCGGATTGACGTTGATGAACGGCGCGACGCCGGCGCGGCGAAAGATGATGACGTCCTGCCGGTCGCCGAGCATCGTTTCGAAGAGACGCGGGCGCGATTCGATCTGCGTGATCGTGTACATGTCATGCAGGAGCGATCGAAAGTGTTCGACGCGACCGATCAGTTGATAGTCCGCCCGCGTGGACAGCGCGGAATTCGTGGCGTCATAGAGCGACGCGCCGACCATCCCGACGACCACGCACACGATCAGCGCAAAGAGGCCGGTGATGCGAACGGCGAGCGAGCGCGAGGGCGCTCTCATGCGCTCCGTCTTCAAGGATTCTCCCCGAACGAATAGCCGATGCTGCGCACGGTGTGAATCAGCTTGATATCGAACGGCTGGTCGATCTTCGCGCGCAGCCGCTTGATGGCGACGTCGACCACGTTCGTGTCGCTGTCGAAATTCATGTCCCACACTTCCGATGCGATCAGCGTGCGCGAGAGCGCTTCGCCCTGTCGCTTGCAAAAGAGATGCAGCAGCGCGAATTCCTTGTTGGTGAGCGCGATGTCGAGGCCTTGGCGCGTGACTTTCCGGCGTAGCACGTCGACGTGCAGGTCGGCGACCTGGAACACATCTGCCTCGCGTACCACGCCGCGACGCAGCAGCGTGCGGATGCGCAGCACGAGTTCGGTGAACGAAAACGGCTTGACGAGATAGTCGTCGGCGCCGAGTTCGAGACCGTGGATGCGGTCGGTCACGTGATCGCGTGCCGTGAGGAAGATGACGGGCAGGTCACGCTTCGCGCGCAACGCCGACATGATTTGCCAGCCGTCGATGCCGGGGAGCATGACGTCGAGGACGATCAGTTCGTACGGGTGCGCGAGTGCCTGGTGCAGACCGTCGGTGCCGTTGCGGACGAGGTCTACCTGGTAGCCGGACTCGGTCAGGCCTTTCTTCAGGTAGTCGCCGGTCTTGCGGTCGTCTTCGATTACTAGAATGGTCATGGGTCGGTTTTGGGTTACACCCGTTTGATGTTTTTGCGCTTCTATGGAACTTGTTTTGTTTTTGGTTTATTAGCTCTGCCCCTGTCCGGGGCGGGACTCACTTTCTTTGCTGCTGCAAAGAAAGTAAGCAAAGAAAGCAGCTTCACACCGCCAATCCTTGCCATGCGCCTCCAGACCGCTCGCTCGGAGTGGTCCAACCGGGGGAGTGTCCTTAGCGGGGTTTCATCGTTGTTGGCATGTAGAAAAGGTACGGGCGTCGCACCGCTATACGAAGTGGACCAGCAGTCATGCATCCGGCCTCGCGCTACGCGCTCACCCGTCAGGCAAAACAGAAACCCATCGCTACGTTGCTCGTTCGTGCTTGCTGCATACTTCAAATAACCACTGCTTTGTAGACCTGTCGTCGGGCACGAAGTGCCAAGACGGATGAATGACTGCTGGTCCACTTCGTGTGGCGGTGCGACGCGCGCGCCTTGTCTACATGCCAACAACGCTGAAACCCCGCTAACGACACTCCCCCGGTTGAACCACTCCGTTTCAAGCGCGAGTGAACACGGGTTAGGGCTGGCGGTGGAAAGCTGCTTTCTTTGCTTACTTTCTTTGCAGCAGCAAAGAAAGTGAGTCCCGCCCCGGACAGGGGCAGAGCAAATAAACCGCAAAGAAAACAAGTTCCATGGAAGCGCAAAAACATCAAACGGCGTACACCCCCCATTCTAGCGAGCCCAGCGAGCGCATTCATGACAAAAAAGTCATCGAGCAGTCATGCGTTCATCAGAGTCGCGTCGCTAAAATTTCCTCCAGATCGCACCTCCGCAATTCAACCTACGAAGAGGCAAGCTTGGGTCAGCAAACCGTCCAGCCCGGCTGGGTTCGCATCACGCACTGGATCAACGCGCTCGCCGTCGTCGTGATGGTGACGAGCGGCTGGCAGATCTACGATGCGTCGCCAATCTTCAAATCGTTCACGTTTCCCGCGAGCATCACGCTCGGCGGCTGGCTCGGCGGCGCGCTTCAATGGCACTTCGCGGCGATGTGGCTGCTGGTCGCGAACTTCACCGTGTATATCGCCTTGAATGTCGCGACCGGCCGCTTTCGCCGCAAGCTGTGGCCCGTGAGCCCGAAGCGCGTGATCGCCGATGCGCTGGCCGCGTTGCGCGGCAAGCTCTCCCACGATGATCTCGCGCAGTACAACGCGGTGCAGAAATTCGCCTATCTCGCCGTGATCGCCGACATCGTGATCGTGATTCTGTCGGGGCTTGCGGTGTGGAAATCGGTGCAGTTTCCGCTGCTGCGCACGCTGATGGGCGGTTACGACTCGGCGCGCGTCGTGCACTTCCTCGCGATGAGTTTTCTCGTGGCCTTCTTCGTGCTGCATGTCGTGATGGTGGCGCTCGTGCCGCGCTCGCTGCTGCTGATGATTCGGGGACGTTGATTCATGTCGATTCGCAAGATTTTCTCGGGCGGCTCCGGTCTCGATGCCGATTCGATCATCAAGGATGCCCGCAAGGAATTGAAGGCGCCCGCGCGGCGTCTCTTCGGCAAGCGCATCCTGACGCTCGGCGGTCTCGCCATGCTGTCGGGCTGCGATCTCACCAGCGATAAATCCGTCAACGCGATGCTGCGCAAGATGTCGTCGTTCAACGACGACGCGCAGGCCTTGCTCTTCGATCCGAACAAGCTCGCGCCGACGTATCCCGAGTCGATGATCACGCGGCCATTTCCGTTCAATGCGTTCTATGACATCGATGAAGTGCCGGAGGTCGATGCTTCGACGTATCGGTTGCAGGTCGGCGGTCTTGCCCGGGGCAAGCGCGTCTGGACGCTCGAAGAACTGCGTGCGCTGCCGCAGGAAAGCCAGGTTACGCGACATATCTGCATCGAGGGATGGAGCGCGATCGGCAAATGGGGCGGCGTGCGGTTCGCCGATTTCCTCGCGCGCTCGGGCGCCGACACGACGGCGAAGTACGTCGCCTTCCGTTGCGCCGACAACTACTTCACCAGCATCGACATGCCGACCGCGCTGCACGCGCAAACGCTTCTGACGCTGACGTACGACGGTCAGGTCCTGCCGCCGAAGTACGGCTTCCCGATGAAGCTGCGCATGCCGACCAAGCTCGGCTACAAGAATCCGAAGCACATCATTGCCATCACCGTGACGAACGAATATCCCGGCGGTTACTGGGAGAACCAGGGCTATAACTGGTTCGGCGGGTCCTGAGCCGGTTCGTCGCTTTCCGTTGTTCCTTTGAAGGAGACTTGAATGTCATTGAAAATCAGATTCGGCGTCGGGCTTGCCACGCTCGTCATCGCTTCGGCTGCATTTGCGCAGACGCCCGCCGCCAAGCCCACGCGCATTCGCGGTGAAATCGTGTCGCTCACCGGCGACACGCTTACCGTGCATCGCCGCAGCGGCGATACCGTCACGATCGACGTCAAATCGGGCGTGCCGGTATCGGCGGTGAAGAACATCAAGCTCGCCGATATCAAGCCCGGCTCGTTCGTGGGCACGGCTGCGACGACCGGCACCGACGGCAAGCTGACCGCCACCGAAGTGCTCGTGTTCCCGGAAGCCGCGCGCGGCACCGGCGAAGGTCATTACGCGTGGGACCTCGGTCCGAACAGTTCGATGACGAACGCGAACGTGGATAGCGTCGTGGAAGGCACGAGCGGGCGCGACCTCAAGCTGTCGTACAAGGGCGGCAGCAATTCGGTGACCGTGCCCGAGAACGTGCCGGTCGTGACGTTCGCGCCGGCAGCCCGCAGCGATCTGATCTCGGGTAAGAAAGTGTTCGTGGTCGCGAGCCCGGTGAGCGGCACGCAGTTCGTCGCGCAACGCGTGCTGGTCGAGAAGGACGGCGTCGTTCCGCCGATGTAACTCTCGCTGTTGTTTGCGTGAAGGCGCCCGCCGGTTTCCCGCCTGGCGGGCGCTTTCACGTTCAATGGTGATAGCGGTATTCCTGGGTGTATCCGCCGTATCCATACGACGCGGCTTTCACATCCTGTACGTAGATGTAGCTCTCCTCGTGCAAGTCGCCGAGGATGCGCTCGAAGCCCTCGAACGCTTCCTTGATGTAGCGTGCCTTTTCGTCCTTCGTATTCGTTTCGTCGGTGATCTTGATGTCGAAGTAGAAGCTGTTCTTGTTCTGCTCGCTCAGCAAATGTCCGCCGACAACCCAGCTGTCGCGATCCACGAAGTCGATCGCGATGGCCGTGACGTCGCGCTTCTTGCCGAGGATGCGCGTAGTGAGATCGAGTAGCAGGCCGGAAATCTCGCGGACCAGTTCGGGCGACTTCCTGGCACTGACTTTCACGTTGAGAATAGGCATGGCGTTCCCTTTCGGTTGATAGTTAGCAATGCAACTATACGGGCAAAAAAAATCAGTCGAGGAGCGAGCGAATATTTTTCATCTTCGAGACGGAGTCTTCGAAATGAGCGCCGCCGAGCTTCCTCTTCAAGCGTTTCGTCACTTCCGCGCTTGCGGCGTTCAGTCCGTCCTTCATCGATTCGCCGAGCGCCGTTGCATGAATGGCGGACTCGCGGCCGTCACGATCCGTCGACCAGCGCTCGATCAATGCCAGCTTCTGCAAACCGTCGAGCGAACGCGTGGCGGTGGGACGCGAGATGGCGAGTCCGCTCGCGAGTTCGCTTTGCAGCAAACCCGGCTTGTCGAGAATCGCCCGCAGCATGAAAGCCTGCGACGGCGTCAAGCCGAACGGCTTGAACGCCTTCGTCCATTCGCGCTCAAGAACGCGAGCCAGCGCGGTGGTGTTGAAGTAGAGGCATTGATCGAACATGGGAGCAGTTTAGGATAAACAAGTTTGCTATGCAACTAGTTTAAGTGGACCTCAGCGCAATTCAGGCTAACCGCCCGCACGCTCCCCCATCGCCTCGAAAAACCGCATCGCGCGCCGATCGCCGGTATGCGCTGTATTAATGCGCACCCACGCGCACGCCTCCCCGTTCGGCCGGTAATAATTCCCCGGCGCGAGCGTCACGTCGAACTTCAGCGCTTCGTCGACGAGCACCGTCGAATCGTCGATGCCCGGAACCTTGGCCCACACGAAATTGCCGCCGCTCGGTTCATCGAAGACATCCCATCCGCACGCTTCCAGTTGCTGGACGGCGCCCGAAAGCGCATCGCGCACGCGCCGGCGCATGCGCTCCAGATACTTGCGGTAGGTGCCCCGCTCCAGAAGATTCGCCGCGACGGCTTCGCTGAAGCGCGTGCCGCCGAGACTCGTCAGCACCTTCACGTCGACGAGATTTTTCACGAGGTCCGCGTTCGCCGCGAGATAGCCGATCCTGAGCGACGACGACAGCGTCTTCGACAACCCGCCGATATAAATCACGCGATCCAGTTGATCGAGCGACGCGAGCCGTTGCGTCGGCACGGCCTGGAAGTCGGCATAGATATCGTCCTCGACGATGGAGAAACCGTACTGCTGCGCGAGTTGCAGCAGCCGGAACGCGACCTGCGGCGCAACGTTCGTCGCGGTCGGGTTCTGGAAAACGGTGTTGATGAAGAAAAGCTTCGGTTGATGCAGCTTCAGCAATGCCTCGGCGGCGTCGACGTCCGGCCCGTTTGCGAGCCGCGGCACGCCGACGAGCTTCACGCCCTGCAGCTTCAGCAGCCCAAACAGGTTGTAGTAGCCGGGATCCTCGACGAACACGGTGTCGCCCGCCTTCAGCATGTACCGGACGACGAGATCGAGCGCCTGGCTCGCGCCGCTCGTCGTCATCACGTTTTTCAGGTCGGTGTCGATGCCGAGCAATTGCATCCGCATCTGCACCTGATGGCGCAGGGTCGCGTCGCCGTAGGGCATCGCGTAGTCGATCACGCTGCTCACGTCCACGCGTGACGCATGGCGGATCGCCTGCGTGATGCCCTCGACGTCGCGCCACGACTCGGGGATGAACCCGCTCGAAAGCTTGAGCGTTTCGCCCGGATAGTTGAACTGCTGCAGGATCTGGCTCGATTCCTCTTCGGCCAGGCGCGGATCGCAGCCGCCGTGCGAGCGGTTCGCCTCATCGACGTGGCCGGCGACATAAAACCCCGATCCGTGTTTCGGCTGGATCAACCCAAGCGACGCGAGCCGGTCATACGCCTCGATCACGGGGAAACGGCTGATTCTCTGGTCGGCGGCGAGTTGCCGGATCGACGGCAGCTTCGCGCCCGCCAGCACGCGCCGCGCGCGGATCTGCGATTCGATCTGGTTGACGAGCTGATCGGTCAACGGCACGCCGGTTTGCGCGTCGATTTCGAGCTTCATCGTGCTCATTTTGTCCCTTCATTCCCGGTAAGTGTTCACCCGGATTTTCTGAACAGTTCGGTCAAACTGTTCGCTACTGTGCATTCACTCCATTCGACAGTATCTCAATAATGTCGTCAAGCGTTCCTTTTCGCGACGCGCACTCAGGAGCAGCAAAATGCGTGAAATCCGGACTTACGAACTCGATCGGCGCGATGTTCCGACTGGCTGGTTCATCGACCGTCCTCAAACCCTCAAGGTCACGCACGGCCAGCTTTGGGTCACGGTGGAAGGCGAGGCGGGCGACTTCTGGCTGAAGGCGGGCGACTCGATTGAATTGCAGCCGTACGCGACCATCTGGGTCAGCGCGACGCAGGACGGCGGCCGTTTCTCGATGGCGTCGGTGTCCGCACCCAGCAAGCACTGGGTCGAGCGCGCGGTCGCGTGGTTCGCGCGGCGACCGGCGGGCGCGCGAGTCATGGCGTCGTAGGCGAAAAAAAACCCGGCCGTGGCCGGGTTCATTGTTCCCGCGCTCTTCGAGCGCGGTCACCTGCAAAGCTTCAAATCGAATTACGCTGCCAGCAGCGAGCGCAGCACGAACGGCAGAATCCCGCCGTGCTTGTAGTAATCGACTTCGATCGGCGTATCGATACGCAGCAGCACGGCCACGCGCTGCTCGCTGCCGTCCTTGCGGCGGATCACGAGCGTCACTTCTTGCTGCGGCTTGATATTGTCGGTGAGATCTTCGATATCGAACGTCTCGTCGCCGGTGATGCCGAGCGTCTGCACGCTGTCCACACCCTTGAACTGCAGCGGCAGCACGCCCATGCCGACCAGGTTCGAGCGGTGAATCCGCTCGAAGCTGCGCGCGACCACGGCCTTCACGCCGAGCAGTTGCGTGCCCTTCGCGGCCCAGTCGCGTGACGAACCCGTGCCGTATTCCTCGCCCGCGAACACGATGGTCGGCGTGCCTTCGTCGATGTACTTCATCGCGGCATCGTAGATCGACAGTTGTTCGCCGCTCGGCTGGTGAATCGTCAGGCCGCCTTCGACGCGCGCGCCATCTTCCTTCGGCGGGATCATCAGGTTCTTGATGCGCACGTTCGCGAACGTGCCGCGCATCATGACGTCGTGGTTGCCGCGACGCGAGCCGTAGCTGTTGAAGTCGGCCTTCTGCACGCCGTTCGCCTTCAGCCACACGCCAGCCGGCGAGCTTTCCTTGATCGAGCCAGCCGGGCTGATGTGATCGGTCGTGACCGAGTCACCGAAGATGCCAAGCGGGCGCGCGTTCTTCACGGCCGGAATGCTGTCGGCCGGCTGCATCGAGAAATTCTTGCCGAAGAACGGCGGTTCCGCGATGTAGGTCGACTTCGGCCAGTCGTAGACCTGACCGGTTTCGCCCGCGATCTTGCTCCACAGGTCGCCTTCCTTCGTAAGCTGCGCGTAGTTCGCGCGGAACGCGTCGGCGTCGAGGGCGAACTTGAGGAGCGCGTGCACTTCCTCGCTCGTCGGCCAGATGTCGCCGAGGTAGATGTCGCGGCCTTCCTTGCCCTTGCCGACCGGCTCGGTCATCAGGTCGCGCGTGATGTTGCCCGCGATCGCATAAGCGACGACGAGCGGCGGCGATGCCAGGAAGTTCGCGCGGATGTTCGGGTGAATCCGCGCTTCGAAGTTGCGGTTGCCCGACAGCACGGCTGCCGCGACGATGTCATTCTTTGTGATCGCGTCGTTCAGTTCCGGCGTCAGGTCGCCCGCGTTGCCGATACAGGTCGTGCAGCCGTAGGCGGCGAGCGTGAAGCCGAGCTGGTCGAGATAGGGCATGAGGCCCGTCTTCGTCAGGTACTCGGTCACGATGCGCGATCCGGGCGCCAGCGAGGTCTTGATGTGCGGCGCCACGGTAAGACCGGCTTCGACCGCCTTCTTCGCGAGCAGGCCGGCCGCGAGCAGCACGCTCGGGTTCGACGTGTTCGTGCACGACGTGATCGCGGCGATCAGGATGTCGCCGTTCTTCACGTTGACGCCGTTGGTCGTCGTGTATTGCGCGTCCAGGTCCGCGCTCTTCTTCGCGAAGCCGTTTTCGCCGACCGGCTTCGAGAACAGGTCGGTGAACGTGCTCTTGACGTTGCCGATTTCGATCCGGTCTTGCGGACGCTTCGGGCCGGCCAGCGACGGCGCGACCGTGCTCAGGTCGAGCGTCAGCGTCTTCGTGAAGTCGATATCGCCTGCCTTCGGAATGCCGAACAGGTTCTGCGCCTTGAAGTAGTTCTCGAAGGCCGAGATTTCTGCGTCAGTGCGGCCCGTGCCCCTGAAGTAGTCGATGGTCTTTTCGTCGACGGGGAAGAAGCCCATCGTTGCGCCGTATTCCGGCGCCATGTTGCCGATCGTCGCGCGGTCCGGTAGCGAGAGCGTTGCCGTGCCTTCGCCGAAGAACTCGACGAACTTGCCGACGACCTTCTCCTTGCGCAGCATTTCGGTGACGGTCAAGACGAGGTCGGTCGCCGTCACGCCTTCGCGCAGCTTGCCCTTCAGCTCGACGCCGACCACGTCCGGCGTGAGGAAATACACCGGCTGGCCGAGCATGCCCGCTTCCGCTTCGATACCGCCCACGCCCCAGCCCACCACGCCGATGCCGTTGATCATCGTCGTGTGACTGTCGGTGCCGACGAGCGTGTCCGGGTAGTACACGGTGTCGCCGTTATCCGACTTCTTGTGCACGCCGCGCGCGAGATATTCGAGGTTCACCTGGTGCACGATGCCCACGCCCGGCGGCACGACCTTGAACGTGTCGAATGCCTGCATGCCCCACTTCATGAACTGGTAGCGCTCGTTGTTGCGCTGGAATTCCAGCTTCATGTTCAGGTCGAGCGCGTTCGGCTCGCGGAAATGGTCGATCTGCACCGAATGGTCGACCACCAGATCGACCGGCACGAGCGGCTCGATCGCCTTCGGGTCCTTGCCCGCGCGCAGCGCGACGCCGCGCATCGCGGCGATGTCGGCGAGAAGCGGCACGCCGGTAAAGTCCTGCAGCACCACGCGCGAGACGACGAACGGAATTTCGTCCGTGCGCGACGCGTTCGGCTTCCAGTTGGCGAGCTGCTGGATATGCTCTTCGGCGATCTTCTTGCCGTCATAGTTGCGCAACACCGATTCCAGCACGATGCGGATCGACACCGGCAGGCGCTCGATCTTGACGTTGAGCGCCTTGCCAAGCTGCGGCAGCGAGTAGAACTTGCCTTTGCCGGAACCGCTGTCGAATTCCTTGAGCGTTTTGTGGAGATTGTGGGCCATGATTTTTTTCCGTGGGTATTAAACGAGGAAATACCTTCGATGCAACGTTTCTGCTTGATGGACTAGATCACGACTAGATCACGTACAGATCGACGTATTCATTGACCGGCATTGTTTCGAGCTTTGCCTGATCGAGCGATACCGCGAGGATCGCCTGTTGCTGCTTTTGCGGGAAGCGGCGCGCGAGGTTCGTCCTGAACTTCTCGACGAGCAGCGGAATTCCATCCGCGCGCCGGCGCTTGTGTCCAATCGGATATTCGACCACGACCTCGTCGAACGTCGAGCCATCGTTGAATTCGACGGTCAGCGCGTTCGCTATCGAGCGCTTCTCCGGATCGAAATAATCCTTCGTGAATTGCGGGTCTTCGACGCATTCCATCCTGGCGCGCAACACGTCGATGCGCGGGTCCTGCGCGACCGAGTCTTCGTAATCGGCGGCGGTCAGGCGGCCGAAGATCAGCGGCACGGCGATCATGTACTGGATGCAATGATCGCGGTCGGCAGGATTGTCGAGCGGCCCTTTTTTATCGATGATGCGAATCGCCGCTTCGTGCGTGCGAATCGTGATCTTTTTGATGTCTTCGACGCGCTTGCCTGCCCTGGCAAGTTGCGCGTGCAGCGTCATGGCCGCTTCC
Organism: Caballeronia choica; assembly: GCF_001544535.1. GTDB lineage: Bacteria > Pseudomonadota > Gammaproteobacteria > Burkholderiales > Burkholderiaceae > Caballeronia > Caballeronia choica. Next base: position 6,646 of record NZ_FCON02000051.1, on the reverse strand, counting down.
ACTGCCGTCTGCGAGTGGAATTCGGCCGGGAACGAAATCTTGAACAGCACGTTCTCCATCACATACGAGCCGTACGGACGCTGGAACTGGAACGCGTTGCCCTTGAAAAGGACATCGTAAAAGCCCCAGGTTTTCGCGGTCAACACCGACGGATAGCCCATCTCGCCGGTCTTCGCGATCAGTGCGAGGCGCACCGCGCGCGAGGTTGCATCGCCCGCTGCCCACGACTTGCGCGAGCCCGTGTTCGGCGCGTGACGATAGGTGCGCAGCGAATGACCATCGACCAACGCGAGCGACACCGCATTGATGAGTTCATCGCGCGTCAATCCGATCAACTGTCCGACCACGGCGGTCGAAGCGAGCTTCACGAGCAAAACGTGATCGAGCCCGACTTTGTTGAACGAATTTTCGAGCGCGATGCAACCCTGAATTTCGTGCGCCTTGACCATGCCGGTCAGGACGTCCTTCATCGTCAGCGGCTTCTTGCCGGCTGCGATGGCGTTGCGCGACAACCAGTCGGCGGTCGCGAGAATGCCGCCCAGATTGTCCGACGGATGGCCCCACTCGGCGGCGAGCCAGGTGTCGTTGAAGTCGAGCCAGCGGATCATCGCGCCGATGTTGAACGCGGCCTGAACCGGGTCGAGCTGGAATGGGGTGCCCGGCACCCTGGCGCCGTTGGGGACGATCGTGCCCGGCACGATGGGTCCCATCAGCTTGGTGCAGGCAGGATAGGAAAGCGCCTCGAGTCCGCAACCGAGCGTATCGATCAGGCAGTTGCGCGCCGTATCGAGCGCGAGCGTGCTGTCGACCTCGTAGTTGAGCACGTAGTCGACTATGTCTACGAGAACCTTGTCCGGATCAGGCCGGACGTTGGAAATCGGTGCGGACATCGAGGTTTCCTGATTTGAGTACGAACCAAGTACGAACCAACTAAACGATGCTTACTTCACGTCCTTGATCAGTGCGTTCGACTGCGTCGGAGCAGGCGCGCCCGTAGCCATCGCCTGCGTCACGCATTCGTCGGCGAGACGCGATTCGTCCTTGTCCGAGAACAACATTGCCTTCGTGGGGATCACGACCAGGTCCATCCCGGTCGCGAGGTCGTGGAAGCGGTCGGCGCCGGTCGTCGTGTCCTGGCGCGGCAGGCGGTAGTCCTTCTGCGCCCAGTGCACCGTGACGACTGCATCACGCTTCATGTCGCCTTTCAGATAGAAAGCAAGACCTTCCTTGCACGACCACTTTTCCGAGCCTTCCGGAATCGGGTCGGTCTTCGCGGCAGCCGCCGCTTCTGTCGTCGGCTTGCGCTTGATCAGGCGCTTGGCCGGCGCGGGACGCTTGGCCGTGGCCTTGGGGGTGGTAGCGGCATCGGTTGTCGCGGCGAACGCGTCGGTCGTGACGATCATGCTGGTGGTTGCCAGGGTGCCGACGAGTGCAGCGATCAGAAGTTTGTTCATCAGTGAAACCTTTCAAATTCGTGAGTGGTGATGGCGAGGGCCGCGCGGTTGGGCCGTGTCCGTGCCGTCCCGAACGCGCAACTCGCTATTTTCGCTTATTTAGCGGAAGAAACCTCAAATTCTCGGGGCCGGTGTAATTCGCGCTCGGCCGGATGATCTTGTTGTCGATGCGTTGTTCGATGATGTGCGCGCTCCAGCCCGCCGTGCGCGAAATCACGAAGAGCGGCGTGAACATCGCGGTCGGCACGCCCATCATGTGATATGACACCGCGCTGAACCAGTCGAGGTTCGGGAACATTTTCTTCGCGTCCCACATCACGGTTTCGAGGCGCTCGGCGATGTCGAAGAGCTTCAGGTCGCCCGCTTCCTTCGACAGCTTCTTCGCGACTTCCTTGATCACCTTGTTGCGCGGATCGGAGATCGTGTACACCGGATGGCCAAAGCCGATCACGACTTCCTTGTTCTCGACCCGGCGGCGGATATCGCTTTCGGCTTCATCGGGCGTCTCATAGCGCGACTGAATCTCGAACGCGGCTTCGTTGGCGCCGCCGTGCTTCGGACCGCGCAGCGCGCCGATCGCGCCGGTGATCGCCGAATAGAGGTCGGAACCCGTGCCCGCGATCACGCGGCCGGTGAACGTCGACGCGTTGAATTCGTGCTCGGCGTAGAGATTCAGCGAGGTGTGCATCGCCTCGACCCACGCCTTCGACGGCTCCACGCCATGCAGCAGATGCAGGAAGTGCCCGCCGATGGAGTCGTCGTCGGTTTCGGTTTCGATGCGGCGGCCGTTATGCGAATAGTGATACCAATAGAGCAGCACCGAGCCGAGCGAAGCCATCAGGCGGTCGGCGATATCCTTCGCGCCCGCGATATGGTGATCCTCTTTCTCCGGCAGCAACGTTCCGAGCACCGATACGCCGGTGCGCATCACATCCATCGGATGCGCTGAAGCGGGAATCCATTCGAGCGCCGCTTTCAGGTTCGCGGGCAGCCCGCGCAACGCCTTGAGCTTGGTCTTGTACGCTTTCAGCTCGGCCGCGTTGGGCAATTTGCCGTGCACCAGCAGATACGCGATTTCCTCGAATTCACATGAACTTGCGACATCGAGTATGTCGTAGCCGCGATAGTGCAGGTCGTTGCCCGTCTTGCCGACGGTGCAAAGCGCGGTGTTCCCCGCCGTCACGCCCGACAGCGCAACCGACTTCTTCGGCTTGAACCCGCCTGCCGCAGCCGGCGTTTCAGTTGTCCCAGTGTCGCTCATCGCACTACGTCTCCTGGTTCCATGCAACGTAATTGCCGCTGTGTCACACGCTACTTGTTCTGGCTGAACAGCGCATCGAGGTTCTGCTCGTACTCGTGATAGCCGATGCTGTCGTAAAGTTCATTACGCGTTTGCATCGTATCGACGACGGCGGAAGTGATCGTCATGTTCAGCTTCCTCTCTGAGACACTTCGGCGGGTTCGTCAGGGCCGAAGAGCGCCGCGGCGCCTTCCGGCAATGCCTGACCCGTGGCGTGCGCGCGGCGCAGCACCGACCAGTAATAGCGATAGCTCGCGCGATCGTGCAGCGTATCCTGGTAGCGTGTCGGGCCCCACTGCGCGGTCTGGGCCGCGAGCAGGATCGCAGCGGCGACATGGATTTCCTCAGCGCGTGGCGAAAAGGCCGCGACGATCGGCTTCACCTGATCCGGGTGAATGCTCCACATCCGCGTGTAGCCGAATTCGTTGCGCGCACGCTCGGCATCGCTCGCGACGACGCCCATGTCGCGCACTTCCGTCGATACGTTGTGCGACGCCACCTTGCCATGCGCATGGCACGCCGCCGCGATCTCCAGCTTCGCACGCCGCACGAGCGGATGATCGAACTGGCCGGGCGAGCGCATCGCGGTATCGGGGATCGCGCCGTTGTGCGCGGAGACGAAGTCCATGAGGCCAAAACTCAGCGCTTCGACGCCCGGCAGCGCGGCAAGTTCGAAAACTTCCTCGAGCGCGCCGTGCGTTTCGATCAGCAGATGGCAGGGAATGGGTTTCGCGATGCCGAATTCGCAGCGCGACGCCTCGACGAACGCGACCATTTCGGTGGCGTCGAAGACGCTGCGGATTTTCGGCAGCGTGATGTAGGCGGGTGCTTGCTTCGCGTTGCGCAAGATGATGCGCACGTCGTCGCGCCAGGCGCGGTTGTGGAAGTCGTGAATGCGAACGCCGACGCGGCCGAAGCGGTCGTCATCGCCGCCGATCAGCGACGCCACGAGTTCCGCATGCGCCGTTTCCAGACCGACTTGCGCGCCGTCTTCGCAATCGAGCGTGATATCGAACACCGGCCCGAGTTGCGCCTGCAACGCGAGCGATTTCTTCATCAGCTTTTCGCTGCCGGCATAGTGGTCGCACGGCGGCAAGACCGCGGGTTGCACTTCGCCGTCAAACAGCACTTCGGCGGGGGTGAGAGCGTGCATCGTCGGCGTCGGGTCGGATGGGAGAAAGGAAAGGGTGCCGATTCGAACGCGCTCGACATGCCTCAAGCGCGTTCGGATCGGCCGCGAACGCCTCGCGGCGCTCGCGTACGCGAGGAACCGTGAACCACGGCTCCTCAGCGAACCTTACTTGCCGAGCAGGTGCGCGACACCGTCGCGCTCTTCCAGCAACTCGTTCAGCGTGCCGTCCATCTTTTCACGCGAGAACGCATCGATTTCCAGGCCTTCGACGCGCTTGTACTCGCCGTTTTCGCAGGTCACCGGCACGCCGTACATGATGCCTTCGGGGATGCCATACGAACCGTCCGACGGAATGCCCATCGTGACCCACTTGCCGTTCGTGCCGAGCACCCAGTCACGCACGTGGTCGATCGCCGCGTTCGCCGCCGATGCCGCCGACGACAGGCCACGTGCCTCGATGATCGCCGCGCCGCGCTTGCCGACGGTCGGGATGAACGTGTTGCGGTTCCATTCGTCGTCGTTGATCAGCTTCGTGAGCGACTCGCCATCGACGGTGGCGAAGCGGAAATCCGGGTACATCGTCGGCGAGTGGTTGCCCCACACGGCGAGCTTTTCGATCGACGCGACCGGCTTGCCCGACTTCGCGGCCAGTTGTGACAGCGCGCGGTTGTGGTCGAGGCGCAGCATGGCGGTGAAGTTCTTCTGCGGCAGGTCCGGCGCCGAGTTCATCGCGATGTACGCGTTCGTGTTGGCCGGGTTGCCGACCACCAGCACCTTCACGTCGCGGCTCGCGACGTCGTTCAGCGCCTTGCCCTGAACGGTGAAGATCTCGGCGTTGGCCGACAGCAGGTCCTTGCGCTCCATGCCCTTCGAGCGCGGACGCGCACCGACCAGCAGCGCGACGTCGGCGTCCTTGAACGCGACTTTCGGGTCGTCGGTGACGACGACGCCCGTGAGCAGCGGAAACGCACAGTCTTCCAGTTCCATCACGACGCCCTTCACGGCGCCTTGCGCTTGCGGCAGGTCGAGCAGTTGGAGGATCACCGGCTGGTCTTTGCCGAGCAGATCGCCGTTGGCGATGCGGAACAGCAGCGAGTAGCTGATTTGACCTGCGGCGCCGGTGACGGTAACGCGCTTTGCGGACTTAGCCATTGAAAACTCTCCTGAACGGTGCGTGAGACGCTAGGGAAAACGCCATTTTATGCGCGTTACGCGAAGCGTTGATGAAGCATGTCGGCCGTGCTCTCCGGAATCATGCTGGAACGCCGTGCAATCACATCACGCTTATCGCGCGAGCGCCAACGGACATTCGACCTGCATGAAGCGCGGCGGCGCGGCTGCCATGCCAAGAATCTTTCTTCTGAGCGTGAAGTATGCACGGACGGCGCCGCCGGGTCTCGTCGCGCAGGAGGCGTTTTCGAGGGGGCGCGGGACGTTGCAAGGCAGTGCACAGGCAGCGGCGGGCGGATCGAAAGCCGTTCGGCGTGAGGCGATAAGCGGCGGGGCGTGCCTCGTGGCATAGTGCGCGTGGTGCGTCGACCGAAAAGCCGGCCGAAGCGCTTGGGGCCGACATTTCCACCGGCCCCGCAATGACCCGCAAACCCTTGCTCGCCAAGGAGTGTAGGATTCACGGGACGTAAAGTCAACAGTATCTTATGTCTTATATAAGACATAGGAATCGACGGGAAATGTCTGGACGCCGCGCAGGCGTTTATGATGAAATGCGCGCATGAATTCAAACCCGGCGACGACGACCCCCACGAGCGGCGCTGGTGCGACGGAAGTCGCACCAGCTTCGTCGCCGACATTCAGTCCGCTTTACCAGCAGATCAAGGCGCTCATCACGCAGGGGCTCGAGTCGGGCGAATGGAAGCCTGGCGAGATCATCCCGAGCGAAGTCGAACTGGCGGCGCGCTACAAGGTGAGCCAGGGCACGGTGCGCAAGGCGATCGACGAACTCGCCGCCGACAACCTGCTCGTGCGCCGTCAGGGCAAGGGCACCTTCGTTGCGACGCACAATGAAGACCGCGTGCAGTTCCGCTTCCTGCGCCTGCTGCCTGATGATGGCGATGTCCATCCCCACGTGAGCCGCCTGCTCGAATGCAAGCGCCTGCGCGCACCCGCCGAAATCGCGCGCCAGCTCGATCTGAAGCCTGCCGATCCGGTCGTTCTTATCAAGCGCTTGTTGCAGTTTGACGGCGAAACCACCGTCTTCGATGAAATCTGGCTGCCGGGCGCGGTATTTCGCGGCCTGACGGCAGAGCGTCTTGCCGAGTACAAAGGTCCGCTCTACGCGATGTTCGAGACGGAGTTCGGCACGCGCATGATTCGTGCGACTGAGAAAGTCCGCGCGATCGCAGCCGATCCTTCCGTGGCCGAATTGCTCAATGTGGCCGAGGGTTTTCCATTGCTGTCCGTTGAACGCGTGTCCTATACCTATGGTGACCGTCCGGTCGAAGTGCGTCGCGGATGGTATGTCACGACTGGCTACTATTACCAGAACGACTTGAGCTGAAGCAGGTGATGAACGAGCAGCGCGCCGGACCGTGACGATGCGCATGTCTCTCGCGAACGCGTTTGTATCGCGCATGGAAAAGGAATCTTATGCGGCGTTTCGCTGCAGCGCGATATAAAAAGGCGCTAAAATCGCGGATTAGTGTGATAACAAAGTTGGGGTCTAGCATGGCTGAAGCCGTAAAAAAACCAAGGCCCGAGTTCCGTAACATCGGGATCGGTCAACTCGCGAAGTATCGCCTGCCG
>NZ_FCON02000050.1 GCF_001544535.1 Caballeronia choica | reverse complement strand
TGCTTTCTTTGCTTACTTTCTTTGCAGCAGCAAAGAAAGTGAGTCCCGCCCCGGACAGGGGCAGAGCAAATAAACCACTAAGAAAACAAGCTCCATAGAAGCACAAGCGCATCAAACGGTTAAAGCCCCAACCCCAACCCCAACCCCACCCGCCCCCAAGCGCCAGCGCCAACGCCACCACCACCCTGATTCAAGTGAAGCACATCATAGAAGGCGTATCGGCGATGGTCTACGAAGCGATTGTCCAATCGAAATCGCTAAAGCGGATATATGAACGCGGCGGCTCGCACGCGCCGCCCCCGAGGGCTAGCCGGGGCTCGTGCGCTCGCCGCGCTGAGCGGCCGCCGCTTCCGCCGTCGGATGCTGCGAGGCCTTCGACGGCTCAGCGCGCTGTTCCGCCGATGTCTGCGCTTCGTCCTGCACAGGCGGCACGCCACCGTTGACGATCACGAAGTTGCGCTGCGGATTCGCGATCTCGATGCCGCGCGCCGTGAACTCGTTGAGAATGCGCCGGTTGAATTCGCGCTGCACCGGCCAGCGCGCGCTGTCGCGACACTGGATCTGACCAGCAAGCGTCACGGTCGAACCGTCCACCGCATCGACGCCCCAGAAGCTGAAGTCCGACAGGATGCCGTCCTTGAACGCGTCGTCGCGCTGCAGGTCCGCGCCGATCTCCTTCAACGCCGAGATCGCGAGATCGACGTCCTGGCCGAGCGCGATGGAGACACGCACCGACGCATTGCCGATGCCGCGATTCGTATTGTTCACCGTCGATACCGAACTGAACGGCACCGTGTAGAGCGAACCGTCGCCGCCGCGCAGACGCACCGTGCGAATCGACAGGTATTCGACCGTGCCCGAGACGCCCGCGAGCGTCACCCAGTCGCCGACCTGCATCGCGTTTTCCATCAAGAGGAAGATGCCGGTGATCAGGTCCTGCACCAGCTTTTGCGAACCGAAGCCGAGCGCCACGCCGAAGATGCTCGCGCTCGCGAGCAGCGGCGCGGTGTTCACGCCGATCTCGCTCAGGCCCGTCAGCACGACCACCAGCGCGATCACGATGAAGAGCGCGGAGCGCATCATCGGCAACAGCGTTCTGAGGCGCGCGGCACGCAGGCGCTCGCCGCTCGTCGTCCACTGTTCGAGACGGCGTTCGACCATCACGTTGGCCGCTTCCCACACGAGCACCGCGAACGCGGCCGCAATCGCGATCGTAACCAGCGCCGACGCGAGCCGCTTGCCCACGCTGCCCGTCGCGAAGAACTGCAGCACGTGGATGCCCCACACCTGCATCAGCGCAATGATCGTCACGACGACGATCAGCGTCTGCACGATGCGTCGAAGGGCCGGATAGTAGCGGTACGCATGGCGATGCGCGATAGACCGGCTCGCATCGTCTTCTTCCGCTTCGCTGCGGAAGACGCGGCCAAGCGCGCCGAAGGCGACGATCGCGGCCACGCGCGCAGCGACCAGCACGATCACCGATACGCCGCCGAGATGGAACAGCGTCTGATAGCCGTTGTGGACATCGAGCGCCCACACGAACCACAGCGCGATCACGAAGAAGATCGCGACACCCGCCCAGATGTCGGCGAGCCAGTTGCCGAGCAGCGACACCGAGCGATGCCCCTGCGCACGCTCTCGAATGCGCGCGCCGACGGGCTTCCTGCACGCGAAGATCACATACGCGATCATCACGTGCACCACGAACGTGACCGCCTTGAGGATTGCGATGCGGGCGTCGTCGGACAAACCGAGCGGCTCCGCGCCGTTCGCGAGCGCGACGCCCGCGCCCGCCACGCAGACGATGCGCAGCACCCAGTCGTGCGTGAACGTGGCGAAGGTGTCGCGCATCTGGATCAGGCGCAGGCCGGGCGCGGTCGGCGCGAGGAAGAAGCCGCTCACGATCTGGATTGCGCGGCATACGAGATACACGTCGATCAGTGCGCCCGCGACGCGCGCTTCGGGCGTGTTGTCGTCGATGAAGATCGAGATGAGGAGCGTCGCCGCGGCGATGAACACCGCGAGCGGCACGATCGACAGGAATGCGTGCAGCAACGCGCTGGGCAAGCGCTGCAACAGCGTCCAGTGACGGGCCGCGTGACGCTGGCCGCGCACCGTATCGGTCTTCTTTTCCGCGACGTGCAGCGCGGTTTCATCGCCGGTGCGCTCGGCCGCGGCTTCCTCGCGCACCGCCGCGCGCTCTTCCTGTGCGAGCTCGGGCTGCGTCTCGTCGACATCGACGATGCCGCGCGCCGCGATCCGCGCCCGTGGCCCGCGCAAGAACCGCGCGCACAGGAATTCGAGCAGCAGCGCGGGCACGAGCGAAATCAGCACGGTCCAGCTTACGTGTTCGATGAGCTGGCGGCCCGCGTCGGTGGCGGTGCGTTCGCGCCACCACGTGAGCACTGAACCATAGTCGAGCAGAGCGGCCATCGAATGGCGCAAGCCGACGCCGATCTGCACGAGCCAGTGGCCGGCCTGATGCGAGATCTGCGACGCAAGGCCGTTGCTCGTCAGCGACTTCGCCAGCACGCTCGATGCGCCGCTCGCGGGCTGGGCCGATGACGCACCCGTTGCCGCCGACGCGCCCGCTGGCGGCGCGGCCATCGCGCCGGCTGCGACCACGGCGCGCAAGGTGTCCGCGACCTGGGCGCGGCGGGCCGGATCGTTGAGGACCGCGAGGGCATCGCGGGCCTGTTGCGGTGTGAGTGTCACGGACGCGGGATTGGCCGGCTGGGCGGTGTTCGGTGCGGCGTTCGCGACCGCCGGAGCAAACAGCGACACGGCAAGAAAGAGAATGGCAAGCAGGGATTGGCGCATGGGCTGGACGATGAGGAGCTGGACGATGAGAAGCGGAGGATTCAGGAACTCGACGCGGGGTCGATCTATCCGGGCCGGAACGGATCGTGCTCTCCGGGTTTGATCAGAACAACAATCGATCAAACACGATGGCGAAACAATCGATGGAGAAGTACCGGATTTCGCGACGATTTTCGCGACAACACATGACACGGAGTTCGTGGACAGAAGTGGTTGTGCTGGTAGCACTTCTCGCGCCTGCCCGGCTTTTCGCGGCGCAAGACGTTAGCGCGCGGGCCGCTCATCAAGCGTCCGCGGCACAAATGGCGCCGCGCGGCGAGACCTCGACGATGCCGGAAAGCGCCGGCGACACGCAATTGCCGGCGACTGCCCGGACGCAATTGCCGGCCACGCCTGATACGCCCCGGCCGCACTATGAGCGGCCTCCGGCGCATCTTCCCTGAAACTTCAGCGCAGGATCTCGGGCTGGCCCTTGTCGCGCGCGATATCCGGCTCAAAGAACACCCAGCGCACTTGCGGGAAGGTCCGCTGCAAATCGTCCTCGATCACGTTGATCGCGTCGATCAGCGCGCGCCCGCTCGGATAATCGATCATCTCCGCCTGCACGGCGACCACGACGTGCTTGCCCCATTGCAGCGTGATCAAACTGATGATGCGCACAATCTCCGGCCGCGCACGCAGATGCGCATCGATCGCGCGGCGCACTTCAGGACTCGCCGATTCACCGACGATCATCGACTTCACTTCGCGCGCGACCACATACGCGACCACCATCAGCAACACGCCGACGCCGATCGAACCGGCCGCGTCATAGGCGGGGTTGCCGGTGATCATCGTGAGCAGCACCGCGCAGAACGCGATGGCGAGACCCGCGAGCGCCGCGACGTCCTCGCCCGCGACGACCAGCAGTTCCGATTCGCGCGTCTCGCGAAACCAGCGCCACAGCGTCTTGTTCGGTGCGCCGCGGCGAATCTCGCGCAGCGCGCCGGCCAGCGAGAACGCCTCCAGCACGACCGATATTCCGAGGATCACGAGCGCGACGATCGGGTTGCTGAGCGGCTCGTGATGCAGCATGCGATGCACGCCCTCGTACACCGAGAACGCGCCGCCGACAAAGAACAGCAGCAACGCGACGATCAACGCATAGAAATAGATCTCGCGGCCCGAGCCGAGCGGATGCAGCGCATTGGCCGGCTGCTGCGCGCGCTTCAATCCGAACAGCAGGAGAAGCTGGTTGCCGCAGTCGGCGGTCGAATGGATCGCCTCCGCGAACATCGAGCCCGAGCCCGTGAATGCGGCAGCCCCGAACTTGCACACCGCTATGCCGAAGTTGGCAGCGAGCGCGTAGAAAATGGCCTTCGGCGATTCTTCGTTCATATTGTTCTGCGATTCTTTGAAGTCTTGAAGGCTCAATTCACTTCCACGCGGCTCACTCCATCGACCATTTCGCCGATCACCGCTGCCTCGTCGAAGCCATCGGCGCGGAAGATCGCGAGGACGTCGTCGACCGCTTCCGGCGCGCAGGACACGAGCAGTCCGCCCGAGGTCTGCGGATCGGTGAGCAGGACACGTGCCATATCGTCGAGCGAGGACGCGAGCACGATGTCCGCGCCGTATGCGCTCCAGTTCCGCCCCGAGGCGCCTGTAAACACGCCCGCTCTCGCGAACGCCTCGACGCCCGGCAGCCACGGCAAATCCGCATAGCGGATGCGCGCCGTGAGTCCCGCGCCGCGGCTCAATTCGAGCGTGTGGCCGAGCAGACCGAAGCCGGTCACATCGGTCAGCGCGTGCACGCTTTCGAGTTGCGCGAGGTCGGCGCCGGGCCGGTTGAGCTTGGTGGTCGCGGCGATCATCGCGGCATAGCCCGCGGCGTCGAGCCGCTCCTTTTTCAGCGCCGCCGACAACACCCCGACGCCGAGCGGTTTGCCGAGGATCAGCACGTCGCCCGCGCGCGCGGCCGCGTTGCGTTTGACGAGCTTCGGATGCACGATGCCGAGCGCGGCAAGGCCATAGATCGGCTCGACCGAATCGATCGAATGGCCGCCCGCGACCGGAATGCCCGCCTCCGTGCAGATCGACTCGCCGCCCTTCAGGATCTGCGCGATCACTTCATGCGGCAGCACGTTGATCGGCATGCCGACGAGCGCGAGCGCGAGGATCGGCTTGCCGCCCATCGCATACACGTCCGACAGCGCGTTGGTCGCGGCGATGCGGCCGAAGTCGAACGGATCGTCGACGATCGGCATGAAGAAGTCGGTCGTGGCGACGATCGCCTGCTCGTCGTTGAGCTGGTAGACGGCGGCATCGTCGGCGGTGTCGTTGCCGACCAGCAGGTTCGGGAAAGCCGGCAGCGGCACGCTGCGCCTGAGCAGGTCGGCGAGCACGCCGGGGGCGATCTTGCAGCCGCAGCCGCCGCCGTGGGAGAGGCTCGTCAGGCGGGGAGTGGAACCTGGATTCTGGGTGGCGTCGTTCATCGAGTTCGCGTTCGGCTCGTTACGGTAAAACCGTATTATGGCCGCTCGCGCCTGGGGACGCCCGCTGTCCGTCTCCGGCTAGTCCACGAGGCGCCGGAAGAGGCCCGGATAGTCGATCACGAGACCGTCTCCGTCGACGGGAAGGTCGGCCGTGTATTGCGTCGTGATGCCTTCATAGCGATACAGGCGGTCCGGTTCGATGCAGGTGTACGCCTGTTCGACGCGTTTCGTCGTCATTGCTGGCAACGCGATGTAGACGACGGGAATCACGCGGCGCTCGTTTTTCCCGAGGTTCAGGCGGCGGATCGGCAGCGTGTTGGTGAACGGCGTGGCCGAGATGTCGATGTCGATGCAGCCCTTCAGGTCGTCGTGCGGTCTGCCGTTGCCGTCGCTCCAGTTGCCGTGTGTATCGGCGAGAAGTTCAAGCGTGACGCCGCCCGCGCGCTTGATGATGACTCGTGTTACTCGCCATTGCGCGTCGCATTCTATGCGGTAGATGAAGCCGTGGTCGCACTCGGTGCGCTCGCCGATGAGCACGCTTTCAATGACGATCGTAGGCTCGCGCGTGTCGAGGTCAAGATGCTCGATACCCTTGCCGTTTTCCGGCGACCATCGGACCGATGTCATTGCGTCTTCCTGTTCGGTGGCGGTTGTTGTGGTTCAGAGTCCGCGAATACTCTCGCGCTCATCATTCGAAGAAAGTCCCTTGAAACAGGGCACTTTTGCGCGACGCGAATGTCAGTGGCAATGACCGCGCGGTATACTCCGCGCCCCACCGACGCTTCATACCAACGATATCTCCATCGCATGAAAGCTCTCTTCCCGCTTGCCGCGCTACTGCTGTCCACCTGCGTGTACCAGGCAGTCCAGGCGCAGGACACCGACGCCCCGTCGAAGGACTATGACTACCTGACCCGCATGCACGTGCCAAGTGCCGTCATCAAATGCGTGGCGGCGTTCGATCACTGGGTCGAACTCGCGCCGAAATACGATACCCTGATCGTCTCCGACCGCCGCGTGCTGAGCGCAAGAATCGACAGCGACTCGCCCGTGTTCAGCATCGGCGATCCGATTCCCGTCGACAAGGTCATCGTGATGCGCGCATTCGCGAAGTCCCGGGGCAAGCCGCAATGGACCCGCATGGACAGCCGCTGCGGCGTGCGCGATGGGCAGGTCGTCGGCGTGTCGCTTACACCCGACGTCAAGCCGAAGGTCGTTCGCTAAACGCATCAGCCCCCGCCGATCAAGCCTGCTCGCTGCGCGCGGCGCGCCGGTCGTCGTTCTGTCGTCGAGCCACTTCACCACCTGCGGGCCGTAACCGCGCGGCGCCTTCGCTACGACGCGCGCCGTCAGATCGGCGAGACAGTCGCCCGCGAGCGCCTCGCGCATGCGCTTCTCCGCGTTCTTCATGACGACATGGATCGCGCACACGCCGCTCGTCGCCCACGGCGGCGGCTCCTCCTCGAACACCGCGCAGCGCGCGCGTATCTCCCTGCATTCGAAGATCGACTTGTCGCCGTCAACGGATCGCTCCGCCTCCGCGCATCGAGTTCGCAGATCACGCGGCTTTCAAAAGCCATCCTCCCGCCCGACCCGAATATTTCAAACCCAACGTTTGCTTACAAACGCACACGGCTTGTTATTTGCCGATTGGCTAAATTGGCTTCACGGATTCACACGGAGAAACCGATGAAAAAAATAGCGATCCTCGTAGCGCTCGGCGCACTACTGGGCACTGCGCTTTCTGGCTGCATCGTCGTACCGGGCGATGGCGGCTATCACCATCATCATGACTACTACCGCTAACGAAGCAACCTCTCCCGACAACCGATCAAGGGATTCAAAATGAACAAGACAAAGAAAGGCCTGCTCCTCGCATCGCTCGCTGCCGCACTCGGCATGGGCCTGATGAACGTCGCCTCGGCTGACGACCACCGCCCCGGATACGTCCACGTCGTCGCTCAGGGCTGGCATGGCGACCGCTACTGGGACGGCCATCGCTACTGGTCGCGCAATGACTGGGAACGCCGCCATCCGACGAGCTACCATCACGCGCCGCCGCCCCCGCCGCATCACTACTACTAAGGCATGATGCAGGTGCAAAGCCGGGATACGCTCCCGGCTTTCTGCAATGGGCACGTGGCTACCAGTTCTTCGGATCGCCGCCCAGTTCCTTGCAGGTGTCGTAGGCGATCGCCTGCAGTTTCTCCTCGCCGATCTGGCCGGAAAGCGCATAGCCGGCGCGATTTACCGCCCAGTAGTAAGTCGTGCGCGGTCCGTCGCGTAACATGCGGATCTTCCCCTGGCTGCGCGTGACCGTCGTCGTATAGAGCGTGAGACGCTCGCCCGCCGCGTTCTGGTACATGAACTGCGCGGCCGGTCCCTCTTCGCCGGGCAGCAGCCGGCCGCCGACGAGCTTGAACCCGTACTCCTCGAGCGATGGAATCGTCAGCGTGCGGTTGAGCCGATTCGACAGCCAGTTGACGAGATGATCCTGCTGCGACGCCGCGACTTCCACCGCATGGCGCTGCTCGGGCGCATACACCGCATAGGCGATGTCGGCGCGTTGCGCGAAAGGCGGCCTGTCGTCGGCGAGTGCCGGCAGCAGCATGTGTAACAGATACCCGCAAGCCACGCCGACCACGAGCCAGCATGCAGCCAGCAGGTAACGTTCGCGCGGACGCTGTCGCATCACCACGACTTGCGGCTCGGCCTCGGTGGCAAAGAGCGCGCGCAGCGCATTGTCCTGCGCGCGATAGGCGGTGACAGTCGCCGCGCTCGCCGGGTCCTGCGCGACGCGTTCGGCTGCGGCCGCGCGCTCCGCCTCGCTCAACTCGCCATCGACATACGCTGACAGCGCCTGCAATTCGTCGTGACGGTCTGGGTTCGTCATGTGCGGTTCACCATTTTCAGCGACGTCGACGACGCCCGGCGCTCCGGTTCCTCGCCGAGCAGGACACGCATGTGTTCGCGCGCTCGCGAGAGGCGCGACATCACGGTTCCAGCCGGCACGTTCAGCACCACGGATGCCTCCTGATAACTCATTTCCTCGACGCACACGAGCAGCATCACTTCACGCTGCTCGACCGGCAGGCAATACAGCGCGCGCTGCACGTCGCGCAGCACGAGCCCGTCGACTTCGCCGACCGGCGCCGCCATCGTGCGCCATGGCGCGGTCTCGTCATCCACCGCGATGTCGCGGCGGCCGCGCAACTGGTCGATATACAGGTTGCGCATGATCGTAAAAAGCCACGCGCGCAAATTGCTCCCCGCCCGAAACGACTTCGCGCGACCGAGCGCGCGCTCGGTCGCATCCTGGACGAGGTCATCGGCCCAGGCGCGGTCACCGGTCAGCGCGCGCGCATAGCGGCGCAACTGCGGGAGATGGGCGAGCAGATCGGTCTCGAAGTTCAAGGCGCTCCGCCCGCTCGCGTGCAGACATGAGACATCATCAGTAGCTGCCGCCGCCCATCTTCGGGGGATTCGCCGTGCCGCTGCTGGCGCCGCCACTCACGGTGGCGCCGGCGCAGCCGGCAAGCAGCGTCAAACCCAGCGCACAGAGCAGCGCCAGGACTCTCATCGTTCGCATGTCCGCCTCGCTAGTTACTTTTCAGGGCTTCGCGACGTGCCATACGTCACGGAAGTTGTCGCCATTCTTCTCGCCTGGCTTCGTGTCCTTCGCAAATCGATATAGCCGCTTGCCGTTATAGGCCCACTGCTTGCCACCTTCGGCCGCCTCGGTGCTCCACGCGCCGGATGGCTGGTCGGAGTCGGTCGCCATCGCGGCCGGCCACGCCTGTGCGCAGCCGCCCGTGCAGGCGCTCGGTGCGCCCTTGCTGTCCTTGTCGAAGGTGTACAGCGTCATGCCGTTCTGGTCGACGAACATGCCGTCCGCCGTCTTGGGCGGCGCCGCGAACACGCTCACCGATGCACAGACCAGCCCAGCCGCTACAGCCATCATGATTTGCTTCTTCATTTCCTCTCCTCTGGTGAAGTAACCGTAGAACGTTCGGCGTCGCCGGACTATTCCGCGGATGACGAAAAAAAGCCGCCGCGCCCGTGGGAGCCCCGCGACGACTGCCGCGCTCAGGCACCCGCCTCCTCGCGCCAGCGACGCGTGTCGCGCAACGGCGGCGCACCGAACAGGCGGCTGTACTCGCGGCTGAACTGCGACGCGCTCTCATAACCTACGCGATGCGCGGCGGTCGCGGCATCGGCGATATCGAGCAGCATCAGCCGGCGCGCTTCCTGCAGGCGCAGTTGCTTCTGGTACTGCAACGGGCTCATCGCGGTCACCGCCTTGAAATGATGATGCAGCGACGACACGCTCATATGCACGTCACGCGCGATCGATTCGACGCGCAGCGGCTGGTCGAAGTTCTGCCGCAGCAGCAGGATCGCCTTGGCGATGCGCTGCGTCTGGCTGTCGGTGAGCGCGATCTGGCGCAGCCGCGCGCCCTGCCCGTTCATCAGCAGCCGGTACAGGATCTCGCGCTTGACGAGCGGCGCGAGGATCGGAATGTCGTCGGGCGTGTCGATCAGACGCAGGAGGCGCAGCACCGCATCGAGCATCGGCGCGCCGAGCCGGTTCACATAGAGCCCGCGCGCCGCGTCCGATTGCGCCGCCGGCGGCAGCTTTTCGTCGCGGATCAGCTCGGTGATTTCCTCGACATCGAGATCGAGCCGGAGGCCGAGATACGGCTCGGTCGCGCTCGCGACCGTCACCTGCCCCATCACCGGCAGGTCCACCGACGACACGAGGTAATGCAGCGGATCGTAGACATACACGTCGTCGCCCACCATCACGCGCTTCGAACCTTGCGCGATCAGGCCGAGCGCGGGCGTCTGCATGCCGTGCTTCGGCCCGCCCGGATTCATCACGCGATGCAGGAAAAATCCCGGCACGGGCGTGTCGACGGTGCCTTCGCAGCCGTCGGTGAAACGATCGAGCAAGGCGACGAGATCCAGCCGCGCCTGATCGAGCGAAGGATCGGGCGCGCGGTGCGGGTCGTTCGGAAGGTGGGAAAAGTCGCTGGCGGAGTCCGCCGTCTCGTTCAGGGCCATGATTGAGCGTCCAGGAGCGTCCAGAAGGGAGTGCGCTCAAGCTTACTCGCGCGTGCGCGATCTCGCTCGTCGTCCGCTGCGCCGTTTGCAGAAACAGGCAACGATTCGACAGGATCAGGCTATGGTCCGAGACCCCGCCGGGAAGATACTGCACGGGCGGCGGCCCGGCAGCGCTTACTTGATCGTTTCCAAAACGGCGAGCGCGGCCGGGCGGCATCCCGCCAGCCATACAGGAGCAGTCCATGCGCTACAGGAAATTCGGCAATACCGGTCTATTCGTTTCGGAACTCTGCCTCGGCACGATGACCTTCGGCGGCGGGGGCGGCGGCATCTGGGACAACATCGGCACGCTTCAGCAGGCGGACGCCGACAAACTCGTCGGCCGCTCGCTCGATGCGGGCATCAATTTCATCGATACCGCCGACGTCTACGCCGACGGCCAGTCGGAGATCATCACCGGCCAGGCGCTGAAGAACCTCAAGGTGCCGCGCGAGAACGTCGTCGTCGCGACGAAGATCCATGGCGAAACCGGCACCAAGAGCGTCAATTCGCGTGGCGGGTCGCGCTATCACATCATCGACGGCGTCAAGGCGAGTCTCAAGCGCCTGCAACTCGATCACGTCGACCTGTACCAGATCCACGGCTTCGACCCGGCGACGCCGATCGAAGAGACGCTGCGCGCGCTCGACAACCTCGTCGAGCACGGGCATGTGCGCTATATCGGCGTGTCGAACTGGGCGGCGTGGCAGATCGCGAAGGCGCTCGGCATTTCGGAGCGGCTCGGGCTCGCGCGCTTCGAATCGCTACAGGCGTACTACACGATCGCCGGGCGCGATCTCGAGCGCGAACTCGTGCCGCTGCTGCAAAGCGAGGGCGTCGGGCTGCTGGTATGGAGCCCGCTCGCGGGCGGCTTCCTCTCGGGCAAGTTCACGCGCGAAGGCGGCAAGGAAGAAGGCAGCCGCCGCTCCAAGTTCGACTTCCCGCCGGTGAACGTCGAGCGTGCGTACGACTGCATCGACGCGATGCGCAGCGTGGCCGAAGCGAAGGGCGTCTCGGTCGCGCAGATCGCGCTCGCGTGGCTGCTGCACCAGAAGGCGGTGACGAGCGTGATCATCGGGGCGAAGCGCGTCGAGCAGCTTGACGACAATATCGCCGCGACCAGCGTGCAGTTGAACGAAGACGAACTCGCTGCGCTCGACGAGGTCAGCCAGTTGCCGGCGGAGTATCCGGGCTGGATGCTCGCGCGGGTCGGCGAGTATCGGCGCAAGCAGTTGAAGGAAGCGGGCGTGCTTTAAAGCGGCTTCGCGAACGGCAGCGTCGTGAGCAGCGAATCGTGGTACAAGCCGTCGATCTTGAGCGCGCGCGGCTCGCGGGCATATGGCTCGAAACCGGCCGCACGATAGAGACGGATCGCCGCTTCGTTATCCGGCGCCACGACGAGCTGCACTTCCTCGACGATATCGCGTGCATGCCGGAGCACGCGTTCGACCAGCGCGGCAGCCAGCCCGGTGCCGCGCGCGGCCGGCCGCACGTACATGCCCCAGAGCGTGCCCTTGTGCTTCAGCTTGGCGCCGGCCGGCACCAGCAAACCCGCGACGCCCGCGAGCGTGCCATCGTCGAGCCAGCCGCCGAACACCGCATGATTCACGATGCGCGCCTCGAACCAAGGCAACGGCTGGATGATTTCGTCGTCGTACGAAGCGCCGAAGCCGTCCGAATGCAGCCGCAGTCCTTCAAGCCGGATCTCGCGATACGCGGACGCATCCGCGGCAGCGAGACGGCGCAGCGCGAACGAAGGCGAATTCATTTTGCGCGCGAGGCCCGGTACTTCGCGAGAAAGCGGTCGAGCTGCGCGGCGAAGGACTTGCCGTCGCGCGGGCTGTAGGGCGACGGCCCGCCCGTATCCACGCCCGTGCTGCGCAACTGGTCCATCATCGCGCGGATCGTCAGCCGCTCCTCGATGTTCTCGGCGCTGAACCACTCGCCCCGCGAATCGAGCGCATGCGCGCCCTTCGCGAGGACGCCGGCGGCGAGCGGAATGTCGGAAGTGATCACGAGATCGCCCGCCTCGGCCATTTCGATGATGCGCGCATCCGCGACATCGAAGCCCGACGACACCTGCACCGACTTGATGAACGGCGACGGCGGCGTGCGCAGATACTGGTTCGCGACGAGCGTCACGCACACCTCGACGCGCGGCCCCGCGCGAAACAGGATGTCCTTGACGACGGCGGGACAGGCATCGGCATCGACCAGGATTTTCATGGTGTTCGCTGAGTGGAATGACAGCCGATCATCATACAGGCGGACCGCGCAGGCACGGAGCGCCTACACTCGTAGAGGCGGAAACCGTTCGAATCCGCGCGGACTCCACGCATGATCGAAATCGTCACGCTTCCCGCGAACCCGTCTCGCGGCGCCGTCACGCTCGAATACAAGTGGCTCGGTGGCAAGGGCGGCGCGCCCATCGTCGTGTTCCTGCACGAGGGCGCGGGGACGATTGCGGCTTTCGATCCGGCCACCGGCGCAACCGCCGTCCCGGCGCCGTTTGCGGACTCCATCGAAACCCTCGACGACTGGCCGGCCACGCTCGTGCGCGCGCTTGGCTTTCGCGGGCTCCTCTACTCGCGACCGGACTGCGGCCGCCTGAGCGCGTACCCGCGCGCGGCAGGGGTCGATCGATATCCTGCGCCATCAGGCGCGCGACGTTCTCCCGGCGCTTCTCGACGTGCTCGACATCGGTCCGGCCGAACGCCGGCGCATGTGGCTCGTCGGCGTTCGCGACGGCGCGACAATCGCCCTGCTCTACGCGGCCGCGCATCCGGATGGACTCGCGGGTGCGGCGATCATCGCGCCGCAGTTGTTCCCGGAGGCCACGCACTCCGCGCAACTGCTGCGCGTGCGCGCGGCCTTCGAGACGACGGACCTGCGCGAGCGCCTCGCGCGCTATCACGATGAAGATGACGACACCGCCGATCCCGCATCGCTCGTCGATTGGAACATCGAAGACGAGTTGCACCGGTTGCGCTGTCCGCTGCTCGCGATCCGGGGTTTCCCGGGCGACGAGTACAGCGCTGCCACTCACATCGATGCTCTGAAGCGGCACGCAGCCGGCGCCACTCCGCTGGAAACCCCGGCGCGGCAAGACGCCGACAGCGTCTCGTTAAACCGGACGATCGTGCGCTTCATCAACCGATGCACCCCTCTATCTCAAAATTAGATACACGTTATCCGCTTTATCGCGTTGCGCCATAAGGCCGCACGGCCCGACACTGTCTCCACAACATCATCACGCATTCAAGGAGACATTCATGCGTACTCAAGTCGGCATCATCGGCGCGGGCCCTGCGGGCCTTCTTCTTTCCCACCTGCTTCATCTGCGCGGCATCGAATCGGTCGTGCTGGAGGCGCGCAGCCAGGACGCGATCGAATCGACGATCCGCGCCGGCGTGCTCGAACAGGGCACGATGGACCTGCTGAACGAAGCCGGCCTGGGCGCGCGGATGCAGGCCGAGGGCGCGCTGCACCACGGTTTCGAACTGGCGTTCGAAGGACAGCGCCGCCGCATCGCGCTGACCGAACTGACGGGCCACTCGATCACGGTCTACGCGCAGCACGAAGTCATCAAGGACCTGGTCGCCGCGCGCGTCGCCGCCGACGGTGCGCTGAAGTTCAACGTGTCGAATGTCTCGCTGCACGACTTCGACGACGCGGGCAACGCGAAGCCGCGCATCAAGTACCGCCATGAAGACCGCGACGAAGAACTCGAATGCGACTTCATCATCGGCTGCGACGGTTCGCAAGGCGTGGCACGCGGCTCGATCCCGGCGGCGCTGCGCCACGATTACCAGAAGATCTATCCGTTCGGCTGGTTCGGCATCCTGGTCGAAGCGCCGCCGTCCTCCGACGAACTCATCTACGCGCGCCACGACCGCGGCTTCGCGCTCGTCAGCACGCGCTCGCCGGGCATCCAGCGCATGTACTTCCAGTGCGACCCGAAAGACACCGCCGAAGCCTGGTCGGACGATCGCATCTGGGCGGAACTGCACGCGCGCGTCGATACGGCCGACGGCTGGCAGATCACCGAGGGCAGGATCTTCCAGAAGAACATCGTCGGCATGCGCAGCTTCGTGTCCACGCCGATGCAGTGCGGCAAGCTCTTCCTCGCCGGCGACGCCGCTCACATCGTGCCGCCGACGGGCGCCAAGGGGCTGAACCTGGCTGTGTCGGACGTGAAGGTGCTGACGGCCGCGCTCCAGTCGTATTACAAGGAAGGCACGCAAGACAAGCTCGCGCGCTACACCGAGACTGCCCTCAAGCGCGTCTGGCGCGCCGAGCACTTCTCGTGGTGGATGACGAGCATGCTGCACAAGCTCGACGACACGTCGCCGTTCGAACAGCGCCTGCAGGTTGCGGAACTCGAGCACGTGACGACCTCGCGCGCCGCCGCGATTGCGCTCGCGGAAAACTATGTGGGCAGCGTCGCGGTTTGATGGCTGGCGTCGCTCACGTCGCGGCGAGTCCAGCTCGCCGCGACGGGTTCCTCAAAGCATCAAAGCACCGCCACCACCCGCACGTCCCCTTCCACTGACGGAATGACCTGCCCGCCGACGCGCCGGAACGTGATCGACACGCTGCGCTCGCCGACCCGCAACTCGCCGATCTCCAGCCAGTCGATGCCGTCCGGCAACTGCGGCCGGTCGATCCGCACTTCATCGCGCTCGGCATCGATGGTCACGCCGAGACACGCTTCCAGGACCATGAACGGCGCACCCGCCGCCCACGCCTGCGGCAGGCACGCCACCGGATAGGCAATCGGCTTTTCACCGCGCTGCCGCGTAAAGCCGCAGAAAAGCTCGGGCAGGCGCATGTCGAAGCTCACGGCCGCTTCGAACAATGCCTGCAACAGACGCACCGCGCCGCCGCGATCGCCGTAGCGCGCGAGGCCGCGCGCGCACATCGCCGTGTCGTGCGGCCACACCGAGCCGTTGTGATACGACATCGGGTTGAAGCGCGGCTGGCCCGCCGCGAGCGTGCGCACGCCCCAGCCGGTGTGAAAGAGCGTCGATTCGAGTTGCCGCGCGACCGCTTCGCCGCGCTCGCGCTCGACGAGATCGAACGCGAGCAGGTGTCCCGCGTTCGAGGCCAGCACGCTGCACAACTCGCCGTGGCCGTCGAGCGCGATGCCGTAGAACTCCGACTCCGGCATCCAGAACATCGCCTCGACACGATCTCGAATATTCTGCGCCCGCGCCTCGTACTCGATCGCGTCGTCCTTCGCGCCGCGCTGGCGGGCGAGCCGCGCCATCGTCGCGAAGGCCGTCGATGCGTACGCCTGCACTTCGACCAGCGCGATCGGGCCATCGGGGAAACGGCCGTCCGAGTGGAACACGGAGTCCTGGCTGTCTTTCCAGCCCTGGTTCGCGAGGCCGTGTTCGGAGGCGCGCTGGTAGTCGAGCAGGCCCCACGGGTTCTTGTCGCAATGACGCGCGATCCACTGCGCGGCCAGTTGAAGCGCCGGCCACAGTTCGTTGATCAGCGCGCGGTCGCCGGTGCGCTCCGCGTAGGCGCCCGCGAGCACGACGAAGAGCGGCGTGCTGTCGACACCGCCGTAGTACATCGCGAACGGCACCTCGCCGGTGGCGGCCATTTCGCTCTTGCGCGTCTCGTGCATGATCTTGCCGACCTCGGC
Source organism: Caballeronia choica (assembly GCF_001544535.1). Classification (GTDB taxonomy): domain Bacteria; phylum Pseudomonadota; class Gammaproteobacteria; order Burkholderiales; family Burkholderiaceae; genus Caballeronia; species Caballeronia choica. The sequence goes on along the minus strand of NZ_FCON02000050.1, from coordinate 36,576 downwards.
ATCGCGAAACGCCGAGTCCTCGCGCGCCTGGTGCGCCGCGAGAAAGCGCAGCACGCCGCGAGCGAGCGACGGCTGGAGCCACAGCATCTGCAACGACGTGATGATCGCGTCACGGCCGAACGCGGTCGAAAACCACGGAATGCCCGCGTAGGGATACGGGCCGGTCTCGAGATCGGTGGTCAGCAGGCCGAGATCGGCGAGCGACCGGTCGATCCACTCGCTGAACAGCGGATTGCTGGAGCGCACGCGCGCCGTGGCGCGGCGCCGCTCGCGCATGCGCCGGTGCGCCTCCACGAGCGCCTCGCGGATCGCCGGACGCCCCGACTCGGGCGCGCATTCGGCGGCTTCGGCGGCATTGATCTTGCTCTGCTCGCTCGCGTCGCTCAGCGCGCGCGTGGTCGCCGTAACGGACAGGTAGATCGATATCGCCGTCTCCGACTGGATGGCGAGCGCGTAGTCGGCGCGGCTTGGCGTCAGCGAATCGGGGTCCGGCGTGAACTGGATGCGCGCGGTGCGCTCGACCTCATCGAGACCGGTATAGCGCAACACCACCTCGCCGTTCTCGACCATCGGCGGGCGCATCGTGCCGCGTTTCGCGCGCGTGGAACCGCGCACCTCGAACATGTCAAGGAAGTCGGCGGCGAACGAGATCGACAGCGGCACGGTGGCCGGTTCCGTGCCGTAGTTGGTGAGCACGATGCTCTCGTGCAGCACGTGACCCGACAACACCCGCTTGCGTTCGACGTGGATCACGCCCTCCGGCGTGCGCGCGCCGCCGATGGGCGGCAGCGGCTTGTTGGTCAGGTGGGCGGTGAACACGGCGTTGTCGCTCGACACGCTGCCCGAGAGCAGCGACGGCGCGCGCCCGCCGAAGGTCAGCACCAGTTCCGAGAGGACGCGCGTATCGTTGACGAACAGGCCGTCGTCGTGACCGCGAATGTCGCCGTTCGCGTCGTTGACGGCGAACGTGTTGCCCGATTTCAGCACGAACTGTTGCTCGCTCGCGATATTTGCGTGCTCGTTCGGGATAAACGCGTCGTCGTGACGCGGGGCCTGGGGTTGCTTCGTTTCCATTTGCACCTTCCTGTAGTGACGTGGGCGACGGTCGGGTCGCGCGTGCGGGCGAGCTATTCTGCGCCTCGTGCGCGCCCTCGACCTCGCGGTGGCTGGGGCAAAAGAAGCCGGTTGGGAGCGGGAGCGCCGCTTACCGGCTATCATCGACGGCTTTTCGACCGAATCACGCTTAACGGGTTCTCCGCGCGAATGTCATTTCCGCATATCGACTTACTTTATTCCGCGTCCGGACTGGCCGTGGGTTTCCTCGTCGGCCTGACGGGCGTGGGCGGCGGCTCGCTGATGACGCCGCTGCTCGTGCTCCTGTTCGGCATCCACCCGGCGACCGCCGTCGGCACCGACCTGCTCTACGCCGCCGCGACCAAGACAGCCGGGACGCTGGTCCACGGCATCAAGGGCTCCGTCGACTGGCGCATCACCGGCCGGCTCGCCGCGGGTAGCGTCCCGGCCGCCGCAATCACGCTCTTGCTGCTGCAGCGTTATGGCGTGCACGCGCCCGGGACGGCCCGGCTCATTCAGATGATTCTCGGCTCGGCGCTCCTGATCACGGCGGTCTCGCTGGTGTTCCGTCCGCAACTCGCGCGGCTCGCCTATAAAAAGGGGCAAGGCCGTCCGGACCATCCGCGCCGCACTGTCGCGTGGACCATCCTGACCGGCGCGATCCTCGGCGTGCTCGTTTCGATCACGTCGGTGGGCGCGGGCGCGATCGGCGTGACCGTGCTGCTGCTGCTCTATCCGCGCCTTGCCACCGCGCGCATCGTCGGCTCCGACATCGCCCACGCCGTTCCGCTCACGCTGATCGCTGGTACCGGCCACTGGCTGCTCGGCTCGGTCGACTGGGCGCTGCTCGTGTCGCTGCTGGTCGGCTCGCTGCCGGGGATCGCGATCGGCAGCCTGCTTTCGTCGAAGGCCCCGGAAGCGCTCCTGCGCAACGTGCTTGCCGCGACGCTCGTCCTCGTCGGCGCGAAGCTCGTGTTCAGTTGATTCGTTGATCAGTTGATAGTAGTCGCGTGTCATGACGGATTCCAGTCGGCCGAATGGCCTAAGCAAATCGCACACGCGTTCGTGTTTCCCTGTTTTTGTGCTTCGAGCCTATGCCGTCCGGCCAGCTATCCGCCGCCGCCCGTTCCGGGCAAGATGCACTTCCGACGCACTCGATGAGCGGCGCGCGACGCGGGTAAGCACCGGGTTCTGATCGGTTGGCGCGTCGCGCTTCATTGACGATAATGCTTGGCGCGCGCCGCCGCGCGTCCAGGCAACTGTGTCTTGCATGGGACCAGAGTGAGGAGCCAGCGATGAGCCAGAACGACGATCCGCGTGACGACCTGCCCGCCCCCGCCGAAGAATTCATCCACGACAGCAGCGACGCGCCGGCAGACCCCGCGCGGCGTCGCCTGCTCGCCGCGGGTGTGGGCCTCGCGGGCCTGACGCTGGGCGGCTGCAATCTGTTCGAATCGAAGCCCGCGACGCCGAAGACGACCGCCGATCTCGCGCTCGACCGCACGCTGCAGGCGAAAGTGCGTCACATCGTCGTGATCTACGCCGAGAACCGCAGCTTCAGCAATCTGTACGGCAATTTCCCTGGCGTTCAATATCCGCTCGAATCCGTGCCCGCATCGCGCTATGTCCAGCTCGACCGCGACGGCCGCACGCCGCTTGCGACGCTGCCCGCTATCTGGGGCGGCCTCGTGCCGGAAGCCCAGGAAGTGAACGGCAAGCGCTACGCCATTTCGGAGAAGCAGATCGCGGGGCTCCGGAACGCGCCGTTCCATCTCGTCGACGCGCAAGGCCAGCCGTTGCCGAACGGCGTCATCACGCGCGATCTCGTGCATCGCTTCTATCAGAACCAGATGCAGATCAACGCGGGGCGCAACAACCAGTTCGCCGCGTGGGGCGATTCGGGCGGCCTCGTCATGGGCCATTACCGCAATTCCGTCGATACGCTGCGCCTCTGGGGCCTCGCGAGCCAGTACACGCTCTGCGACAACTTCTTCATGTCCGCGTTCGGCGGCTCGTGGCTCAACCACATCTTCCTGATCTCCGCGCAGGCGCCGTTCTACGCCAACGCGAGCAGCGGGCCGGCGGCGAAGCTCGTATCGGTCGTGGACGGCGACGATCCCACCGGCACGCGCCTCAAGCTCGCGCCGGATTCGCCGAAATCGGCGCTCGAAGGGCCGCCCAAGTTCGTGCGCGACGGCGCGCTGACGGCGGACGGTTACGCTGTCAACACGATGGCGCCGCCCTACCAGCCGAGCAACGTGCGCCCCGCCGAACATGGCGATCCCACGCTCGCGGACCCGGTCAATCCGCGCGTGCTGCCGCCGCAGGATTACGCGACGATCGGCGACCGGCTTTCGGCGAAAGGCGTCGACTGGGCGTGGTACAGCGGCGCGTGGCAATACGCGCTCGATCATCTCGATACCGGTTCGGTGCCCGATTTCCAGTATCACCATCAGCCATTCAACTATTTCCGCAACTTCGCGCCGGGCACGCAGGCCCGCGCGCAGCATCTGCGTGACGCCGGCCTCGGCGACGATTCCTCGACCAACAAGCTGATGGCCGACATCGACGCCGGCCGGCTGCCCACCGTCACGTTCTACAAGCCGCAAGGCAACCTGAACATGCACGCCGGATACGCGGATGTCGCATCGGGCGACCGGCACATCACCAACGTGATCGAACGGATCCAGCGCGGGCCGCAGTGGCAGGACACCGTCGTGATCGTCACCGTCGATGAAAACGGCGGCTGGTGGGATCACGTCTCGCCGCCGAAGGGCGACCGCTGGGGACCGGGTTCGCGAATTCCCGCGCTCGTGATCGCGCCGTTCGCGAAGAAGGGTTTCGTCGACCACACGGTGTACGACACGAACTCGATCCTGCGCTTCATCTCGCGCGTGCACGGCCTGCCGCCGCTCGAAGGCGTCGCCGCGCGCGACCGGGCGTTCGCCGCCAACGGAGAAGCGCCGCTCGGGGATATGACGACGGCGCTGGATCTGGCGTGAGCGGCTGAAGGGGCGCGTCCGGTGGTGTCGCCGAGTGCAAGGGGCGTAAGGGGCGCAAGCGGCCGGACATCACCTAAAAGGCGCGGCGCCTACGACGAAACCCGCCCCGCCCGCGCGTCCGCCGCATCGACGGCTTCCTGCCGCCACCCGCGCCGCGAGCGCATCATCCGGCGCAGCGCGAGCCGCGCCATCTTCAGCCAGCCGAACGGTCGCGGATCGGCAAGCATGCTGAGCGCCCGCGCATAGTCGAGCGTGAGGCCGGGCGTCCAGGCCATCGTCGCGGCGCGTTTGCGGATCTGCGCCGCGACCCACAGTTCGGGCGTGACGAGCAGGCGCCAGAATGCGCGCCAGCCGGTGTCGCGGCCCTGGAAGTGGCCGACGGCGCCTTCCAGCGCCGCTTCGAGCGCATTCGACACCGTGCTCGAACAGTTCCGATACGTGAGGTTGTAGGTCAGGTCGCGGCGGTACGCATCCCAGAACTGGCCCAGGCGTTCCGGGCTGTAATTGCGGATGCGGACCTTCGTGGTCGATTCGCACCACGCCTTCGACTCCGTCGCGTAATCCGGCTGGAACACGCCCGGCACGTTGTTTTCGCGGGTCGCGCGCAGGGTGCGGCCGAATTCGTCGGGCGAGCGGTCGATTTCCACGCCGGGATACAGGCTGATGTAAATGCCCTCGGGCGATTCCAGCGCGGCGTGGCCGGTGGAAATGACGCCGTTCGCGTCGACGGCCGCGATGTAGCGATCGACGATCAAGGTTCGCTGCGCCTCGCCCCGCGCCGAGCCGACCGGCGTCCAGACGTGCACGGTCAGCGCTTTTTCGTCGGGTGCGGGCGGGCCGTCCCATTCGAACAGGCTGTCGTCGGCGGTGAGCGTGGTCGCGGATTTCTCGGCCGACTTCGCCGCGATCGTGGGGTCGGCGATCACGTCGTCGGAAAGGTGCAGCGTGCGCTTTCGCTCCAGCGGGATGCGCTGCATCGCGCGTACGCGGAGCGCGATCCACAGCAGGTTCCAGCCGCCGAACGCGAGTCCGAGGCCGAGGCAGTAAGGCGCCGTGCCGACGTAGTGCGTCGGGTACGGCTGGAAGAAGAAGATCGCGAGCAGGATTTCCACGATCGACAGCGCCAGCACGATACGCCAGCGCGGATAGCGCACGACGAACGCCGACACGGTCTGCAGAAGGCCGTCGGCAAGAAAGAGCGTGCCGAAGATCATCGACAGCACGAAGTTGCCATGATGATGTCCCGCGAGAATCAGCGCCGCCGCCAGCACGACCGCCACGCCCTTCACGTAGCGCAGGATGCGCTGCCCGCCCGCGCCGGTCCATGCGACGGCGAGCGTCGCAATGCCTTCGGCGAGCAGCAGGTAGGCCAGGAACTGCATCGGGAAATAGATGGCGTTGTCGAGCGCGTCGATGAAGACGCCGACGCCCATCAGGAGCCACAGCAGGCCGACGACGAACAGTGTGCGCCAGCGCTTGCGCAAGTAGTCGACGCCGAGGAGAAGCAGGACGAGCTGGACCATGACGCAACCTGTGGTGACCGGACATCGCAATAATAAGAGCGATGTCCGGCGGCCCAAAATCAGCCGCGCTCTACCCAGGCGCGCGCCGAGATTTCCAGCAGATACCCGTAGTGCAGCGCGCCGACGGGCACCACGGCGCGCGCTGGCTTCCAGTCGCCGAAATGACGCGCGTAGATTTCGTTGAATTCCTTCCAGTAATCGACGCCCACGAGGTAGACCGTCACCTCGATGCAGTCCTTCAGTTCCGCGCCCGCCGCCGCGAGCACCGAGCGGAGGTTGGACAAGGTCTGTTCGGCTTGCACGGCGAACGGCTGGTCGCCGGTGTGCGTGCCGTCGGGCCGCATCGGCAACTGGCCGGACACGCAGATCAGGTTGCCCGCGCGCGTCGCGTGGCTGTAGTGGCCGGCGGGAATGGGGAGGCCGGGGGCGTTGAGGGCTTCGATTGGCGGCATCGTCGGATTCAGGGTTGATGAGACGCCCCAGCATACGCAGCCACGCTTCACGCCGCCAGCTTCGCGGCCAAAAAATCGAGAAACGCCCGCGCCCGCCCGGCCATCGACGCGCTCTGGTAATACACCGCGTTGATCGGCAGGCGGACGTCTTCGAGGGCGTCGTCGAGGATCGCGCGCAGGCGGCCGGCGCGGATGTCGGCGGTTGTCATGAATTCCGACAGGCACGCGATGCCGCCGTCGTTGATCGCGAGTTGCCGGATCGTCTCGCCGCTCGACGCCGCGACTGCCGGCGCAATCGTCACGAACGTGCCGGCGCGGTCGTTGCGCAAGGGCCAGTCGTTCAGGCTTTCGGGCGCCGTGAAGCCGATCAGCCGATGACGCAGCAGTTCGTCGACGTCGCGCGGCTCGCCGTGTTCCGCCAGATACGCCGGACTGGCGAGCACGCGCCAGCGCGTGCTGCCGAGCGAGCGCGCGTGCAGCGTCGAATCCTGCAGCGCGCCGAGCCGGATCGCGATGTCCACGCGCTGCTCCATCAAGTCGACAATGCGCTCGTTGCTCGTGAGTTCGAGCGTGATGTCGGGATAGAGCGCCGCGAACGCCTTCACATGCGGCACGATGCAATGGAGCATGAACGGCGACGCGGCATCGACGCGCAGCCGCCCCGCCGGCCGCTCGCGATGCCGGGCGATCGATTCCTCGGCGTCGTCCATCGCGGCGAGGATCAGCCGGGCGCGCGTGAGGAACAGTTCGCCCTCGTCGGTCAGTTGCAGGCGGCGCGTCGTGCGGCGCACGAGCGTGGCGTCGAGTTTCTTTTCCAGCCGCGTGAGCGCGCGGCTCACGCCGGAGACGGTCTGCTGCAACGCTTCCGCCGCCGCCGTGATCGAGCCGCAGTCGATCACGCTCACGAAGACCTGCAATTCATCGGTGTTCGTCTTCATTCGTGACTCATTGTTGACTCAGGATCAAGAGTGATTTGAGACTAACACTGTATTTGCGAAAGTCGAAGAGCGGGATACTGCGTTCAGTCCACTCATTTCAACGGAGCAGCACCATGAAAATTTTCGTGACTGGCGCAGGCGGGTTCATCGGCGGTTCGATCGCGGCGGGTCTCGCGCGCGACGGCCATCAGGTTCGCGGTCTCGTGCGGCGCGCCGAGCAGTCGGAGGAGTTGCAGCGCCTGGGCATCGAGCCGGTGCTCGGCAGTCTCGACGACCGCGCGCTGCTCATCGACGAGGCGCGCGCGGTGGACGCCGTCATCAACGCCGCCAGCAGCGACCATCGCGGCGCGGTCGAGGCGCTGATCGAAGGACTGGAAGGCTCGAACAAGACGCTGCTGCATACGAGCGGTTCGAGCATCGTCGGCGATGCGTCGGGCGGCGAGTCATCGGAGGCGATCTATCGCGAGGACAGCCTGCCCGAGCCGACCGCCGACAAGGCGCCGCGCGTGGCGATCGACAACCTCGTCCTCGATGCGGCGAAGCGCGGCGTGCGCTCGGGCGTGCTTTGCAACACGCTGATCTACGGGCACGGCGCGATTGCCTCGGCGGCGAGCGTGCAGTTGCCGCGCTTGTTGCGGCAGGCAAGGAAGAGCGGCGTCGTGCGTCATGTCGGGCCGGGTCGCAATATCTGGTCGAACGTGCATATCGACGATGTGGTCGATGCGTATCGCCGCGCGCTCGAAAAGACGCCGCCGGGCACGTTCTATTTCATCGAGAGCGGCGAAGCGTCATTCCGCGAAATGACGGCTGCAATGGCCGATGTGCTCGGCCTGGGCGAGCCGCAAGACTGGCCGCTCGACGCAGCTAAGGAGGAATGGGGCTACGAAATGGCGTCGTATGGTCTCGGCTCGAACAGCCGCGTGCGCGGCGAGCGCGCGCGTAAACTGCTCGGCTGGGCGCCGAAGCGCACGTCGGTCGTCGAGTGGATCAGGAAAGAGATGATTTGAGGGACGAGCGCTCGCTTGATCGTGCCGGTAACAACGCCGACGCGAGCGCCCGACGCCATCATCGAAACGCTCAACGCAACTGCTTGGCAAACCCCTCGATCTCGTCGGCCGGCATCCCCGATGCCGCCGCCGCATCGCGAATCTGCTGCCACGTCGTCGGGTCGATCGGCACGCCGTTCGCACCCCGCTCCGCGCGGCGCGCATCTTCCGGCTCTCCCGGCGCGTAGATCCGCTCGACGCCCGCCTGCAGCGGCGACGCCTTCACCCACTCGACGAACGCTTCCGCTTCGGCCTGCGCGGCGGGTGCATCGAAGGCGTTCGGATTGAGGATCACCGACGTCATGCAGTTGATGATCGCGCTCGTCTTCTGCAGCGTGCTTTCGCGCGTCGTATAACCGCCGGACAGCGCGCCGCCGAGAATCTCGCACATGGCGGCCAGACCAAATCCCTTGTGCAAGCCGAACGGCAGGAGCGAGCCGAACGGCTCCTCGTGCATGACCTTCGGCTCGACGGTCGGCGTGCCGTCGTGTTCGATCAGATAGCCCGGCGCGACCTTCACGCCCTTGTTGTACGCGACGCGCGTCTTGCCGTACGCGATGCCGCTCGTCGCGAAGTCGAGCACGAGCGGGGTCTTGCCGTCGCGCGGGAAGGCGGCGCAGAACGGATTCGTGCCGAAGCGCCGGTCGATGCCGCCGAACGGCGCGACGAGCGGGTCGCCCGCCACGTTCACGAAGTGAAACGACACGAGACCCGCCTTCGCGCACTGCTCGGCCCAGTGTCCGATGCGCCCGATGTGATGCGCGTCGCGCAAGCCGACCGCGCACACGCCGAGTTTCTTCGCGCGCTCGATGCCGTGCTCCATCGCCTCGTAGGCCACGACCTGGCCGAAGCCCTTGACGCCGTCGATGGAGAGCACCGCGCCCGCGTCGCGCACGATCTTCGCGTGCGCGTTGAGCTTGAGTTCGCCGTCCGCGAGCGACGCGACATAGCGCGGGATCATCCCGACGCCGTGCGAATCGTGGCCTGACAGGTTCGCCATCACGAGATGGTCGGCGACCAGTTCCGCCTCGCGCGGCGCGCTGCCGGCGCGCTCCCAGATCGCGCGGACGTAGGTGTGCAGGGCCTCGGCGGGGATGCGCAACTCGGGCGTGGCGGGCGTCTTGATATCGTTCATCGTGTTCAGGGTGTCGATTGCGCGATTTGCGCGGAACCCACACTCTACAGACGATCAACTGGCCTTACCACTTTGAATGCTTTCCGCAATAAAAAGGCGCGCAGGACATGCGCGCCTTTTTATTCAAGCGAGCCGCAATCGGATCACGGCGTCGCCGCAATCACCTCCGCGACCGCCGACGTCAGCTTCTTGCCATAAGGAACATGCAGGAACTCGTTCGGCCCGTGCGCGTTCGACTTCGGTCCGAGCACGCCGCAGACCATGAACTGCGAGCGCGGGAAGCCTTCCTTCAGCGTGTTCATCAGCGGGATCGTGCCGCCCTGCCCGATATACGCGACATCCGCGCCGAAGTGCCGGCGCGACGCGTCGTTCAACGCCGTCCCGAGCCACGGCGCGAGATCGGGCGCACTCCAGCCGGTCGCAGCACCGGCTTCGGGCTTGAACGTGACCTTCGCGTTATACGGCGGATCGAATTCGAGCAGCGCCTTCAGTTCCGCGACGGCCTGCGTCGCCTCGACGAGCGGCGGCAAGCGCAGCGACAGCTTGAACGCCGTGCGCGGCGCAAGCACGTTGCCGGCATCGGCGAGCGGCGGCAGGCCCGCCGCGCCCGTCACCGTGAGCGACGGACGCCATGTCGAGTTCAGCAGCGCTTCCTGCGGATCGGTGGTGGTCGGAAGAACCTGGCCGCCGTCCTGGCCGCAGCTCCACGGCAGCTTCTTCCAGACGTCGTCGCCGAGGATGTGCGCCGTCGCTTCCGCTTCGCGCAGGCGTTGCCGCGGGATCGGGCAGTGAAAGCCCTTCGGCAGCAGGTTGCCGGTGCCGGCATCTTCCAGCCGCTCGAAGAGCTGGCGCATGATGCGAAACGTCGATGGCGCGATGCCGCCGTAACCGCCCGAATGGATGCCTTCGTCGAGCACCTGCACTTCGAGATCGCCCGCGACGAGCCCGCGCAGCGACGTGGTGAGCCACAACTGGTCGTAATTGCCCGCGCCCGAATCGAGGCAGATCACGAGGCCGACGTCGCCGAGCCGCTCGCGCAACGCGTCGATGTAGGGCAGCAGGTCGTAGCTGCCCGATTCCTCGCAGGTCTCGATGATGCCGACGCAGCGCGGCCGTTCGACCCCCTGTGCGTCGAGCGCGGCGAGCGCGGTGAGACTGGCGTAGGTCGCGTAGCCGTCGTCGGCGCCGCCGCGGCCGTAGAGCTTGTCGTCTTCGAGCTTCGGTGTCCACGGACCGAGGTCGCGGCGCCAGCCTTCGAATTCGGGCTGCTTGTCGAGATGGCCGTACAGCACGACGGTTTCGGTGCTGCCCGAACGCGTGGCGGGCGCTTCGAAGAAGATCACCGGCGTGCGGCCGGCGAGTCGCACGATCTCGACTTTCAGGCCCTTCACGGGTTGCTGTTCGGCCCATTGCACGGCGTCGGTCACGACGCGTTCGATGAAGCCGTGGCGAACCCAGTCGGCATCGAACATCGGGCTTTTGGCGGGAATGGCGATGTAGTCGGTCAGCGCGGGGACGATCTCGTCGTTCCATTTGCGCTCGACGAATGCGGTGAGCGCGTCGCGATCGAGTTGCGCTGCTTGTTGTGTGGTGTCATCGGAAATCATGACGGTCTTTCCATCCGAGTAAAGATGTCAATGATAGACGCGTTTGTCCTCCCACTCGATCCGGGTTTCCTTTACCGCTGATTACTGCGGCACCCTGCGCGGCCCCACCGCGCGCAGCACCGGCTCCTGCCGGCGCTCGCCGGAGACGGTCTTGCGCACGAGCGCGGGGTCGGCGTCGATCGCCCGGTCGGTGAACGGGAAGCGCTGCCATGTCTTCGCCGCGAACAGCCGCGTCGCGTCGCCGGAGTGCGGGGACGCGGGATCGTCGGATTCGGAGTGCGCGAGCATGGTGTCGGCATCGACGCCGTCCTCGCCGAACGACACCACCTGCATGTAGCTGTCGCCGTGGCCGTTGAAGTCCATCGGATAGCCGCGTGTGTCGAGCGGCCGGCGCGCGCACACGATCGTGAAATAGCCGGCTTCGTCGCAACCGCCGTAGAGCGGCACGCGCGCGCCGTTGCGCATCGTATAGAGGATGTCGCCGCGCCGCGAATTCAGCGCGAAGCCGTTCAGTTTCAGCGCCAGCACCGCCCCGCCGAGCGCCTGCTTCAAGTCCTGCACGACCGCCGGATTCGAGGTGTTGAAGCCGCCCGGCGTCGCGAGCGGCGCGGCGGGATCGAAGCCGTTGGCGTACAGGCGCTCGGGCGCGATGCGCGTCACGCGCACCCAGAATTCGTCCCACAGGTTGGCGCCGCGCGCGTCGGTGTTCGCGGTGCCGTCCCAGGCGCGCAGCACGTCGCAGGCTTCACGCAGGGTGTTCTGCGGATCGCCGAAATTGCACGCGGCATCGAGCAGCGGCTTGCGGAACAGGCGCTCGGACAGCGAGCCGGATTGCAGCACGGCCGACTTCAGCGCGTCGCGCGTGATGCCGCCCTCCTCGCGCTGGAGTTGCGCAGCGAGCAAGTGGCCGAAGCGCGTGCGCAGCGACTGCGGCGTGCCGGTCGCGCCCGCGATGCGCGGATAACCCGTCATCGGCGCGTTCGCGTTGGTGAGCCAGTAGCTGTCGTTGAAATTGCCGACATAGTCGCCGCGCGCGATGCTCGGCATCTGCTCGACCGGCAGCGCGCCCGCCTGCACCGCCGACGAATCGACGCGCCACGCGCACGCGCTTTTCGAGCCGTCGAGGAACGGCACGCCCGGCACGCGCCCGTTGAACGCGCGGCCGGCGGGGGTCGTGCACGAGTCGACGAGTGCGTCGGGCACGTTCGGCATCGGGCCGATGTCGGCGAACCAGACGCGCGCGTCGCCTTTACCGATCGCGAACGTGTTGACCCACGGCATCGCCGCGAAGCGCTTTTCGATCGCGATGAAATCGGTCAGCGAGCGCGCCTGGTTCCACGCGAAGAAGTTCAGGAACGCGCGATTGTTCTCCACGTTGACGTCGCGTAGGGCGAACGCGCGCTGCGCGGTCCAGCCGAGCCCGGGCGCCATCGACGACAGGTCGACCACCGGCCCGAAGCGCGTGCGGTAGAGCGTGCGCGTGACCGCCTCGAACGAGCCGTCGGGACGCCGCGTCTGGATGGTGAGCGGCACGGCGGTCATCGGTTCGGCGCGGCCGTCGATCAGGTAGCGCGTCGGGTCGGCGGGATCGAGCGCCAGTTGGAAGATGCCGAAGCGGCGCACGGTCGACACCGTATGCGTCCACGCGACGTTGTCGTTGAAGCCGAGCACGATCACCGGCACGCCGAGAAACGAGACGCCCGCCACGTTCACCACGCCCGGAATCGTGAGCTGCGCCTGATAGAAGCGGTCCGGCCCGCGCCAGAACCAGTGCGGATTGCCGAAGAGGAGACTGCGGTCGTCGTGGGTGATCGGCGCGCCGAATGCGAGCGCATTGCTGCCGATGCCGGCCGTCTTGCCGATGTCGACGCTCGTCGCGTCGCCGTCGACGGCGCTCGTCTTGGCGGCTTCATCGTTCGACGAAGCGGAAGGCGCGCGCGGCGGCCGCGCATTCGCGATCTGCTGCACGAACTGCGCCGCGCCGCCACCGAGGTTGGCGGCGATCAGGCGCTGGTAGACGTCGTCGGCGGTGATCCGCTCGACCCACGGCTTGCCCTTGCAGGCCGCGTGCGCATTGGGGACGCGGCCGGCGTCGAGATCGTGGAGATACTGGTTGTAGCCTGCCGCGAAGCCGTCGATCAGGCTTTGCAGCGAAGCCGGCTGCGCCGCGCGATAACGCTCGACGGCGGCGTTGTCGTCGACGAGCCGGAAGAAGAAGTCCGCATCGATGTTGCGCGGCTGGCCGAAGGTCGCGCCGGCGGGCGGACGCGCGTCGGCGCCGAACCAGGCGGAGCGCTCGCCGCGATAGGTGACGAAGGCGTCGGCGAGCGTGCACAGGTTGTCTTCCGCCTGCGCGTAGCCGTAGCCATAGCCGAGACTGCCCCAGTCGGCGGCCTTGATATGCGGGATGCCCGACTGCGTGCGGCGGATTTCGGCGCTGTAGGGAGCGGCGCTCTGCACGGACGCCCCGGACTCGATCGGCGGCAGCGGCACGCATGCGGCCAGCATCAAAACGACGAGGGGCGCGAGGGCGGATGCGAGCCTGGCTGTCTTGTTCATCGAAGGAACCTTCAATTCGTTCGAGAGGCAGCAGCGTTGCCCGGCTCGCGCCGCGAGAACAAACGCCTCGTGGCGGGCCGTCGCCGCGTGATTCGTCCGCCACGGCGCATGACTGCTGCGTCGAAGTATGCCATCGCCCGCACTGTCGGCCGCCGCCAAAACCTAGACGCCGGCGTGCCGCGCAACCGATCGGCGCAAAATGGAATCGAACGCATTTTTCCGCCTTCACGTCCCGCCGATGCCCAGTCCCGACACCGAAAACGATCCCCGCCCCGTTCCGCCCGAGCGCCCCGCTCCCGACGAGTGCTGCCAGAGCGGCTGTGAACCATGCGTGTTCGATCTCTACGAGGAAGCGCTCGACCGCTACGAAGCCGAGTTGCGCGCGTGGGAGGCGCGCGTACGGTCGACGCCTTCTTCCTGAGTGTCGTGCGCCCCGTTCGGGCAGCCGAAAGGACGAAGCGCTATGCTTGTCGCCCCTGTCAACCTTCAAAAAACGGAGACACCCATGTCCCTGACGATGTATCGCGCGTCGATTCCCGTGTTCATTCGCGGCCTCGACGTGCTCTCCTCGCTGCTGGAAAAGGCCGTCGCTTTCGCCGACGCCAAAGGCATCGCGCACGCCGACATCATCGGCGCGCGGCTCGCTTCCGACATGCTGCCGTTCGCCGCGCAGATCCAGCGCGCGAGCGATACGGCGAAGCTCTCGGCGCAGCGTCTCGCGGGCGGTGAAGCGCCGCGTTTCGAGGACAACGAAGACTCGTTCGCCGCGCTGCAGGAACGCATCGCGAACACGAAGGCGTACCTGAAGAGCATCGACGCGAAGCGACTCGACGACAGCGAGACGCGCACGGTCACGCTCAAGCTCAAGGACGTCGAGCCGAGTTTCAGCGGCGTGGACTACCTCTTCGGCTTCGGCTTGCCGAACTTCTATTTCCACGTCGTGACGACCTACGACATCCTGCGCCATCTCGGCGTGGATATCGGCAAGCGCGATTATCTCGGCCCGCTCAGATGAGTTCGGAGATTTCGATGAGGTTCAAATCCGGATCGCGGATGTAGACCGAACGGATTTTCCGGGTGGCGCCGGTGCGTTCCACCGGCCCTTCGACGATCGGGCAATTCGAGCGCTTCAGGTGCTCGATCACGTCGTCGAGCGGGACGGCTGCGATGAAGCACAGGTCGAGGGCGCCCGGCACCGGCAAGTGCGCCTTCGGCTCGAACTCGGCGCCGCGCACGTGGACGTTGATCTTCTGATTGCCGAAGTGAAAAGATATGCGGCCCGCGCCGAAGCTTTCGAGCCGCATTTGCAGGACATCGACGTAGAAGCGTTTGGTCGCTTCGACGTCGATGCAGGTGATGACCAGATGGTCGAGATGATCGATCAGTGCCATGGCGGAACTCCATCGGTGTGAAGTGCCGTCATGTTAGCCGCGCCGCCGATTGATTGTGGGCTTCGGCGCGGCCTCCCGCTCAGGCGCCGCCGCGCAGCGCGATCTGCTTCTGCCAGCCGCCGAGAATGCGCTTCGCGAGCGCGTCGTAGTCGCCGCCGAAGTGGTGGTCGCCCTGCAGGCGGATCACGTCGATACCCGTCTTCGTGAGCTTCGGGCACAGCGTGTCCTCTTCCTTCTCGCCGTAGATGCACTGGACCATCGCGGGCGGCAGCTTCGCGAGTTCGCCCTGGACCGGCAACGCCTTGTCGCTTGCCGGCATGCCGAGCCAGCCGGTCACGCGGATCTGGAAATCGGCCGTGGGCGAAAAGCCCATCAGCGATACATACGACACCTTCGCGCGCAGCGCGTCGGGCAGACGGTTGTAGGCGAACGGCATCACATCGGCGCCGAACGAGTAGCCGATCAGCGCGACGTGGCTCGTATGCCAGCGCGCGCCGTAGGTCTGCATCACGCGGCCGAGGTCGTGCGCGACCTGCTGCGGCGTCTTCTCGCTCCAGAAATAGCGCAGCGCGTCGATGCCGATCACCGACACGCCTTCCCGCTGCATCGCCTCGGCCATCGTCTTGTCGAGATCGCGCCAGCCGCCGTCGCCGGAAATGACGATCGCAAGCAGGTCGGTCGGGTGAGCCGCGCGCAGTTCGATCAGCGGCAGGTCGGATACGTCTTCCTCGTGCGCCGCTTGCGACTGGAGATGCGGCGCGGTCAACGCAAGCAACGCGTCGGCCTTGGTGCGGCCCGCTTGCAGCGCGCCGCGTTCGACGAAGCCCGGCATCGCCTTGTCGTGCGTGATCGTCGGGTCGGGCGGACAGAGATCGAAACGCGCGTCGAGCTGCTTGTCGGCGTTCAGCGCAACCGCGCCCGTGACGGTATTCTCCGGCGCCTGCGCCAGAATGCGCTCCGCGAGAAGGCCGCCCTGGCCCGTGCCCGCCACGATCGGCGCGAAGTAGCGGCTCGTCTGCACGCCGCGCTCGAGCTGATGGCTCACGGCCTCCGCGTCGCCGACGAGGTTATGGCAGCTTTCCTTCTCTGCCGGCGCTTGCAGGCGCGCCGCGTAGCGCTCCGTATCCACGCCGACGACCATCGCGCCGTTCTTCGCGAGCGCATCGGCGGCTTGCTGGTCGGCCGGGCTCCAGCCGCTTTTCTCCGAGAACAGCACGACGAAGCCGCGCATCTCGCCGACGGGCTTCGTCAGCGCGACCTCGCCATAACGGCCGCCGGGAATCGTTGCGGCATGCGCCGCGGACAACAATGCGAACGAAACCGCCGCGACTTTCAACAAAAATTTCATGAACGCCAGCCTCCCGCCAGCAACGAGAGATCCGCCAGGGTAAAAAACACGCCGACCGAGCCGGACGCCGCGAGATAGCGCGGCTCCCAGCGCGGCTGGAACTTGCTCTTGAATCCGCGCAGGCCGCGGAAATTGTAGAAACGCCCACCGAACCGCCAGACCAAACCGGCGAGCCGATGCCAGTACGACGCGAGCGGCGTCGGCTGCATGCCCGACAGCGGTGCGATGCCAAGCGACAGCGACTGAAAACCCGCCTGCTTCAGATGCAGCGCGAGCTTGGTGAACAGATACTCCATCGCATACGGCGACGCGTCCGGCAGATGCCGCATCACGCCGACCGTCGCTTCGGTATTCATATCGGTCGTCATGAACGTGACGAACGCGACCGGCGTGCCTTGCTGGCGCACGAGCAGCACGGACTGCGCCGACAGATAGTCCTCGGTGAACGCCGCGACCGAGAAGCTCTTCTCGCGGGTCAGACGGCTGTCGAGCCACGCATCGGAGATTTCGCGCAGCATCGGCAGGCTTTCGGGCACGCGCGCCGGATCGATCACTTCGACGTCGAAGCCATCGCGTTCGCCACGCTTCAACGCATAGCGCAGATGCGCGCGGTGCGAGCCCTTCAGGTCGAAATCGGAGAGCACGACGTGCGCTTCCTCGCCGAGCTTCATCAGCGTGAGGCCGGCGTCGAGGTAGAGCGGCAGCGCGTCGGCGCGCACCTGATAGAACGCCGCGCGCCCGTTGTGCGAATGCGCCAGTTCCACGAACTTGCGGATCAGTTCTGCCCATTCGCGGCGCGGCCCGACCGGATCGTGCAGCGCGGCCCACGTGCGGCCGTGCTTCGCGTACATCAGGAACGCCTCGCGCGACTCGGAAAACAGGAAGCTCTTGTCGCCCATCATCGCGAGGCCCGCGTCGCTGCGCTCCTGCGCGCGGAAAATGCGCGCGGCGTCGAGCAGGTCCTGCGGTGCGGGCTTGACGAAGCGGCCGGCGGCCGGGCGCAACAGCTGCCACATCGCGAAGACCGCGGCGAACAGCACCGCCGCGAGGGTCGCGCGCAGCGCGCGCGGCGCGCGATGGTCGAACGCGAACTGCCACCAGAGGTCGCCGCTGTATTGAACGTCGCGGAAGGCGAAGAACATGATCCACACGGCCAGCACCATCACGACGCCGACCGACGCGAGCCAGGTCGCCGTGAAGCGCTCGGCGAAGAGCGACGAGCGGCGGCTGAAGCGGTCGCGCGTCGCGATCAAGAGGACGATCAGGAAGCCGAGCATGCCCGCCTCGATGAACGCCAGTCCCTTCGCGAGCGACAGCGCGAGGTTCGCCACCGCGAGGATCAGCGCGAGCCACCACGCGGCATCGAGCCGGCGCAGCAGCCCGCGCGCGACGAACAGCAGCAGCACGCCGAGCACACTGCCGAGGAGTTGCGAGCTTTCGAGCACCCAGAGCGGCAGGATCGTCTGCAGCAAGGCGATGCGCTTGGCGAACGCGGGCGTCGCGCCCGAGATCACCAGCATCGAGCCGGCAACGAACGTGACGATACTGAGGAACAGCGGCGCGAGCTGCGAGACGTGACCCGGGCGCAGGAACGCGAAGCGGCCCTTGAGCGCGCGGCCTTCGAACGCCGCCATCACGGCCGCCGAGAGAATCAGCGGCAAGCCGAAATAGATCGCGCGATAGGCGAGGAGCGCGGCGACCATCTCCGGCGTGTGTACGCTGCCGCCGAGCGCGAACACCATCGACGCCTCGAACACGCCCACGCCGCCCGGCGTATGACCGATCATGCCGAGCAGCATCGCGGCGGAGAAGACGGTGATGAACTCGCCGAAACCGACCTGCGCGTGCGGCAGCAGCGCCCACAGCGCGAGGCCGGCGGCGATCACGTCGACGATCGCGAGCGCGATCTGCGCGACGAAATCGCGGCGCGCGGGAATCGTGAAGCGCAGCCACTTCCAGCGCAGGCCCAGCGTGCGCGGCGCAGTGCCGCACGATGCGATCATCGCCGCCATCGCCACGAGCAGCGCCGCGCCGACGATGCGCAGCGCGTCCGGCGAGAGCGGCATCATGCGGGCAAGCGTATCGGCCGAAACGACCATGCCGGCCGCCGTCATCAGGACCAGCGAGAGCGCGAGCGTGACGCTCGTGAACACCGTCAGCCGCCCGACCTGCGCGGGCGTGACCTCGGCCGCGCCATAGACGCGGCAGCGCACCGCGCCGCCCGTGAGCGCGCCGAAGCCGGTCGCGTTGCCGAGCGCGGAGCCGACCGTCGCGCCGACCCACAGCAGCGAGCGCGGCACCTTCGCGCCGATGTGCCGCAGACCGACGGCGTCGCGGCCGACCAGCGCGACAAAGCTGAGCGCGGTTGCGCCGAGCGCGGCGCACCAGGCGTCGAGTGGAAGGTGGCGCAAATGCCGCATCACCGACTTGTAGTCGACGGCCTGCGACAGGTGCTGGAACACGGCGAGGAGCAGCGCGCACACGACGACCGTCAGGACGGGCGCGGCGAAGCGCGACAAACCGTGTGCTCTGGACCAGCGGCGGAGCGTCGCGGCCATGTATGCGGGATCGACCAGGTTTTTGCGAGACATCGTTCAACCAGACTTGCAATGGCCACCAGAGCGTTGCCCGAAAGTCCGGGCGACGCTGCGGCGGCGTGAAATTTTGTATGAGGCGTCGGCACTTTTTTCCGGCCGTCTTTCGCGGCGGACTGTTGCTTCGGCGGCATCGTCGTCAGGAAAACGCCTGTATAACGGCGTGGGTTGACCTGACTTAAGGAAATAGTAAGAAAGAGCTGAAAGCTCTTTATTTGGGAAACAGACGAGTTATAAGTACTTAATGCAATTTACAAACACATTCCGGGATATTTGAGATCATTTCGACCGGCGTAGCGATCCGCGCCGTCGCGCGGAAGGAAAAGGACAACCCGCAATGATACGCGATGCGCGGCGACCCTCGCTTTACGGTCTGTCAGGCGAGCGGTTAGGATCGGAAACGGCGATTCGCTGACTTATCCTGAGCTTTGACCCATAGCCAAAAACGCCGCCTGACGCGGCCTCACATGACAAAGGCATCGGACGCATGAAATTTCCCGCTCTCGCAACGACCGCCGCCTGCGCGCTCGTTCTGTCCGGCTGCGCCGCCTCGATGGACGACGCCAGCCTGATGAAGACCGTGCCGGTCGGCGCGGGCACGTCGCATATCGCGATCTATCCGTTCATCGAGTGCGTGAAGGCGAAATGGTCGCCGCAGGCCGCCGGGAAGTTGCGCCAGTACGCGCCGGACTCCGACGGCCAGGTGCTCGCCGTGCGCGGCGCAACGAGCGGCGACAGCGTGTTGCTCTACGCACAGCCGTCCGCGGCGGGCACGACCGGCTATACGATCTACGGCGACGTCGTGGCCGCGAGCCGGTATGTCGCGGCGGCCCACACCTGCGACTGATCCAGCGCTCAGGACGACGCCTTGCCGCCGTTCATGTCGACGCTTGCCCGGTGCGTCCCGACGATCCGCCCGATCAGGTATCCGTCCGATGCGCACGCGTTGACGCGTTCGTTGCCGTTCCACTGGATCTTGTACTGGTCCTCGTGTGACTGGACGCTCGCGGCATCGAACTTGTGTTTCGGCGGCGTTTTCGCGCCCGGGTTGCGCGCCTGTTCCAGCACGAGGCGGTTCCAGGTCAGCGCATAGCCGTAGCGCACGCCATCGGCGAAGGCATCGTTGTCGCAGACTTGCGACGGCGGGACCAGCTTGAGCGTCGTGTGGTATCCAGCCGGACTGCCGACCATGATGCGCTGCTCGCCCGGCGGCCCGGCCGGGACCGGCGCCGAAGCGGCGGCCTGGGCGGCCGAGGCCGCGTTCGGTGCGGCCGGCAGGCCGCCATTGGTGCCGGCGCCGGGGGGAAGCGGTGCGCACGCGCCGAGCACCAGCATCGATGCGCCCAGAGCCGCGCTGAAACTTTTCATCCGTCGTAAAAAAATCACCTGCGGTTTCCGTCTCGAAAATTATCCGACCGCCACCTTAACATTCCAGAGGAATCTTGTTTATGAGACCTTCGGTCGAGAGGATTCCAATCGGGGTGCGGGGTCGCTTGCGCTCGGGGGTGAATGCTGTTTGCGCTGTTTGATGCGCTTGGGCTTCCGAGCGCATCAAACAGCGCAAAGAAACGCCGCCGCAATCCCAAGCGCCAGCGACCATCCGGGAGCCAGACATGCTGTCCGAGGAAGAACTAGCCCTGCTCGATGCGATCCGCGAAACCGGCAGCCTGTCACGCGCCGCCGCGCGCCTGGGCAAAGCGCCATCAACCATCTCGCACGCCGCGCGCCAGCTCGAAACCCGCTTTGACGCCTTGTTGTTCGACCGCCGCCGCTATCGGTTGCAGCTCACGCCGGCCGGACATCTGCTCGCGGAAGAAGCCGCACGGCTGATGCTCGATATGTCGCGGATGACGCAGCGCGTCCGGCAAATCGCAAGCGGCTGGGAAGACCGGCTATGGATCGTCTCCGATGAAATCCTCGAATTCGATACGCTCCTGCCCGTGATTCGCGCGTTCGATGCGCTGGAGTCGGGCGTCACGCTGCGCTTCACGCACGAGGTGCTGAGCGGCACCTGGGAAGCGTTGCGCGACGGCCGCGCGGACCTGATCGTCGGCGCGACCAACGAGCCGCCTGCGATCCCCGGACTGCGCTGGTTCGAACTCGGCGTGATGGAATGGGTGTTCGCGGTGTCGCCGCGCCATCCGCTCGCCGCCGTCGACGGCACGCTCAGGCGCGAGCAGATCTCAGCGCATCGGGCGGTGGTCGTGGCGGATTCATCGCGCGTGTCGGCCGGACGCGCGTACGGACTGCTCGGCGGTCAGGCCGCGCTCGCCGTGCCGAGCATGCGCGCGAAAGTGCTAGCGCAGCGTCATGGGCTGGGCGTCGGCTGGTTGCCGCGGCAGCGGGTGGCGTCGCTGCTGGAAAGCGGCGAACTCGTGGAAAAGCCGACCGCCGATCCGCGCGAACCGAACACGCTGTATGTCGCGTGGCGCGGCGACCATGAAGGCCGTGCGCTGCAATGGTGGCTCGAACAGTTGCGCCAACCCCGGCTGTCGGCGTTGCTCGTGCGGGGGCTGGACCGGTTCCAGTGAGCCTGGAACCGGGGGCCGCCTATTGCGCCCGCGGATCGAGCACCGGATACCCTTGCGGGGCCGGGTGTCCCGGCAAGTGCAGGTCCTTCAACAGCGGTCCGACCGGATACGGAAGCGAAGCCGGCAGCGGGAAAATCGACGGACTGTCGGGATTCGTCACATGGATGATGCCGCCGCGCACGGCGGACATCGCCGCGCGATCCAGCGTTTCTGCGACGGGAAGATCGGTGATGGTCAGGGTGTTCATTGCATGTCTCCTGGAAAGAAATGGGCAAAGGCGCTTCGAGCAATCATGGGACGCTCAAGACTGGAACCGCACGATCCGCGCCAATGCGCCAAAAAACCGACCACAAGCGATATCGTCGAATTTATGCGCAGGAAACGGCTCGAAACGCGCGCTCTTTGCCGCGCTGGCTTAAACGATCGCCGCGGCTCGCCGACAACAGCAACGCGTCCAATGTCGGCAACATGCAGACACCCGCGCCGGCCGGACATATAGTGAGCATCCGCTTACCATCGCCTGCGACATGCCTCCAAGCACACAGCGCGTCAGCGCCGCCCCGTCGTGGCTGAAAATCGCGCCCGCCCTCTTCCTGCTGCTGTGGTCGAGCGGCTTCGTGTTCCTGAAGCTCGGCCTCGCCTACGCCGATCCGCTGACGTTCCTCGCCCTGCGCTACGCCTGCGTGGTCGCGATCCTCGCCGTGCCGTTCATCGCGATACGTCCGCCACTTCCCGCGACCCGCCGCGCATGGCTGCACCTCGCGATGGTCGGCCTCCTGATCCAGGCGGGCTATTTCGCCTTCACCTATCTCAGCCTGAAGGCCGGCAGTTCGCCGGCGGAAGTCGCGCTGATCACGTCGCAGCAGCCGATCCTGATCGGCCTGCTCGCGCCGGCGATCGCCGGCGAGCGCGTCGATGCGGTGCGCTGGGCGGGACTCGCGCTCGGCGTCGCGGGCGCGGGCATCGTGGTCCTGGCGCGCTCGTCGATCCATCCGGGCGCGCCGCTCGGCATCCTGTTCGCCGTGCTCGCCCTGCTCTCGATGACGGCCGGCACGCTCTACGAGAAGCGCTTCGGCGAGGCCACGCACCCGGTGACCGCGAACGTCGTGCAGTACGCGGTCGGGCTGGCGGTCGCGGCGCCGCTCGCCGTCCTGCTCGAACCGATGCATGTCCAGTGGAGCGCCGGCCTCTTCGCTTCGCTCGCCTATCTCGTGCTGGCGAATTCGATCGTCGCGATCTCGCTCTTTCTCGCGATGATCCGCTACGGCGAGGCATCGCGCGTGTCGGCGCTGTTCTTCCTGGTGCCGCCCTCGACGGCGGTCATCGCTTTCCTGGTCCTCGGCGAGCCGATTCCGACGCTGGCCTGGGCCGGCATGGCGCTCGCGGCAGTCGGCATTTTGCTCGTGATGCGCAGCCGGCCGGCGGCGGGCCGCTAGCGTCGTTGAAATGTCTCGTTACACATTGGCGGCGCGAACAGCGACGGGTGCCGGCGGATCGTCCGTTCAAGTTCACGTAACGAGACAACAACGGGACAAGTCATGAAAAATCGCCACTCGCTCGGGGCTTCCGCCGCCTTGCTCGCCCTCGTCGCCTCGATGGCCGTCGTGAGCGCGCCGGCGTTCTCGCAGGCGGTCATCATCGCGCCGAGCGCGCCGCCACCGATGCGCTTCGAACCCGTCCCGCCGCCGCGTCCGGGCTACGGGTGGGACGGCGGCCACTGGCGCTGGGAAGGCGGCCGCTACGTGTGGGCGCCGGGACACTGGCAGCCGGTGCACGCGGGCTATCGCTGGATGCCGGGACACTGGGTGCAGACCGCTCACGGCTGGCGCTGGATCGACGGTCACTGGATGCGCTGAAGACTCGCCACACGGCCCATCAACGATCAACGCAGAGCGCAAAATCATGCTGAAAACGATCATCGCAGTGGTCCTCGCGACCGTGGCGCTGTCGGCGTGCGTCGTCTATCCGGCGCATCCGGCCTACTATCGCGCGCCGGTCGTCGTGTATTGAGCGAGCAGGAACGGCCCGCGCGGGAAGCGGCACCGCCCCAACATGTGCAACGAGACCCGACGCATTGAACGAAGAAGATCCGGACGCGGCACTGGTCGCGCGAGTCGGCCAGCGCGAGCCGGCAGCGATCCGCGAGATGGTCGCGCGAAAGCTGCCGCGCCTGCTCGCGCTCGCGACGCGCATGCTCGGCGACCGTGACGAGGCCGCCGACGTGGCACAGGACGCGTTCGTGCGGATCTGGAAGCAGGCGCCGCGCTGGCGTCGCGGCGAGGCGCGCTTCGACACGTGGCTGCATCGGGTGGCGCTGAACCTCTGCTACGACCGGTTGCGCGGACGCCGCGAAGTGCCGCTCGCCGACGACCTGCCCGAGGCGACCGATCCCGCGCCGCTGCCCGACGAACGGCTCGACCAAGCCGCGCGCAGCAAGCGGGTCGCGGCGGCGCTCGCCACGCTGCCCGCGCGGCAGCGCGAGGCGCTCGTGCTGCACTACTACCAGGAATTGTCGAACGTCGAGGCCGCCGCGCTGATGGGCATTTCCGTCGACGCGCTCGAAAGCCTGCTCGCACGCGCCCGCAGGAACCTGAAGAGCGGCCTCGCGGCGGAATCGGGCGACGCTGCCACTGGAAAGGAACGCCGATGAACGAAACACCGATGACCCCGGAACGCTTCCGCCATCTCGCCGACGCGTACGGCGCTTCCATCGAGCGCTGGCCCGAGGCCGAGCGCGCCGCCGCGCGCGCGTTGATTGCGCGGGGCGACGGCGGCGCGCTCGCCGCGCTGGCCGAAGCCGGTGCACTCGACGTTTTCCTGGCCGCGCATGCGGTCGAGGCGCCGGAGCCGGCGCTCATCCGGCGCATCGTCGACCGGGCGAATCCGCGGCCCGTATGGAAAAGCCCGCGCGTATGGTTCTCGGGCGCAGGCTTCATCGGCGTCGGCGCGGCGGGGGTCGCGGCTGGCGCGCTCGCCATCTCGATGCTCGGGGCCGCGTCGGCGCCAACCTTCTCCGACCCGCTCTGGCCGGGCACGGCGTTTAGCGGCGCGCCCGCCGACTGGAGCGAGCAATGACGCCGCGCACGCTGAAAACCCTGCTCGTCGTCTCGCTGGTCGTGAACGTGTTCCTGCTCGGGTCGATCGCGGGCGGCGCGTATCGGTGGTTCGCGAACGAGCGCGCGGTCGCGGCCGAGCAGCGCGGGCTGCGGTTCGCCGCGTCCGAACTGTCCGACGAGCGCCAGCGGCAATTGCGCGAAGCGCTGCGCGACACGCGCCGCGACGCGCAGCCGCTGATCCGCGCGGCCCGCGACGGCCGGCGCGACCTCGTGCGCATTCTCTCGGCGCCGCAACTCGACCGCGATGCGCTCGACGCCGCGCTCGCCAGCACGCGCGAGGCGGATTCGGCGTTGCGCGCGCAGATCGAGTCGACGGTCGCCGGGTTCGCCGCGACCCTCACGCCCGACGAACGGCTCAAGCTCGTCGATGCCATGGAGCGGCGCGGGCCGCTGCGCGCGGCAATTCCGCCGCAGAAAAAATAAACCGGCCAACGCGCGACGGATTCCGGTGCGGCGGCCGTTCAAGCAACATCGACCCGAATTCGCGGAGACCGTCATGGCCGCTACGCCACAAGCATCGCCCGCCGCCATCGCCATGAATCGCTTCGGGCTTGGCGCGCGCCCCGGCGACGTGCCTCCGTCCGACCCGAGGCAATGGCTGCTCACGCAGGTCGAGCCGGCGCGCAGCCCGTATCAACCGTTGCCGCAGCCGCTCGCCGGCCAGCCGTCGAGCGCGACGCTCGCCGCGCTCTTCGCCGACCGCCAGCGCGCATTGCGCGACTCGCAGACCGCCGACAAGGCCGCCGTGCGCAAGAGCTACGCGCAGCAGATCCGCGACACCTACCGTGCTGCGGTCGATGCACGGCTCGTGAGCGCGCTCACCGCGAGCGCGCCGTTCGTCGAGCGGCTCGTCCATTTCTGGGCAAATCACTTCGCGGTGTCGGTGGAGAAACCGCCGGTCGCGCTGCTCGCGGGTTCGTTCGAAACCGAGGCGATCCGCCCGCACGTGCTCGGCCGCTTCGAGGACATGCTCGTCGCCGCCGAGCGTCATCCGGCGATGCAGATTTTTCTGGACCAGGCGCGCTCCGTCGGCCCCGACAGCCCCGCCGCCGAACGCGCGACGGCGCGCAATCCCGGCAATCCGCGCGGGCTGAACGAAAATCTCGCGCGCGAGATCATGGAACTGCACACGCTCGGCGTGAGGAGCGGCTACAGCCAGAACGACGTCACCGAGTTCGCCCGCGCGCTGACCGGCTGGAGCCTCGGCGCGATGGGCGGCGGCGCCGCTCGCAATGACCCGACGCCGCCCGGCCAGTTCGTCTTTCGCCCGCAACTGCACGAGCCCGGCACGCGCACGATCATGGGCAGGCAATACGCTCAGGCGGGCGATGGGCAGGCGCTCGCCGTGCTGCACGATCTCGCTGCCGCACCCGCGACCGCGCATCACGTCGCCGACAAGCTCGCCCGCCATTTCGTCGCGGATACGCCGCCGCCGTCGCTGGTCGACCGGCTGGCGGGCGTTTTCACCGACACGGGCGGCGACTTGCCGAGCGTCTATCGCACGCTCATCGACTCGCCGGAAACGTGGTCGACGGCGAGCGCCAAATTCAAGACGCCGTGGGACTGGACGGTGTCGTCGCTGCGCGGGCTGAATCGCAGCGATCTCGGCGGCATGCAGGCCGCGCCGCTGCTCACGCAGCTCGGCCAGCCGGTGTGGCGGCCGGGATCGCCCGCCGGCTACGACGACCTCGCCGCAAGCTGGGCCGCGCCCGATGCGCTCGTGCGCCGCGTCGAGCTGGCGCAGCGCTTCGCGGCGCGCACCGGCGACACGCTCGACGCCCGCGTGCTCGGCTCGCAATTGCTCGCCGGGTCGCTTTCCGATACGACCGCGAACGCCGTCGCGCGCGCCGAAAGCGCGCCGACCGCGCTCGCGCTCCTGCTCGTCTCGCCCGATTTCCTGAGGAGATAACGCGATGGTCACGCGTCGAGATTTTCTGTGGTGCGCGGGCGCGGGTGCCGGCGCGATGCTGGTGGCCCCGCGCATCGTGTTCGCTTCGGCGGCGACCGACCGGCGCTTCGTGTTCGTGATCCAGCGCGGCGCCGCCGACGGCCTGAACATCGTCGTGCCCTACGCCGATCCCGCCTATGCGACGCTGCGCGGCCCGCTCGCGATCGATCCATCGACCGCGTTCAAGCTCGACGGCACGTTCGCGCTGCATCCGAGCCTCGTGCAGACGGCGAAGCTGTTCCAGGACCAGCAGGCGCTGCTGATTCACGCGGTGGCGTCGCCGTATCGCGACCGCTCGCACTTCGACGGCCAGAATGTGCTCGAAACCGGCGGCGGCGCGCCGTACCAGATGAAGGACGGCTGGATGAACCGGCTCGTCTCGATGCTGCCGGCGTCGCGCGCCAATGCGAACGCGATCGCGTTCGCGCCCACGGTGCCGCTCGCGCTGCGCGGCCATGCCGATGTCACGTCCTACGCGCCGTCCGCGCTGCCGCAGGCGCCCGACGACCTGCTCGTGCGCGTCTCGCAGCTCTACGCCGGCGACGCGCAGTTGCACGCGCTCTGGAGCGCCGCGATGGAGGCGCGCGGGCTCGCGGCCGATGCCGGCGCGCGCCAGGACCCGGCGAGTCTCGGCAAGCTCGCCGCCAGTTTCCTCGGACGCGCCGATGGTCCGCGCGTCGCGATGATCGAAACCGGCGGCTGGGATACGCACAGCGCGCAGAATCCGCGGCTTGCCGCGCAACTGAAGGCGCTCGACGCGATGATCGCGGCCCTGCGCGACGGCCTCGCCGAGCACTGGGCGAACACGACCGTGCTGGTCGCAACGGAATTCGGCCGCACGGCGGCGGCGAACGGCACGGGCGGCACGGATCACGGCACAGCATCGGCGGCGATGTTGTTCGGCGGCTCGGTGCGCGGCGGCCACGTGCTCGCGGACTGGCCCGGGCTCGGCAATGGGGCGCTCTATCAGGCGCGCGACCTGAAGCCGACGATCGGTCTGGATTCGGTCATCGCGAGTGCCGCCGGGGAGACGTTCGGCATCGATCCCGATCGGGTGAGCCGCGTGCTGTTTCCGCATCCGGACGCGAATGGATTGCGGCAGCGCTTGCTGCGGGGGTGACGTGCGCGGCCGGTGATCGTGGCTCAGTGGCCCGACAACAGCACCGCAGCATGCGTCGACCCGGTCCGCTCGGCGATGTCCTTCGCCGTCAGTCCGCGATCATCGCGCAAGTCGCGATTCGCGCCGCGTTCGAGCAGCAGCGAGACTGTCTGCGCCTGGTCATACCCCGCCGCCCACATGAGCGCCGTGAGGTGGTTGTGATAAGTCGTGTTCACGTCGATGCCCGCGTCGAGCAGACGCTGCACCACTGCCGTATGCCCGCGCCCCGACGCATACTCGATTGCCGTCTTGCCGACGCGGTCGGTGGCGCTCACGTCGGCGTGACGCGCGAGCAGCAGCGCCACGATTTCCTCGTTGCCGTCGAACGCGGCGGCCATCAGCGGCGTGATCCCCTGGACGTCGGCCTGGCTGACGTTCGCGCCGCGCTCGATCAGCATGCGCGCCATCGGCGTCAAGCCCTTCTTGCACGCGCTGATGAGCGCCGTGTCGCCGATCCGGTTGCGCGAATCGATCGCCGCGCCCTGCCCGAGCGCGCGTGTGACGCCCGCCTCGTCGCCCGCGCGCACCGCGTTGAGAAGCTGTTCGTTCAGGCTATAGGCATCCTGCGCCGCCGACACGCCGCTCGCGCCCCACATAGCCAGCAGAGCGAAGGCCACCGCACACCAGTCGCGTTTTGTTGTCATCGTGATGTCCTGGTCATTGGAGATTGGCGACGTAGTTCGCCAGATTTTCTATGTCGGCATCCGTGAGCGTCTTGGTCACGCTCGTCATGCTGCCCGCATCGTTCGTGCGCCTGCGGGCGCGGAAATCCTCGAGTTGCTTCACGATGTATTGATACTGCTGCCCCGCCACGCGCGGAATTTCATTTTGCCCCGAGAACCCGCCGAGGTGACACATCGTGCAAAGCACTTCCTCCGACTTCTTGCGGCCTGCATCGACCTTCACCGGATCGGCCTTGAACGCGATCGGCGTGGGCTTTTGCGCGGCGAAATAATCGGCGAGATCGTGCATGTCGTCGGGCGACAGGTTCGCCGCCATCGGACTCATGCGCGGATCGCTGCGGCGGCCGGCGTTGAAGTCGCGCAGTTCGAGATAGAGGTAACGCGCGCTCTGCCCGGCGAGCACGGGGTAATCGGGACTCGTCGAGTTGCCCATCGGACCGTGACACGCCGCGCAGACGACGGCCTTCGCCTTGCCCGCCTCGGCATCGGCGCGCGCGGCGATGGGCAGCGCGGCGAACGCCGCCGCAAGGAGCAGCGCAAGCCGTGGTGCAAACAGTGGCGCAAGCAGTGACGCAAGCGCGCGCCGGCCGCGCTGAAGGCGCTGGCCAAGCGTGCCATCGGAAGATATCCGCATCCGGCGCGTATCCCGGCTCAAGGCAACGCGAACACGAGGACGGAGTTGCCGCGCTTAAAGTCGAGTTGCGTGTTGCCGCCCGCCGCCACCGCGATATATTGCTTGCCGTGCACCATATAGGACACCGCCGGCGCGTTCACCCCGGCGCCGCACTGGTATTCCCACAGCTTCCTGCCGGTCGTGGCATCGAAGGCGCGGAACAGGCCGTTGCCTTCGCCATTGAACACGAGCCCGCCCGCCGTGGCGAGCACGCCGCCGATCAGCGGCTGGTCCGTCTTGAAGCCCCACGCGATCTTGCCCGTATCGACGTTCACGGCAACCAGCCGCCCCCACTGCTGCTCGGACGGAATCGTCTTGAAGGCGCCGCCGAGCCACAGCTTGCCGCCCGGATACGCGACATCCTCGACCTGATACGTCATCGGCTGATGCAGGTTGGCGGCATACGCCATGTGGGTCTTCGGGCTGTACGCCATCGGCGACCACTCCACGCCGCCATTCGCGCCCGGCAGCATGCGCGCGCCGGTCGCCGTGGGCAGCGTCCAGACGCCTTCCTGCGGGATCATCGCTTCCGACACGCGGATCAACCGGCCGTCGCGGCGATCGTGCACGTAGACGAAACCAGTCTTGCCGCCGTGGATGATGCCCGGGATCATCTGGCCGTTCTTGTCGCGCACGTCGACGAGAATCGGCGGGCTCGCGGCATCGAGGTCCCAGATGTCATGCGCGATGTACTGGTAGTGCCACTTGTATTTGCCGGTTTCGAGATCGACCGCGACGAGCGAGTCGGTATAGAGATTGTCGCCAGGGCGAATCGCGCCATACAGGTCCGGCGACGGATTGCCCACCACGAAATACACCGTATGCGTTTGCCGGTCGACGGCGGGCGCCATCCACACGCCGCCGCCGAGCGTGCGATAGAAGTCGCCGCCCTTCGACGCAAGCTGCTGCTTCTCGGCCGCGATGTCGCGCTTCATGTTGCGGCCGACCGCGTCGTTCTCGGCCCACACGCCTTCGCTGCCGGTTTCGGGAATCGTGTAGAACGTCCACAGCAGGTTGCCGTTGTTGGCGTCGAACGCCTTGACGAAGCCGCGGATGCCGTACTCGCCGCCGTTCGTGCCGATCAGCACCTTGCCGTCGACGACCACCGGCGCCATCGTCTCCGAATAGCCGAGTTCGGGGTCCGCTATCTGGGTTTGCCACAGCAGGCTGCCGGTCTTGGTGTCGAGCGCGACCAGTTTCGAATCCAGCGTGCCCATGAAGAGACGATCGCCGAAGATCGCGACGCCGCGGTTGTTCGGGCCGCAGCAGAAGGTCGTGACCGAGCCCATCCTGTGCTTGTAGTGCCAGTATTCCTTGCCGGTGACGGCATCGATGGCATAGACGTGGTTGTACGACGTGGTCAGGAACATCACGCCGTTCGACACGATCGGCGCGGTTTCCATCGATTCCATCACCGCCGTCTGGAAGATGAAAGCCGGCTTGAGCTTCGACACGTTCGCCGTGTTGATCTGCGCGCTGGGTGCGTAGCGCGTCTCGGCGTACGAGCCGTTCGATTGCAGCCACGACGATGCATCGCTGCTCGCCGCATCGAGTTGCTGTTGCGAGATCGGGCGCAGCGTGTCGGGCACCGGGGAGGTTTGCGTCGTCGCCGCGTTCTGTACTTCATCGGCGGCGGGCGCGGCCGTGCTCCACATCAGGGCACCGGCGGCACTCAGTGCGCTGCAGACGAACAGGGGAAAAAGCGTATTGCGGGACCCGGCCATGGCAGTCTCCTGATGATTATTGTTTTGCGGCGGTCTTGGTAGGCGGGTGAGGGGCGCGAAGCATCCCGCTATCCCCTCCGGTAGAGAATAGGCAATTCCAAACGGCTTTTCCAGATGTACTTAATGCTCGGATTTATTCACGCTGGGTGAAAGCCGTCTGTCGGGCGCGCGGGCATCCGGCGCCGGCTTTTTTCGTGATTTTTAGTAGTATGGATTGTGGTGTGCCCCCATGCCGGTGCCGTCCCCGGCGGAATCGCGCCCTGGCTGAGGCACAATGCGGGACTTGTCCATGCAAGGGAATCCAAATTGAATCCACGCCAGCCGGTCGACATTGCCCGCATCCTGCTCGTCATCGCGATACTCTCCGCGCTGGCCGTCGGCAGCCTCTATATCCTGCGACCCTTCCTACCGGGCCTGATCTGGGCGACGACCATCGTCGTCGCCACGTGGCCGATGATGAAAGCGATCCAGCGCCGCTGCGGCAACCGCCGCTGGCTCGCCACCACGATCATGATCCTGCTCTTGCTGATCGTGATCGTGCTGCCGCTCTATCAGGCCATCTCCACGCTCGCGCTGCACGGCAGCGAGATCATGGCGGCGATCAAGGGCCTGCCCGCCTACGCGCTGCCGCCTCCGCCCGAGTGGATCCACAGCATCCCGATCGCCGGAATGCGCATCGCGCACGAATGGCAGACGCTCTCCGACGCCGGCCCCGGCGGCCTGCTCGCGAAAATCGAACCGTATGTCACGATCGCGGCCCACTGGATGCTCGGGCATGCGGCGGTCGTCGGCGTGTTCGTGATCCACATGTTCATCACGGTGATCATCGCGGGCATTCTCTACATGCAGGGCGAACAGGCCGCGACCTTCATCACGCGATTCGCGACGCGCATCGCCGCGCAACGCGGCGCGGAAGCCGTGAAGCTCGCGGGGCTGTCGATTCGCGCGGTGGCGCTCGGCATCGTCGTGACCGCGGTGACGCAGTCGGCGTTGGGCGGTCTCGGTCTGTGGGTGGCGGGCGTGCCGGCCGCCGGCATCCTGACCGCCTTGATGCTGATGTTCTGCCTCGCGCAGATCGGGCCGCTGCTGCCGTTGCTCGGCAGCGTCGCATGGCTCTTCTGGCACGACATGCGCGTCGCCGCGATCCTCCTGCTCATCTGGTCGATCATGATCGCGATGCTCGACAACGTGCTGCGCCCGCTCCTGATCAAGCGCGGCGTGAACCTGTCGATGCTCCTGATCCTCTCCGGCGTTCTGGGCGGCATGTTCGCGTTCGGCATCGTCGGGCTGTTCATCGGGCCGGTGATTCTCGCCGTGACGTCGACCATCCTCAACGCGTGGATCAACGAGCAGCCGCCGCTTGCGCAAGTCGGACCGGTGACAACGACCGAGGCGATCAGGGAAGCCCGGCATCCGACGGATGCATGACGCGAAACGTCGAGACATTCGATTCTCGACGTATTGCGTTCATGCCCGGATTGCCGTCGGCTGAAGCAATCTCGCGGCATTCCGTTTGCCCGATCGAAATGATCAAAGCGATTCGGCGCCTTGGAGATTGCCACTAAAAACCGACGGAAAAACATTAATTTGCACGGGCAAAACGGCAATATGATGGCGTCATCCACCCGTTTGGGCGCGCACCACGTCATTGCAGGGCTGACAGGGGAATCTGTATGAGAGTCGTCGTGCTGGGCAGCGGTGTCATCGGGGTAACCAGCGCGTACTATCTTGCGCTTGCGGGCCACGAGGTCACGGTGATCGACCGTGAAGCAGGCCCGGCACTGGAAACGAGTTTCGCGAACGCCGGGCAGATCTCACCCGGCTACGCTGCGCCGTGGGCTGCTCCAGGGGTTCCGCTGAAGGCCGTCAAGTGGATGTTCCAGAAGCATGCGCCGCTCGCGATCCGACCCGACGACGCAGACAAGCAGTTCCAGCTTCAATGGATGTGGCAAATGCTGCAGAACTGCACGGCCGAACGCTATGCGATCAACAAGAACCGCATGGTGAGGCTTGCAGAGTACAGCCGGGACTGTCTCAAGGCGCTGCGGGCGAGCACCGGCATTCAGTACGAAGGTCGCACGGGCGGTACGCTGCAGGTGTTCCGCACGCAGCAGCAACTCGACGGCGCGGCGAAGGACATCGCCGTGCTGAAAGAGGCGAACGTCCCCTACGAATTGCTCACGCGGTCGGAACTCGCTCGCGTCGAGCCGGCTCTTGCCGCCACGTCGCACAAGCTGGCGGGCGGACTGCGCCTGCCCGGCGACGAGACTGGCGACTGCCAGTTGTTCACCACGCGGCTCGCCGCACTGGCACAAAAAGCCGGGGTCACGTTCCGTTATGACACCACGATCGATGGTCTCGATGTGGAAGGCGGCAGGGTCATTGGGGCGCGGCTTGGCAGCAAGCTCGTGCACGCGGACGCGTTCGTCATCGCGTTCGGCTCGTACTCGACCAAGTTCCTTTCTGGCCTCGTCAAGATCCCGGTCTATCCGCTCAAGGGCTATTCGATCACCGCGCCCATCCTCGATGAAGCGTGCGCCCCGGTCTCCACCGTGCTCGACGAGACCTACAAGATCGCGATCACACGCTTCGACAAACGCATACGCGTGGGCGGCATGGCGGAGATCGTCGGTTTCGACAAGCGATTGCGGGAAGCGCGACGCGACACGCTCGAGATGTGCGTCAACGACCTCTTCCCGGGTGGCGGCGATACGGCGGGGGCCACGTTCTGGACAGGTCTTCGCCCGATGACCCCTGACGGTACGCCGATTGTCGGTTCTACGTCAGTGCCCAACCTGTTTCTCAATACGGGGCACGGCACACTCGGCTGGACCATGTCGTGCGGCTCCGCGCAGTTGCTTGCCGATCTGGTGTCCGGCAAGCAACCGGCCATCCGGTTCGATGATCTGAACGTCTTCAGATATGCGGAGGAACCGGCCGCTCCGGCGGAGTTCGACCTTAGCTGAACCGGTTCGTCATCACGCCTTCGGCGTGTTGCGCAGATCGATGACGCGCTTCGCCTTTCCGGTCGCGCTTACCGGAATCTCGCCGGTACGGAGTATCGATACCGACGTCGAGACGCCGACCATGGTCTTGATCCGGTGCTGCAACTCGCGCGCAAGCGCCGCCCGATCGCCATCGCCAAGCGACTCGCAGAGTTCCGCCCGAGCCTCGACACGCACGGCAAGCGAATCGAGATGGCCGTCACGCAGCAGCGTCAACTGATACTGGGGGCTGAGCTTGGGCATCGCCAGAATCAGTTCTTCGATCTGACTCGGGAAGACGTTGACCCCGCGTACGATCATCATGTCATCGGAGCGTCCCGTGATCTTCGCCATCCGACGCATCGCGCGGGAGGTGGGCGGCAACAGCGCCGTGAGATCGCGCGTGCGATAGCGGATGATTGGCATCGCTTCCTTCGAAAGCGACGTGAAAACGAGTTCGCCTGGACTGCCATCGGGAAGCACCTCGCCCGTTACCGGGTCGATGATCTCGGGGTAAAAGTGATCCTCCCAGATCACCGGGCCGTCCTTGCTCTCGACGCATTCGCATGCCACGCCCGGCCCCATGACTTCCGACAGCCCGTAGATATCGACCGCATCGATGCCAGCCCGCTCCTCGATCTCGCTACGCATTGCACCGGTCCACGGTTCGGCGCCGAAGATGCCGATTTTCAACGACGACTCAGCCGGATTCATGCCCTGCCGGGCCATCTCATCGAGCAGGTTGAGCATGTACGAAGGCGTGACCATGATGATGCGCGGCTCGAAGTCGCGGATCAGTTGCACCTGCTTTTCGGTCTGTCCGCCGGACATCGGCACGACGGTGCAGCCGAGCCGCTCCGCCCCGTAATGAATGCCCAACCCGCCCGTGAATAGTCCATAACCAAAGGCATTGTGCAGCATGTCGCCTGCGCGGCCACCCGCGGCGCGGATCGAACGCGCGACCACGTTGGCCCACGTATCGATGTCCTTCGCGGTGTAGCCAACGACGGTGGGCTTGCCCGTCGTTCCGCTCGACGCGTGAATGCGCGATACCTGTCGACGCGGCACAGCGAACAAGCCGAAGGGATAGTTGTCGCGCAGGTCCTGCTTCGATGTGAACGGAAACTTCGAGAGGTCCGACAGTTGCTTCACGTCGTCCGGATGAACGCCGGCCGCATCGAACGACTCCTTGTAGTGCGCAACGTTGTCATAGGCGTGCTGGAGCGACCACTTCAGCCGCTGGAGTTGCACGCTGCGCAGTTCATCCTCGCTTGCCGTCTCGATTGCGTCGAGTGCATCGCCTTGTGTGGTTTCCTTCAACATGGACGTCTCCGATAACAATAATCAGTTGGGATAGCCTGCTCTACGCGGCAGGGTCAAATGGGCGGGTGGCAAGGGCGAGATCCGGTAGCGGTCCTCGCCATGAGTGAGCAGGAAGATTGAGCAGAACCCGGCGCAGCGTCGCCTCCGACCGCATCCACTCACTTGAGCGGACCGATCGGATCGTTGACGCCCCTCTCTCTCGCCGGTCCTGGCGAGAGCGCGTGCCGTGATCGACGCGCCTCAAACGCGTTCGATCGCAATGGCAATGCCTTGTCCCACTCCGATGCACATCGTGCAAAGCGCGAACCTGCCGTTGCGACGCTCGAGTTCGTAAAGGGCGGTCGTGACGAGCCGTGCGCCGGAAGCGCCGAGCGGGTGGCCGAGAGCGATCGCGCCGCCGTTCGGATTGACGCGGGCGTCGTCTTCCTCGATGCCAAGCTTGCGCAGCACTGCAATCCCTTGCGATGCAAACGCTTCGTTGAGTTCGATCACGTCGAACTGGTCGAGCGACATGCCGAGGCGCGCGAGAAGCTTCTGCGTCGCCGGAGCCGGCCCGATGCCCATGATGCGCGGCGCGACGCCCGCGGTCGCCATGCCGAGAATGCGGGCGCGCGGCGTGAGGCCATTGCGGCGCGCGGCTTCTTCGCTGCCGATCAGGAGGGCGCACGCACCGTCGTTGACTCCCGACGCGTTGCCCGCCGTCACCGATCCGTCGGGACGCACGACGCCCTTGAGTTTCGCCAGGGTTTCCAGCGACGTTTCACGCAGATGTTCGTCCCGAACGACCGCGACCGTCTCGCCCTTCTTTTGCGGGACGTGAACGGCGGTGATCTCCTGCGCGAGCGTGCCGTCCGCCTGTGCACGAGCGGCGCGCTGCTGGCTGCGCAGCGCGAACCGATCCTGTGCGTCGCGTGCGATGCCGAAGTCCACCGCTACGTTTTCAGCCGTCTCCGGCATCGAATCGACGCCGTACTGCTCGCGCATCGCCTTGTTGATAAAGCGCCAGCCGATGGTCGTATCGAAGATCTCGGCCTGGCGGGCGAAGGCCGTGGCTGACTTGCCCATCACGAAGGGCGCACGCGTCATGCTTTCGACGCCCCCCGCGACATACAGGTCGCCGTCGCCCGCGCGGATGGCGCGCGCCGCGTTGCCGACCGCATCCATGCCCGAACCGCAGAGGCGGTTGATGGTGGAGCCGGGAACATCGATCGGCAGGCCAGCGAGCAGCGCCGACATGCGCGCGACATTGCGATTGTCCTCGCCCGCCTGGTTGGCGCAACCGTAGAGGACATCGGCGACCTGCGCCCAGTCCACCGAAGCATTGCGCGTCATCAGCGCACGAATCGGAACAGCGCCGAGATCGTCGGCACGAATGTCCTTGAAAACGCCGCCGTAGCGTCCGAACGGCGTGCGGATGGCGTCGCAGATAAAAGCTTCAGTCATTGATCGTCTCGGATTTGATGTGATGAAGGTAATTCGGGATCACGCCGGCTCACGGGGCGAAGCGTGGGCACGGCTTCAGGTTCTGCGGCTCTGCGTTCTGCGGTTCAACGTTCGTCGTAACTCACCACGACGCGATCGCTTACCGGATGGCACTGGCACGTCAGCACGTAACCGTCGTCGATTTCGTGCTGCTCCAGCGTGTAGTTCTTCTCCATCTTCACCTCGCCTTCGAGCACCTTCGCGCGGCACGTGCAGCACACGCCGCCCTTGCACGCATACGGCAGCGCAAGCCCCGCCTTCAGCCCGACATCGAGCACGCTCAC
>NZ_FCON02000049.1 GCF_001544535.1 Caballeronia choica | reverse complement strand
CGGCTACGCCGCCTTCGACTCCTCACCACCGGCCAGGATAGTTGTCAACGACCGGACACTGTAATTGTCGCGCTCCAAGGATGCCGAATATGGCCGCCTGCTCGAAATCCGATCGCCGTCGGGCCATTGGAAAAAATGGGCGATGCCGATGGCGATGCTCGCGAGCGATGGCAGCGAGGCGCGCGCCGTACTGCTGGGTGCGGGCCTGACATTCGATTATCTGCACAATCGCAACGGCGTGTTGCAGTACATCGCCAGCCAGACACCTGAGCGCACCATGCGCGCGGCGACTGCAACCGGCTGGCATGACGGCGCGTTCGTGCTGCCCGCGCGGGTGATCGGCGCGGACGATATCTGGTTCCAGACGATGGGCCGCGTTGCGCCGTATGCGTGCGCAGGAACGATGGACGGCTGGCGCGAACTGGCCGCGCTCGCGAGCGGCAATCCGCTGTTGATGCTCGGCATCATGACGGCGTTTGCAGGGCCGCTGCTCAAGCCACTTGGGATGAGCGGTGCGGCGCTACATCTGTTCGGCGATTCGTCCATCGGCAAGACGACTGTGCTGCGCGGCGGCGCGAGCGTATGGGGCGGTGAGCAGTTCCCGCGCACATGGCGCGCGACGGCGAACGGACTGGAGGGCGCGGGCCTGATCCACTCTGATACGCTTTTGCCGCTCGACGAAATCGGCGAGATCGACTCGCGCCAGCTGTACGAAATCGCCTACGCGCTCGTCAACGGCACCGGCAAAAGCCGTGCGAATAGGTACGGCGAAGCGAGGCAGGCGGCGCGCTGGCGGGTATTTGTGCTGAGTACCGGCGAAACGACGCTTACAGCGCGCATGTCTGCCGGCGGCATCACCGCAAAGGCAGGTCAGGAGATGCGTTTTCTCGACGTGCCGTGCGAGGCGACCTGGGGGTTGTTCGACACGCTGCACGGTCGCACATCGGGCGGCGCTCTGTCCGACGAGATTCGCGAACTCGCAGGCAGCCACTATGGCCACGCGGGGCCGCTGTTCGTCGAATCGCTCGCTCGCGAACTTGCGACCGGTCTGGAGCTATCCGCGCTGCTGAGGCCGGTTCTCGAAAAATTCGGCGCGCTGGACGGACAGCACCGGCGCGCAGCGCAGACGTTCGCCGTGTGCGCGCTCGCTGGCGAGCTTGCGATCCGCTGGGGCGTCGTGCCGTGGACGGCGGGCGAGCCGACTGAGGCCGCAGTCCGTGCGTTCAATCTGTGGCGCGGCAGGCGTCAGGACAGTGCGCAGGGTTCCGAGCACGCAGCGATTCTCCGGGCCGTCGCGGACTATATAGAGCGGCACGGCGACAGCCGCTTTTCGAACATCGACGGTAGCGGCGAGATGATCCGCGACCGGGCCGGGTACTGGAAACACGACGGTGAGAGTCGGCTCTACCTGTTCACATCGGGCGGGCTCGAGGATGCGACGAAGGGTTTTGACTTCTCACGCGTTAAGGCGGCACTGGATCAAGCGGGCGCGCTGGCGAAGGAAACCGGACGTCTGACGAAAACGACCCGCAAGCCGGACGGCACGCTCGCGAAGCTCTATCACGTCAGCCCGGATGCCCTGCCGTCTGGCGAATAGCGAATAGCGAAGCAGGAATGCGCTTTTTTGACCGGGAACATCGGGAACACCGGGAACAACCTTTATTTGACGTGCATTTACGCTGTTCCCGCTGACTCTATGGACCGGGAACAATCGGGAACACGATGGCTTCTGTTCCCACTGTTCACACCTGATGCGGGGCACTGGGAACGGCACAAAGCTTTACCAGGCGAGGTGGTTCCCGATGTTCCCGCTGTTCCCGTCAGAAAAATGGGAGCGAGATCATGTTAGCGAGGGCGCTAGGGAGCGAGCGAAAAGGCCCGCAGGCAAAAAATCAAAAAACTACTGCCCCGGTTACTGACAAGAGCCCCTTCTGTCGGTTTTGTCAGTACCCCCGATTGCCGCAGCCGGCAGCGTGAACCCATGGCCGCGAAATCTCGAACCAGGGGCAACGGCGACGAGCGCGAAATTGCCGCGCTGGTACGTGACCTGACCGGCTTGGATCCACGACCGACGCCTGGAGTTAAATCGCATCCGGCGCCGAGGGTCCATGTGGGCTGACGGCTTGCGAGACTAGAGAAGCTTGAATGCGATAAGCGCGAGCAATACTATCGCTACCCATAGCAAACGTCGGATGCTGTTTTGGTTGTCGAGCACAGTCGTCATCAAAATTAGCGTCGCCGCGCGGGTCGAAGGCAAAAGCGTCGCTGCGACCTGTCTGGTGGCACGCGAGTTCGACGCTCCCTGCGGGCGTCAAGCCGATCGAATGGCGCTTGCTGACCAACCGCGTGGCAACGACCTTGGAAGAGGCGATCGAATTGATCGACTGGTATCGAGCGCGCCGGGAAATCGAGATGTTGTTCAACATCTTGAAGAATGCTTGCCGCGTCGAGGCGCTGCAGTTAGGCTCGATCCAACAGCTTGAGCGCGCACTGGCGCTGTTCCTGATAGTGGCTTGGCGCCGTGGCCTATCTGATGCGGCTGGGACGCACCAGCCCCGATCTGGACGCGCATCTGGTCTTCGATTCCGACGAAATTCGCAGTGCCTACCTGCTGACGAAAGTGCGCCGCCCGGCACAGCCGAAGCTCAACGAAGTGTTGGGACTGATCGCAAGCCTGGGCGGATTCCTCGGGCGCAAGAGCGACGGCGAACCCGGCGCGAAAACCATCTGGCTCGGACTCAGAGAAGTTCATATCGCCGCAAAAACATTGCGCTTGTTACGCGACGACGACAAATGTGTGTAACGCGATGGGCGAGTCCACGAGCTAGTCCACCGCCTGCACTGGACTGGCTGTGCCTTGATCTCTAATCTTCTCGAATTCCTTTAAGGCAATGCGTGTACGGTGTTCGGACGCATTGATGCAAGGCACGCCGTCTGCGCCCGGAGACGTGCCCTGGAAGTAGTGGCGCTGCCATCCGGCTTTGATAACCTCGGGTCGCAAAGATTTTAAATCGTTGTGGAAGGCTTCACGGCTCGCAGCCCACGCTTCGTAACGCGTCTTTAAGATTGGATCGTCCAATATATGCGACTCTCGGGGCGTCATCGCTTCTAGGACCGCGACTTGCAGAGGAACAATCGTACATATTGGTTCCGCACGTTCGAACGTCACCCAAATGTCCGATCGTGTGAACTTCCAATTCATCGTTGCTGTTGCAACGGCCCAGTCTGCTTCAACCAACCCTTCCAAAGACTGTATGGCATCCTTCGGAAGATTTGCAGGCCCTCTCAGCAAAAGTTGGAAGCCAGCGGGAACTCTAAAAAGGAAGGGTAGCATGAACGTGATAATTCCATGACCAAAATGGCTGATCACGGACGAAGGCGAAGGCAACTCCGGTTCGAATATAACATCCTCAGCTAAATCCCCACCCCGCCACAACGCCCGAAACGCATTATCATTTAATATATTCCAGCCCAACTGATTTGCGAGCACCATAGGGAGACATCGGTAAGCATACCTTTGACTTGTTGCGTCCATCCAAACCCTGTCCACGCTCGATCGAACGAGTTTCATGTCAAATGGAAAACCATGTCGATAAGCCAGTAATTCCATGCTCGCCCTCCGGAATTCAAATAGCTATTGGGAGTGCCCTTTTGCGTCCGTCGCGCGCTTGCTCCAATCCTTTCCCGTTTTACGATTTGATAGACGCGTTCTTCAGACAATTTTGCGGCACCCTCCTAGACTAGCAACGTGCTCTTAGTGAACATTTATACGCGAATCCAACTTTGCTCTATTAATGACATCAGCCCAGTAGATAAATTGCTAGACATCACGCACCGGACCATGCGCGCTAATGGAATTCGGTTGCGATCTATCCGACACAACCCGCCTTTTCAGGAAACGCAAACTATCGGCGACTTAAGGCAGTGCGGAGCCCATGCGGCACTGACCGGAACGAGAAATCTAATGCATCCATGCAGAACTTATGCCGAATCTAACCAGTGGGCAATTTTCGTGCACATCTCCTTACAATAGCGCGGGCGGATTAAAGCTATAAACCATCACGGCAAGGGCAAAGGCGCCCCCCGCTCTAACGTAAGGCAGTCTGATTTTCAGCATTCCCGGAATTACGGCCCCAACACCTCCGGCGGCGACAGAAAGCACTACGCGAAAAATGAACGCGGTGTTCTTGCTCGGTTCAGGAATCACCACGGCTAGGAATAGCAGCACCGCGCAGAAGCAGGTTCCAAATGCAAATGCTAGATAGGTATCGAGGCGTGCCATAGATTGAATTAAGATTTGTAATGCCCAGAGCTACCCGCTTTATTCAAGGCCCGTCCGGAGGCGGCGGGGGGCTTTTTGGCGTGGTGGGTTGGGCCAAAATCAGGGTAGACGAACGATCCGGCCTGACGTTGCTGTGAGAACGCAGTGGTAATGGCTCGACGCTGGACGGTGGCGTGGGCGAGCCATAGACGGAAAGAGGCACCGTCATGAGTATTGTAATTATCAAAATGTGCTCCGGTTTTCTGTATTCACTTGAAACATGCGTCGTACGCGTCTCTTTGCAAAATAGGCGGGAATCCTTAGGATGTCAAGAGAATACCCAGCGCGACGAAGTCAGCTCCTCAGCGAAACCCTCTCGACGGCGGGAGTCCTGTTTCGGCGTCCGTATCATTTTTTCCGGAGCTAGCTGGATGGTTTTAAGAAGAACTGATCAGGCGGCAGTCCTGAATCGCATTTAAGGGGCGCCCCCGCCCAAGGTATTCGCTCTGAATTATAAGCTTCATAAAAAAACGTCCATATGAAATAGCGTTGCGTCGTTCCGAGCACGCGCAAGGACATTGCCAATTCATCGCGTATCGCCAAGGCGCGCTGAAAATATCTCTCTTTGTCTTGGGGCGAATTGGCTAATTTGGCAAGTTCGTAAAGTGCGCAAGCAAGATGATATCTTGCTAGCCGTTGAAGGTAGGGGGGGGCAGCATATTTTTCCAAAAGAAGAGTAAGATAATACTCCGCGCGATTGAGGTAAACTGCGTCTTGCGTAGCTTTCTGTTGCAACCAAATCGCAAGTGCCAGGCGGCCTGAATGATAAATTGACAGATAGGCTGCGGATGTATCGCTTTCGGCCTGTCGCTTTTGATCAAGCCGTGTCGTATATGCAGTTTTGAAGTCTCCGCTTCCTTCTTGCGCTAGCGCCAGGTGATTTAGTAGATCCGCCTGGGTAAATGCTTCGGCGCAACTTTCATTTTTTTTAAGGCGCGTAATTTTCACAAGGAAATCGCGCGCGGCATGGTAGTCCCCGAGTTGTTCGCTCAATGTCGCTTGGTTGTACAGAATCGTCCTGCATTTCGGGACCTTAGCGACCGCCTCCGCCAAGGTTCGAGATGCGCCTACATAGTCGCCCTTGACCATTAATCCGTTAGCGTTTCGCACAGCGAGATCCGCGACTGTCTGCCTTTCTGTCCTGACTACAGCGGGAGGATTTAAGGCATAGGTCGCGGTTGCGGCAACGAGCGCGGAACCAATGCGAAGCACTTTCAGATTGATTTCCAGGAAATCGGGGATGAGTGACGCTACGCCAGCAGCCGCGATCGCTAGAATGATTCTACAAGTCCTGAAGGCACTGGGACTGAGATCGGGTGTACGCGCCACTAGAAATAAGATGGCAGCGGAAAACGACACCCCAAAAGCGAAAGCCAACATTCTTTCATTGAAAATTTTCATAGGAACATGGATTGATGATCGCAAAAATTCCGGACGAGAGGATCCAGGCTATTCGACGTAGGTAGGCTCAATTTCGGCAATGTCTAGGGGCTCGCTGCAAGGCGCTGGGGTGCCATAAAGATGCACCTGCCGCTTCCAAAGGAGCATGCCGACGATTGTTCTCGTGTCAAAGCTTTGATGCCCGCGAAGTGACTTTACTAGGCGGACGAACTCCTTTGTTTTTTCTTTTGATTGAGTAGAATATCGCAGCGCCGTACTTGGATTTGTCTCGGCTTTCGCTTTGAGAGCATAGGCGCACGCCAGCGAGTAGGTTCCCCAAATTCGCGCCTTGTGGGTCGGCCATTCGCAGTTAGGCGTCGAAAGCATTGCTAACGCGTAGTTCAGTAAGTCATCGCCTTGATGGACACGCGTGGCCTGCCGAAGAAGTAGCGACAGTCGCCCAATATCTAGGTTGGCTGCACACAGACCGCCAGGGGTTTTGCTGTCTTTCTTTCGCTCGAGGTCCTCATCCAGCGCCCCTTGGATGTTACCCAAGCTTTCTTCAACGATCGCCAAATTCCAGTGGATGTCCGATTCACTTATCGGAGTTTCTTCATGGACGTCCTTGTATAACGAAAGTGCGGTCTCCAAGTGCTCTTTCGCACTTAAATAACGGGAATTGTCTATATCCTGAATTGCGAGGTAATATGGTAGTTCGATGTAGGTCTTTTCCGTAAGTTCAGAAGCCTTTCGAGATTGCTCAACTGCCCTCGCAAGATCGCCGTTAAAGAATAGTTGCCTTGCATCGCTTAGTAGCTGATTCGACTGTACATAATTAGCTTCAGCAATCAGCCTGGGCGGATTAGCGAATCCAACAAAGCAAAACACAAAAATGGGTGCACCGCTCCGGATGATGCGCGTGCGGATGTTTATGTGCTGTAAGAGGATGGTGGTAACGGATGCGGCTGCTAATGCCAACAGTATTTGGCAAACAAAGAGTGCCGCCGAAGACAGATGCGGTACTACGACTGCAACAGCCAAAATACTTATGCAAAACACCACCCCGAACCCGAAGGAAAGGTAAGTGTCGAATTTTTTCAAGGTTTTTTCCTACGGAAACGCTAATGCGGAATCTATAGCCGTCCGATCGTGAGAAAGGACCATCGCTCTCACGAATGGACAAACTAACCCATGATCTTTATAAGGCTCGTCGGCTCGTCCGAGCATATATTTGTCGACGCCATTTTTAGAAGAGTAAACGGTCGTGTATCAAAATGAAAAATCATCCCGTGAAGGTGGCAAGGAGGCGCTCAAGCCGGCAGAGTGCCGCCATCACGAGTTAATCCACCCCGGCAGCGCTCCTCATATCAATATAAACGCGAAACTATCCACCGCCTCCATTGCCTGACGACGAGGGCGGCGGCGGCGGGGTCGTAGGTTGCGCCAGCAGCGTCTCAGGATTGGCCACCGGTTTTTCTCTGGCATTTACATACCGTTGTTGTGCTACGACGTCAAGCGTATTCGTGACTGTTCCGCCGACCGCCAGCGGTATGGCTACCAACACGGTAATTATCATGATTACCCCCGGGCTATCATTTAAGAATGAGCGGGAACTTAAAAGAACCTGCACAAATCGGATTGCCCCGCCAGTTGAAGCTAGGTTGAAAACGACGTTCTGTCAAGGATAGTCCGACTTTCATCAACGATTAAGGATGCTTTCCATGAAAAGCCTGATCGATTGATCTGGTTTTCTCGCACAAAAGGCGAACCCTGTTTGGCAGGCGACAGCGCCGTTGTATCAAATCTCAACCGGCTCGATCGGTCGGACGACTTTCGTGGTCCTCGCATCACTCATTCCATTCAGCCATAATCTTTGGCGCTTCGTGAAATCTTGCGGAGGCGGCGGCCCGCCGCGCGCTGGGCGCGCTTTGCAGGCATGGCGTACAACGTCTGCGCCATTGTCGGCTACATCGGCCTCGGCTTTCTCGTGGACGCGTACGGCCGTAAGCTCGTTACGTGTGCAGTGAGGTTTAGTGACGCCCTCACCGTGTTCTTTGTCGTCGGGTATCGAGCACGTGCCGACCGAATGAACACGAATGACCGCTTCAC
Organism: Caballeronia choica; assembly: GCF_001544535.1. Lineage (GTDB taxonomy): Bacteria > Pseudomonadota > Gammaproteobacteria > Burkholderiales > Burkholderiaceae > Caballeronia > Caballeronia choica. The sequence continues at coordinate 46,193 of NZ_FCON02000049.1, read as the reverse complement.
CTTGGAAGCGGCCGATATGGTTACGCCGGGTGAGGCGCCGATGCGGGTCGTGAGGCGCCGGTCGCGCTCGCTCGACGGTTGCCTTCCATGAGAGCAGCGTTGTCGGGGAGCCATCCCGTGCAAAAATGCGAAATCTGCGGTTTTGCCGGGTGCGGGCTCACTCAGTTGCTTCGGATATCGCTTTCCGGAGGGAAACCATCGTTAGCGAACATGCAGATCGGTCCGTCCGGATCGCGTTTTTCCGGCCGCACAATAGATGGTCATACCGGGGGCGTATATGACGAAGTTTGACGTTGCGGCGCTCGCAAGGCACCGCGAACACCTGAAAGCCGAAGGTTATAGGCGCATCAGTGTATTTGTTTCACAACGACTGCAATGCCTGCTAGCCAATCATCGGCGACGTGGTGAAAGCACCGGCGCGCTCCTTGATCGGTTGCTCGTCGCCGAACTAGTAGCGCGGCCGCACTGTTCTGTCGACAACGTCCGAGACGCGAGGATGATTCGCCGTACGCAGAATCAGATTCGGCATACCTGCCGGCCGAGTAACAGCGGGCCGCGAACGCTCTCTGTCAAAATTCGTGAACCGGACGGAAGCGGCGTGCTCATCACGTCGCGCGACGCGGTCCGATTCGAAAAGGGAAACGAGCCATCGTAAGGGAAACCAGTGGCGGCCCCGCGCGCGCGAGTGCACACGCCTCGTGCGGTGCAGCGAATCGTGAGCGTGCTATATGGGATGAAGTATGGGAATTTTGCAGGTGCGTCCTGCGAAGCCTTGTGAGACAAGGCTGGATGGCGGAAAGGGTGAGATTCGAACTCACGGTACCCCTAAAGGTACACTGGATTTCGAGTCCAGCGCATTCGACCACTCTGCCACCTTTCCGTTTAAAACCAACCGTTTCCGGCCTTCGCTAGCGGGTCGTTGCTGAGCGAAGTTCAAGATTATAGCGAAGCCGTTTTCGCTCGCCAAGCCCCTTTTTGCATCTTCTGCGAAAAATCACTTGGCCTTCGCGACTTCGAGCCGCTCGATCCCGCCGATATAGGGACGCAATGCCACCGGCACCGTCACCGAGCCGTCCGCGTTCTGGAAGTTCTCCAGCACGGCCACGAGCGTACGGCCGACCGCCAGCCCCGAGCCATTGAGCGTGTGCACGAACTCCGGCTTGCCCTGCGCGTTCCGGAAACGCGCCTGCATCCGCCGCGCCTGGAACGCCTCGGTGTTCGAGCAACTCGAAATCTCGCGATAGGTCTTCTGCGCTGGCAGCCACACTTCGAGGTCGAACGTCTTCGATGCCGAGAAGCCCATGTCGCCCGTACACAGCGTAATCACGCGATACGGCAGCTCCAGCTTCTGCAGGATGGCTTCGGCATGCCCGACCATCTCGTCGAGCGTCTCGTACGATTCCTCGGGCGCCACGATCTGCACCATCTCGACCTTGTCGAACTGATGCTGGCGAATCAGGCCGCGCGTGTCGCGCCCGTAAGACCCCGCCTCCGAGCGAAAGCACGGCGAATGCGCCGTCAACTTGACCGGCAGCGCGTCCGCATCGAGGATGCTGTCGCGCACGGTGTTCGTCAGCGAAATCTCGGACGTCGAGATCAGGTACTGCGTGACCGTGTTCTCCTCGCCGCCCTTCTCGACGCGGAACATGTCGTCGGCGAATTTCGGCAACTGGCCCGTGCCGTAGAGAATCTCCGGATTCACGATGTACGGGGTGTACGCCTCGGTGTAGCCGTGCTGCTCGGTATGCGTGTCGATCATGAACTGCGCGAGCGCGCGATGCAGCCGCGCGATCTGTCCGCGCAACAGCGTGAAGCGCGCGCCCGAGAGCTTCGCGCCGGTCTCGAAATCGAGGCCGAGCGGCGCGCCGACATCGACGTGATCCTTCACCTCGAAATCGAACGTGCGTGGCGTGCCCCAGCGGCGCACTTCGACGTTCTGCGTTTCATCGTCGCCGACCGGCACGCTTTCGTGCGGCAGGTTCGGCACGCCGAGCATCAGGTCCTGCAGAAGCTTCTGGATCTCGTCGAGTTGCGCCGCCGATGCCTTCATCGTGTCGCCGATACCGCCGACTTCCGCCATCACCGCCGACGTGTCCTCGCCGCGCCCTTTGAGTGCGCCGATCTGCTTCGACAGGCTGTTGCGGCGCGCCTGGAGTTCTTCGGTGCGCGTCTGGATCTCGCGGCGCTCGGCTTCGAGCGACGAGAACGCGGCGACGTCGAGTGTGTAGCCGCGATCGGCGAGACGTTTCGCGACGCCGTCCAGGTCTTTGCGCAGGAGTTGGATGTCGAGCATGGCGGGGCTGCTTATTGAGTAATCGGAAGCGGCGATTTTAGCGCACGGGCGCGGCGGGCCCACGCAAATGGCCGGGCAATTCCGCGAAATTGCCGACGGGATTGACGAAACCCCGCGTTGTTTCAAGCGCGGTCGCAATCGCCGCTAGAAAACCAATGGCGATGAAAAGCGGCTCACCGCTTCTTCTCGTCCTTGTGCTCGCGCCGCCACTGCGCATCGAGTTCCGCAAGCCGCGCCATCTTGTCCCCGATCTTGCCTTCCAGCCCGCGCGGCGTCGGCTCGTACCAGTGCGGATCACGCATGCCGTCCGGCAGATACGTCTCGCCCGCCGCATACGCGTCGGGCTCGTCGTGCGCGTACCGATACTCGTGGCCGTAACCCAGCTCCTTCATCAGCTTGGTCGGCGCGTTGCGCAGATGCACCGGCACGCCGCGCGACTGATCCTTGCCGACGAACCTTCGCGCCTCGTTATACGCCTTGTAGCCCGCGTTCGACTTCGGCGCGACCGCGAGATAGATCAGCGCCTGCGCGAGCGCCAGTTCGCCTTCGGGCGTGCCGAGCCGCTCGTAGGTTTCAGCAGCATCGAGCGCGATGCGGCCCGCGCGCGGGTCGGCGAGACCGATGTCCTCCCACGCCATGCGCACGATGCGCCGCGCGAGGTAGCGCGGGTCCGCGCCGCCGTCGAGCATGCGGCAGAACCAGTAGAGCGTCGCGTCGGGATTGCTGCCGCGCACCGATTTATGCAGCGCGCTGATCTGGTCGTAGAACGCGTCGCCGCCCTTGTCGAAACGGCGCAGGTTCTCTGCGAGCGCGCTGCCGAGCAGCGCGCCGTCGATGTCCTTCGTCTTCTTCTGCGCGGCCGCGCGCGCGACGATCTCCAGGTTGTTCAGCAGCTTGCGGCCGTCGCCATCGGCGGAACCGATCAACGCGTCGCGGGCTTCGTCGGTGAAGGTCAGGCCGCCGAGTTCCAGTTGCGCCCGATCGAGCAGCTCCTTCAGTTCGTCGGCGTCGAGGCTTTTCAGCACGTACACCGCCGCCCGCGACAGCAACGCGCTGTTCACTTCGAACGACGGATTCTCGGTCGTCGCGCCGACGAACACGAACAGCCCCGACTCGACATGCGGCAAGAATGCGTCTTGCTGGCTCTTGTTGAACCTGTGCACTTCATCAACGAACACGAGCGTCTGATGCCCGTTCGCGCGATGGATCTGCGCGGTCTCGACGGCTTCGCGGATGTCCTTCACGCCCGAGAGCACCGCGGACAGCGAGATGAACTGCGCGTCGAAGGCATCGGCCATCAGGCGCGCAAGCGTCGTCTTGCCGACGCCGGGCGGGCCCCAGAGGATCATCGAATGGGCCTCGCCCGATTCGAACGCGACACGCAACGGCTTGCTGGCCCCGAGCAGGTGCTTCTGGCCGATCACGTCGTCGATCGTGCGGGGACGCAGGCGCTCGGCGAGCGGGACGATGCCACGGTTTTCTTCGAACATGAGCTTTGAGTGACGCAGGTTGGCAAAGGCGGCGATAATCTTTCGCTTTTCGGGATGGACTCGCGGCGAAAGCCGGCGCAAGGACAGGCGCGCCGGAAAACGGGTCATTATGACAGTCGGGGGCCGCGCACGGATCGTGCCGCGCCGGTCGCAGCCAATCGCCGCCGATCGCCAGAACCGCCGCCTGGACACGACAAGATAGGGACGAAACTCCAATGGGACAAGAGAGCACTCAATTGAACGAAACCGCCGGTGAGACCTACGCGCCGCTTTTGCCGGTACCCGCGGAGCGCCGCGCCTTCGCCACGTCGGACGCCTTCGCGCTCTGGTTCTCGCTCGGCATCGGCTTGCTGGTCGCGCAGGCGGGCGCGCTGCTCGTGCCGGGGCTGTCGCTGCCGCACGCGCTGACGGCCATCGCGATCGGCACGGCGATCGGCGTCGTGCTGCTCGCGCTCGCGGGCGTGGTCGGGACGGATACGGGGCTCGCCGCGATGTCGTCGCTGCGGCCGACGCTCGGCGTGCGCGGCGCGTCGGTGCCGGCCGTGCTCAACGCGGTTCAGCTCGTCGGCTGGGGTTCGTTCGAGATCATCGTGATGCGCGATTCCGCCGATGCGCTCGCCAAACAGTCGTTCGGTCTCTCGATGCCGCTCATCTGGACGCTCGCCTTCGGCGTGCTCGCGACGCTGCTGGCAATCACCGGCCCGCTCTCCTTCGTGCGCCGCTTCCTGCGCACTTGGGGCATCTGGCTGCTGCTGGGCGGCGCGGGCTGGCTGTCGTGGAACCTGCTTGCGAAGCACGATCTCGCCGCGCTGATGAACCGGCCGGGGACGGGCGAGATGGCGTTCGGCGCGGGTATCGACCTGGTCGTCGCGATGCCGCTTTCGTGGCTGCCGCTGATCGCCGATTACACGCGCTTCGGCCGCAGCGCGGGCGGCACGTTCCGCGGGACGCTGCTCGGGTACGGCATCGCGAACCTCTGGTTCTATGCGCTCGGCGCGATCTACGGGCTACAGGCGGGCGGCGGCGACGCGCTCCTGACCGTCGCCTTCGCGCAGGCGGGCGGCGGCATGGCGCTGCTCCTGATCCTCATCGACGAAATCGACAACGCGTTCGCCGACATCCACTCGGCGGCGGTATCGACGGGCACGTTCTGGGCGCGCGCGAGCGTGCCGGTGCTGTCGGCGGCGTTCGGCGCGCTCTGCACGCTGGTGGCGCTCGTCGTGGAGATGGGCAAGTACCAGAACTTCCTGCTGCTGATCGGCTCGGTGTTCGCGCCGCTGTTCGGCGTCGTGCTGGCGGATCACTTCATCGTGAGACGGCGACGCATCGATGCGGCGGTGCTCGCCGATATCAACGGCCGCTATGGTTTTTCGGGCGGCTGGCACATGAGCGCGTTCGTCGCGTGGGCGATCGGGATTGCGGCCTATCACGCGATCAACCAATGGCTGCCGAACCTCGGCGCGACGTTGCCGGCGTTGCTGCTCGGGGCGGTCTGCTATCTGCTGCTGGTGTCGGGCAGGCGCGCGGCACTGGCTTGATGCGGGGTCGATCGTTCGCGTTTGCGCGAGTCCGCACGGTCGAAATGCACTGAAAAAAAGGGCCGTTCCTTCAACCGGGAACGGCCCTTCTTGAATGTCACAGCGGCGCTTCGACCTGCTAGGCGTGCCGCGCCGGAACCGGCGCAAGCGCCGCCAGATCGACATAACGAAACGCCTCGCGGGCGCGCGCCACGGCCTCTAGATCGAGCGTCACGTCGAGCACGTCCTCACGCGCGGCGTCCGCGATCGCGATGCGCTCGCCGTCCGGATCGACCGCCTGACTCTGGCCGCAGAACGTATAGCGCTCGCCCTCACCGACCCGGTTCGCCATCACCACCGCCACCTGATTCTCCATCGCGCGCACCGGAATCATCCGGCGATGGACGTGCCCGTACGGATTCATCATGCCGTCCGCGATCACGATCAGTTCAGCGCCGTTCCGGGCCAGCATGCGCGCGGTCTCGGGAAATTCCAGGTCGAAGCAGATCAGCAAGCCGACGCGCACGCCATGCCAGTCGCAAACCGGAAACGCATCGCCTCGTTCGAACACGCCTTCGTCCGATTCGTACAGATGCGTCTTGCGATACTTCAGCAAGACGGCGCCGCTCTCGTCGATCAGCACCGCCGTGTTGTAGAAGCGCCCGCCGTCGTTTTCCGCGAAACCGATCACGACGCTCACTCCCGCCTCTTTCGCGGCCGCGCGCACGGCCGAGATCGACGGCCCGTCGAGCGGCTCGGCCAGTCGCGCGACATTTGCGGGCGTCGGAAAGCCCGACACGTACGTTTCGGAGAACACGACCAGATCGGTCTCGCCGCGCGCCGCCGCGATGGTTTGCAATGCACAGTCGAGATTGCGCCCGATGTCGCCATCGACGAGCGTCGACTGGATCAGCCGGATGCGCGGAGCCGTCATCATCATTCGCCGCTTTGAGTGCGCTTCGCACCCGGCGCGAAATCGCTCTCGCGGATGCCGCGAATCACCCGCTCCTCGGCAGCGAGATCGAGCGAGCGGCTGAGCAGCCAGTACACGCCGCCCGAAACGATCAGCCCGACCAGCCACGCGATATCGACGCCGCCCAGCAAGCGCGCGAAGTAGCCCTCGAAGACGGCTTTCTCGGCTGCCGCGTCGTAGACGAAGAAGAACGGAATCATCGCGACGAAACCGACCACGTAAGCCACGATGCCGCGCGCCTGCCACGCGCCGTAAATGCCCTTCGGCGTGAAGAAATGCGGAATCGCGTAGCGGCCACGGCGCACGAAGAAGTAGTCGACGAGATTGACCGCCGTCCAGGGCACGAGGAAGTAAAGCATCAGCACGAGGAACGTATTGAGCAGCGCGATGCCGTTACCCTTGATCGCGAGCACGCAGATCAGCACCACCGCGCTGATCGCCACGACCGACGCCACGCGCGCACGGCGCGTCGGCGTGATCTTGCGGATCGAATCGACGCCCGTCAGCAGCGTGAGCATCGCGCTATACGTATTCAGCGCGATGATCGGCAGGAATCCCCACACGGAAATAGCGACGATCACATTGCCGAGCCCGGGCAGCATCGACGAGCCGACCTGGTTCAGCGCGACGAGCGCATCGGACGCCTTCAACTCCTGCGCGAGCCACGCGCCGAGGCCGATCATCCACGTGCCGGAGAGCGCCGCGCCGAGGAAGATCGCCGCGATCAGCTTGGTGCGGCTCGTGTTCTTCGGCAGGTAGCGCGAGTAATCGGAGACGTACGGCGCGTACGAGATGTTGTAGCTCGCGCCGATGGCGAACTGCGTCGCGAACGCGATCCAGCTGAAGCCGAGATGCGGCGCCGCAGCCGCTTGAGCGACCTGCGCCGCCGCGGGAGCGTGACCCACGCCGAAGATCAGCGCGATCGTCACGAGCGCGTAGAGCGGCAGCGTCGCGATCAGTGCCCACTTGAACGCCTTGTGCATCAGGTCGTGGCCGTAGATCGACAGCAGCGCACCGGCGGCGATCGCCACGACCGCCACGATCGTCGGGTCGAATCCGAACACGTGCTTGAGGCCGTCGGTGATCAGCGAGACGTTGACCACGTTGAACCCGACGAACACGAAGAGCGTCGCGAACAGCGCGAGGATCACGCCGCGATAGCCGAACTGCGCGCGCGACTGGATCATCTGCGGCAAGCCCATCTCCGGCCCCTGCGAGCCGTGGAACGCCATGAAGATCGTGCCGAACATGATGCCGAGCGCGCCGGCAAGCGTGGTCCAACCGGCCGACAGCCCCATGCCGGGCCCGACGAAGCCGATCGAGATCGTGAAGAAGTGGAAGTTGCCGAGGAACCAGAACGGCCCCTGGCTGGACAGGCGCGCGTGCCGCTCGTTCTCGGGAATGTAGTCGATGGAATGGCTCTCGACTTCAATGGCCGGTCCGACCTGGGGCAAACCGATTGCTTCTTGCTTGTTCATGCGTAAATCGTCTCACTATGTCTTTCTTGGAAGGCGCGGGGCGCCCTGCTCGGCAAAACTCAGCGGACTTCAGGCCCGCCGCTCTACGCCCGGCAGCACGCACAGCAGTTCGAACGCGAGATTCGCGCCGAGCAGCGCCGTCGTGCCGAACGGGTCGTACGGCGGCGCGACTTCGACCAGATCCGCGCCGACGATATTCAGCCCGTACGCGCCGCGAATGATTTCGAGCGCCTGCGGCACGGTCAGCCCGGCGATTTCCGGCGTGCCCGTTCCCGGCGCGAAAGCCGGGTCGATGCCGTCGATGTCGAACGTGATGTAGACCGGGCCGTCGCCCATCTGCGCGCGCACTTCCGCCATCAACGGCGCGAGCGACTTGTTCCAGCACTCCTCCGTCTGCACGACGCGAAAACCCTGCTCGCGGCACCAGTCGAAGTCGCCGGCTTCGTAGCCCGTGCCGCGCAGGCCGATCTGCACGACGCGCTTGCAATCCAGCAGGCCTTCTTCCACCGCGCGGCGAAACGGCGTGCCGTGGGCGATCTTCTCGCCGAACATGGTGTCGTTGACGTCGGCGTGGGCATCGATGTGAATCAGCCCGACCTTGCCGTGCTTCTTCGCGATGGCGCGCAGGATCGGCAGCGCGATCGTGTGGTCGCCGCCGATCGTGAGCGGCTTGCAGTCGTGTTCGAGGATTTCGTTGTACGCGCGTTCGATGCGGTCGATCGAGTCGAGCAGGTTGTACGGATTGATCGCGACATCGCCGATATCGGCGACGCGCAGCGAATCGAACGGCGCGGCGCGCGTCGCCATGTTGTACGGGCGCAGCAGCACGGATTCGCTGCGCACCTGACGCGGGCCGAAGCGCGCGCCGGTACGGTTCGAGGTGCCGAGATCGAACGGCACGCCGACGAAACACGCGTCCAGCCCCGCCGCGGAGTGGACATGCGGCAAGCGCATCATCGTCGTGATGCCGCCGCAGCGCGGCATCTGGTTGCCGGAGAGGGGCTGCGGACGCTCGTTGCGATGATCCGGCGCGGTGAAATGGGAGTCGAAGTGCTCGGCGGGAGCGAAAAGCGAGGATGTATTCATGGCGTTCGATGATTTCCCGTTGAAGATTGATCGGTTCACCCCACATTAATAGGCGTTCGCGGCGGAAGTTAAAATGGCGACGAAATTAACTTCACATCGATCTCCATCGATGTATCGGGCGCAATCATGTTCACGCATCTTTCCGATCTCGACCTGCGGCTGATCCGCGTGTTTCTCGCGATCGTCGATGCGGGCGGGATTTCGTCCGCGCAGGCGACGCTCAACGTCGGCCAGTCGACGATCAGCACGCAGCTCGCGACGCTCGAAACCCGTCTCGGCTACCGGCTGTGCGAGCGCGGACGCGGCGGTTTCGCGCTGACCTCGCGCGGCGAGCAGTTCGTGGAGGCGTGCCGCGCGCTGCTGGCGGCCGTCGATACGTTCGACATGACCGCGCGCAATGTCGGCAAAAAACTGGTGGGAACGCTCACGATCGGGATCATCGGCCATACGCCGATCAGCGCGAGCGCGCGCATCAGCGAGGCGATCGCGAGGTTTAGGGAGCGCGACGAATCGGTGCGGTTTGCCGTGCTGGTGCGCTCGCCGGGCGAACTGGAGGAATTGCTGCTGGCCGGGCGGATTCAGGTTGCGATCGGCTATTTCTGGCATCGCGTGCCGTCGCTGGACTATGCGCAGATCTACGCCGAGGATCAGTTCGCGTATTGCGCGCGCCGCCATCCGCTCTTCGAGCAGGCCGGCGACATCGATCCCGACTACGCCGCCGATTTCGAATGGGCGTGGCGCAGCTATCCGCTGCCGGAAGCCGACGCGATGGCGCCGCGCAACATCAGTGCGGTCGCCGACAACATGGAAGCCGTCGCGATGCTCGTGCTATCGGGGCGACATCTCGGCTACCTGCCCGGGCACTTCGCCGCGCCGTATGAAAAAGAGGGACTGCTCGCGCCGCTGAACCCGGCGAAGATGCGCTACCGCGTCGCGTTCCAGATGGTCACGCGCGGCCGGCAATTGAGAAACGAGATCGTGGAGGCGTTCATCGAGGACATGAACGCCGCGCACGCGGTGGTGGGTGAAACGCAGGTCAGCCGTTGATGACGTCCGCGCCCTTCGGCACGCTGAACTTGAACGTGTCGGCCTTCAGCGGCGGATTTTTCTGGATGTTCGAGAACGTGAGCAGCGTCACGTTGCCGAACACGTCGTGCAGTTCCATCGCTTCGAGATTGCCGTCCTTGAAGCCGATGCCGACCGTCTGGAACTGCGTGTCCTTCGCTTTCGGCGTCAGTTCGAGCCAGTCGATGCCGCCCTTCACGCCTGCGTCGCGCAGCGTGAAGTTCTTGTCCAGGTCGTTGCTGCCGAAGAGAATCGCCGCCGGACTCGCGCCGAGCGAACCGCCGAGCGGACGCACCGTGACCTGGTTCAGGTCCTTGTCGTAGACGTAGAGCTTGTCGCCGTCGGCCTGCAGGATTTGCGAATACGGCTTCTCATACGACCAGATGAACTTGCCGGGACGCGCGAACAGGAACGTGCCGCTCGACGTCCCGCCTCCGGGCCTCGGCGCGACCGTCTGGCTCGCGCCATTCGCCTTGCTCGGCGCCTTGACTTCCTGCTGCACGAACGTGCCGCGCGCGGCATGCACCTGCGAGACGAACGCCTTCAACTGCTCGGTGCCGCTTGCGAACGCCTGCGAGGCAATCAGCATCGACGCACCGGCGAGCCACGCCCCGAACGTGCGATTGAGCCACTTGTGCTGCATATATTTCTCCAAGGATGAAGCGCTTACTCGGCGTCGCGTGCCGGCGTGAGGATTTCGCGATTGCCATTCGACGACATCGCCGAAACCAGCCCCGAATTCTCCATCTGTTCGAGCAGCCGCGCCGCGCGGTTGTAGCCGATGCGCAAATGCCGCTGAACGAGCGAGATTGAAGCGCGCCGGTTCTTGATCACGACTTCCACGGCCTGATCGTATAGCGGGTCGGACTCGCCATCGGCGCCGCCGGTTCCCGCTGCGCCCGCCGACCCTTCGTCGCCGTCGCCGGCGAGGCCTCCTTCGAGAATGCCTTCGATGTAGTTCGGCTCGCCCTGCTCCTTCAGCTTGTCGACCACGCGATGCACTTCCTCATCCGACACGAACGCGCCGTGCACGCGCACCGGCAGGCCGGAGCCCGGCGGCAGATAGAGCATGTCGCCCATGCCGAGCAGCGACTCGGCGCCCTGCTGGTCGAGAATCGTGCGCGAGTCGATCTTGGACGACACCTGGAACGCCATGCGCGTCGGCACATTCGCCTTGATCAGGCCAGTGATCACGTCGACCGATGGCCGCTGCGTCGCGAGAATCAGGTGGATGCCGGCCGCGCGCGCCTTCTGCGCGATCCGCGCGATCAGCTCTTCCACCTTCTTGCCGACGACCATCATCAGGTCGGCGAGTTCGTCGATCACCACGACGATGCTCGGCAGCCGCGTGAGCGGTTCCGGCTCGTCCGGCGTGAGGCTGAACGGATTCGGGATTTTCTCGTCGCGCTTGGCGGCTTCGTCGATCTTGTTGTTGAAGCCGCCGAGATTGCGCACGCCCATCTTGCTCATCAGCTTGTAACGGCGCTCCATCTCCGCCACCGCCCAGTTGAGCGCGTGGCCGGCCTGCCGCATGTCGGTGACGACCGGGCACAGCAAATGAGGAATGCCTTCGTAGACGCTCATTTCGAGCATCTTCGGGTCGATCAGGATCATGCGGACCTGATCGGCGCTCGCCTTGTAGAGCAGCGACAGGATCATCGCGTTGATCCCGACCGACTTGCCCGAGCCCGTCGTGCCGGCGACCAGCAAGTGCGGCATCTTCGCGAGATCGGCGCAGACGGGCTTGCCGCCGATGTCCTTGCCGAGGCCCATCGTCAATGGCGAGGCGGCGTCGGCGTAGACCTCGGAGCCGAGGATTTCGGAGAGCTTGACCGTCTGGCGGCGCTGGTTCGGCAATTCGAGCGCCATGAAATTCTTGCCCGGAATCGTCTCGACGACGCGAATCGACACGAGCGACAGCGAGCGCGCCAGATCCTTCGCCAATCCGACGATCTGACTGCCCTTCACGCCGGTAGCCGGCTCGATTTCATAGCGCGTGACGACCGGCCCCGGATACGCCGCGACCACGCTCACCTCGACGCCGAAATCCTTCAGCTTTTTCTCGATCAGCCGCGACGTGTATTCGAGCGTATCGGCGGAGATGGTTTCCTTCACTTCCGGCGCGGCGTCGAGCAAGGCGATCGGCGGCAGCGTGGAATCGCCCGGCAGGTCCTTGAAGAGCGGCACCTGCTTTTCGCGCTCGACGCGCTCGGACTTCGCCGGCGTCGTGACCGGCGGCACGATCACGACCGGCTCGTGATCCTCGATCTTGACGCGGCCGCGGACGACCTTGCCTTCGCGCGTCGACGCGGCTTCCTCGCCGAGCTTGCGGTCGCGCCCGGCTTCGCGGCGCAGGCGCGCGCCGGTGATCGCGGACATGATGCCGTCGCCGGTTTTTTCGCAGACGGAGAGCCACGAGAAGCGGAAATACAGCGACAAGCCGATCGCGAGCGCGATCAGCAGGAACAGCGTGGCGCCGGTGAAGCCGAACGCGTGCGACATGTGCTTCGCGACCGCCTCGCCGACCACGCCGCCCGGCGCGCGCGGCAGTTGCACCTTGAGCGACCACATGCGCAACGCCTCGACGCCGTCGCTCGCGAGCAGCACCAGCACGAACGCGAAGGCCTCGGCGAGCCAGGTGCGGTCTTTCGCGCCGTCCTCGACAGGCGCCACCGGCTGCGTGATGCGGCGATAGTTCGCGATGATCCGCCGCGCCAGCAGCACGATCAGCCAGTACGAAGACAGGCCGAAGAGCAGGAGCAGGATGTCGGATGTCCAGGCGCCGACGCGGCCCGCCCAGTTGCCGATGTGATCGACGGTCGCGGCGTGCGTCCAGCTCGGGTCGCGCCGGCTGTAGCTCACGAGCGCCATCAGCAGGAACAGACCGACCGCGACCTGGAGAATCCAGCGAATTTCGGTGAAGAGGCGCGACATGCGGTGCGGCAACGCCTGCGCGCTCGCAGAATAGGTAGCTTTTGCCATTGATCCGTGAGGCTTTTTTCACGGCCTCGCAGCGAAACCGCGGGGCCGAATGTGTCGGTCGCCCATTGTAAACGCTGCATTGCGGGGAACGGTCAAAAACGGGCGCTCGTTGCATCCTGTAACACGCCCGAAAGGCTTGCGGCTGCTATCGCCGCCATTGAAAGGTTCACTCGGGTGAGTCTTCTTGTGGACCTTTATAATGTCCGCTTTGCACCCAACTACGGTTCATCGAAGCAGATTGCCACGGGGCCAAAGCGCGAACTCTCCGCCGCTCGGCCCCGAAACCTGCCCCTTCGATCAAACCATCCACAACGGAATTGCTCTCATGTCCTCGCCCAAACACGCCAAAGTGCTGATTCTCGGTTCCGGTCCCGCTGGCTACTCGGCCGCTGTCTACGCGGCGCGGGCCAACCTGTCGCCGCTGCTCATCACCGGCCTCGCGCAGGGCGGCCAGCTGATGACGACCACCGATGTCGAAAACTGGCCCGCCGACCCGCTGGGCGTGCAAGGCCCGGAGTTGATGCAGCGTTTCCAGGAACACGCCGAACGCTTCAACACCGAGATCGTGTTCGACCACATTCACACCGCGAAGCTCAACGAACGGCCGTTGCGCCTGATCGGCGACTCCGGTGAATACACCTGCGATTCGCTGATCATCGCGACGGGCGCGTCGGCGCAGTATCTCGGCGTGCCGTCGGAAGAACTGTTCATGGGCAAGGGCGTATCCGCCTGTGCGACCTGCGACGGCTTCTTCTACAAGAACGGAGACGTGGCCGTGATCGGCGGCGGCAATACGGCCGTCGAGGAAGCGATCTATCTCGCGGGCATCGCGAAGAAGGTGACGGTCGTGCATCGCCGCGACAAGTTCCGCGCCGAGCCGATCCTGATCGACCGCCTGCTCGCGAAGGAAAAGGAAGGCGTCGTCGACATCAAGTGGAATCACGTGCTCGACGAAGTGCAGGGCGACGCAACCGGCGTGACCGCGCTGCGGATCAAGAGCACGCAGACCGGCGACACGACCGACCTGTCACTGCAAGGCGTGTTCGTCGCGATCGGCCACAAGCCGAACACCGATCTCTTCATCAACCAGTTGGAGATGAAGAACGGCTACATCATCACGAAGGGCGGCACGAGCGGCGACGCCACCGCGACGAGCATCCCCGGCGTGTTCGCCGCGGGCGACGTGCAGGACCACATCTATCGCCAGGCGATCACGAGCGCCGGCACGGGCTGCATGGCCGCGCTCGATGCGCAGCGCTACCTCGAAAGCATCGACGAAACGCCGACCCCGCATTCGATGAGCCACGAAAAGGATCGTTGAAACGCGAGCGGCACGGCGGGCCGGTAAAATGGTGTCGCCGCGCTTTTGAACGATTCTGAAATCAGGGCGCCGGCGACGATTCGAAGCCGGCGACGATTCGAAGCCGGCGCCTTTGCATTCGGACGCATGACAAGGGCCGCGCGGTTTCCCGCCGGCCCTTTTTCATGCCGGCCGTGTTAGAAAGAGCGCTCGACATTTCCCGAATCCGAAGCCTCCCGCAAGCACCGCTTCCCTACCCGCCTCAAGTGCGATGCCCAAGAATCTGCCGCATCCGAACGAACCGAAGCCGAGACGCAACCCCGCCCCGCGGCACGCTGCGCCCGCGGAAAAGCCGTCCGCGACGCTCGACGACGTCAAGCAAGCCGTCAAGCGCGACGGCCTCGCGGGGTTGGGCACGTTGCGCCGTGCGCTGAAAGCCGACACCGCGAAACGCGAAATCGAACGCGTGACGGTGGAGCGCGCGGAGCGCGAAGCCAACGAAGACGCCGACGTGTTTCGCCGCTCGATCGGCGAGGTCGAGCCGCTGAAAACCCCGCCGCGCAACACGGCGACGCGCGTCCCGCCGCTGCCGCTCCCGTTGCAGACCCAACGCGACGAGGAAGCGGTGCTCCACGAAGCGCTTTCCGACGAATACGACCCCGAAAGCCTGCTCGAAATCGACGAAACGCTCTCCTACTGCCGTAATGGCATCAGCCAGGAAGTCGTGCGAAAGCTGCGGCGCGGCGCGTGGATCGTGCAGGCGCAACTCGATCTGCACGGCATGCGCCGCGACGAAGCACGCGAGGCGCTGGCGGAATTCATCCGCGAGGCCGTGAAGCGCGGGCTGCGGTGCCTGCGCGTGATCCATGGCAAAGGGCTCGGCTCGATCGGGCGGGAGCCGGTGCTCAAGGGCAAGGTCCGCGCGTGGCTCGTGCAGAAGGAAGAAGTGATCGCGTTCTGTCAGGCCCGGCCGCACGACGGCGGCGCGGGGGCTGTGCTCGTGCTGCTGCAGCCGGGCGGCACGCCGCGCCATCACGGGCATCCGCAGGACAAAGGCCCGCGCAAGGACCCCGGCAGTGCATCCTAGGCTCACGCTCGCCATCTCCGTGATGGAGGCGCTCGCGCTTTTTGCCTATGCGATCTCCGGCCTGATCGAAGCAAGAAAGCGCCGGCTCGATGCGGTCGGCGCGTTCATGGTCGCGCTCGCGACCGCGTTCGGCGGCGGCACCGTGCGCGACGTGCTGCTCTCGCGCCGCCCGTTCTACTGGGTCCAGCACCAGGAGTACGTGGTGGTCATCTTCGTGATGGCGATCTTCGCGCCGATGCTGCTCAGGATGACGACGAGGCTCGTCGACGAACGCATGCTGCTCGTCGCCGATGCCATCGGCCTTGGCCTGTTCAGCATTTCGGGCACGTCGATCGCGCTCGACGCGCAGATGCCCGCGTTCACCGCCGTGATGATGGGCGTGGTGACCGGCGTGTTCGGCGGCGTGATGCGCGACGTGCTGTGCAACGAGGTGCCGCTGATCCTGCGCGACTCGCGGCCTTACGCCGTGTGCGCGTTCGCGGGCTGCTGGATGTATCTGGCGCTCGAGCGCTTCGACGTCGATACGATCTACAACGTACTGCTGTCTACGGCGTTTATCCTCGTCGCGCGGCTCGTCACGTTCAAGCTTGACATCCGGTTGCCGCACTAGCGCCAACGACGCTTGCCGCATTGCGATTTGCTACAATCAGCCAGTCCCCAATAGATCAACCCCCGCGATCAACCGCAGACTGAACATGAACATCGAGCAAGCGCGTTTCAACATGATCGAGCAGCAGATTCGTCCCTGGGATGTACTCGACCAGGACGTGCTGAACCTGCTGTCGCTGGTCAAGCGTGAGAACTTCGTGCCCGCGGCGTACCGCAATATCGCGTTCGCCGACCTCGAAATTCCGCTGCCGGGCGGCGAGCGCATGCTGTCGCCGAAGGTCGAGGCGCGCGTGCTGCAGGAACTCGCGATCACGAAGCGTGAAACGGTGCTTGAAATCGGCGCCGGCTCGGGCTACATGACCGCGCTTCTCGCGGCGCGCGGCCGCGCCGTGACGACCGTCGAGATTGCGCCGGAACTCGCCGCGTTCGCGGAGCAGAATCTGGCGGCGAACGGCGTGTCGAATGCGCACGTCGTCACCGGTGACGGCTCGCTCGGCTGGCCGGACGGCGCGCCTTACGACGTGATCTGCGTGTCGGGCGGCCTGCCGCTGATGCCGCAGGAATTCCTCGAACAGTTGAAGGTCGGCGGCCGGATCGCGGCGTTCGTCGGCGACGCACCGGTCATGAAGGCGCAGATCATCACGCGCGTCGACGAGAAGCAGTTCCGCGTCTCCGATATCTTTGAAACGCTCGTCGCGCCGCTGAAGAACGCCGTGCAGCCGTCGCGTTTCAAGTTCTGATCATGCAGAACCTGTCCGTCACCGACCTCGCCGCGTGGCTCGCCGATTCGTCGCGTCCCGCGCCCGTTTTGCTCGATGTGCGCGAGCCGTGGGAGCTTCAGACCGCGAAAATGGCCAACATCGTGGCGATTCCGATGCGCGACATTCCCGCGCGCAGCGAAGAACTCGACGACGAAGCGCCAATCGTCTGCATCTGCCATCACGGCGCGCGCAGCGCGCAAGTGGGCATGTTCCTCGAATCGCGTGGGTTCACGCACGTGTACAACCTTTACGGTGGTATCGATGCGTGGTCGCGTCAGGTTGACCCGGGCGTGCCGGTTTATTGAGCGTCCGCCGCCCTGCCGGCCCCACCGATAAAAAAGCCGCATGCGTTTGAAGCGCATGCGGCTTTTTTTTTGTCCCTTCCAGCGGCGGCTCAAACCACATTCATCGCCAGCGCACTCTCACGATAGTGCATGCTCGCCTTCTCGGTATCGCCGAGTTGTTCGTGCAACCGAGCAAGCGCGCGATGCGTGCGAATCTTGAGCGGTTCGTTATCCGCTAGCTTGAGCGCCGATTCGAGGAACGCCTGCGCCTTGCCCCACAACTGCTGATGCAGACATAAGCGCCCAAGCGTGAACAGCAAGTCGGCGTCTTCGGTCCGCTCCTTCTGCCACGCTTCCGCGCGCTGAATGAGCGGCAACGCATCGCCGCCGGAAACGCAGTCGGGATAACGCCGCAGCAAGCGCGCGTCCCAATTGTGCGCCAACGCTTCCTCGACGATCCTGCGCGCCTCCGTCCGCCGATCCAGCGCGATCAGCAGTTCGGCGGCGAGGTCGGCGAGACGCGGCGACTGACGCTCCGCCGGCGACAACGACTGCCACAGTTCCAGCAGCGCGTCCGGGTTGTGCCGGCGATCGCGGAGCAGGTTTTCCGCCGCGACTTGCCGCAGACGCACCGCCACCGCCGGATGCAGCGCCTCGCGCTTTTCCAGCGTCTTGACGAGTTTCAGCACCTCGCCCCAGTTCTTCAACTGCTGCTGCGCGCGCAGTGCGATCTGCTGCGCGTGTAGCCGCCGGCCGCCCTGCGCCTGCATCTCGGTCAGCGCGACCAGCGCGCCGTCGGCATCGCGGCCGTCGGCGCGCATGTCGGCGGTCGCCATCAGGCGCGCGTCCTGCCAGTCGGCGCCCGTGATCTGGCCGAGCCACTCGTCGCGGCGCGCGTACTCGTGCATCCGGTGCGCGGCGTTCGCGCCGACGAGGCCGGCTGCGCCCTTGTTCTCGTCGACGTTGAGCGCATCGCGCGCCGCCTTCTCCGCCTTCGAGAAGCGCCCGGCATACAGATGACCGATCGCATCGCGCAGCGACGCGTTCGCCTTCGCCAGCTTGCTGCGCGCGCGATAGGCGGCCACCCGCTGCGGCATCTTCCAGACCGTGCGCACGGCCCGGATCAGCAAGTACAGCACGATGAACAGCACGACGAGCGCCACGACGAACAGGTTTAGCGACACGTCCACGCGATACGGCGGCATGACGAGCAGCACCTGCCCGCCATCGAAGCCGCCGACGGTGGCGACCACGACCGCGACCGCGAACAGCAGCGCCAGCCAGATGAGTCCACGAATCGTCATCATCCGCCTCGCTTGAACTGGTGGACGGCCGCGAGGCTCGCGTTCAGGTTCGGCACGGCGACCGCGAGCGACGCCTGGTCGACCTGCTTGACGAGATCGCGCACGGCCTGGACCTTCTTCGACGACGGGTCGAAGTAGCGGCCAAGCGCGGCATCGGCGGCGTGCAGGTCGGACTTGAGCGTCGGCTCACTGCGCGAGAGCAGCGACAGGCGCGCCGACAGCAGGCGCAGCTTCACGTTCTCACGCACGAAATAGCCCTGGTCGGGCGAAGTCAGCATCGCGTCGGCGTTGTCGATGCGGCGCACCGAAACCAGGCTCGACAACTGTTGCCCGATGCCGCTCGTGAACTGCTGCCACAGCACTTTCCAGCGCGGCTGGCCGGTCGCCGCCGCGATCGTCGCGCTGTTCGCGGGCGCGGCCGCGTGCGCGGTGGCGCGATCGATCGGCGCCTCGCCCGCGAGCGGCAAGTGGTCGATCTGGTCGATGGCGGTGTCGAGCTTGATCGCGAGGCCGGTGAGATCGGTGCTCGGCGTGGACTTCAGCTTGTCGATATCCTGCGCGACGGCCTTGCGGATCGTGACGACCTGCGGGCCGTTCGTCGCGGCGAGGCGTGTGTCGGCGCTTTGCAGCGCGAAGAGCGCCAGCTGGACGTTGCCCGTGAGTTGCAACTGCTGGCTCGCGCTGGAGAGAATCTGCTCGACTTCGGCGATGGTCCAGTCGTCGCGGTTGCTGGCGAGATCCTGGTACTGCTGCTGCAACGCCTGGCTATGGGTCTCGGCGTCGTTCAGCTTGCCTTGCAACTGGATGATCTGCGTGTTGAGCGCGCCCGCGGAACTCGCGGCCTGATCGGCTTTGGCGCGCAGGTCGGCGGCTTCGGTGTCGGCTGCTTGCAGGCGCTGGGCGAACTGCTGGTCGGTTCGCTCGAACTTGCGGTTGATCAGGAAGCCACCCGCGCCCGCCGCCACCGCGACGATCACGATCACGGCCCACAACAACGCAGTGCCCGCGCCGCCGCCGCGCTTCGGTTGCGCCTCGTAGGGCGTGAATGGCGTGTTCGGCGGCAAGGGCGGTGTCACAGTCGGCTGAGGTGGGGCTTTCTTGGAATCGTTCGAATCAGTCATGCGTGATTGAGCCGGTTGGTGGGCCGGCGCTGCGGCCGGTTTGGAATCCGTCGGCGCGGATTCCGCATTGGAGTTCTTCGAAGCGTCGATGGTCGATTGTCTCGATTGCGTCGACTGGGGAGCGGCATCTCGTGCGGCCGGGGCTGCGTCTGTGGCGGCAAGCGTTGCCCTGATCGCCTCCGCGATGCGCTCGTCGCCGGCACCGGACACCGTAATCCTATCAAAACCCGCCTGCCGCGCGGCTTCGGCAATACGCGGATGCGGCGTCACGAGCGGCGCGCGCTTCAATTGCGCGGTTTCATCGCGGCTCAGATGCTCGCGTGCGAGTTCCTCGAGATTGCGCACGCCTTCGGAACTCGTCAGCAGCCATCCGTGTGCGCCGTTCGACACGTCGGCGAGCAACGCGTGGATGCGCTCCCACTTCTGCATCGACGGCTCGGGCACGATGCGCCGGTACGCCGCCACTTTCTCGACCGTCGCGCCGGCTTCGGTCAGCCGCTCGGCGAGCCATTCGCGGCCGCCGTCGCCGCGCACGATCAGCACGCGCTTGCCTTCGAGGCCCCCGCGTCCTTCGGCGCCGAAGTGCGCTTCGATCGCGACGTAGAGCGCTTCGGAATCGAAACGCGGATCGGGGTGTTCGGCCGATGGGCTGATCACGCAATAGCCGGGCGCCGCCACGCCCTGCCGCGCGAGCGCCGCGATGCTGCCTGGACCTACGACGCCCACCGGCACATCCGCCGGCCACGAAGCGCCGAGCTTGCCGAACGCGTAGTCGACGGCGTTCGGCGACACGAACACCACCAGCGCGTACTTGCGCGGGCCGTAGAGCTCGTCGAGCGCGGCGCGCAGCAGGGCGTCGTCGCTGACGGGGGCGATGTCGATCAGGGGGAATTCGAGTGTGTCGAAGCCGTCTGCGGCGAGACGCGCGAGCAACGCGGCGGACTGGCCGATCGGCCGGGTGACGACTACGGTTGCACGACGCGCGCTCGTCATCAGGCGGCGGGCGTCGCGGCGGGCGGCACGCGCGCGCCGCTTGCCGTGGAAAGCGCGCGCACGATCTCCATCGCGCCCTGCGCTTCGAGATCGGCGGAAACGCGCCGGCCCAGTTCCAGCGCGCCTTCGAGGTCCGGCGCGGCCGCTGTGCCTTCGGCTGTCAGCACGCGCTGGCCATCGGGCGTCGCCACGCAACCGCGCAGGCGCAACGTGCCGTCGTGCCATGTCGCGTACGCGGCGAGCGGCACTTCGCAGCTACCGCCCAGCGAGCGCGAAACCATGCGTTCCGCTTCGACCGCCGCGGCCGTCTGCGGATGATGCAGCGGCGCGAGCCACGCGGCGAGGTCCGCGCGATCGGCGCGAATCTCGATGCCGAGCGCGCCCTGCCCTGCGGCCGGAAGGCTTTCGTCGACATCGAGCAGCGCGCGGATGCGTGCCTCCAGCCCGAGCCGCTTCAAACCGGCCGCGGCAAGGATGATCCCCGCGTAGTCGCCGCGATCGAGCTTGGCGAGCCGCGTGTCGAGATTGCCGCGCAGCGGACGCACGTCGAGGTGAGGAAAATGCATGCGCAGCATGGCCTCGCGACGCAGGCTCGACGTGCCCACGATGCTGCCTTCCGGCAACTCCGCCAGAGAAGCGAACTGCGACACGAACGCATCGCGCGGATCCTCGCGTTCGAGAATCGTGCTGAGCGCGAAGCCGTCGGGCAATTCCATCGGCACATCTTTCAGCGAATGCACGGCGAGATCCGCGCGGCCTTCGGCGAGCGCGGCTTCCAGTTCCTTTACAAACAAGCCCTTGCCGCCCACCTTCGAGAGCGTGCGATCAAGAATCTGGTCGCCGCGCGTCGTCATTCCGAGGATTTTTGTGTCACAAGATGGATATAATTTGTGCAGCGCACACCGCACGTGCTCGGCTTGCCACATGGCGAGCCGGCTTTCCCTAGAAGCGATCACAAGGCTCTTGGGTGGTGTCGTGGAATGTGTCTCGGAATTCATTGATGCTCGATCGAATGACGGGATGGATAACAAACAATGGTAGCACGCACGCCAGGGTCCATTTACAGACGGATAACCCGCCTAGAGCCTGTGCAAGGCCGTCAGGCGGGCGTCGTGGAAGGAGACGAGGGACCGCGAGGTCCCGGACTGCAGGTGCTTCACCCTCTCCTCGCACGCACGATCGACAGAGCGGCAGTGCATTCGATGAGCGCCCATTGCGCCGCGATGCCGTCTCCCTCTGTATATGGGCCTTGGCTTCCATGAGGAACCCAACGTGACGTCTTCCGGATCGGCGCGCCGCGCGCGCCGCAATGCTGCTTTGCCCGACTCCCCGTCCGACGCTTCGCGTCCGGCGCCGTCGTTGTCATCCACCGTCGTCACGCGCGCCGCGACCGCCACGAAGGCGTCGAAGACGGCCGTCGCGGTCAAGACGCCGAAGTCGGCTGCAAAGCCCGCGGCTGTGAAACCCGCGGCGGCGGACAAGCCGAACGGCGCGGACGCAGCGCCGGCGGAATCGTCGAAACGCGCGCCCACCCGCGCCCGCGAAGACAAGGACCGGCCGCTTTTCGAAGACATCCGCTTCCTCGGCCGCCTGCTCGGCGAAGTGCTGCGCGAACAGGAAGGCGACGCGGTATTCGACGTCGTCGAAGCGATTCGCCAGACGGCCGTCAAGTTCCACCGCGAAGATGACGGCGAGGCGTCGCAGACGCTCGAAAAGCGCCTGCGCCAGTTGACGCCGGAACAGACGGTCAGCGTCGTGCGCGCGTTCAGCTATTTCTCGCATCTCGCGAACATCGCGGAAGACCGGCATCACAACCGGCGTCGCCGCATTCACGCGCTCGCCGGGTCCGCGCCGCAGGCCGGCACAATCGCCTATGCCATCGAGCAGATGCAGGCCAAGTCGAAGGGCGAAGAGACAAAAGGGCTGCTGCAGAAATTCTTCGACGACGCGCTGATCGTCCCCGTACTCACCGCGCACCCGACCGAAGTCCAGCGCAAGAGCATTCTCGACGCGCAACACGACATCGCGCGCCTGCTCGCCGAGCGCGACCAGGAATTGACGGCCCGCGAGCGCTCGCACAACGAATCGCTGCTGCGCGCACGCGTCACGTCGCTCTGGCAGACGCGCATGCTGCGCGACGCGCGCCTGACCGTCGGCGATGAAATCGAGAACGCGCTCTCCTATTACCGCGCGACCTTTTTGGCCGAAATCCCCGCGCTCTACGCCGACATCGAGAACGCGCTCGCCGAGCACGGTCTGGCCGCGCGACTGCCGCCGTTCTTCCAGATGGGAAGCTGGATCGGCGGCGATCGCGACGGCAATCCGAACGTCACCGGCCCGACGCTTGAAACCGCCATCACGCGGCAGGCGACGGTGATCTTCGAACACTATCTGGAGCAGGTGCACAAGCTCGGCGCGGAACTGTCGGTGTCGAACCTGCTCTGCGGTTCGAGCGATGCGCTGAAGGCGCTCGCCGACGCATCGCCCGACCAGTCGCCGCATCGCACCGACGAGCCGTACCGGCGCGCGCTGATCGGCATCTATACCCGGCTCGCGGCGAGCGCCCGCGTGCGGCTCGGCGAAGGCGTCGTGTCGGTGCGGAGCCCCGGGCGCGGCGCCGCACCGGTTCGCGCGACGCCGTACGCCGATGCCGCCGAGTTCGCGCGCGATCTGCACGTGCTGATCGATTCGCTCGGACAGCATCACGGCGCGTCGCTCGCAACGCAGTGTCTCGCGCCGCTCGCTCGCGCGGCCGAAGTGTTCGGGTTCCATCTGGCGAGTATCGACTTGCGGCAGAGCTCGGACATCCACGAGGCGGTGATCACGGAATTGTTCGCGCGCGCGGGCGTCGAGGCGGATTACGCCGCGCTTTCCGAAGAAGAGAAGCGCAGCCTGTTGCTCAAGGAACTCGCCCAGCCGCGGCCGCTGCGCCTGCCCTACGCGGACTACTCCGATCTCGCGAAGAGCGAACTCGGCGTGCTGGAAATGGCCCGCGTGACGCGCGAGAAATTCGGCGAGCGCGCCGTGCGCAACTACATCATTTCGCATACGGAAACCGTCAGCGACCTGCTGGAAGTGATGCTGCTGCAAAAGGAAACGGGCGTGCTGCAAGGGCGTCTCGGCAGCGACGACGACGCCGCGCGCAACGGCCTGATGGTGATTCCGCTCTTCGAGACGATCGCCGACTTGCGCAACGCGCCGCACATCATGGGCGAATTCTTCGCGCTGCCGGGCATCGACGCGCTCGTCGAAAACCAGGGCGGCGAGCAGGAAGTGATGCTCGGCTACTCCGACAGCAACAAGGACGGCGGCTTTCTCACGTCGAACTGGGAGTTGTATCGCGCGGAACTGGCGCTCGTCGCGCTGTTCAAGCAGCGTGGCACGACTTTGCGTTTGTTCCACGGACGCGGCGGCACGGTCGGACGCGGCGGCGGCCCGACCTATCAGGCGATCCTGTCGCAGCCGCCCGGCACCGTCGACGGGCAAATCCGGCTGACCGAACAGGGCGAAGTGATCGCGAGCAAGTTCGGCAATCCGGAAATCGGGCGGCGCAACCTGGAGACGGTCGTCGCGGCGACGCTCGAAGCGTCGCTGTTGCCGCACGAAAACGCGCCCGCGCAATTGCCGCTCTTCGAAGCGGCGATGCAGACGCTGTCGGACGCGGCAATGGCGTCCTATCGCGCGCTCGTCTACGAAACGCCGGGCTTCACCGACTACTTCTTCTCCTCGACGCCGATCGTGGAAATCGCGGAACTCAACATCGGCAGCCGGCCGGCTTCGCGCAAGCTCCAAGACCCGAAGCAGCGCAAGATCGAGGATTTGCGCGCGATCCCGTGGGGCTTCTCGTGGGGTCAATGCCGGTTGCTGCTGACCGGCTGGTACGGCTTCGGCAGCGCGGTGAGTGAATATCTCGACAGCGCCGACACCGACGCCGAGCGCAACAAGCGTCTCGCCACGCTAAAGAAGATGCACAAGACCTGGCCGTTCTTCGCGAATCTGCTGTCGAACATGGACATGGTGCTCGCCAAGACGGATCTCGCGGTGGCCTCTCGCTATGCGCAACTCGTCGCGGACAAGAAGTTGAGGAAGCACGTGTTCGAGCGGATCGTCGGCGAGTGGGAGCGCACGTCGAACGTGCTGGCGGAGATCACCGGCAAGAGCGAACGCCTCGCCGACAACCCGCTCCTCGCGCGTTCGATCAAGAACCGCTTCCCGTATCTCGATCCGTTGAATCACTTGCAGGTCGAGCTACTGAAGCGTCACCGCGCCGGCGACCAGAACGTGCGCTTGCGGCGCGGGATTCACCTGACGATCAACGGCATCGCGGCGGGATTGCGCAATACGGGCTGATCGGCGGCGTTGAAAAAACGACGGCACGGAAATGATCCGTGCCGTTTTTATTGGTGCCTCCAGGAAATCAGCTCGCCTCGATCATCAACGCGTCGAGTTCGAACGAGCCGTCTTCCTGCACCGCGAAGTACTGCCGCACTTCGTCGGGCGCGTTGTTCCACATCGACTTGATCGCGACCACGCGCTCCGGCGGCGTGCGCATGCGCTTAACCCACGCGTCGAATTCGAGCGGCAGGCGCCAGCGACTCTTCACCTTTGCCTGAAAGCCCGCGCCTTCAAACAACGCGATCCACTCGTCGGCGCGATAGTCGCGGATATGCGAACCGTCGCGCAACAACTCGATCGCCTGGATGTGCGTGTCGAGGAGCGGATGATCGGCGCCCGCGATATCGACGAACAGCACGCGTCCGCCCGGCTTCAGCACGCGCCGGACCTCGGCGAGCGCCGCCGGCACGCCGTGCCAGTGATGCGCGCTCATGCGCGAGAGCACCCAGTCGAACGAGGCATCGGCGAACGGCAGTTTCTCCGCCGGTCCTTGCTGCGTGCGGATGTTGTCGAGGCCGCGCTCGCGCGCCGCGCCGGCGACCGTCGCGAGCATCGGCTCGGCGATGTCGTAGGCGACCACGGATTGCGCGCCCGGCGCCACCGCGAAGCTCACGTGACCCGCGCCGCAGCCCAGGTCGAGGACGACGGCGCCCGGTGTCGCGGCGACTTGGCGCGCCAGTTCCTGCAAATCGGCGCCCGTCGCGTGGACGGCGCTCGTCAAATAGGCGGCGGCGGTGGTGCCGAACGCGTCGGCGACCTGGTCGTGGTGTTTCATTGAATGCTCCGTGCAGTGGGTTTGACAGCGCGTTATCGGGGGTCCGAGCCGCTACAATAGAGCCCGCCTTGTACCAGTACAAGTCAAGCAATTATTCTGGTATCTAAACTACCCGCCGGATTATCCAGCCGGCCCCGAGTCTGATGATCACGCCGTCCACAGAAAAAAACGAGACCGCTCCGCCTCCGCTCGACGCGACGCCCGCGCGCGCGCTCGGCGATTTCATCCGCGCGCATCGCGAGCGGCTTTCGCCGCTCGCCGTCGGCCTGCCGCCCGGGCCGCGCCGCCGCACGCCGGGCCTGCGCCGCGAGGAAGTCGCGCAGTTGTGCGGCGTCAGCCCGACCTGGTACACGTGGATCGAGCAAGGCCGCCCGGTGTCCGCTTCCGCCGATGCGCTCGCGCGCATCGCCGTCGCGCTCCAGTTGTCGCGCGCCGAACGGGCGTATCTGTTCGAACTGGCCGCCCAGCGTGATCCCGCCGAGCCCGATCCGGCGGCGCAGGACGCGCCGGCCGCGCTGCTGCAGACGGTCGCGCTGATCGGCGCGCCCGCCTACGTGCTCGACCGGCAGTGGAACGCGCTGCGCTGGAACCCGCAGGCCGCCGACTTGTTCGTCGGCTGGCTCGACGGCGAAAACGACCGCAACCTGCTGACCTACATGTTCACGATGCCGCGTGCGCAGGAACTGGTCGTCGACTGGGAGACGCGCGCGCGGCGGCTGGTCGCGGAGTTTCGCGCCGATTCGATCCGCCATCTGAACGACGCACCCACCCGCGCGCTGATCGACGGCCTGAGCTCGGCGAGCGACGCGTTTGCGCGCTTCTGGGCGTCGCAGGATGTCGGTGAGCGGGAAGGCGGCGAACGCGCGTTCAACCATCCGGCGCATGGGCGGCTCGTCTATCACCAGATCACGTTCAAGCCCGCGCATCGCGAAGACCTGAAGCTCGTGATCCTGGTGGGAAGCGAATGAGTGCGCCGCATCGGAAGCACACAAAAAATACCCGGCCGTGAAGGCCGGGTAAAAACCGTCTTCCCCGGATGCGCCAGGGAAAACGGGGACACGCGGTGAGCGTGGCCGCGCACGGCGCGCGACGCCCGGCGTTTCTGGTTTCTCGTTTCCCCGAACGGTCTCCCGGCTGTTGTCTCTCCTTACGCCGCATCGATTCGAGCGGATGCACGCGTTTCCTGCACGCCGTCACCCTCCCTACGTTGCGGCGATCCAATCGGATGCAGACTCATCCAGAAAAATACGGGGTCGGACGACGCCCGTTAGTTCTGTAAGATGGTCGCGCGCCTTCGAACGCTCCCTTCGAACGGCCTCACGCGACCGGTCCCATGACGACAGCCCTCCCCCGCGATCCGACACCCGACACGCTCGTGCAACTGCTGGATCGCGTCGCGAGCGAGGACGCCGCCGCGCTGCGCGCGCTCTACGACCTCACTTCGTCGAAACTGTTCGGCCTCGCGCTTCGTATATTGGTGAAGCGCGAGTGGGCCGAGGAGGTTCTGCAAGACGCTTTCGTCAACATCTGGCGCTATGCGGGCGACTATCGCGCGGGACTCTCCGCGCCGATGACCTGGATGGCGGCAATCGTGCGAAATCGCGCGCTCGACTACCTGCGGCGGCAGAAGGCCAACGGCGCGAGCGCGGAGACGCAATGGAGCGAAGCGTTGGACGACACCCTGCCCGGCAACGAGGCCGATCCGTCGGAACAGACGCTGCTGAGCGAGGAAGCACGGCAGCTCAGGCTCTGCATGGAACGGCTCGAAGCGAACCAGCGTCAGGCTGTCGCGCTCGCCTATCTGCGTGATCAGAGCCACAGCGAAGTGGCCGAGGTGATGAAAGTCCCGCTCGGCACGGTGAAATCGTGGATCCGGCGCGGCCTCGAAAAGCTCAAGGCTTGCCTGGGAGGTCTGTGATGGACCTGCACCGGCACGCAGGACTCGTCGACCGGCTCGCCGCCGAATACACGCTCGGCGTGATGCGCGGCCCTTCGCGGCGGCGCTTCGAAAGCATCGCGCAACGCGATCCGGCGATTCGCGTCGCGATCGAAACGTGGCGAGCGCATGTCGAGGCGCTCGGCGAACTCGCGCCGGGCGCCGCGCCGCCGCCATCCGTCTGGGCGGCGATCGAGCGGCGCCTGAATCTCCCGGGCGCCGCGCGGGAAGCCGTCGTCGCAGCGAAGCCGAGGCCCGCGCCGCGCTGGTTCGAAAACCTGTCGTTCTGGCGCGGCTGGTCGATTGCCGCGACGGCGGTGGCCGCGCTCGCGCTCGTCGTCGCGCTGCGGCAGTTGACGTCCGCGCCAGTGTCCGCGCCCGTGCCGGTGCCGCAAGTCGCGCAGGAACCGCACGTCGGCTACGTCGTGACACTCGCCGACAAGGACGCGCGCGCGTTCATGCTCGTCACCTGGGACGACCGGACCTCGGAACTGACCGTGCGCCGCCTGAGCGGAGCCGCCGACCCCGCCGACAAATCGATGCAACTCTGGGGCCTTCCGAAAGAAGGCCATCCGGTGTCGCTCGGCGTGTTGCCGGCGGGCGGCACGGCGCGCATCAAGGCGGCATCGGTCAATGCGTTCCCGGCGCTCGCGGTGTCGGTCGAGCCGCTTGGCGGGTCGCCGAATCCGAACGGGCCGACGGGGCCGGTCGTCTACACCGGGAAAGTGATTCCGGCGGCTTGATGCGCGCCGTCCCGTGCGCCGCCCGGGCGCGCCCGGGGCCGGCGCACGAGCGCGTTTTACGAAAACTCCGATGCTAAAATCGCGGATTCCCCGGCTTCGCGCCGCCTGCTGCCGCTCACTGTCCCGAACCTGAAATCACCATGACGTCCCAACTGCACAAAAAAGGCGAAGCCTGGTCGGCTCGCTTCTCCGAGCCGATGTCGGAACTCGTCAAACGCTATACGTCGTCGGTGTTTTTCGACAAGCGGCTCGCGCTCGTCGACATCGAAGGATCGCTCGCGCATGCATCGATGCTCGCTGCGCAGAAGATCATCGGCGTGGACGACCTGGAAGCGATTCAACGCGGCATGACGCAGATCCGGGGCGAAATCGAGCGCGGCGAGTTCGAGTGGAAGCTCGATCTGGAAGACGTGCACCTGAACATCGAAGCGCGCCTCACGGCGCTGATCGGCGATGCCGGCAAGCGCCTGCACACCGGCCGCTCACGCAACGACCAGGTCGCGACCGACATCCGCCTGTGGCTGCGCGGCGAAATCGACCGCATCGGCGATCTGCTGAAGGGATTGCGCCTCGCGCTGATCGATCTCGCCGAGCAGCACGCCGGCACGATCATGCCCGGCTTCACGCACTTGCAAGTCGCGCAGCCGGTGACGTTCGGGCATCACCTGCTCGCCTACGTCGAGATGTTCACCCGCGACAGCGAGCGCATGCGCGACTGCCGCGCGCGCGTGAACCGCCTGCCGCTCGGCGCGGCGGCGCTCGCGGGCACGAGCTATCCGATCGACCGGCACGCGGTGGCGAAGACGCTTGGCTTCGACGGCATCTGCGCGAATTCGCTCGATGCGGTTTCGGATCGCGATTTCGCGATCGAATTCACGGCAGCGGCGGCGCTCGTGATGACGCACGTCTCGCGTTTCTCGGAAGAACTCGTGCTGTGGATGAGCCCGCGCGTCGGCTTCATCGATCTGGCGGACCGCTTCTGCACCGGCTCGTCGATCATGCCGCAGAAGAAGAACCCGGACGTGCCGGAACTCGCACGCGGCAAGACCGGGCGCGTGAACGGGCATTTGATGGCGCTCCTCACGCTGATGAAGGGCCAGCCGCTCGCGTACAACAAGGACAATCAGGAAGACAAGGAACCGCTCTTCGACACCGTCGATACGGTCGCCGACACGCTGCGGATCTTCGCGGAGATGGCGGCGGGCATCACGGTGAAGCCGGACGCGATGCGTGCGGCGGCGTTGCAGGGCTTCTCGACGGCAACCGATCTCGCCGACTATCTGGTGAAGCGCGGCCTGCCGTTCCGCGATGCGCACGAAGCGGTCGCGCATGCGGTGCGCATCTGCGTGGATCGCAACTGCGATCTGGCGGATTTGTCGCTGGAGGAAATGCGCGAGGAGTTGCCGAGGGTCGCGCATCTGCTTGGCGATGACGTGTTCGAGTATTTGACGCTCGAAGGATCGGTGGCGAGCCGCGATCATGCCGGCGGGACGGCGCCGGAACAGGTTCGGGCGGCGGTGAAGGCGGCGCGGGCGGCGTTGTAAGCGAGGTGGTCCGCGCGTTTTCGCTAATCAAGAAAAGGGGTATCCGTATTGGGCGGTGCTTTCTGCTGCATCGCTAAAACCGGATACGCCAACCGCGCGTTGCACGGCGGACGCGATGCGCTAACGCGGATTAATCTGCTTCACGACATCAGCCACGATGGCACGGGTCTGCCTGTCGGTAGTCGGTGCGAAGATGCCCTGCCATGCCGAAGACTTGGTGTTGTAGGAGCGCTCCCCGAATACCTGGTCAGTCTGCAGATCGCGGAAAGTCACCTTGGCTCGCATGAAGGCATTGCCTGTCATGATTCCAAATGCGATCCGTGCACCTTGAGAGACGAAGTGGTAGTCGTCAACATAGACATCCACGACTGTGCCGGCGCCGCTCCGGGATGCTATTCCTGCGGTTTCATCGATGAAGTCAAGTCCTTCCGGGTTTGAGGCACCTTGCATGGCTTCCCGCCATTCTGTCTGCACCTGCGGCCAGTCGGACGAGGCCGTGGCTACCTTTGATCCGTTCATGCGCAGAACAACTGTATGGGTTGAAGCAGGTGGAACAGCGATGCTGGCTACCGAGGTCCTTTCACCCGACGGCGCATTGTCCTGGGTCTGCAGCGTAGCGGCGCATCCGCCGAAGAAACCTGTGCTTGCGCTCACGATAAGAATCGATAGTAGTCGTCTCTGCATTTGAGTGTTCCAACTGATGAAATCGTTTTGCCGAATGGACATACAGGCTCTATATCGGCATGAGATCGGCAAACTTGAGCAGCATCCGCCGCGGTCATCGTTCGCTGGCTGCAACGACGCAGCAAATCGACGTGCGCAATCAGACCGATACGCGCGCCGCCGTCGAGAGTCTGGATAGGTTCCACTAAAACTTAGAGCGCTCGCAATGCATGCACGCGGCTTGAATAACGTAGCCAAAAAAGCTACGATCGTAGCCAATCATGCTACGTTCCCCCTCCGATACGCTCTTCAGCGGATATCGCCGCCGCGTCCTGGCGCTTTTGCTCTTGCGCCCGGACGAAGCATTCCACGTCCGCGAGATTGCGCGCCTGACCGGCACATCAGCCGGAACACTCCACAAGGAACTCAGCAGGCTCGCCCAAGCCGGCATCCTCAAGAGCGAGCGTCGCGGTAACCAATTGGCCTACTTGGCCAACCGCGCCTCGCCGATCTACGATGAACTCGCGAGCATCATGCGCAAGACGTCGGGCGTCGCGGATGTCATTGCCAATACGCTCGCGCCGCTTGCCGCCAGCATCGAGGTTGCCTTCATCTTCGGTCCGGTCGCGCGCGGGCAGGAGCGCGCGGATAGCGACATCGACCTGATGATGATCGGATCGACGGGCTTCGCCGACGCGGTCACGCAGCTATATCCGGCGCAGTCGACGCTCGGGCGCGAGATCAATCCCAAGGTGATTGCTCCGGCCGACTGGCGAAGCAGCGTCCAGCGCGGCGATGCGTTCGCGCTCGACCTGCTGTCGAAACCGAAGACCTTTGTCGTGGGAAGCGAGCATGACCTTGCAAAACTTGTTGGGAACGAGCCTTGATGCGATCACGCCGAACCGCGAACAGATAGCGAGATTGCTGGCGGCAGCGAGGCAACTGGCCATGCCTGACCGATCCCCCGCACGCTGATCAGGAACCCCATGATCATCCGCCCCAAGCTCCACTGGTTCCGCATGCTCTTCGTCTGGCGCGGGTCCGTCCTGCCGCAGCTTCTGCCGAGGCTCGCGTTGATCTTCGTGCTGTCGATCGTCGCGATCTTCCTGCACGATCACCTGCGCAGCTATCCCGCCGGGCTCGGCACGCCGCCGTTCGCGCTCGTCGGCATCGCGCTCGCGGTGTTTCTCGGTTTTCGCAATGGCGCAAGCTATGAGCGCTGGTGGGAAGGCCGCAAGCTCTGGGGCACGCTCGCGATCAGCGCGCGTTCGCTGACCCGGCAGGCGCTCACGCTGCCGCGCGAACCCGACGCCGCCCGGACGCGCCCGTTCATCGCCGCGCTCGGCGGCTTCGCGCACGCGCTGCGTCACCAGTTGCGAGGCACCGATGCCCGCGACGACCTCGCGCCGCGCCTGCCGCCCGAGCTGTACGCACGCGTGCTCGCAGCGCAATTCCGCCCCGCGACGATCCTGCTGTGGCTTGGCGAATGGGTGGCCGCGCGGTCGCGCGAAGGGTCGATCGACGGTTATGCGTTGCTTGCGTTCGAGCACAATTTGAACGCGCTGTCGGAGGTGATCGGCGGATGCGAGCGTCTTGCGACGACGCCGCTGCCGTTCTCGTATTCGGTGATGATCCACCGCACGGTCTATCTGTTCTGCGTGATGCTGCCGTTCGGTCTCGTCGATGGAGCCGGGCTGCTGACGCCGCTGTTCGCGCTGCTGCTTGCCTACGCGTTCATGGCGCTGGAGGCGATTGCCGCGCAGATCGAGGACCCGTTCGGCACGGAGGAGAACGACCTCGCGCTGAACACGATGTGCGAGGCGCTGGAGATCGCGCTGCACGACATGGCGGCGGACCCGGACTTCGAACGCACGCCGGTGCCGCCGTCCCAAACGGCGGATTACCTGCTCGACTGAAAGACTGCCTTCCCTCGAGCTTCCCGCCTTTCGCGCCGGCTCACCGACACGCGCAAATCAGAACCGCGTCTCCCGCGCGACGCGCAGAAACGTGTCGAGCAGCGGCGTGCAATCGAGCAATTCGTCGCCGCCGGCGCGGTGGAACTCCGGGTGCCACTGCACGCCGACGACGAACGGCGCGCGCCGGTAGCGCACCGCTTCGATGATGCCGTCGCCGGCCGACACCGCCTCGATATTCAGGTCGCGCCCCACGGTCCGCACCGCCTGATGGTGGATCGAGTTGACGAGCGCCTCCTGGCGTCCCGGGAACATGTTGACGAGCGTCGAGCCGTCGGGGAAGCGGATCGAGTGGCGATGCTGGTCGTATTGCTCGTTCACGTGGATACCGGCTGTCGGCACATCGGTGGCGATGTCCTGATACAGCGTCCCGCCAAACGCGACGTTGATCAGCTGACAGCCGCGGCACACGCCGAGCACGGGCTTGCCCGATTCGATGAACTCGTGCAGCAGCTCCAGTTCGTACATGTCGCGCACGCGATCGCCGGGCCATTCGGGGCGCGTCGCGGCTTCTTCGTACGACTGCGGCGAGACATCGGCGCCGCCTTGCAGCAACAGGCCGTCGAGATGCTTCGCGTAATCGCGCAGCCGGATATTGCTCGGATGCAGCATGCCCTGATGGCCGACCGTCGGGATCATGAACACCAGCACGTCGCGCGACATCACCCAGTGCGCAATCGACTCCTCCAGATACTGCAGCGTCTTGCCGCGCAGGCCCTTCGCGCCTGGCTCCGGATGGAAGATGCGCGCCGACACGCCGATGCGCAACGTACGCTGCGTGATCCGCTGGCCGGCGCGGTCGAAGATCTGGCGCGCCCGCGCCGCCATCACGCGGCCGAACACCGACCATGCAGAATCCGTGCGCCGCAAATAGGCCGGCGGCGCCTGGGTCGGGTTGGGCGCGCCGGGCGGGATCGGCGGCGGATTCGCTGCGGTGAGATCGGGCGTGGCGCTGAATTCGGGCGGCAGTCTCGTCGAGCGGACCTCGACCGATTCGACATCCTCGGCCGCCAGGGCGGCCTCCGCTTCCGTCGCGGTCTCGATCTTCGCGGCAAGACTCGCCTTCGCCGACGCCTCGCTGCTCGTCTGCGAACCGGCTGCCTGCGCGGCGGTTGCGCGTGCTTCGGCGCGTTGGGCGGCTGCCTTGTCGGCAGGCTCGACATTCGACGCGCTGGCGGGCTGGTCGGTCGAGGCGCGCTCGGCGGCACTCGCTTGCGGGCCCGGCGCAGCCGCCGCGGGAATGCCGGAAGAAGGAGAGGTGGAACTCGAAGGCGCCGTCGAGGACGCGGCCGGTTTGCTGCCGGTACCGGCCGACGCTGCCGCAGCGCTTGAAGAAGATTGATTGCCGGTCGTTCCGGCGTCAGGCGTATTGTTTTCGCTCATTCCGTTTCAGGCGCATGGTGCGCTGTGAGAATGGACAGATTTTGATTATCCGCCTCTGGTCCGGACGCGGCAAACCATCAAACAATTGCTCACATTATTGCCGTAACCGGACAAATCGCGAAACCCGCAAAAAGAATCAGGGATGATCGGGCGGTTCCTCGAAGGTCTCGCGCAACGCAATCTGCATCGTCGCGTGGATCTTCACGCACCAGCGCCACAATACCGTGAGCAACAGCGCCGCGCAAAGCAGCACCGCGATCATCAGGCCGAATGGCGGCAGGATCGCGCCCGACAGCGCCGCCACCAGCAGAAAGACGCCGAACATCGCGACGATCGGGATCAGCCCGGAGATCGTCGAGCGAATCGCGCTGGTGAAGCGCCCCGCCTTTGCCGGCTGCACGCTCACCTCGGCGAGCAGCAGCGCGAGCGATCCGAGCTTGCGATACACCGCGACGAGAAACGGCAGCGACACGACGAGCGCCGCGCTCCACAGCACGACGCGCTGCGCGTCGCTGGTTTGCAGCCAGCGCGACAGGTACCCGGTCGCGTACGGCGCGGCGTACGTCGCGCCCATGAAAATCGCCGCGACGAGCGCGAGATTCACCGCGATCTGCAGCACGATGCGCCGCGTCATGCTGAAGAGGGTCGGGCCGCCGGATTCCGGCCCGAGGCTCGCGAGCCACTGCGAATAGAGCCCGAACGTGTTCGCGACCGGCGCGGGCATCGAACGCGCGAGGCGCAAGGTGATCGGATCGGCGGCGCGGATCAGGTACGGCGTGAAGAGCGTGGTCAGCGCGGAAACGGCCACCGCGATCGGATAGAGAAAGCTGCTCGTCACCTTCAGCGACAACCCGAGCGACGCGATGATGAACGAGAACTCGCCGATCTGCGCGACGCTCATGCCCACGCGCATCGACGTGCGCCCGTCCTTGCCCGCGAGGAACGTGCCGAGCCCGCACGACACGATCTTGCCGACCACGACCGCCACGGTGATGACGGCGATCGGCCACGCGTAGTCGACGAGCACGGCCGGGTTGAGCAAGAGGCCGATCGTCACGAAGAAGATCGCGGAGAACATGTCGCGCACCGGCGCGATCAGCTTTTCGATCCGATGGAGGCTCCGCGCCTCCGCCATGATCGCCCCGATCAGGAACGCGCCGAGCGCGATGCTGTAGTCGAGCTTCACGACCAGCAGGCAAAAGCCGAAGCAGAAGCCGAGCACGGTGACGAGCAGCATCTCGTCGCTTTTCGCCCGCGCGACGTAATCGAGCGCGCGCGGCACGATCAGGATGCCGACCACGAGCGACACCGTCATGAAAAGCATCAGTTGCCCGAGCGTGACGAACGCGACGCCCGCGCTCACCGACCCCGTCTGCGCGATGCCGGAAAGCAGCACGAGCATCGCAATCGCGAGAATGTCCTCGACGATCAAGATGCCGAAGATCAGTTGCGCGAAGCCCTCGCCCTTCATGCCGAGTTCGGAGAGCGCCTTGACGATGATCGTCGTCGACGAAATGGCGAGCATTGCGCCGAGGAACAGCGAATCCATCGAGTTCCAGCCGAACCAGCGGCCGATCTCATAGCCGATCCAGATCATCAGCACGATCTCGGACAGCGCCGCGACAAACGCCGTCGCGCCGACCTTGAAGAGCTTGCGCAAGCTGAATTCGAGCCCGAGCGAAAACATCAGGAACACGACGCCGAGTTCGCCGAGCGTCTGGATCGTGGCTTCGTCGTGGATCAACTGGAACGGCGGCGTGTACGGCCCGATGATCACGCCCGCCACGATGTAGCCGAGCACGACAGGTTGCTTCAACCGATGAAACAGCACCGTCACGACGCCCGCGATCGCCAT
Source organism: Caballeronia choica (assembly GCF_001544535.1). GTDB lineage: Bacteria > Pseudomonadota > Gammaproteobacteria > Burkholderiales > Burkholderiaceae > Caballeronia > Caballeronia choica. The sequence continues at coordinate 10,583 of NZ_FCON02000049.1, read as the reverse complement.
GATCACCGCCAGATCCTGAATGAAGCCGATCGCGTGGTGCATCCACAAATCCTTACAAAAAGTATACAGAGACGGCGATATTACCGCATCGACTTTCAACGGTCGCGAGCGGTCTCAAAAAAGCGCGTGGGTGGGAAACAGAAACGGGATACGTGCGGCCGGTCGCGCGAAGCGACGGCGCCGTTCGAGCGCGTCCCGGGCGCGCGCCGCAATGGTGCACGCGCCCGGTCGTCATGAAAAAGCTTGCTACTCCGAAGAATCCGCTGCAGCGATCACACCGCCGCTTCGTTCTCCTCGCCGGTGCGGATGCGGATCACGCGCTCGACGTCGGCCACGAAAATCTTGCCGTCGCCGATCTTGCCCGTGCGCGCCGCACCGACGATCGCATCGATGACCTGCTCGGACTGGTCGTTCGCGACGACGACTTCGATCTTCACCTTCGGCAGGAAATCGACGACATACTCCGCGCCGCGATATAGCTCGGTGTGGCCCTTCTGGCGGCCGAAGCCCTTCACCTCCGTGACCGTCAGACCCGTGAGGCCCACTTCGGCCAGTGCTTCGCGAACTTCGTCGAGCTTGAACGGTTTGATGATTGCAGTGATGCGTTTCATGGCTTGCCTCGTTTCGGTGGTCTATCGGATGGTCGGAACTCAGGACAGATGCATTCGATTCTAGACGCCTTTGATCAAGCCAGCGGTTCGGTAAACCGCGAGGTGATCGGATAACGCCAGTCGCGGCCAAACGCGCGATGCGTCACGCGGATGCCGATCGGCGCCTGGCGGCGCTTGTATTCGTTGATCTTGATGAGGCGCGTGACGCGCTTCACGTCGTCGGGCGAGTAGCCGGCGGCGACGATCTCCGCGAGCGACCGGTCCTCTTCCATGTACATGCGCATGATCGCGTCGAGCACTTCGTAGGGCGGCAGGCTGTCCTGGTCGGTCTGGTTCTCGCGCAACTCCGCCGACGGCGCGCGCGTGAGGATCCGCTCGGGAATCACGTCGCGGCGGCCGTATGCATCGGTCTGGTTGCGGTAGTGGCAGACCTTGTAGACCAGCGTCTTCGCGATGTCCTTGATCACCGCGAAGCCGCCCGCCATATCGCCGTAGAGCGTGCAGTAGCCGACCGCCATCTCGCTCTTGTTGCCGGTGGTGAGCACGAGCGAGCCGAACTTGTTCGACAGCGCCATCAGGAGCGTGCCCCGAATGCGTGCCTGGATGTTTTCCTCGGTGGCGTCTTCGGCGCGGTCCTTGAACTCGTCGGCGAGCGCGCCGCGGAAGGCCTCGAACATCGGTGCGATCGCGATCTCGTCGTATTTCACGCCGACGCGCGCCGCCATCTCGCGGGCGTCGGTGGTGGAGATATCGGCCGTATAGCGCGACGGCATCATCACGGCGCGCACGCGTTCGGGGCCGAGCGCATCGCACGCGACGGCGAGCACGAGCGCCGAATCCACGCCGCCCGACAAGCCGATGATCACGCCCGGAAAGCCGTTCTTGCCGATGTAGTCGCGCACGCCGACCACGAGCGCCCGGTACACCTGCGCCTCTTGCGACTGATCGCTGGCGATCGCGGCACGCACCGGCGTGGTGCCGTCGAATTCGACAAAGCCGATGTCTTCTTCGAACTGCGCCATCTTCGCGACGATTTGCCCTTCGGCATCGAGCACGAACGAGCCGCCGTCGAAGATCAGCTCGTCCTGTCCGCCGACGAGATTCACGTAGACCATCGGCATGCCGGTCTCGCGGATGCGCGCGCGCAGGATGTCGAAGCGCACCGATTCCTTGTTGAGATGAAACGGCGAGCCGTTCGGAATCAGCAGCACTTGCGCGCCCGCCGCCTTCGCGAGCTGCGCCGCCGACGCATGCCATGCGTCCTCGCAGATCACGACGCCGTAGCGCACGCCATCGAGGTCGAACACAAACGGTTTCGGGTCGGAGGCGAAGTAGCGCTTCTCGTCGAAGACTTCGGCGTTCGGCAGGTCCTGCTTCAGATACGTGCCGACGATCTCCCCGTCGACGATCAGCGACGCCGCGTTGTACGTGTCGACGGGCGGCACGCCGCGCGGGATCGGAGCGTTGTTGTGCGTCTCGTCATGCTCGCGATGCGGATGCCCGACGATCACGCGCAAGCCCGGGAACGCCTTCAGTTGCGCGGCAAGCTCGAAGAGCGCCCCGGCACTCGCGCGATAAAACGCGGGACGCAACAGCAGGTCTTCCGGCGGATAGCCCGACAACGCGAGTTCAGGCGCAATCAGAAGCTTCGCACCATCGTGATGCGCGCGGCGCGCGGCATCGACGATTTTCGCGACGTTGCCGGCGAAATCGCCGACCGTGACGTTGAGCTGGGCTAGTGCAATTCGGGTTTTCATGTCGGCAAGTGAGGGATGCGCTGAAACGGGGCTCGAAGGCAAACGATTATCGCATGCGGGTTTACGTCTTTTTCCTGAACGGCGTATGCGCTTCCAGCTCTTCGATGTGCTGGTCCATCGCGGCGGTTTCCGCGTCGAGGAACTCGCCGATCGCATGCGCGAAGCGGCGGTCGGCGATCCAGTGCGCGGACCATGTCGGCGTCGGCAGCAGTCCGCGCGACATCTTGTGCACGCCCTGCGCGCCGCCCTCGAAACGAGCGAGCCCGTGCTCGATGCAATATTCGATCCCCTGCATGTAGCACGTCTCGAAGTGCAGCCCCGACACGAACTGGCGCGTGCCCCAGTAGCGCCCGTACATCACGTCGCCGCCGATCATGTTCAGCGCGCACGCGAGCCGTTCGCCATCGGCTTCGGCGATCACGAGCAGCACGCTCTCGGGCGCGGCCGCGTGAATCTGCGCGAAGAACTCGCGCGTCAGGTACGGCGGGTTCCAGTGCTCGCGGTACGTGTTCTCATAACAAGAGTAGAAGAAGTCGAGCGCTTCGTCGTCGATTTGTGCCCCGCGCAGCCACGTGTAGGTCACGCCGGCGTCGGTCACGTGGCGGCGGTCCTGCTTCACCTTCTTGCGCTTGTCGTGACTCATCGTCGCGAGGAAGGCGGCGAAGTTCCCGTAGCCGTCGCCGGGCAGATTCTCCCAATGGAACTGCACGCCTTCGCGCAGCATGTAGCCCGCATCGGTCAGCGCTTCGAGATCCTCCGCCTGCGGAAACAGCACATGCAGCGACGAGAGACCGAGGCGCTTCGTCAACTCGATTGCACCACGCGCGAGCATCACGCGGTCTTCGTGATTCGCCGCGAGCAGGCGCGGACCCGTCACGGGCGAAAACGGCACCGCGGACAAAGCCTTCGGGTAGTAGCGGATGCCGTGGCGCTCGAAGGCATCGGCCCACGCGTGATCGAACACGTATTCGCCGCGCGAGTGCGACTTCAGATAGAGCGGCATCGCGCCGGCAAGCTGGCCGCCGCGCTTGAGCAGCAGATGCTGCGCGCGCCAGCCGGTGCGCGCGATCGCGCAGCGCGTGTCCTGCAGCGCCGACAGGAACGCGTGACGCACGAATGGATTGTCGCCGGCGAGCCGGTTCCAGTCGTGCACGGTGACGCCTTCGAGTGTATCGACCACATGTATTTCGACGTCGCGATTCAAGAGCCTTCCTCGCTGGATAAACGATGCGCGGCGCCGCGACTGACGAGCGGCGCGCGCCGCGAAAGGGCTTATTCTCGCGCATGTCGAAAAAACGCGCCGTCCGGGCAGTCGTAGGCAGTTCGCTTTGAGTTCGCCCCAAAGCGGTGCTCTCGGCGATAATGCGCGGCAATCCCGCCTTTCCTCGCGAGCAACCGCACGACGCCATGCCGTGGTTCCTGTACCTGATCGAATGTTCCGATGGCAGCATCTACACCGGCATCGCGACCGATGTCGACGCGCGCTTCGAAAAGCATTCGAGCGGCAAGGGCGCGCGTTATACGCGTTCGCGCAAACCGCTGCGGGTGCTGGCTTCGTTCGAACTGACGGGCAGATCGGAGGCGTCGCGCGCCGAGTATTGGGTCAAGCGGTTGAGCGCGATCGAGAAGCGCGCGCTGATCGCGGGCGTGCGCACACTGGAGACTGTCGTCCCGGTGCGTGAAGAAACGGATGACGCCGAAAGCGCTGCCTAGCGCACCGGCGCCGAAAATACGAAAGGCCGCGCGTGCTTCGAAGCACGCGCGGCCTTTTGGTTTGCGACCGTCCGAACCGACCCGCTTACTTCTTGTAGTTCGCGACGCCGTCCGTGATTTCCTTGAGCGCGGCATCGACGCCCGCCCAGCCTTCGACCTTCACCCACTTGCCCTTTTCGAGCGCCTTGTACTGCTCGAAGAAGTGCTTGATCTGGTCCTTCAGGTATTCGGGCACGTCGTCGACCGACTTCATGTGCGCCGTCATCGGGCAGATCTTGTCGTGACAGACGGCGACGAGCTTCGCATCGACGCCCGCTTCGTCCGTCATCTGCAACATGCCGAGCGCGCGTGCGCGAACCACCGAGCCCGCCAGCAGCGGAAACGGCGTGATGACGAGCACGTCGACCGGATCGCCGTCGCCGGAAAGCGTCTGCGGGATGAAGCCGTAGTTGGCCGGGTAGCGCATGCCGGTGCTGATGAAGCGGTCGACGACGAGCAGGCCCATGTCCTTGTCCGCTTCATATTTGACCGGATCGCTTTGCGCGGGGATTTCGATGATGACGTTGAAATCCTGCGGAAGATCCTTGCCCGGGGGTACGTTATTGAAGCTCATGAGCGCTCTCTGAGAAAGTTGAGGTTCTGAAGCCGGATGACGCGCACCGCCTGACGTGGCGACGGGCGCCGCCGGCCACGCGTTGACACTGCGCCCCGCGCGCAAGAGAAGCAAGAAAATGCGCGAATGCGTCATTATAGCCAATCGAGGCACGCGATCAGACTCGTCCGATGGCGCGATAATCGGGCTGTGTGGTCACGCGAGACGCGTGCCGAAGCCAGGGAACCGCGATTTGCATGGGACCAGAGTAAGGAGGAACAACGCATGGAAGAAGCGAAGCATTTCATCGGCAACCGATGGGTCGCGCCGGCCGTCGGCGAAACCATACCCGTGATCGATCCCTCCGACGGCCAAATGTTCGCGCAACTCGCGCGCGGCAACGCCGCCGACATCGACCGCGCCGTGAAGTCCGCCCGCGCCGCCTACGACGGTCCGTGGGGCCACACGAGCGCCGCCGACCGCGGACGCATCCTCGCGCGCCTGTCGATGCTGATCGGCGCGTGCCACGACGAGATCGCGCAACTCGAAGCGCGCGACACCGGCAAGCCGCTCAAGCAGGCGCATGCGGACGCGGCCGGCATCGCGCGCTACTTCGAGTTCTACGCGGGCGCCGCCGACAAGCTGCACGGCGAGACCCTCCCCTACCAGACCGGCTACACGGTGTTGACAATCCGCGAGCCGCATGGCGTGACCGGCCACATCGTGCCGTGGAACTACCCGCTGCAGATTTTCGGGCGCAGCGTCGCGGCGGCGCTCGCGGCCGGCAACGCGTGCGTGGTGAAGCCGGCCGAGGACGCGTGCATGTCGGTCCTGCGCATCGCCGAACTCGCGGCGGAAGCGGGCCTGCCCGACGGCACGCTGAACATCGTCACGGGCTACGGCTACGAGGCGGGCGCGGCGCTCGCGCGGCATCCGGGCATCGACCACATTTCGTTCACCGGCTCGCCCGCTACCGGCGCGGCGGTCGTCAAGATGGCCGCCGACAACCACGTCCCCGTGACGCTCGAACTCGGCGGGAAGTCGCCGCAGATCGTCTTCGCCGACGCCGATTTCGACGCCGCGCTACCCGTGCTCGTCGCGGCGATCGTGCAGAACGCGGGCCAGACGTGCTCGGCGGGCAGCCGCGTGCTGATCGAGCGCGCGGCGTACGAGCCGTTGCTCGCGCGGCTCGCGGAGGCGTTTTCCGAACTGAAGGTGGGCCCGAGCAAGCTCGACCTCGACTGCGGGCCGCTCATCAGCGCGAAGCAGCAACAGCGCGTGTGGGATTTCCTCTCCGATGCGCAGCACGACGGCATTGCGATGGCCGCGCACGGCGAAGTGGTATCGGACGCGCCGGAAGCGGGCTTCTATCAGGCGCCCACTTTGCTGCGCGACGTCCCGCCGACTCACCGACTCGCGCGCGAGGAAGTGTTCGGCCCGGTGCTCGCCGCGATGCCGTTCGATACCGAAGACGATGCGCTCAGGCTCGCCAACGACACGAACTACGGGCTGGTGGCCGGCATCTGGACGCGCGACGGCGGACGCCAGATGCGCCTCGCGCGGCGCGTGCGCTCGGGACAGGTGTTCATCAACAACTACGGCGCGGGCGGCGGCGTCGAACTGCCGTTCGGCGGCGTCAAGCATTCGGGGCACGGCCGCGAGAAAGGCTTCGAGGCGCTTTATGGCTTCACGGTTCTCAAGACGATTGCAATCAAGCACGGCTAAAACAAACCACCAGGAGACAACATGCGACTGCAAGGCAAAACGACGATCGTGACCGGCGGCGGCTCGGGCTTCGGCGAGGGCATCGCGAAGACGTTCGCGCGCGAAGGGGCGAACGTCGTGGTGAACGATCTGAACGGGCCGGCCGCCGAGCGCGTGGCAAGCGAAATCGCGCTGGCTGGAGGCCGCGCGATCTCGGTGGCCGGCGACGTCACGAAGCGCGACGACTGGAAGACGCTCTTCGATGCAGCGATCGAAGACTTCGGCAGCGTGCAGGTCGTCGTGAACAACGCCGGCACGACGCACCGCAACAAGCCGGTGCTGGACGTGACGGAAGCCGAGTTCGACCGCGTCTACGCGGTCAACGTGAAGAGCCTCTACTGGAGCGTCGAGCAGTTCGTGCCGTACTTCCGCGCACAGGGCGGCGGCGTGTTCATCAATATCGCGTCGACGGCGGGCGTGCGGCCGCGTCCCGGCCTCGTCTGGTACAACGGCAGCAAGGCGGCGGTGATCATCGCGAGCAAGGCGCTCGCCGTGGAACTCGGGCCGGACCGGATTCGCGTGAACTGCATCAATCCGGTGATGGGCGAAACCGGGCTGCTGTCCGAATTCATGGGCATGGAGGACACGCCCGCGAACCGCCAGAAATTCCTCGCGACGATTCCGCTCGGGCGTCTCTCGACGCCGCAGGACATCGCGAACGCCGCGCTCTACCTCGCCTCCGACGACGCCGAATTCATCACCGGCGTGAGCCTCGAAGTCGACGGCGGACGCTGCGTGTGAAGGCCACGGAACGAGCGCACCAGCGTTCGTTCATCGGTGTTTTCCCCATCAGGATTAGCCGCTTGGCGCCCAACCAAGCGGCTAGAATCCAGCAGCATCGGGTTCTTCTTTACAGAACCATTTCACCTAAAAAAATCGAGGAGACAAGCATGGCCAGCACCGCCAATCCCCTGCCGCGCCCCGGCGCGGGGGCGCCTTCCGCGTTCGAAGAAGCCACTTATCGCAAGGTCGCGTGGCGCCTTTCGCCGCTGCTCCTGATCTGCTACGTGGTCGCGTACCTGGATCGCGTGAACGTCGGCTTCGCGAAGCTGCAGATGAGCACCGACCTGGGTCTGTCGGACGCCGTCTACGGCTTCGGCGCCGGGATCTTCTTCTTCGGCTACTTCATCTTCGAGATTCCGAGCAACGTGATCCTGCACAAGGTCGGCGCGCGGGTCTGGATCGCGCGGATCATGATCACGTGGGGCATCATCTCGGCGCTCACGATGTTCATCACCACGCCGACGATGTTCTACGTCATGCGCTTCCTCCTCGGCGTCGCGGAGGCCGGGTTCTTTCCCGGCATCATCCTGTACCTCACCTACTGGTATCCGGCGCACCGGCGCGGGCGCATGACCACGCTCTTCATGACGGCGATCGCGCTCTCCGGCCTGATCGGCGGGCCGGTGTCGGGCTGGATCATGAAGAACTTCGACGGGACGAACAACTGGCACGGCTGGCAATGGCTGCTGCTGCTGGAAGGGATTCCGTCGATCGTCGTCGGCATCCTGGTGCTCATCATGCTCGACGACCGCATCGCGAAAGCAAAGTGGCTCACGGCTGAAGAGCGCGACCTGCTGGAGCGCAACATCGTCGCGGACAACGTCGAGAAGGAAGACATGCCGATCGGCAAGATCCTGTCGAGCCCGCGCGTGTGGCTGATGAGCCTGATCTACTTCTCGTTCGTGATGGGCCTCTACGGCGTGAGCTTCTGGCTGCCGACGATCATCAAGGCGACCGGCGTCACCGATGCGCTCTCCATCGGCCTGCTTTCCGCGATTCCGTACGGCGCGGCGGTGGTCGCGATGCTGCTCGTCGCGAGGAGCGCCGACAGGCGCGGCGAGCGCCGCTGGCACATCGCGATCCCGGCGCTGGTCGGCTCGATCGGGCTGGTGCTCTCCGTGATCTGGGCGAACAACACGCCGCTCGCGATGCTCGGTCTCACGCTCGGGACGATGGGCATCCTGACGACGCTGCCGCTCTTCTGGAGCCTGCCGACGGCGTTCCTCGCGGGCACGGGCGCGGCCGCCGGCATCGCGATGATCAACTCGCTCGGGAATCTCGCGGGGTTCCTGAGCCCGTATCTCGTCGGCTGGCTCAAGCAGGTGACGGCCTCGAATTCGAGCGGGATGTATATGCTCTCGGGATTCCTGATCCTCGGCGCGCTGCTCGTGTTGAGCGTTCCGGCGCGGACAGTCAATCGCTGACGCCCGCACGCCGGGAACCAGCCTGACCCAAGGGCTTCTGTCTGCGACAGAAGCCCTTTTTCTTTGTTCCGCCATATAGAAAGACAAAAGCAGCAAGGCCTCAGCGAGGCGCCGCCACGCACCGTCGAGAGGCACGCCCTCCCCGCAATGCACCAAAACGCCCCACCGCCGCCTGAAAAGCCGATGGCCCCGCACGCCCTCGCGCCTCACAAACCCGCGCCAATTCAGCATCTGTTGCAGATTGGCATATCCCTTGCAGTAAGAAATGCGCTGCTTGTCCGCCAACGGCGGACTGCCAGCCAGAACATGCTTGGGTCCCAGGCTCACGTCAGGCTCATCACAACATATCGGCAAGGGGAAACACATGAAACGACGCAGTGTCCTGAAGTTCGGCTCGATGTCCGGCGCGCTCGCCCTCGCGGGCCAGTTGCCGATATCGAAAGCACAAGCCGCCGATACCGGTCCGATCAAGGTCGGCATCCTGCATTCCCTGTCGGGCACGATGGCGATCTCCGAGACGTCGCTGAAAGACACCGCGCTCATGACCATTGCGGACATCAACAAGAACGGCGGCGTGATGGGCCGCAAGATCGAGCCGGTCGTCGTCGACCCGGCGTCCAACTGGCCGCTCTTCGCGGAGAAGGCGCGCCAGCTTCTCACGCAGGACAAGGTCGCGGTCGTATTCGGCTGCTGGACCTCCGTGTCGCGCAAGTCGGTGCTGCCGGTCTTCGAGGAACTCAACGGCCTGCTCTTCTATCCGGTGCAGTACGAAGGCGAAGAGATGTCGCGCAACGTGTTCTATACCGGCGCGGCGCCGAACCAGCAGGCGATCCCGGCTGTCGAGTACCTGATGGGGCCTGAGGGCGGGAGCGCCAAGCGCTTCTTCCTGCTCGGCACCGACTATGTCTACCCGCGCACGACCAACAAGATTTTGCGTGCCTTCCTCCACTCGAAGGGAGTCAAGGATGAGGATATTCAAGAGGTCTACACACCGTTCGGACATAGCGACTATCAGACCATCGTCGCGAACATCAAGACCTTCTCGCAGGGCGGAAAGACGACGGTCATCTCGACGATCAACGGCGACTCGAACGTACCGTTCTACAAGGAACTGGGCAACCAGGGCCTGAAGGCGACCGACGTGCCGGTCGTCGCGTTCTCGGTCGGCGAGGAGGAACTGCGCGGCATCGATACGAAGCCGCTTGTCGGACACCTTGCGGCGTGGAACTACTTCATGTCGGTGAAGAACGGGACCAACACGAAGTTCGAAGCCGAATGGTTCGAATGGGTCAAGGCGCAGAACCTGCCGGGCGGCTCGAAGCGGGTGACGAACGATCCGATGGAAGCGACTTTCGTCGGCATTCACATGTGGAAGCAGGCGGTTGAAAAGGCGAAGAGCGCGGACGTGGACAAGGTGCGCGTCGCGATGATCGGCCAGACAATGGCGGCGCCGTCGGGGTTCGTGTTGACGATGGATGGCAACCATCATTTGCACAAGCCGGTGATGATCGGCGAGATTCGCGGCGACGGGCAGTTCAACGTCGTGTGGAAGACGAAGACCGCGATTCGCGCGCAACCGTGGAGTCCTTATATTGCCGGGAATCAGGGCAAGCCGGATATCGTCACTTCGATTCCTGCGTTCTTGCGGCGTTCAAGAGTGGCGTGATTTTTGTCGCTGGCGCTTGGGGGGTGGGGTGATGTTTACACCGTTTGATGCGCTTGGGCTTCTATGGAACTTGTTTTCTTAGTGGTTTATTTGCTCTGCCCCTGTCCGGGGCGGGACTCACTTTCTTTGCTGCTGCAAAGAAAGTAAGCAAAGAAAGCAGCTTTCCACCGCCAATGCTTGCCATGTGCCTCTAGCCCGTTCCCTCGGAGTGGTCCAACCGGGGGAGTGTCGTTAGCGGGGTTTCATCGTTGTTGGCATGTAGACGAGGCGCGC
>NZ_FCON02000048.1 GCF_001544535.1 Caballeronia choica | reverse complement strand
ACGCTTTCGTGATGCGGTGACTTGTCGCAAACCGGATCGGCATTCGCCGGGTCTTGCGTGAGCAGATACGCCTGACAGCGGCAGCCGCCGAGATCGATCGTCTTCTCGTCGCAACTGCGGCAAGGCTCCTTCATCCAGTCGAAGCCGCGAAAGCGGTTGAACGCATCGCTCTCGTACCAGATTTCCCTGACCGTCATCTCCTTGACGTTTGGAAAGGTCAGGCCCGGCAGCGAGCGCGCCGTGTGACACGGCAGCGCGGCGCCATCCGGCGCGATGCCGAGGAACACCGAGCCCCAGCCGTTCATGCAGCGCTTGGGCCGGCGCTCGAAGTAATCGGGCACGACGAAGAAGATCCTGCACTTGTCGCCGATTTCCCGCCGATAGCGCTCGACGACCGCTTCCGCTTCCTTCAGTTGCTCGGCGGTCGGCATCAGTTGCGCGCGGTTCGTATGCGCCCAGCCGTAGTACTGCGTGTTCGCGAGTTCGAGATATTCGGCGCCCATCTGCAGCGCCATGTCGATGATCTTGTCGACGTGCGGCAGGTTATAGCGATGCAGCACGCAGTTGAGCACCATCGGAAAGCCATGCGCCTTGATCGCCTGCGCGACGCGGTTCTTCAGTTCGAACGTGCGCGTGCTGCTGAGGAAGTCGTTGAGTTCCTGCGTCGAGTCCTGAAACGACAACTGGATGTGATCGAGGCCCGCTTCCTTGAGTGCGTCGAGGCGCTTGTCGGTCAGCCCGATCCCCGAGGTGATCAGGTTCGTATAGAAGCCGAGCTTGCGCGCCTCCGCGACGAGTTCTTCCAGATCGTCGCGCAACAGCGGCTCGCCGCCGGAAAAGCCGAGTTGCGCGGCGCCCAGCGCGCGCGCCTGACGCAACACGTCAACCCACTCCGCCGTGCTCAATTCGCTGCTGTGATCCGTGTAGTTCACCGGGTTGTAGCAGAACACGCAATGCAGCGGGCAGCGATAGGTCAGTTCGGCAAGCAGCCACAGCGGCGGCGCGATGGTCGCCGGTTGTGCTTCAGCCATCGGTTGCGATAGATCGGTCATGCTCTTACTCCAGCCAGCCGCGCGTTTGCGCGCCGGCGATGAACGCGCGCACGTCGGCATCGAGCCCGGTGGTGTTGAACGCCTGCTCCAGATCGGCGACGAGCGTGGGCAGATCGCGCGTGCCGTCGCAGCGCAGAAGAATCTGCGCCGCGCTCTGGTTCAGCTTCACCATGCCTTCGGGATAGAGCAGGACGTGCGCGTCCTGCGCCGGTTCCCATTGCAGGCGGAACAGCTTCTTAAGCTTGGGACGAAGCTCGCTGGTGTCGCTCATTGGGGGAAGGCCTTTTCGATGGAATCGAGCATGGTCCAGAGGATGTCGAGCTTGAACTGCAGGATTTCGAGCGCGCGTTCCTGCTGCTCGCGCCGCTTGAAATGGTCGAGCGTGACTTCGAGCCCATGTTCGACGTCGCGTTGCGCGAGCGTGATACGCGAGCGGAAATACGCGAGGCCGACCGGCTCGATCCACGGATAATGTTCGGGCCAGGTCGCGAGCCGGTCCTTGTGAATCTGCGGCGCGAACATCTCGGTGAGGGACGAACAGACTGCCTCCTGCCACGGCGCGCGGCGCGCGAAATTCACGTAGGCATCGACAGCGAAGCGCACGCCAGGCGCCACGAGCCTGAGCGACCCCAGTTCATCGCGCGTGAGACCGACTGCATCGCCGAGGCGGGCCCACGCTTCGATGCCGCCTTCCTGGTCGCCGTAGCCATCGTGATCCAGGATGCGCAGCACCCAGCGGCGTCGCGTCTCGCGATCGGGGCAGTTGGAGATGACCGCGCCGTCCTTGAGCGGGATATTGATCTGATAGTAGAAGCGATTCGCGACCCAGCCACGAATCTGCTCGCGCGAACAGCCGCCGCTATTCATCTTCACGTTGAACGGATGATGAATGTGATACGCGGTGCCTTTCGCGCGCAGTTGCGCTTCGAACTCATCGCGGGTCCAGGCGGGTTTCGCGTCGTCCGTCGTGTCGATCATCGATGAAGCTCCCTGCGTGTTCATAGTTTGAACGCCATGCCGTCGCTGGCGACCTCGATGCCGTGCTCGGTCAGCACGCGCCGCTCGGGGCTGTCCTCGACGAGGATCGGGTTCGTGTTGTTGATGTGGATGAGCACCTTGCGCACGTTCGGCCGGTCGATGGAATCGAGCACTTCGATCATCCCGCCCGTGCCTGATTGCGCGAGATGGCCCATGTCGGCGCCGGTCTTCTTCGAGAGGCCGAGGCGGATCATTTCGTCGTCGGTCCAGAGCGTGCCGTCGACGAGGATCAGGTCCGCGTTGGACATGGCCTCGTAGACATGCGGCTCGATCGCGCCGAGGCCTGGCGCGTAGAACGCGCGCTTGTTGGATGCGGTATCGATGAAGACGAGGCCGATGTTGTCGCCGCGCTCGGGTGCTTCGCGATGCGGCGAATAGGGCGGCGCCTTGCTGGTGAGCGGCAGCGCTTCGATGCGCACATGCGGCAGGGCGGCGATGGTGATTGCTTTGCCATCGAGGTCGATGCGGTGGCGCTCGATGCCGCAGTAATGCGAGAGGATCGACGTGATGGGGAAGCCGGTGGACAGGTCTTGCCATACCGGGTCGGTCACGTAGAGCGGCAGCGGCGTGTCGCGTTCGCGCAGCATGAGGAGGCCGGTGACGTGATCGATTTGCGCGTCGATGGTGAGGACGGCTGCGATGCCGGAATCGCGTGGGCGGCGTGCCGGTTGGAGTTCGGGGTTCGCGGCGATTTGCGCGAGGATATCGGGGGAGGCGTTCACGAGTAGCCAATCGTGGGTGTTTTCGCTTACCGCGATCGAGGATTGGGTGCGGGGGGTGGCTTTTAGCGTGCCGGTGCGCGCGCCGGCGCAGTTGCGGCAGTTGCAGTTCCATTGCGGGAAGCCACCGCCGGCCGATGAGCCCAGGACTTTGATTTTCATTGCGGTTGGCCTTTCGCTGGCGCTTGGGGGTAGGGGTGGGTTTGGTGTTTACACCGTTTGATGTTTATGCGCTTCTGTGGAACTTGTATTGTTTTTAGTTTATTAGCTCTGCCCCTGTCCGGGGCGGGACTCACTTTCTTTGCTGCTGCAAAGAAAGTAAGCAAAGAAAGCAGCTTCCCACCGCGAATGCTTGCCAGTCGCCGCCAGACTGTTCCCTCGGAGTGGTCCAACCGGGGGAGTGTCGTTAGCGGGGTTTCATCGTTGTTGGCATGTAGAAAAGGCGCGCGCGTCGCACCGCTATACGAAGTGGACCAGCAGTCATACATCCAGCCTCGCGCTTCGCGCTCGCCCGTCAGGCAAAACCAACGCCCATCGCTATCGCTATCGCTATATCTACATCCTACGTTCGTGCTTGCTGCATGCTTCAATTCACCGCTTGGCAGACCTGTCGTCGGGCACGAAGTGCCGGGACGGATGAATGACTGCTGATCCACTCCGTGTAGCGGTGCGAGGTGCGCGCCTTTTCTACATGCCAACAACGATGAAACCCCGCTAACGACACTCCCCCGGTTGAACCACTCCGTTTCAAGCGCGAGTGAAGACGGGTTAGGGCTGGCGTTTGAAAGCTGCTTTCTTTGCTTACTTTCTTTGCAGCAGCAAAGAAAGTGAGTCCCGCCCCGGACAGGGGCAGAGCAAATAGACCAAGAAGAAAACAAGTTCCATAGAAGCCTAAGCGCATCAAACGGCGTAAACACCAACCCCAACCCCAACCCCAACCCCAACCCCAACCCCGCCCCCAAGCGCCAGCGATCACCCTTCACGGAAACATCCTCCTGACCAACCCATCACGGTCGATCAACTGATGCTTCATAGCGCCAGCAAAATGCAAAACGATCAGTCCGATCATCACCCACGCAATCACCCCGTGAATAGTGAAAAACACATGCCGCAGGTGCGCATCATCCCAACCCCACTGCGGCAGCGCCAAACCCCAAAACTTCGTACCGTACTTGTTGAACGATGACCCAAGATAGCCAGTCAATGGCATCGCGACCATTCCCACATATAAAAGACCCTGCGTGATACTCGCGGCGGCGCGTTGCCACGCTCGCATCGGCGGCAGAGGCGGTCGACCGTAGGCCATGCGTGCCATGATGCGGATCAGCACCAGCAGGAAAACCGTCATGCCAAGCGACTTGTGGAAGTTGATCACCGTCGACTTGAACGGCAAACCCTTCGGCAAGCCGACCATATAAAGGCCAATGCCAAGCATCGCGATGATGCCAAGCGCAATCAGCCAGTGCAGCACAATAAGCGGCAAGGCGAAGCGCGGCGCAGCGGCATTTCCCAGTCCCCCAGGATCGCGCGTCGCTCCGGGCGAATGCGCAGCATTCATGTCGAGCTTCCTCTTTGAAGGATGTCCTTAAATCTGACGTCTGTTCTATTCTTATCTCGTGACTAGGATTGCGCGATCAGCAATTCCCCTCGTCCATCCACCGCGAGGTCGCCGGCGTGGCGTCTCGGCAACGCGCTCGCGTCCAATGCCGAAAACGGCGCGATCTCGCGAGCAAGCGAACGCACAAAAAGCGACCAGAAGACGTGAAAGCCATGTCCGCCGCCCGTGAACGTGGGTGGCAGGCGGTCCGGTTCGCGCGCCAGCAACAACGTGCCGCGCCGCATCCCATACGCATAGTGTGTGCCGATCCGCCCCGCAATGCAGACCGTCCCCGCGACGATCCGCGATGCCGCGAAATCGCCCGCGTCGCCGCCGACCAGCACGAGGCCGCGGCGCATCCGGTCAGCAAGTCGCGCACCCGCGTTGCCGTGGATCGTCAGCGTGCCGCCCGTCATCCCTTCCATGTCGCCGGGCAGCGCGCCAGCGGCGAAGTCGCCGGCGTTGCCGGTGACGGTGAGCCGCCCGCCGCGCATCTCGCAGCCGGTGAAGCGGCCAGCGTCGCCGTCGATATGAAGCTCGCCGCCTGTCATGCCGAGGCCCGCACAGGCGCCGGCCGAGCCGTGCACCTCGATGCGGCCTTGCGCCAGACGCGCGCCAAGCCGGTCGAGCCAGCGCGTGTCGCCTTCCACGATCAGCATGGGCGATTCGCTGTCCGAGAGCGTCACGTCGAACAGGTCGCCGACTGCACAAGTCGCGTTGCCCGCGGGTAGCGCGAGTCGCGCGATCTCGTCGGCGGAGAGCGCCGCGAGCGAAGCAGGCAGCAATTTCGACGCATCCACGCGAAAGCCCGGTGCAGTTCTTACACGAAGCGCGATCGTGTTCATGCGGGCTCCCCGCCAATCCGTGCCGCCAGCTCGCGCAGATGGAAGTGGTAAGGGCCGAGCTTGCCGCCGTAGTTGCCGGCCGAGATTCGCAGCACGCCCGCCGCGCGCCCGAGCTGCGTGGCGGCGGCGATGCCCGCCGTCATCGCGGCGCCGACATCGGCGTCGGTGAGACCATCGATCACGATCTCCAGCACGCACGCGACGTCCGCCGTGAGTTCGCTCTTCTTCGACAAGCCGATCAGTGTCGGGCAGAACGCGTCGTTGGTGGATGCCGTCGCGCCCGCGTACTTCGAGCCGATCTTCGACCCCGAGCGCACGACGCCGCCCGGAAACGGCGTGATCACGTTCGGCAACGCGTGCATCGCGGTCACGGCGGCTTCGGCGGCGGCGAGCGCCGAATCGATATCGCGCGCGAGAAAGAGCAGGTTGCCGCCGCCGACCGCTTTCACCGTGACTGTGCTTTCCTCGCAAACGAACTCGCCGTCCATCACGGGCACGCGCCAGTAGCGCGTGGTGCCCATCATCTTCGATATCTGCCAGCCGTCGCCGAAAAAACGCAGGCCGCCACCGAGCGGCGCGTTGTCGGAAAGCGGCGCGCGGCTCGTCGCCGGATCGATGCCGCTGTAGACGGCCGTCGTCGGGCACGTCAGCACGCACTGGCCGACGCGCCGCGCGATCTGCTTCGCCAGTTCCTTCGACGACACCGCGAACATCAGCACCGAAATGCCGGGGCGCTGGTCGGGCGTTTCTTCGGCGGCGAGCTCGCGTTCGATGCCGGCTTCGCAGCCGCAGTCGATCACCGAGGTCGCGAAACCCGTCAGCGAGAGCGCGGCGTTGCGCGCCCACTTTGACGTGTGGGCGGTGATGATGAGGCGCGTCGCCTTCATCGGGAAGGCTTCCGCGAAGGTGTCGTCGATGAGCGTTTCGTTGATCTGCATGGCGCTCAGGCGTCGTTGAAGCAGGCGACCGGCAGCAGCCGGCCGCCGCGGCAGCACGCGCAGATTTCGTCGTCGCTGATGGCGGCGTGCGTGAAGTTGCCGGTGAGATTCGCGTCGCTATACGCGCGCAGCGTCTTTTCGATGCCGCGATCGAATTCGGGCGCGACGAAATGGATGCCGCCCGTCGGCGTGGCGACGAGCGTGCCGTCGCGCGCGACCAGTTGCCCGTCCTTGAACACGAACGCCGGCGACGTGAACATGCGCTCGCGATCCGGCTCGTCGCGATAGACGGCAATATCCGCCGCCGCGCCCGCGCCAAGCTGGCCGCGATCGCTCAACCCGAGCAATCGCGCGGGACCGGCGCGCGTGATGATCGCGATGTCATATAGCGAGAACTCGCGGGTGAGTTGCGGAAGCGCGCTCGCGACCTGCGCTTCGGGTTGCAGCTTCGCGAGCTGCTCGTCGCGGAAGGTCTTGTCCATCAGCAGGCGAATCAGGTGCGGATAGCTCGTGAACGGGCCGCCGTTCGGGTGATCGGTCGTCATCGAGACGCGCCACGGATCGTCGACCAGCAGGAAAATCTCCAGTCCGATGATCCATTGCAGCGCGTTCACGTAGCTTTGCTCGCGATAGCGGAACGGCACGATGCCGCAGCCCGCGTCGCATTCGATATCGCCGACGATCCACTTGCGCGGATTGCCGAGCGGCGCGTTCTTGAACTGCATCATCGTGTCGCCGGAAGCGGTCACGGTCTGCCCGAAAATGATCTGGCCGACATCGATCGATACGTTCGGCCGCGCATTCACCGCTTCCGCGATCGCGCGCGCCCCCGACGAAAACTTGCGCGGACCTTCCGTGCCGTAGCTGTGGAACTGGATATGCGTGAGGTGGATCGGCAGGCCGTCGGCGGCGTCCATCGTGGCGATCGTCGACGCGATGTTGCCCGGTACGCCAAGGTTGCTCGCGTGAACGTGCAGCGGATGCGGCACGCGCAGTTCGGTCAGCGCGCGCGACAGCGTGCGCAGCACGTCGCGCGGCGTAATGCCGTAGTGGACGTGCGCTTCGTCGACATCGAGCGAGCGCTGGTTGAACTTGAACGCCGAGATGCCGCCGGGGTTCACCACCTTCACGCCGAGCGCCTTGCTCGCGTGGATCGTCCAGCCGATGTAGTCGCGCAGGCGCTCGAAGTCGTCGCGGGCGGCGAGCATCTGCAGCAGGAGTTCGTCGTTGCCCATCATCACGTAGGCGCCGTGATCGATGATCGGCGTGTCGCCCATTTCCAGGTGCGTGTGGCGCGCGTTCGACGGCATCATCGCCGGCTCGAAGGCCGCCGTGTATCCCATCTCCGCGTAGCGGTAGCCGGTGGCGAGCGTGCCGGGCGTGCAGACGCCGCAGGACGGCAGGCGCAAATAGTTGCCGTCGGAGCCGGCTGCGGCATCGGCGTTGGCGCGGTGGTCTTCCGGCAGGAGAAGCCGCGACAGATTCGTCTTGCCGCCGCCGATGTGCGAATGCAGGTCGATGCCGCCCGCCATCACGACCATTCCCGACGCGTCGTAATCGTCGTCGACGGGCGCGTTCTCTGCGTTATCGACGATGCGCCCGTCGCGGAAGTAGATGTCGCGGCGCTCGCCGTTCACGCCGTTGGCGGGATCGTAGACCACGCCGCCCTTGAGCCGCGCGAGGCTCATGGCTGGCTCCCTTTGGCGAGTGCGGCGGCGATCTCGGCGACGGTCGGCAGCGGGGTCTTACGCGCGGCCTGAAGCGGCGCGACGACGGTCGCATCGATGCGGAACAGATGCCCGCCGCTGTCGATGCCGGGCGTCGCCACCGGGATGAACACGGTCGGCGCGTTGCGCTTGCCTGGTTTGCCTATCGTGCCGGCCAATGCAGGATGACCGAGCACGATGACGGGAACGTCGTCGGCGAGCGTGGACGGCAGCGGTTCCGGCCCGAAGCTCGCGACCCACAGGAGCGCGTCCGCTTCGCCATCGGCGAGCAGCGTCTCCGTTCGATAGCGGTACGGATCGTGATCGAGCGGCGCCGTCATCGACACATGCGTGCGCAACGGAAAGCCGGACAGCCACGTCACGGCCTGATTGACGGTGAGCGCGCCGTCGTCGCCGGACAATGCGAGACCGCCCGCCCGCGTCGTGCGATTCACGGCCTTGACGATGCGGTTCAGCGCTTCGATCAGCAGCGCCGCGTGTGGCTGCGGCAGCGCGGCCGGCTCGTAGACGAACACTGTGTAGCGCGCGGCCGCGACACGGTCGGCGAGTGCGGACAACGCGCGCTCATCGATGGCGCGTCCTTCGAGATGCGCGGACCAGAGCGCGAGGACATCGAAGGGATCGGCGTCGGCGAGGATCGAATCGACGCTCGCGTTCGGCAACGCGTTCGCAGCCGGATCGACCGGACACGCGACGAAGCTCAGTGCAACCGCCCGGTCGATGCCGCCCAGCGCGCGCTCGTAAAAGCGCGGATAGCGCTGCGACGGCGCGCAGCCGAACACGATCACAAGATCGGCACGCGAGCGCACCTCGGAGAGCGTCGTGAAGAACGACCCGCGATCCTGCAGCGCGAGCGTCGCTGCCGCGAGCGTATCGCCGTGCAGGTGATCGAGGACCGCGCCGCAGCGCGCCGCGAGTTCATACAGGGCGCGGGCGCCGGCTACGTCGGTCGCGAGGCCGCCGAAGAGCGGCCGCCGGGCGCGGGACAGGATCTCCCCGGCTCGCGCGAGCGCCGACGCGTGATCGGTGGTTGCGCCGTCGATCGCCGGCTTGCACGCTGCGTCCGCGCTGCCGTAGAGCGCAATCGAGCGCGCGAGACGCGGGCAGTCTGTGTTCAGTGCGGCGAGGCTGTGGTCGCCGCGCAAGTCTATCGAGATGTCGTCGCATAGCAGCGGGCAGAACGGGCAGGTCCAGTCGCGCGTGATCGAAACGGACCGTGCGGGTAACGGTGAAAGCGGAGGCGCGGGCGCGACAGCGGCGCCCGAGTGGCCGATACTCGACGGAAGGGAGGACGGATCGTGCATGGCGCCCCTTTGAGCAAGGTCCATGCCGGTCTCCATGCTGGTTGCCCCACGGGCGCACTTCACCGCGTTCGCGCCAGATCGACGCGAATGGCCCGTGCGCGCAACACAGTATGTGCGTCCTTCTGAAACACAGTGTCACCCGAGGGACACGCGCTGCAACACCGCCTTGCGAACGCATGACACTTATGACGCGCCGCACCACATGGCACGGATATTGTGTGAGCGGTTGGTTACCGATAAACCCGCACCACCTGTGACGAGTGACTTTGCTTTGACCAAAATCTTCGTATTCGAATATCTCACTGGCGGCGGTATCGACCCGGAACTGGCGGGCGCGGCGAGTCTCGCGGACCTGAGCGCGCTGGTCGTCGAGGGGCGCGTGATGCGCGATGCGCTCATCGCGGACCTGCGTGAGATAGATGGCGTGGAAGTCTCGTTCGCCAGTTCGCGCTTCGAGGCGGTCGATGCGTCGGAAGCGCATTACATGGCGGAGCCGAACGAGCCGATGACGCGCTTCGTCGCGCGCGTCGCGCGTGAGCACGACCATGCGTGGATCATCGCGCCAGAATGCGACGGCTTGCTGCTGCGTCTTCACGATGCCGTCGGCGCCGCGCGCTGGCTCGGCTGCTCGAAGGAATCGATCCGCGTCACGTCGAGCAAGAGCGCGACGGCCGCGTGTCTCGTGGCGCATGGCATCGCCGCGACGCCCGCGCTCGAACCGGACTCGGCGCCAGCGCTTGCGGGCGGCAAATGGGTCGTCAAGCCCGACGACGGCGCCGGTGGCCTCGACACCTATGTCTACGACGACCTCGGCCACGCATGCGCCGAATATGAAGCGCGTGCGGCGGCGGGCCGCAATCCGGTGCTGCAGCAATGGGTCGATGGCGATCCGCTCAGCTTGTCGCTCGTCTGCGGCGAGCGCCGCGCCGAACTCATCAGCATCAACCGGCAGCGGATCGGCTTGCCCGAAGCGCCGGCTCAGGGACACAACGAGCGCGTCGTGGAATTCACCGGCGTCGACATCGACCGCATCGAACGGCGCGGCGTGCAGGGACGCATGCTCGACGCGCTGGCGCAACGCGTCGTTACGGCGTTGCCGGGTTTGCGCGGCTTCGTCGGCATCGATCTCGTGTGGCATCCCGAGCGCGGGCCCGTCGTGATCGAAGTCAATCCGCGCCTGACCGTGGCGTTCGCGGGGCAGTCCGCGCGCCTTCGGCGCAATCTCGCACGCGACCTGCTGGCGGTGCATGGTGTCGCGGGCTTCGAGGTCGATACCCGGCCGCGCTTTCGCGCGTTCGGAGGGTTGTCGTGAACGCCGCTCAGGCGTTGGCCGAAGCGCCGGTCTTCGGCTGGGACGTCGGCGGCGCACATGTGAAAGTGTCGATGGTGAGCCGCTCGGGCGTGCTTGCCGATGTCGCGCAATGGGCGTGTCCGCTGTGGCAGGGGCTCACGCATCTGGAGCGCGCGATCGACGCCGTGTTCGAGCGCTGGCCCGCCGCGCGCGACGGCGCCGCCCGCCATGCCGTCACGATGACGGGCGAGATGGTCGACCTGTTCGCCGATCGTGCCGAAGGCGTGCGCGTGCTCGCGAGCGCGCTGGCGCAGCGACTCGGGCCGCGCACGCTGTTCTATGCGGGCGCGGCGGGCTGGCTCGCCCGCTCCGCCTGCGCCGACGGCTGGCGCAAGGTAGCGTCGGCGAACTGGCACGCGAGCGCGCAGTGGGTCGCGACGCGCATCGCCAATGCGCTGTTCGTCGACATCGGCAGCACCACCACCGACATCATTCCGATCGTCGAAGGCCGGATCGCGGCGCGCGGATCGAACGACGCCGACCGGCTCGTGAGCGGTGAACTCGTGTATCAGGGCGTGGTGCGCACGCCGTTGTGCGGCGTCGCGCATCGCATCGCGTTTCGCGGCGAGACGACGAGCGTGATGAACGAATGGTTCGCGACGAGCGCGGACGTCTATCGTCTGACGGACGAGCTTTGGGCGCCGCACGACCAACATCCGAGCGCCGACAACGGCCCGAAGACGAAGCCGGCAAGCCGTGCGCGTCTGGCGCGCATGATCGGCCGCGACGCCACCGAGGCGAGCGATGCGGAATGGCGCCGTTTCGCCGACGAGTGGCGGCGCGAGCAGTTGCGGGCGATCGAGGCGAGCCTGGCGCGCGTGTGCGCGGCGCATCCGGCGCTTGCGGCTGCACCGATCGTCGGCGCGGGGTGCGGGCGGTTCTTGGCGGCGGCGCTTGCCAGGCAGGAAGCGCGCAGCTATGTCGACTTCGCGATGCTTGCCGGCGCCTGTGCCGGTGCGGCGGACGCGCGAGGGGATGCCGAGGTCGCTGAGTGGATCGCGACGTGCGCGCCGAGCGTGGCCGTGGCGTTGCTGGCGGCGTCGGCGACCTCGATCGAACTGCTGCCGCGCGCGGGTGGCGAAGGGCAGACACTGGCCGCATGAGCGGACGAAGGCAGCATTGAAGCATTCACGACCAAGCGAGGAAACACGTCATGTGGGTGGTGAAAATCGGGGGAAGCCTCAGTCACGACCCGGCGCTGCGAGAGTGGCTCACGCAGCTTTGGGAAGTGGGCGGCGGGCGCGTGGTGATCGTGCCGGGCGGTGCCGAATTCGCGGACACGGTTCGCCAGTATCAGCTCGAATGGGGCTTCGACGATCTCGCCGCGCACAACATGTGTCTGCTCGCGATGGCGCAGTACGCGATCCTGATGCAGGGCGTGCTGCCCGAACTCGTCCTCGCATCGAGCGAGGAGAACATCCGGAAAGCGCTGCGCGACGGGCGCGTCGCGGTGTGGGTGCCGACGGGTTTGATGCGCGTCACGCCGGATTCCACGACCAATTGGGACACCACGTCGGACAGCCTGGCCGCGATGCTCTCGACGACGCTCAACGCCGAGCGGCTGATGGTCGTGAAGTCGTGTGCCGTCGATACTTGCGCTTCGCTCGAAACGCTTGCCGCGAATGGCGTGGTGGATGCGCGCTTCGCGGGTTATGTGAAGGATGCCAACTACGTGGTCGAGTTGTTTAATAAGGATGATGTGGGGCTTGTGCGGGATCGGTTGTTTAACGTGCCGGTGGTTTAGGGCTGGCGCCGGGTGCTTACGCCGTTTGACGGTTTTGCGCATGGTGCAGCGCATCCGCCCACTGTGCGACACGCTTGGGGTCCAGCCGCCCGCCGCGTCCTTCCGCTTCATCGCAAAGCGCCGTGCGAAATCCCGCGATATCCGGCTCCAGCGCGCGGATTTGCTCTAACTGCCCCCAGCCGAGCGAACCCGCCACGCACGTCATCGCGCCCCGCGCGCCCGCCGCCGCGAGACAGCGCGCAAGCGTCCCCGCGTCGACGCAATCGAAGAGCGTGCGGCCATTTTTGCTGGCCGTATCGAAGACAATGCCGGCAAAGCCGAGTGTCCCCGCGAGCGCCGCGAGTTCCGCATCCGCGCCGTCATCCGACAACAGCACCGGCACCACGGACGCCGGCAAACTCGCGAGCAACGCGAGGCAGCGCGCAGCGTCCGGCCCCGGCGTCACGCCGACCTTCACGTAATCGACGCCCGCCGCGTTCACTTCGATCACGCGCGCGGCAATCTCGTCGAAGGCGTCGGTCGGCAGGTCGCCGATCGTCGCGCTGATCGGCTTCACCGGATATTGCGCACGCAGCGCCCGCACGATGCGCGCGATTTCATCGACGGCCACGCCGCCCAGCGCGCCCGCGCCCGGCTCCTTCAGGTCGATCAGTTCGGCGCCGGCATGCGCGGCGTCGAGGGCTTCGGCGGACGAGCGGACGCTCGCGAGCAAGGCGGTCATGGGTGTCTCCGGTTACTGCGGTTTGACAGGGTCGCTGCGATGCCGCGCGATGGCTTCCTTGATCCAGTTCCACGCGGTGCGCTCGGCATCACCGGCGGTCTTGTCGATGGCGATCTGGAGATAGGCGATCTCGTTGTCCACCTTTTCAGGCGGCAGCATGAAGAGCCGGCTCACGAGGATCGCGCCTTCCACCACTGCGGACTGCGCCCGATTGAAGCCCGGAAACGGTGCGTGCGTCTCGCGATGCACGCATTTCATGCGTAGCACCGGGCGCTGTTCATCGTCGCGCACTTCGTCGAGGCGCAATTCCATGTGCGCCAGCGACCCGTCGAGCCGCACGCTTTCGATACGGCTCGTGGGCACGGTGGGCCAGTCGCGTTTCGTGCCGGTCACGCAGCCCGCGAAGATGCGCACGTCGGTCGTGAAGTTGATCACGGCGCCGCGGGTGGCGAGGATGTTGTCGAGCGTCGTCGACGGGCGAAAGGGCGCGAGGATCGCGAGGTCGTCCTCGAAGCGCACGCCCATCGGTGCGATGTGGGGCCGGCCATCGCGCGCCGCGGTCGTGACGATCGTTTCGAAAATCATGGCGGGGAACGCTGGTCGTAGCGGCAGGCTCTGAGCCGGCAGGTTGTACTACCAATGCAACGATCCCGCACGGCAGCCGCTCATCGCGGCTAGCGCGGGATTAACGGGTGGCGATATACATCGTGATTTCAAAACCAAAACGCATATCGGTGAAGCTCGGGGTTGTCCATTGCATACACGTCCTCCTCGTTGGTGGTTCAACCGTGCCCTCGCACTTCAGCTTCGAAACGCTCGGGCACGCGTCACGATGCAAGCCCCATGCCATAGCGGTTTAAGCAGGCGGCGAATGGAACGGACGCGCGCTTTCACGGCTGGGTGTCGCGGAAACGCAGCAAAGTGTTCCATCTGCATCATAGGCAATAACCCGCGATAAAAGGATCACTTAGGGACGCACAAGAAATTCGTGAATTCACTTCGAGAGTGGCCGCGCCTACTCTGCAGACTCAGCGCAGGCGAACAGCACGAAGAGCCGGACGTGCAACGAGCCCCGGCAACGCAGCCTGCCGCAACCGCCGATCACTCTCGAGGAAACGCAATGAACGACTTCAGCAAAGCCGCCGTCGAGCCGGTCCGCAATCCGCACGATCCGCGTTCGCGTTATGCGGCGGGCGTCATGAAGTATCGCGAGATGGGTTACTGGCAACCCGACTACACGCCGAAGGACACCGACATCATCGCGCTCTTTCGCATCACGCCGCAGCCTGGTGTCGAGCCCGAGGAGGCGGCTGCGGCGGTCGCGGGGGAATCGTCGACAGCAACCTGGACCGTCGTGTGGACCGACCGCCTGACCGCCTGCGACATGTATCGCGCGAAGGCGTATCGCGTGGAGCCGGTACCGTCCGCCGCCGCCGGCGAGCCGCAGTTCTTCGCGTACATCGCGTATGAACTCGACTTGTTCGAGGAAGGATCGGTCGCGAACCTGACGGCATCGATCATCGGCAACGTGTTCGGGTTCAAGCCGTTGAAGGCGCTGCGACTGGAGGACATGCGCATCCCGGTTGCCTATTTGAAGACGTTCCAGGGACCGCCGACGGGGATCGTGGTCGAGCGCGAACGGCTCGACAAGTACGGACGGCCGCTCCTCGGCGCGACGGTGAAGCCGAAGCTCGGGCTCTCGGGCAAGAACTATGGTCGGGTCGTGTATGAAGGGCTGAAGGGCGGCCTCGATTTCCTGAAGGACGACGAGAACATCAACTCGCAGGCGTTCATGCACTGGCGCGACCGCTTCCTGTTTTCGATGGAAGCCGTGAATCGCGCCCAGGCCGAGACGGGCGAAGTGAAGGGGCACTACCTGAACGTGACCGCCGGCACGATGGAGGACATGTACGAGCGCGCCGAATTCGCCAAGGAACTTGGGTCGTGCATCGTGATGATCGATCTCGTGATCGGGTGGACCGCGATCCAGTCGATGTCGAAATGGGCGCGCAGGAACGACATGATCCTGCATCTGCATCGTGCGGGGCACGGCACTTATACGCGGCAGCGCAATCATGGCATTTCGTTTCGCGTGATCGCAAAGTGGCTGCGCATGGCGGGAGTCGATCATGCGCATGCGGGCACGGCGGTTGGCAAGCTCGAAGGCGATCCGCTTTCGGTGCAGGGCTATTACAACGTGTGCCGCGACGCGCACAACGACGTCGACCTTTCGCGCGGGATTTTTTTCGACCAGCCGTGGGCCGGTTTGCGGAAGGTGATGCCGGTGGCGTCGGGCGGGATTCATGCGGGGCAGATGCATCAGCTGGTGGGGCTTTTCGGCGATGACTGCATCTTGCAGTTTGGTGGCGGCACCATTGGTCATCCGGGGGGGATTCAGGCTGGCGCCCTGGCCAATCGGGTTGCGCTCGAAGCGATCGTCAAGGCGCGCAACGAAGGGCGCGACATTGCCAACGAAGGACCCGAGTTGCTTGAGGCCGCTGCGCGGTGGTGCACGCCGCTGAAGCAGGCGCTCGATACGTGGCGCGATGTGACGTTCAATTATGCATCGACGGATACGCCGGATTTTGCTGTTACGGCTACGGCGGTTTGATGATCGCTGGCGCTTGGGGTTGGGGTTGGGGTTGAGGTTGAGGTTGAGGTTGATGTTTACACCGTTTGATGCGCTTAGGCTTCCATGGAACTTGTTTTCTTCGTGGTTTATTTGCTCTGCCCCTGTCCGGGGCGGGACTCACTTTCTTTGCTGCTGCAAAGAAAGTAAGCAAAGAAAGCAGCTTTCAAACGCCAGCCCTAACCGGTGTTCACTCGCGCTTGAAACGGAGTGGTTCAACCGGGGGAGTGTCGTTAGCGGGGTTTCCCCGTTGTTGGCATGTAGAAGAGGCGCGCACGTCGCACCGCAACAGGGAGTGGAACAGCAGTCATTCATCCGTCCTGGCACTGCGTGCCCGACGACAGGTCGTTGAGCGGTGAATTGAAGCATGCAGCAAGCACGAACGTAGGACGGTGATATAGCGATGGGGCTCGGGTTTCGGTTTTGCCTGACGGGCGAGCGCGAAGCGCGAGGCCGGATGTATGACTGCTGGTCCACTTTCGTATAGCGGTGCGACGCGCGCGCCTTTTCTACATGCCAACAACGATGAAACCCCGCTAAGGACACTCCCCCGGTTGGACCACTCCGAGGGAGCGGTCTGGAGGCGCATGGCAAGCATTGGCGGTGTGAAGCTGCTTTCTTTGCTTACTTTCTTTGCAGCAGCAAAGAAAGTGAGTCCCGCCCCGGACAGGGGCAGAGCAAATAGACCAAAAGCAAAACAAGTTCCATAGAAGCCCAAGCGCATCAAACGGTGTAAAACCAACCAAACCCCTATCGGACCGATAAAACCATGAAGATAACCCAAGGCACTTTCTCCTTCCTCCCGGAACTGACCGACGAAGAAATCTCCAGGCAAATCGACTATGCCCTGAGCCAAGGCTGGGCCTGCTCCGTCGAATTCACCGATGACCCGCATCCGCGCAACACGTACTGGGAAATGTGGGGCCTGCCGATGTTCGACCTCCACGACGCCGCCGGAGTGCTGCACGAAATCAACGCCTGCCGCACGACGTATCCGCAGCACTACATCAAGGTCAACGCCTTCGATTCAGTGCGCACCTTCGAAACGATGCGGCTCTCGTTCATCGTCAACCGCCCCGACGCGGAGCCCGGCTTCCGCCTCGAACGCCAGGACGGACCCGGCCGCGTGCAACGCTACGCGATGAAAAGCTACGCAAGCGACCGCCCCGCAGGCGAACGCTACGTGGAGCGATGAACCATGTCCGCCGAAGCCACCGTCGACATGCCAGCCCCCGAGACAACCGAGGCCACCGAGGCCACCGAGGCGCCGCAAGTCGATCTCGTCGCGCTCTTTCACGACTCGGGCATCGGCGATGTCCTCGCGGAACTCGACCGCGATCTCGTCGGCCTCGTGCCGGTGAAAACGCGCATCCGCGAAATCGCGGCGCAACTGCTCGTGGAGCGCGCGCGCGAAACGCTCGGCATCGCGAGCGGCGCGCCGACACTCCACATGTGCTTCTCAGGCAACCCCGGCACCGGCAAGACGACCGTCGCGCTGCGCATGGCCGAAGTGCTGCACCGGCTCGGCTATATCCGGCGCAATCATCTGGTGTCGGTGACGCGCGACGATCTCGTCGGTCAGTACATCGGCCACACCGCGCCAAAGACCCGCGATGTGCTGAAACGCGCGATGGGCGGCGTGCTCTTCATCGACGAAGCGTATTACCTCTATCGCCCGGAGAACGAACGCGACTACGGACAGGAAGCGATCGAGATTCTCTTGCAGACGATGGAGAACCAGCGCGGTGATCTCGTCGTGATCCTCGCCGGCTACGAATCGCGCATGGAGACATTCTTCAAGAGCAATCCGGGCTTTCGTTCACGCATCGCGCATCACATCACGTTCCCCGATTACGACGCGCTGGAGTTGCTGCAAATCGCGGAACGCATGCTCGCCACGATGCACTACCGGCTCGACGAGGACTCGCGACACGCGTTCGAAGACTATCTCGCGCGTCGCATCGCGCAGCCGAACTTCGCGAATGCGCGCTCGGTGCGCAATGCGCTCGACCGCGCGCGGCTCCGGCAGGCGAACCGCCTCTTCGCCGACGCGCTGCAAGGTGGCAAGCCAACGGATAGCGCGGCGCTGACGCTCATCGCCGCGAGCGATATCCGCGCGAGCCGTGTCTTCGATGCACCGCCGCCCGATCCCCTTCGATAGACCCTTCGATAGACCCTTCAGGAGAGTGCCATGCAGGACGGACGAACGACCCTTTCGAAGTTCCTCATCGACACACTCGACCGCAAGCCCGGGCCAGAATCGGCGAGCGGCTTGTCGGCGCTTCTGATCGACGTGGCCGCATCGATCAAGACGATTTCCGCGACGCTCACGAAAGGCGCGCTCGGCGGCAATCATGGATCGGCTGAGACGATCAACACGCACGGCGAGGAGCAGAAGAAGCTCGACCTCGCGACCAACGACATCTTCCTGCAGCACTGCGAGTGGGACGGCCTGCTCGCGGGAATGGTGTCGGAGGAAATGGAAGGCGTCTATGCGATTCCCGACGCCTACCCGCGCGGCGAATATCTGCTCGCGTTCGATCCGCTCGATGGCTCGTCGAACATCGATATCAATGGCGTGGTCGGTTCGATCTTCTCCGTGCTGCGCGCGAACGGCAAGTCCGGCGACGCGGCATTCCTGCGTCCCGGTCACGAACAGGTGGCGGCGGGCTACGCGATCTACGGGCCATCGACGATGCTCGTACTTTCGGTCGGCAACGGCACGCATGGCTTCACGCTTGAACGCGACGTCGGCAACTTCGTGCTTACGCATTCCGATATCCGCATCCCCGAAGACTCTTGCGAGTTCGCGATCAACGCCTCGAACGAGCGCTTCTGGGAACCGCCCGTGCGCCGCTATGTGCAGGAATGCAAGGACGGCCGCAGCGGTTGCCGCGAGCGCGACTTCAACATGCGCTGGATTGCGTCGATGGTGGCGGAAGTACATCGCATCCTGATGCGCGGCGGCGTGTTCATGTATCCGCGCGACTTCAAGACGCCCGCGATGCAGGGACGTCTAAGGCTTCTCTACGAAGCGAGCCCGATGAGCTTTCTCGTCGAACAGGCGGGAGGGCTTTCGATCACCGGACGCGAACGCATTCTCGATGTGAAGCCGCGCGCGCTGCATGAGCGTGTGCCGGTGATTCTCGGATCGAGGAACGAAGTGGCGCGCATCGGGCGATATCACGGCGAATACGATCGCGGCGAGGACAAGCCGTTCACGTCGCCGCTTTTCAACGAGCGTTCGCTGTTCCTGCCCGAAGCACCGGTTTAAGGAGACACGCGCATGTCAGTCAAGCATCCGATCATCGCGGTGACCGGCTCCAGCGGCGCCGGCACGACCACGGTCATGAAAAGCTTCACGCATATCTTCAGGCGCGAGCGCATCAATGCGCAGATCGTCGAAGGCGATGCGTTTCATCGCTACGATCGCCTCGGCATGCGCGAGGCGATGAAGCAAAGCGAGCGCGACGGCGTGCTCAATTTCAGCCACTTCGGGCCGGAAGCGAATCTGCTCCAGGAACTCGAACAGCTTTTTGCGAGCTACGCACAAAGCGGCACAGGCAAGTTGCGCCGTTATATCCACGACGATGCCGAAGCCCTGCAATTCAAGCAGGACGCGGGCACGTTCACGGCGTGGGACGACATCGCGCAGGGCACCGACCTGATGTTCTATGAAGGCCTGCACGGCGCGGCCGTCACCGAAAAGGTGGATATCGCGCGACATGCCGACCTGCTCGTCGGGGTGGTACCGATCATCAATCTCGAATGGATTCAAAAGCTGCATCGCGACCAGACGATGCGCGGTTACTCGCACGAGGCAGTCGTCGATACGATTCTGCGGCGCATGCCCGATTACGTGAACTATATCTGTCCGCAGTTTTCGCGCACGCATGTGAACTTCCAGCGCGTGCCGACCGTGGACACATCGAACCCGTTCACCGCCCGCGAGATTCCGCAGCCGGACGAGAGCTTCGTCGTGATCCGGTTCGCCAGGCCGAAGGGCATCGACTTCCCGTATCTCCTCACCATGCTGCACGACTCGTTCATGTCGCGGCCGAACGTGATCGTCGTGCCGGGCGGCAAGATGGGACTCGCGATGCAGCTCATCTTCACGCCGATGATTTTGCAATTGCGCGACCGCTGCGCCAGGGCATGAACCGATTTTCGACTCATGGAAAAGGAGGCATCCGATGAATGCCGTTGCTGAAACGATGGAGAGGCAAGAGACTCACGCGGATACGCGATCGATGGCGAATGCGCTGCGCATGCTCGCCATCGATGCGGTCCAGCAGGCGAACTCGGGACACCCCGGCATGCCGATGGGCATGGCGGAGATCGCGGTCGCGCTGTGGGGCCGGCATCTGAAGCACAATCCGCGCAATCCCGACTGGCCGGATCGCGACCGGTTCGTGTTGTCGAACGGACATGGGTCGATGCTGCTTTATGGCTTGCTGAATCTGACAGGCTACGACCTGCCGATCGATGAGCTCAGGCGCTTCCGCCAGTTGCACAGCAAGACGCCCGGACATCCCGAAGTCGGCGTGACGCCTGGCGTCGAGACAACGACCGGGCCGCTCGGCCAAGGTTTCGCGAACGCGGTCGGCATGGCGCTCGCCGAAGCGCTGCTCGCTCGCGAGTTCAATCGGCCGGGACATCAGGTCGTCGATCATCGGACGTATGCGTTCGTCGGCGATGGGTGCCTGATGGAAGGGATTTCGCACGAGGCCGCATCGCTTGCGGGGACGCTTGGTCTCGCGAAGCTGACCGTGCTCTACGACGATAACGGCATCTCGATCGATGGTCACGTCGCGCAATGGTTCGCCGACGATACGCCGGCGCGCTTCGCGGCGTACGGCTGGAACGTGCTGCGCGAGGTCGATGGTCACGATGTCGATGCCATCGATCGCGCGTTACATCAAGCACGCGTCTCGCCGAGGCCGACGCTCATCTGCTGCAAGACCGTGATCGGCAAGGGCGCGCCCTCGATGGCGGGCACGCACGACGTGCACGGCGCGCCGCTCGGTGCGAAAGAGGCCGAAGCCACCAGGGAAGCACTCGACTGGCCGCATGCGCCATTCGAGATTCCCGCATCGATCCGGCATCTTTGGGATGCACGCGACGAAGGCGCGGCAGCCGAAGCCGCCTGGACGCAACGCTTTGCCGCCTATCGCGAGGCTTATCCCGTAGAAGCTGCCGAGTTCGAACGGCGCGCACGCGGCGCATTGCCTGCTCGCTGGCGCGAAGCGGCGCTCGCACTGGTAGCCGGCGCGAACCGCGACGCGCAATCGATCGCGACGCGCAAGGCGTCGCAAATCGCGATCGAAGGACTTGCACGCGCGTTGCCGGAGTTGCTCGGCGGATCGGCGGACCTGACGGGCTCGAACCTCACGCGCTGGAAAGACGCGGTCACCGTGCAGCGTGACGAAGATAGTTTGCAAGGCAACTATATTCATTTCGGCGTGCGCGAGTTCGGCATGAGCGCGGTGCTGAACGGCATCGCGTTGCATCGTGGACATCTGCCGTTCGGCGGCACGTTCCTCACCTTCTCCGACTACTCGCGCAACGCATTGCGCATGGCCGCGCTGATGAAGACGCGCACGGTGTTCGTCTTCACTCACGATTCGATCGGCCTCGGCGAAGACGGTCCGACGCATCAGTCGGTCGAACATGCGGCAACGCTGCGCTTGATTCCGGGGCTCGACGTCTGGCGTCCGTGCGATACGGTCGAGACGGCGCAGGCATGGGTATCCGCCGTCGATCGGGATCGTCCTTCGTGCCTGTTGCTGAGCCGCCAGAACCTGCCGTTCGTCACACGCAGCGACCGGCAGATCGAGGCGATCGAACGCGGTGGCTACGTACTGCGCGACTGGCCGGATGCGTCGGGGCCGCATGACAGATGCGTCGTGCTGATCGCGACGGGTTCCGAAGTGATGCTCGCACTCGGCGCAATTGAAGCGTTGCGGGACGAAGGCATCCTGGCGCGCGTCGTATCGATGCCCTCGACCACGGTCTTCGACCGGCAGTCGCACGCATGGCGTGACAGGGTGCTTCCGCCCGGCGTGCCGCGCGTCGCGGTGGAAGCGGGCGTCACCGCGTTCTGGCGGCAATACGTGGGACTCGAAGGCGGTGTGGTCGGCATCGACAGCTTCGGCGAATCGGCACCGGCGTCCGCGCTGTTCGAGCATTTCAATCTGACCGTTGGCGCCGTCGTGGATGAAGCGCGGCGCGTCGTCTCGACATCGGGGAGCCTGTGATGGCGTTCATCGCATTGCGTCAACTGCTGGACCACGCGGCGGAACACGGCTACGGCGTGCCCGCGTTCAACGTCAACAACATGGAGCAGGTCCAGGCGATCATGGAGGCTGCCGAAGCCACGAAGAGCCCGGTGATCCTGCAGGCGTCGGCGGGCGCGCGCAAGTACGCGGGCGAGGCGTACCTGCGTCATCTCGTGCTGGCCGCGCTCGAAGCGCATCCTGATCTGCCCGTCGTGCTGCATCAGGATCACGGCGCGAGTCCGTCGGTCTGTCAGCAGGCGATTCGCTCGGGCTTCACGTCGGTGATGATGGATGGTTCGCTGATGCCCGATCAGAAGACCCCCGCCGCTTACGACTACAACGTCGAGGTGAGCCGGCGCGTGGTGGAGGCGGCGCATTCGGTGGGCGTGTCGGTGGAGGGTGAACTCGGCTGTCTCGGTTCGCTCGAGACGGGCGCGGCGGGCAAGGAGGATGGCGTGGGCGCCGAGGGCAAGCTCTCGCGCGACGAGTTGCTCACCGATCCCGAGCAGGCGCGCGCGTTCGTCGAGGCAACCGGCGTCGACGCGCTTGCCATCGCGATCGGCACGTCGCACGGGGCGTATAAGTTCAGCCGCCAGCCGACCGGCGACATCCTCGCGATCGATCGGATCGTCGCGATTCACGAGCGCATACCCAACACGCATCTCGTGATGCATGGCTCTTCGTCGGTGCCGCAGGAATGGCTCGCGACGATCCGCGAATTCGGCGGCGAGTTGCCGGAGACGTATGGCGTACCGGTCGAGGAGATTCGACGTGGCATCGCCAACGGCGTGCGCAAGGTGAACATCGACACCGACATTCGCCTCGCGATGACCGGTGCGATCCGGCGTGCGCTGGCGTCGGCACGCTCGGAGTTCGATCCAAGGCATGCGCTCAAGGCGGCGACGGCGGCGGCGCGAGCGTTGTGCGTGGAGCGCTTCGAGGCGTTCGGCTGCGCGGGACAGGCGGAGCGCATCAAGCCGATGCCGATGGAGGCGATGGCGCGGAGGTATCACTGAGCCGCCTGCCCGTCCGCCAGGTAAATGCAGGGCAAGCAAGTCCGCCGGAAGCGATCAGCTTTCGGCGGATTTTTTTGTGTCATCGCATCCGCGTGCGCGTGTGCGCAGCCGTGCCCCGCACGCATCCGCGGAAATCAAGAATTCGCCAATCCGAAACGAAGTCATCGGCGCATAGGAATTCTCCTGTTTTAGTCTGATTTCAAGATATGTCTTATGTGTCTGCCTAATTGAATCAGATTAAATCGGACATCTTCGATTAAGCCGGCATCAGAACTGTCTGCCCTCCAGACAATTTCGACATTCCGCCTGTTCGAAGCATTTTCCAATCCGACGAATTCCGCTTCCGGTTTCGAGGCCCGTCATCAAGACGTCTGCCCGATTGTTGCCGCGTTAGCCACTCGTCAACGCCGAGAGCATGCACCATGAACAAGACATACAAGACTGTTTGGAACCAGGCCACCCGCACGTGGGCGGTCGCTTCTGAGCTGGCGAAGAGCAAGACGAAATCGGCAGGCGGAAAGGCCGCATCGACGGTCGCGTCGGCGACGATGCTTGTCGCGAGCATGACCGGTGTCGCGACGATGGCGACGCCGCTCAGGGTGTCGGCGGCAGAGCAGGCGGTGTTCAATGACGGCACGAGCAATGCGTGTACGGCGATCAACGGCGACGGCACGACGTCCGCGGTGACGGGAACGGCCGCGTGCGCGACGACAATCGGCTCGGGCACAGCGAGTGCGGCGGGACTGGGAAGCGGGTTGAACTTCGCGTCCAACGCAAACGGGGCGTTTATCAACGGCGGCCTCGAAGTGTTCGGCACGGGCGTGGCGGCGGGCAGCCCCGCTGCGTATATCCATGGTCAACTGAGCCTTTTCAGCGGACCGGGAACGACGGGCGCCGCGAACAAGATCGTTGGTGTCGCGGCGGGCACGGCTGCCACGGATGCGGTGAACGTTCAGCAATTGACCAATGCGACGCGGTATTTCAAGGCTGGCGGCGCGAACAATGGGACCGATGACGCGACCACCTTCGGATCAGGAATTGCCGTTGGTAGCGCAGCAAACTCATTGAGCAATTACGGCGTAGCCCTCGGAGTCAAGTCGACAGCCTCAGGCAACAGCACGATCGCCATCGGAAGGAATGCACTTTCGACGCAGGATTCCAGTTTGGCGCTCGGCGTCAATGTAGCATCGACCGGCGCTGCCGCCGTGGCGATAGGCGGTGCTACGGATAGCGCGGTGAATGCCGCGCAGGCGTCGGGTTGGGGAAGCGTCGCGCTCGGGTATAAGGCATCGGCGGCAGGCAATTCCGCGGTCGCGCTCGGGCAAGCCAGCGCAACCGCCGATAACACGGTTGCGCTGGGTGCTGGCTCCGTGGCGGATCGCACGAATACTGTGTCGGTCGGCAAGGCGGGCGGCGAGCGGCAGGTAGTCAACGTCGCGAAGGGCACGCAGAATACCGACGCGGTCAACGTGCAGCAATTGAAGGACGCGGGCCTCACCACCGACACGAGCGGCGTCGCGACCAACAGCTTCGTCGCCTATGACGACACGACCAAGGGCAAGATAACGCTCGGCGGCACGTCGGGCACGACGATCACCAACCTGAAGGCGGGCTCGATCACCGCAGGCAGCATGGATGCGGTGACGGGTGGCCAGTTGAACACGACTAACACGAACGTGGCGTCGAACACGACGGCGATCGCAAGTGCTCAGTCGCAGTTGAACGCACTCGACGCGGCGGCCGTGAAATACGACAGTGCGTCGAAAGACACGATCACGCTGGCAGGCAGCGGCGGCACGATCATCTCGAACGTGAAAGCGGGCGCAGCCGACACTGACGCAGCCAATGTCGGACAGTTGAAGGCGGCTGGCCTGGTGGATGGGAGCGGCAATATGCTATCGGGTGTGACCTACGACACGAGCGCGAAGGACACGATCACGTTGGCAGGCACGTCCGGCACGACGCTCACGAACCTGAAAGCAGGTTCGCTCGCAGCGGGCAGCACCGATGCCGTGACAGGCGACCAGTTGAACACGACAAACACGAACGTGACGTCGAACACGACGGCGATCGCGGGCCTGGACACGCGTGTAACGACGAATACGACCGACATCGCAAGTGCGCAGTCGCAGTTGAACGCGCTCGACGCCGCAGCTTTGAAGTACGACAGCGCATCGAAGGACACGATCACCTTGGCGGGCACGAACGGCACGACGATCACCAACCTGAAAGCAGGTTCGCTCGCAGCGGGCAGCACCGATGCAGTAACCGGCGACCAGTTGAACACGACGAACACAAACGTATCGTCGAACACGACGGCAATCGCAGGCCTCGACACGCGCGTGACGCAGAACGCTACCGACATCGGCAGCCTGAACACGAGCGTCAAGGCCAACACGACGAACCTGGTGAGCGCACAAGCGCAGTTGAACGTCCTCGACGGTGCGGCAGTGAAGTACGACAACACGTCGAAAGACACGATCGCGCTGGCGGGCACGAACGGCACGACGATCACGAACGTGAAGGCAGGCGTAGCAGATACCGACGCGGCGAACGTGGGTCAGTTGAAAGCAGCGGGTGTAGTGGATGCGAGCGGCAACGCGGCGGCAGTCGTCGCTTATGACTCGGCGGCGAAAGACACGATCACGCTGGCGGGCACGAACGGCACGACGATCACCAACCTGAAGGCGGGTTCGCTCGCAGCGGGCAGCACGGATGCAGTAACCGGCGACCAGTTGAACACGACGAATACAAACTTATCGTCGAACACGACGGCAATCGCAGGCCTCGACACGCGCGTGACGCAGAACGCTACTAACATCGGCAGCCTGAACACAAGCGTCACGGCCAACGCGACGAACCTGGCGAGCGCACAAGCGCAGTTGAACGTCCTCGACGGCACAGCGGTGAAGTACAACACCGCGTCAAAGGACACACTCACTCTGGCCGGCGCAACCGGCACGACGATCTCGAACGTAAAGGCGGGCGTCGCCGATACGGACGCGGTCAACGTGAGCCAGTTGAAGGCGACGGGCCTCGTGGACGCGAGCGGCAATGCGGTGTCGGGTGTCACGTACGACGCAAGTGCAAACAAATCGGCGGTGACCTTCGCTGGCGTCGGCGGCACGCAGCTCAAGAACGTGGCGGCGGCCACCGACGACACCGACGCGGTGAATCTGGCGCAGTTGAAGTCGTCCGGTCTCGTCGATTCGCATGGCAACGCGCTCGACGCGCTCACCTACGACACCGGATCGAACAAGGGCGCTATCACGCTGAAGGGCACGGACGGCACGCTCATCACGAACGTCAAGGCGGGTAGCTTGACCGCCGACAGCTCCGACGCCGTCAATGGTGCGCAGTTGTTCGCACTCTCTGGCAACACGAGCGACGGCTACAT
Organism: Caballeronia choica; assembly: GCF_001544535.1. Classification (GTDB taxonomy): domain Bacteria; phylum Pseudomonadota; class Gammaproteobacteria; order Burkholderiales; family Burkholderiaceae; genus Caballeronia; species Caballeronia choica. Next base: position 27,847 of record NZ_FCON02000048.1, on the reverse strand, counting down.
TGAAGAGAACGGCAGCGGCGTGAAGTATGCGCGGAGCAACGATGCCGGCCTCGCCTCCGACGATGCCCACGCTCAGGGCGTCGGATCGACGGCCGTCGGCTACGCAGCCACTGCTTCCGCGAACGACGCTCTGGCACTCGGCCGCAACGCGCAGGCAAGCTTCGCGAACAGCGTGGCACTTGGCGCAGGCTCGGCAACGACGGTCGGCGCACAGGCAAACTACGCGGCCTTCGGTCTCGCGATGCCCCAGTCGTCGGCGGGCGAAGTGAACGTTGGCAATCGCCAGATCACCGGCGTGGCCGCCGGCTCCGCAGATCAGGACGCGGTCAACGTCGCGCAACTGAAGAGCGTCGATGCGAAGGTCGACGGCGTCAGCGCCGCGGTCGCTCAGGCCGACAAGAACGCGCTCAAGTACGACGACGCTTCGCAGGCCAGGGTCACGCTGGGCGGAGCGGGTCAGGCGCACGCGCCGGTGACGATCGCTAACGTTGCCAACGGCACGGTTTCGGCCGACAGCACGGAAGCCGTCAACGGATCGCAACTGTTCGATCTGCAAAACGCAGTGGTGAACAGCGCCGCGAACGCCGCGCAGGTCGCGAGCATCGTCGCGGTGGGCGGCACCGCGGCCGGCGATGTCGCGCAGGCATCGGGTACGCATGCAGTGGCAGTGGGTGCGAACACGTCCGCTTCGGGCAGCAACAGCGCCGCACTCGGTGCGAACGCGACGGCCATCGCGAACAACAGCACGGCCATCGGTACCGGCGCAACGGCGAGTCATGACAACGCGGTCGCAATCGGTGCGAATTCGACGACGGATCGCGAGAATTCGGTGTCGGTCGGTTCGGTGGGTGGCGAGCGACAGATCACCAACGTCGCGGCCGGAACGCAAGCGAACGATGCGGTCAATCTCTCGCAGATGCAGGGCGCGGTCGCGGGCGGTGTCGCGGCGGCAAACGCCCATGCGGATGCCCGTTTCAATCAGGCGAAGCGTGACGCCTACGCCGGCACGGCGGCGGCGATGGCTATCGCTGGCTTGCCGCAGGCGACGCTGCCGGGCCGGGGCATGATGGCGGTCGCGGGCAGTACGTATCACGGAGAGTCCGCCGTCGCGATGGGTGTTTCGGCGATCTCGGAAAGCGGCCGTTTCGCGGTCAAAGTGACCGGTTCGACCAACGGCCACGGCGACTACGGCGTGACCGCAGGCGCCGGCGTCCATTGGTAATCGCAGCATGATGCGTCTTTGGATCTAGACGCTGACGGGTGCCGCGCAGGGATGTTTTGACGGCACCGCTTGATCGCCCCTTGCAGACGTAAGTTTGCAAGGGGCTTTTTGCATCTGCCGTGACGGACGTCCACCGTTTGGGGGTCCGAGTAGCCTGTTGCGAGCCGGGATACATCCAGCTCACCCCTTCTTCTTCGTCGCCCCCGGCGCGTGCCACGCCATCAAATCCTCTTCGATGCGATCCACTTCGCAGCCCCAGTCGAGCGGCTGATCCTGATCGAAGCGCTTGCCCAACTGCCACGCGATTTCCGCGCGAGCCAGTTGCACGCCCATGTAAAACGCGTGCCCGCCATCGCTTTCGACCTTGAGCGCCGGATATAAAGCGAATGGATCGCCGGCCGTCTGATGGCCGTCGCGGTTATAAACGTGAATGCCATCCGCCGCCACCTGCACGCGAAAGTTCGGATCGCGCACGGCTTGGGCAAACTCGTCGATTTCCGCCGCGTTATAGGGAAACGGCCGCTTCGCATGCAGCGCCGACAGGTCGCCCGAAATCCCCTTCGGCAATACTTGCGCCTCACGCGCCGCGTGCATCACGCGTCGCGCGACGTCCGCTTCGCGAACGGCGCGTCGCGCATGCAGGCTGACCGATGTCGTCAGGACGGCGGCCACGCGCAATTCCGCCGCCATCCCGAGCAGCACGGCATTGATGCCGCTCGTATCGGCTTCGGTCAGTTCGGTCACATTGCCGATGCCCATCATGATCGCGACATCGGGATAACGCTCACGCAACGCCACATAACGCGCGATCGACGCCGCGAGCCCGAACGGAATCGGATCGAGGATCGGGTCGGCGAGAAATGAACGGCCGCGCTCCCTCAACACATCGATTGCCAAATCGAGCGAAGCCATATCGCCCGGCTCGCGTGCGACAAGTATCGGCGTCGATGCCACTTCGTCGAGCACCCACAGCGTATCGACGTTCAGGCTCATCAGATAATCCGCGCCCGCGCGGCCGCCGCGCACGAGTTCGTCGGTGAGCATCGAATCGACGCTCACGCGATAGCCCTGTTGCTTCAGCAATCGCACCGCATCCTCGAGATGCGGAAACGGCGTCTCCGGCAGGCAGCCGATGTCGATCACATCCGCGCCTTGCTTCGCATAGTCACGCGCGCGCGCCGCGATGCCATCGAGATCGAGCCGCGGTGCATCGACGATCTCCGCGAAAATCTCGGTCTCGTAGCGCGACAGATCGAACTGCCGCGCTTCGCGTCCGAAGAATTGCGGCAAGTCCTTGACTTCCTCGGGTCCGCGTTCGACGCGCAAGCCAAAGTGCTCGCTCAATGCATCGAGATCGCCGCGACAGCGACCGGGCACGATGATGCGGCTCGCTTCGACAGGAGGCGAAACGCGGCGCCGGATCATCTCGGCCGTCATCAGCCCGGCGACCTGCAAGCCGATCTCGCGCACTTCCCACGTGAAGGGCGCGGGGTTCATGCCTTCGAGCACCTGATGAAGACTCTTCTCGGCCAGCCTGCCGGTCAGGAAGACGATGTGTTCCATGCGAGCCCGAGTTTGGACAGCCGTTGGTCGAGCGCCGCCTTCAGATCGTCGAGCGAACGCGCGACCGTCGTGTGCTCGATGCGCGCGAGCCGCTCGACGTTCTCGAATTCGATCGCGCGCGGCCGCACTTCGACCCACTCGTGCGGACTCTGCGTGATGACGCTCGGTGCCGTGTCGCATGCGAAAACAATGCCTGGCACGCATTGCTTGCCTGCTTGCGCGAAGAGGTTGGTCGGCAGGGTATCGGAGATGCCGAGCGCGCATTTGGCGACGGTGTTGCTCGTCGCGGGCGCGATCACGACCGTGTGATAGTCGCCCTGATACAGCATGCCGACGGGCACGCTGCTCGCGCTGTTGTCGCGGAACACGCGAAAGTGCTCGCGCAGCTTGGGCACGGGCCAGCCGTAGAGCGGCAGCACTTCCTCGCCCGCCGACGACAGGAACAGGTCGACGCCGGGCAAAAGCAGCGCGAGATCGATGGATTCCTCGATCATGTGACCGGAGCCGGTCACGCACCACGCGAATCGAGCGTCGGGCTTGAACTCGTCAAGCCGGCGGGCGGGCGTGTGCTCGGTCATGCGTCGTGGGTCGACGAAGGTCCGTCGTGCGACAGCCGGATATGCAGTCTGTGCATCTTGCGGTACAGCGTGTTGCGGCTGATGCCGAGCACCTTCGCCACGTTGCTGACGTTCCAGCGATGTTCGTCGAGCAGCGACAGCACGGTCTCGCGCTCGCGCACCTGGATCGCGTTGAGCGCGGAGGTGTCGGCGTCGTCGGTCAGATGCGGCTCCGGTGCCGCCGATGCCGTTGCCGGCGCCGGCGCTGCGCTCGGCGAGGCGAGGCGCGCGGTTGCCGGCGTGCCGCCGCCGTTCACGACTTCCGCCGGCAGGTGCGAGCATTTGATCTCGGGACCGTCGCAGAGGGCGATCGCCATCTGCAGGACGTGACGCAACTGCCGGATATTGCCCGGCCACGCGTAGCTCAACAACGCGTGCCGCGCTTCCGCGCTGAGCGGCGGCGGGTCTTCAGCTTCGCTTTCGAGGATGTGATTGATGAGCGCGAGCGCATCGGCGCGTTCGCGCAGCGGCGGCAGGTTGATCTCGATGCCGTTCAGCCGGTAATACAGGTCCTCGCGAAACGCGCCGGTCTGCACGAGTTCGCTGAGATTCCGGTGGCTCGCACTGATCAACTGGAAGTCGACCTTCACCGTGGTTTCCGCGCCGAGCGGCGTGACCTCGTGTTCCTCGATCACGCGCAACAGGCGCGCTTGCAGCGCCATCGGCATGTCGCCGATTTCGTCGAGAAAGAGCGTGCCGCCATTCGACTGCACGATCTTGCCGCGCCGTCCTTCGCGCTGGGCGCCAGTGAACGCGCCCGCGCGATAACCAAACAGTTCGCTTTCGATCAGGTTCTCCGGCAGCGACGCGCAATTCACCGCGACGAACGTGCCGTCGCAATTCGGGCTGATGCTGTGCAGCGCGTTGGCGAACACTTCCTTGCCGGTGCCGGTCTGGCCTCTCAGGATGATCGGAATCTTGCGCTGGATCACGCGCGCCGCAAGCTGAATCTGCGACGCCATGCGCGGATCACCGAATTCGAGATGCGAGAGCTTGTCGAGATGACCGGTCGGCTCGCGAGCGTCCTTCTTCGATGCCTTGGCGCGTGCCGCACCCGATACCTCGCGGGAAACCGGATCGTTGAGCAGGATGCGCGTCACGCCGGTGCGGGCGTCGCGCGGGGTCTGCGCGGTCAGGAAGAATCGGCTGTTGGCCTTCGCGCTGTACACGGTCACCGGATGGAACGACCCGCGGATGCTGCGCGCGATCATGTCTTCGAGCGATGCGTTGAACGCTTCCTCGATGCGCTTGCCGCACAACTCCGTAGGCGACCGGAAGTCGAGCTGGAACAGCGCGCTGCGGCTCGCGGCGAGCACGACGCCGTCGTCGCTGACCGCAAGCTTGCCCGCGTGCAGCGTGCCGACGAATTCCGGCCGGCTATGAAAGTGGATCATGTTCGCGTGACGATAGCGCGCATCGATCAAGCGGTTCTCGATCATCTGCCGCGACATGCCGACGAGCACGAGCGAATGCTGCTGCAGGAGCTTCGAGCGGCTCGTCACGTCGAGCACGCCGACGATCGTGCCGCGATCGTCGAAAATCGGCGCCGCCGAGCAGGTCAGCGAGGTGTAGCGCGGATAGAAGTGCTCGTGCTGGCACACGGCGATGCAGTCGCGCTCGATCAGGCATGTGCCCATGCCGTTCGTACCGGCTTCGCGTTCGCTCCAGAGCGCGCCGACGCGCAGTCCGTCCGCGGCGACCGCTTCGCCGAACGGCACCGACGACACCTGATGCACGATCACGCCGTCCGCGTCGACGAGCACGACCGCGAGTTCCGGGTCCGCAAGCTGCTGATAGAGCGTGGTCATCTCGAGCTTCGAGCACGCGATCAGGTCGCCAGCGGCCTCGCGGCGGTCGGCGAGTTCCTGCTGGGTCAGGACGGGCGGCATCACGAAGCGCGCGGGATCGAGCCTGAACTCGTTCAGGCAGCGAATCCACGACTGGGCAACCGAGTCGTTCGCGGCGCGCGCCGCGAGCGGGTTGTTGACGATATTCAGGACTTCTCGGACATGAGTATTTATGTCAGCGAGCGACGACATGGGGGCTTGTCTCCCTGGCGTCTGATTCGCGGCCGCGGAGTTGCGGGCCGCGCGTCAGCGCCGAGTCTGTTGTGATTGCCCTTGCGCTGCGTTGCCTTTTCACGCATGCGCACCACGCGGTGCGGGCTCTCTTGTCGTCAGCAAAGCCGCAAACCGCGGAACTACGGCAAAACTCTACCTCTGATGACGCCCGTGTTCAATAAGTAGTCGCAGACAGAATGGTCGCCGCGCCCGATTTTTGCTTGACCCAAGGACCACTTGCCCACGCAACCTTTCGAGCCGCACCCGGCGGCGGAGCAAACCATGGACCGTTTCGATGCGATTCGCCAGCCACTCTTCCCCGATGCCATGGGTTTCGATGCCGCAGCGCAACAACCCATTCGCGACACCACGCCGATGGACATCGTCTATATCGAGGGACTGACCGGCAGCACGGTGATCGGCATCGACACGAGCGAGCTGCATGCGCCGCAGCCCGTGCGCATCAGCCTCGCGATCGGCGTGCCGGCGATTCGCGCGTGCACGACGGACCGCATCGAGGACACGATCAACTACGCGGCCGTGCGCGAGGCGCTGCATGCGCTTCTCGCAACGCACGGCGTGCGCCTGCTGGAAGCGCTCGCGGAACAGATCGCGCAGTTGCTGATCGCGGATTTCGGCGCGCACTGGGTGCGCGTGTCGCTCGCCAAGCCCGCGAAGTTCGACGATGTCGAATCGGTCGGCGTATTGATCGAGCGGCGCCGGGTCCGCAGGGGCGCGAGCTACGCGTCGCTCGGCGAAGGCCTGATTCCCAACTGAATCCTGCTTACTTGGACGCCGCCGCCGCGTGCCCGATCCCGCACGCGCGGTACGCATCTGACTGCAACGCCCGGAATTTCTTGGTCTGCGCCTTCGCACGGTCGACGCGGAACTCCGCGCCGCCTTCGCCGCCGAGGGTCGCGTATTTGGAGAACGTGGATTGCTCGACGAAATCGTCATAAGGAAGCACCGCGGCGATACGGTCGATCGCGCATGAGCACTTGTAGACGTTGACGAAGTCGTGACCGTTGTCGTCCATGCAGCCGAGCACGTATTCCACGCGGCCCTGCGTCGGGTAATCGTGGCCGTGCGCCGAAGCACCGCCTGCGCCGGCGTCCGCCGCGAGCGCGAGCGGCGAAACGAGCGAAACGAACGTGACGCAAGCGAGAGCCCGCAGCGCGCGACATCGTGGAATCATGCGAAAAGCCTCGAGAAGCGTTGATCGGCGAACTCGCGCGGCCGGCAGGCCGCGCGAGTTCGGTTGCTGCGCGGTCAGTTCGGCGCGAACGGATGTGCCGCCGTGGCTTTCTTCGCCACGACATCCTTCGCGCTCGGTTCGCCCGCCACGGCGCGTTGAAGCGCTTCGCGCGTCGCCTTGTAGTTGTACTCCTGGATCTTCTTGTCGTCGTCGGCCTGCCAGTGGATGAACACGCCCACGCAGATGAAGAGATCGTCGGCTTCGTCCGCCGGGATCGTGCCGTCCTCGACGCAGTCCGCCACCGCCAGCGCGACCGCGTGCTGCGCCGGGCCGAACATCTGCACGGCCTGCTTGGCGCCCTTGATCGTCACCTTGTTGAAGAGGATCGTGTTCGGCTTGGTCAGCAGGTTCGGCGCGACCACGGCGAGTAGCGACGTGAAGCCGTCCTTGTTGTTGGTGAGCGCGTTGCAGAATGCGGTCTCGGCGGCGGAGCCGCGCGGTCCGATGATCAAGTCGATGTGGGCGACCTCGTTTCCGTCGCCAACCAGCGACTCTCCTACCAGGACACGGTTGATCTTGGCCATGCTTTTCCTCCAGTGATTAGGTCTCGGATATTCGACTTGCGGACAACTTGCGACGCCGGTATCCCGGCCGCGCAAGACTCAGGCAGGCAAACCATGGTGTACCTATCATGATCCGTGCCAATGTCAGGCGCGCTTCCCGCCGATGTCGAGGCGTCCCGGCGCGATGCATCCGGCGACGAACAGCGTCGCGACCGTGAGATCGGCGCTCGTGCCCGGGTTGATGCCCTGCGCCTTCAGTCCGGCGTCCCAGGCGAGGAGCGGCGGCGTCGCACCGCGCGCCCACGCGGTGCGCCATTGAGCGTGGCGCAGCCGTGCTTCGCGCGTGACACTTTGCGCCACCGTCACACCCTGCTTGCGCACAATGTGCGAGTCGGGCCACGTGCCGAGGAAGGTGAGGAACACGTTGAGCGTGATCGTCGCCGGGGTCTTGAGGGGCGCGCTCGCGACCGCGCCGAGGCCGGTCTGGAAGATGTCGCGAAAGCCGCTGGCGTACTGGCGCGCGATGCTGTCGCGTTCCGCCGCGAGCGTCATCGCGGCGCGCAGGTCGACGCTAGGCTCGGCATGGACCGATTGCTCGGGCGCGTCGCCGAGACCGCCGGGGTTCGCCAGCGCAATCGCGCGATAGGCGGCGCGCGCGTCGTCCAGGTCGAGGCGTTCGAGCGTGCGCTCTGCGGCCTCATGCCATCTCGATGCGTTGCGCGGCGGCGTCAGTTCGTCGAGCGCAGCCGCGAGCGGCGCGCACAGCAGCACGATCCCGAGATTCGTATTACAGCCGGCGACGTTGAGCGTGCGCGTCACCGCATCGAGGATGCGCGCGCCGACCGCCATGCCCGGCGTGAGGAGCGCGCCCGCCGCCGCTTCGGCGCTCGCGATGAACTGCGCGGCGGTCATGCCGTGCCCGTCGCTCCCGACGCTCACGTTGCCCGGCTTCGGCGTCTCGACGTCGAGCTGGCAGGCGCGCAGGAAGACCTCGCGCGGGTTGGCGTCAACGGTTTGCATCGCCACTCGCCAACGCAACCGGCGCGCGCCCGCCCGCGAGCTTGCGGTCGAGCAGGTCGTCGACGAGCGCGGCGGCGATGTCGAGCCGCGTCACCGATTGCAGCCCGCGCCACGCCGCGACGCCGTTCACTTCGAGCACGAGCGGCCGCGCAGCCGCCGCAGAACCGTTGGACGCGTCGCCGTCGGTGCCGGGAATGAGGTCGACGCCCGCGTAATCGAGGCCGAGTGCCGTTGTCGCGCGGATCGCGGTGTCGGCGAGCGCGTCGGTCAGGAGCGCCGGTTCGCACGCCGCGCCTTGCGCGAAGTTGTGTATCCAGCCGCGGCCGCCGACGCGCCGCATCGCCGCGACCGCCCGGCCGCCGATCACGAGCACGCGCCAGTCGAAACCGGGCCGCTCGCCCTCGACGAAGCGCTGCAGATACGCCACTTCGCCGAAGGAACGCAGCGGCGGCAGCGGCGCGAGCCTGCCGCCAACACCCGCGCCGAGCCGCCGCAAGCCCTTGCCCTGCGAGCCGAAAAGCGGCTTCATCACGACCTTGCGGCCGGCCGCCGCCTCGCGCATCAGCACGCGCTGCGCGAACGCCGCCGATTCGCCGGCCCACGTGGCGGGCGTCGGCACGCCGTGGCGGTGCAGGAGAAAGCTCGTCATCGACTTGTCGACACTGCGCTCGATCGCGCGGGCGTCGTTATAGACCGGCACGCCGGATTCGCGCAGCGCATGCAGGACGCCGAGCCTGAGCGTCACCTGTTCCAACGTGCCGCCCGCGATGCCGCGCACGAACGCCGCGTCGGGCAGCGTGCGGCCGAAGCCGGGAATCGCGAGGCCGTGGGGCGTCCACGTCGTGTCGATGCGGCAGTCGGCGAGATCGACGCAGCGCGCCTCGACGCCGCGCGCGCGGAACGCCTTCTTCAGGCGCGACGTGTGCCAGCCGGTTTCGTCGGTCATGATCGCGATGCGCAGGCTGTCGCTCATGGCTTGCTCCACTGCGCGCGCAGCAACCCGGCATCGACCCGTCCGCCGTGCCACGTCGCGCCGCTTTCGAGGCTGCTCACCCACACTTCGGCGGGCGCAAAGAGTGCGGGATCGATCTGGTAGAAGTCATAGTTGAACGACGTGAAGATGTCGGCGAAGGGCCGCCCGTAGTCGCGTGCATTGCTCGACGGCAACTCGCGGGCGAGACGCTCGGCCACCGCGTCGTGCTTGACCGTGAGGTGCACGCGGCCGCCGTAGAGAATGGCGTCGTTGGTGCGGCCCATCGCCTGGATGGCGTCGGGCGCGGGCGGCGGCAACGGCGCCGTGCCGCTGCCTTCGACGATCTCGCCGAGATCCACGCCGAGCACATGCGTCTTGTGCAGCGCAACCTCGACGACGCGCGCCACGACCTGCACCGTCCCCGCGACAGAGTGTGTCGGCGTGACGATGATCGTGAGGTTGTCGGGCGCGAGCGCGCAGTCGCGCAACACCTTGTCGATGACGACCTGCGGCGGTAGGCGGTCGACTTCCATCACCAGCGCGCCGCGCTCGTGACGGTCGCGATAGCCGAGTTCATCGAAGAGCGGTTCCTTCACGGCCAGCGCCCGCGCCGGTCCCGAACCCAGCGAGAAGAACTTCTTGCCGCCGGTTTCCTCCTTGCTTGCTGCGAGGCTCCATCCGGCGTACTGGCTGCCGAGGCAGGCGAGCACCGGCGTCGACGTATGCACTTCGATCAGGCTCGGCCAGAACGGCTCGGCTTGCTCGCTCATGCGCCGCGCGACTCGGCCGAGCCCGCCCATGCAGATGCGCGCGATCAGCAAGCCCGCCTCGACGCCGCCCGGCGCGTCGACACCCGCGTCGACGATCGTCGTACCGGCGCCGGTGCGGTGGATCGCGACCGCAAAGCGCGCGGCTTCGTCGACGAGGCGCTTGACGAGGCGCTCGGCGAGTGCGTTGACGCTCAGGTGCCGCGAAGGATCAGCCGGTTGAGATGACGTCATGGGAGGGCTCGTGACAGGTTTCGATGCGTTGCAAAAGAAGCGACGACTGGCGCTGGAGTTTGTGCGTGACCGCGTCGATGGCCGGTGCCGTCACGACCAGCGTGCAGACCGGCTGGCCGGCTTCGATGCGCGTGCCGGGCATTGGGACGTCGCGGCACGCGGGGTCGCGATGGCAGGCGTCGCTGAAAGATGCCGGCACGGTGAAACCGCGCGGCGCGAACACGACGCGCTGGCCCGCCCGGCGCGTGGGCGCTGGCGGCGAAGATGGCAGCCGCCCGTGCAGGCAGGCGTCGATATGACAGGCGAGCAAGCTTTGCGGCCACACGGCTTCGTAAAGCGTCAGCGTCGACGAGGGACGCGCGTTGATTTCGAGCACGCGGATTGCGTCGCGATCGAGCAGGAAATCGATGCTGTTCAGGCCCGTGAGCCCCGTGCGCGAGACGATCGCGCGGATCGCGTCATGGATGGCCGCAGCCGTTTCGCACGGCAGATCGACGGGCCCGAGCGAGCCGGCATGCACGAAAGGCAGCTTCCCCGCTGTGACCGTCAGTTGCTCGGCGAAACCGATCACCGTGGCCTCGCGCCGTGCGCCGACAAAGAGCGCCGACATCGAACGCCCGGCAGCGGCGCGCTGATAGTAGGTATCCGCCGCGCTCTCGCTCGACGAAGCCGCTTCGACATGCACGCCGCCGCATCCGTCCGCGCGCTTGGCAAGCCACCCGTGCGCATTCGCGGGGCGCACAAAGGACACCTCCGGATGCGCGATCCCCAGTTCATCCAGCAACCCGAAGAACCGCCGCGGATCGCGCACCGAGGCCGTCGCTTCGGCGTCGTTGCCGATCAACCTCGGCAGCCGTGGGTGCCGATACACCTCGCCCATCAGCGGCTCCAGCCCGCTCGTCACGATGAAGCCGAGCAAACGCGGCATCCGCGCGGCGCGTTCCAGCGCATCGAAAAGCCGCGTGCGGTCGATCGCCAGCCCCTCGCCGCCGATATCGAACCACGCGAGCGCATGCTCGCGCGTATCGCGGTCGCCGAAGATGTCGAGCGCGATCGCGTCCAGCCCGGCGCGCGCCGCCGACTGCGCCAGCATCCGCGCCGACAGCCCCGCGACCGCGACGCACCGCTTGCGCGAGAAATGCATCGCGGTGTGCATCAGCCGAGGCCGGCGGCGATCGCGCGGGCTTCGTCGAACGCTTCGGGAAAGCCGAGATACACGGGCTTCCCCCCGGTGCGCATCCTGACGAACAGCCGATGCTCGACCTGATACTTCACGTTACCGATCGCCAGCGCGCCGATGCCGACCGCGTCGGCCCGCGCCGCGCCCGCGAGCGGCTTGCCGTCGTCCATCACGTTCACGCCCGCGATGCCTTCGGGCGGCACCGCGTTGACGTCGGCGGCGATCAGCAGGTTTTTCGCATGCGCGAGGTCGGCGGAGGTCATCACCTGGACGCCCGCGAGCGCCGTCGCGAACACCACTTCCGCGCGCGCGAGCGCCTTGTGCAGTTGATCGGGCGTGGTCGTCGCGAGGCCGGAGGTCGCGATGTCGAAGCGGCGGTTGATCTCGTCGCTGACCTGCGTCGCGCGCGACGAACTTGAATGGCTCGCGATCGCGACATCGGCGCCGAGCGCTGCCGCCATCGCCGCCGCCACGCGCCCGACCGCGCCGGTGCCGCCGAGGATCAGCAGGCGCTTGCCGCCGAGATCGACGTTGTGCTCCTTCTTCAGATGCCGCTCGGCGAGCGCGACGAGTGCGGCGGCGGTGGTGTACGAACCGCTCGGGTCGGCGAACACGGAGACTTCGAACGGCGGCACCATCGCCTGGCGCGCGCGGTCGAGCATGTCGGCGGCGAGCATCACGTCGCGCCCGCCGATGAAGATGCCGGTGCGCGACACGCCCTTCGGACCGCGTGAAAAGATCGCGTCCTGCGTCAACTGGACGACGCTGTCCTCATCGACGTTGCAGTACGGCACGACGATCTGGTAGCCCGCGTCGGCGGCCATGTTGACGTCGAACGGGCTCATCTGCGGCATCGACGTGAACATATGCAGAATGTAGGGCCTTTCGGTGGCTTCGGGCATGAGTGGACTCGCTAGGGGTTTGGGGCGACCGGAGCGGGCTCGAACGGCCGCACGGGCAGCGTCGGTGGCACATCACGCGGCGTCGATGCCGCACTTCTGGAGATCGACGGCTCGCCAGGTCGCACCGCGATTGCGGCCGGCGGCGATCGAGCACGCAATCGACGGCATTCCGCGGCTCGCCTCGCGGGCGAGCGCCAGCGCGCGCTCGGCCTGTTCCGGGCTGCGCAGGAAGGCGAAGCCGGTGGGTCCCCACGAGGTCTGTCCGATGCCGGCCGTCTCCTTCGCGGCAACCGCTTCGAGCGCGTGCGCGACGGCCGGGCTCGAGAACACGCCGCCCTGCACGGGCGCGAAGTACTCGCCGATGGTGTGCTGCAATTCGCCGATGCCTTTGGCGAAGGCGTCGAAGTCGCTCTCCGCGACGCCCGGCAGGATGCGCATCAGCACGAGATGGCTCAGATGCGCGGCAAGCGAGCGCGGAAACGCGCCGAGCGACGCGAGGCCGCGCCGTTCGTCGTCGCCGTGGAGGCCTTCGCGGGAGGTGTCGTCGACGAGCAGCACGCGCCATGCGTCCGGGAACGGCTGGCGAAACAGGAGCGGCGGCAGCCGCGCGATGCCGGCGGAAGGATGGCCGCCGTGGCCGCCGTCGACCATCAGACCGCCGTGGTCGAAGCCATGAATGCCGATGCCCGAGCGCGCGCCGCGTCCCAGCAGGCGCGCGATCTGCGCGGTGGTGGCGCTGCGTCCTGCGACGCGCACGTAGGCCGTCCCGACCGCCAGCGCGAGCTGCGTGCCCGAGCCCAGCCCGGTGTGTGCGCGCGGCGTTTCGTTCACTTCGATGGCAACCGGCGGCCCGCCATACGCTGCGTGCAACTGTTCCAGATACCGTTCGATGCGGGCCGTCTGCGCCGCGCTTCCCGCGCCTTCGACACGCGTTGCTTCTGCGAGCCGCGCCGTGATGCGCGTGCCGTGTCCGTCGATCGTGAGGCCCACGCTGCCGAACGCGCGCCCGAGCGACGCGTTCGGATCGATGAAGCCGAGGTGCAGGCGCGCGGGGGCATCGACCGTCACGGCCGATGGCGGCGAGAGGCGACCGGAAGGCATCTGCATCGCGATTGTTCCCTGGTTGGAGGTCGAGATTTCGAGCGGTGCCGGCCGAGCGGATTCGAAGCTGCCCGGCGGGGTAAGCCGAGCATTTGAGGCAAGAGGCGTACCAGCGGTGCAGGCCCGGTGTCCGCCTTGTGGGCACACCAACGCGCACGCCGAAGCGCGCGCACTGTGTCACGCGTGCGCCAGAGTGTTCACCCGGCGGTAAGCAAATTGCTCAGGCCTTGGGCGCGTCGTACTTGATGTAGCGAAAGCGCTGGTCGTCGGCGGGCGTGCCTTCGAGCGCCCCGCCTTCCTTGCCCGGCTGCCAATGGATCACGTCCTCGATTTTGCTGGCGAGCGCGAAGTCCTTGTCGGTGATGCCCTTCGCCGAATGCGTCTTCAGCTTCACGACCACGAACGCATACGACACGGTCAGGTCCGGGTGATGCCACGCGGCTTCCGCGAGATGGCCCACCGTATTGACCACCATCAGCGTGCTCTTCCAGCTCTCGGTCTTGAACTTGCGTCGGAGCCAGCCGTCTTCCAGATACCAGTGCTGAAGCGCGCCCGTGAGGCGCTGCTGGATCTCTTCATCGGAGTAGACCTTCTCGGCTTGAGTCATGGCGATGTCCTCCGCATCGTGCGTCTGTGAACAAAAGCAGGCTGCGTTCAGTATGCGCCAAGTGCCGCGCATCGATGCGGCAGGCCAACGCCCGCGACGCGCAACGTGCTGCATCGCGTCATGTCCCGTTCGCGATGAACTGTGTTGCGCGGCGCGCTTCGTATCGCGGATTTGACACAGTATGTGTCGCGCCGATGACCGGCACACCGGCGTCGAAGCACGCTGACGCATGTCGCGCTCAAGCAGACGCTTCACCAGCCATTCCGGCATGGAATATGCAATTGACCTCGATGACGCACGGGCCCGGCAATGAATCGGGCGCGGCGAAGCTCGTTACCTGCATTCGAGAAGGCGCGCAGGATGCAACCCGGTAGCGTGGTCATCCCTGGGTCGGACGGCATCACCATTCTGGAGGAGACATGAACTTACGCACCCTGGTTCTTGGACTGGCGGTGGTCGCGACGGCGGGTCTGAATTCCTATATGGCACAGGCAGACTCGCAGCTCGACACACTGATCAAGAACCCCTCGAACTGGGCGGCACAGGCGGGCGATTACTCGAATCACCGCTATAGCCCGCTCAAGCAGATCAATGAGCAGAATGTCGGCAAGCTGCAAGTGGCGTGGACCATGTCGACCGGTGTTCTGCGCGGTCACGAAGGTTCGCCGCTCGTGCTCGGCGACACGATGTACATCCACTCGCCGTTCCCCAACAAGGTCATCGCGATCAACCTCAAGGACCAGACTTTCCTTTGGCAATACGAGCCGAAGCAGGATACGCAGGTGATTTCGGTGATGTGCTGCGATACGGTCAACCGCGGCCTCGCCTATGGCGACGACAAGATCTTCCTCCAGCAAGCCGATACGAAACTCGTCGCGCTCAATGCGAAGACGGGCGAAGTGGTGTGGTCGGCGCAGAACGGCGATCCGAAGGCGGGTGAAACGAACACCAATGCGCCGCACGTATTCGGCGACAAGGTGATTACCGGCATCTCGGGCGGTGAGTTCGGCGTGCGCGGGCGGCTGATCGCGTATGACATCAAGACCGGCAAGGAGGTCTGGAAGGCCTACAGCACGGGGCCGGACAACGAAATGCTGATGGACCCGCAGCAGACCATGACCTGGTCGGACGGCAAGATGGTGCCGATCGGCGCGGATTCGTCGCTGAAAAGCTGGAAGGGCGACCAGTGGAAGCTCGGCGGCGGGACCACCTGGGGCTGGTACGCATGGGACCCGAAGCTCAACCTTGTCTACTACGGTACGGG
Organism: Caballeronia choica; assembly: GCF_001544535.1. Taxonomy (GTDB): domain Bacteria; phylum Pseudomonadota; class Gammaproteobacteria; order Burkholderiales; family Burkholderiaceae; genus Caballeronia; species Caballeronia choica. Next base: position 12,579 of record NZ_FCON02000048.1, on the reverse strand, counting down.
CAACCCGGGCACATGGAACCCGACGCAGCGTCCCGGCGACAACAAATGGTCGATGTCCATCTTCGCTCGCGACCTGAATACCGGCAAGGCGAAATGGGTCTACCAGATGACGCCGCACGACGAATGGGACTATGACGGCGTCAACGAGATGATCCTCGCCGACCTGCCGATCGGCGGCAAGAAGGTGCCGGCCATCGTCCACTTCGACCGCAACGGCTTCGGCTACACGCTCAATCGTCAGACGGGCGAACTGCTCGTCGCGCAGAAGTACGACCCGGCGGTGAACTGGGCCGACAGCGTGGACCTGAAGAGCGGCCTGCCGGTGCGCAACGCGACCTACTCGACGCAGAAGGCCGGTCCGGATCACAACGTGAAGGGCATCTGCCCGGCGGCGCTCGGCTCGAAGGACCAGCAGCCCGCCTCGTTCGATCCGAACTCCGGGCTCTTCCTCGTGCCGACCAACCACGTCTGCATGGACTATGAGCCGTTCGAGGTCGAATACGTGTCCGGCCAGCCGTTCGTCGGCGCGACGCTCTCGATGTTCCCGGGGCCGAACGAGAACGGTGCCATGGGCAACTTCATCGCGTGGGATGCGAGCAAGGGCAAGATCGCGTGGTCCAAGCCGGAGAAGTTCTCGGTATGGTCCGGCGCGCTTACGACGGCCGGCGGCATCGCGTTCTACGGCACGCTCGAAGGCTACATCAAGGCGGTTCGCATCAAGGACGGCAAGGAACTGTGGAAGTTCAAGACCCCGTCCGGGATCATCGGCAACGTGTTCACGTATCAGTTCCAGGGCAAGCAGTACGTCGGCGTCTACTCGGGGATTGGCGGCTGGGCCGGCATCGGCATGGCTGCGGGCCTCCAGAAGTCGACCGAAGGCCTGGGCGCGGTCGGTGGCTATCGTGAACTGGCGAAGTACACGGCGCTCGGCGGCACGCTGTTCGTGTTCGCCATTCCGGGCGGCTGATTCCCTTACTGATCCTCCAACCTGAAACAAGGCCCATGGCCGCTGCCCGCTCCCGGGCGGCGGCCGGCTGGGCCGGAACGAAAGCCGGCATTGCCGGCGCATCACCGCTTCCATAGGAGAAAGACGCATGAAAGGCCGATCACTTTTGCCGCTGGCGATAGCACTCTTTGCGATGCCCGCCTCGTATGCCCAGACAGACCCGGGGCAGATGAAGCCGGTGGCGTACAAGGTCGTTGATGGCAACAAGGTCGACAACGATACGCTGCAAGGATGGAGAACGTGGCGCGCGCTCGCGTGCGAACGTTGCCACGGCGCCAAGCAGGAAGGCATGGTCGGCCCCTCGCTGATCGAGGCGTTCAAGACGCTCGATGAGAAGGAGTTTCATCGTACGGTATTTGGCGGACGTGTCGACAAGGGCATGCCCGATTTCAGTTCGAGCCAGATGATGCAGAAGAACTGGGAAAAGCTCTACGCGTACCTCAAGGGACGCTCCGACGGCAAGATCAATCCGGGCGACCTGCAGGCCATCGATGCGAAGTGACGCGCATGCGTGCTACGTTTTATTCTCGTCGTGTGCCCGCAGTCCTTTCCGGAGGTGTCGATGTCTGATTGCAAAGTAGCCCGCGTCATCGTCGTGCGGTTCGCCGCCGCGCTCTTCTCGGTGTGCATGGCGCAGGCCGCGCTCGCCGACGATCCGGCGCTGCCCAACAACGACGGCGCCGACGGCGTGCTGCGCGTGTGCGCCGATCCGAACAACATGCCGCTCTCGAACAACAAGGGCGAGGGTTTCGAGAACAAGATCGCGGCCCAGATGGCGAGCGACTTCGGCTACAAGATCGAATACACGTATTTTCCGCAGCGCATGGGCTTCATCCGCCGCACGCTGCGCGACAAGGTGCCCGACTCCGATCGCTACAAGTGCGATCTCGTGATCGGCTTGCCGAAAGGTTACGACCTCGCGGCCACCACGCGCCCGTATCTGCATTCCACTTACGCGATGGTGTTCCCGAACCGGCCGGAACTCGCGAGCATCAAGACGCCCTCCGACCTGCTCAAGCTGCCGCCCGAAACGCTCAAGAAACTGCGCCTCGGCATCTTCGCGCAGACGCCGGCCGTCGACTGGCTGCTCGGCAACAACCTGATCGAGCAGGCCGTGTCGTACCAGGCGCAAACCGGCGATCCGCAGGCGTTCCCCGGCGAGATGATCGAGCGTGACCTGACGAAGGGCAATGTCGATGTCGTGTTCCTCTGGGGGCCGATCGCGGGCTACTTCGTGAAGCGCGCGGGCGATTCCGTCAGGCTGGTGCCGTTCCCGCCGACGCCGGGCATTCGCTTCGACTACGAGATTTCGATGGGCGTGCGCTATGGCGAGAAGGCCTGGCACGACAAGGTCGACAACTGGATCGGCGCGAACCAGCCGAAGATCGACCAGATACTCACGAGCTACCAGGTTCCGTTGCTGCCGTTGCAGCCGGCGGCCGCGCAATGAGGCGCTCGTTCGTATTGCGGATGGCGGCCGCGACCCTGCTCGGTCTGGCGTTGAACGTGAGCGCCGCCGACCAGCCGTCGAGCGACATCGCCCCGGCCGAGAAGCTGCTGTTCATGTCGCCGCACCTGAACGGCGTCGATCCGCAGACGGAACTCGATTACGCGATGACCCTCTCCGGCCCGCCCGCGAAGGTCAACGACACGGTGCGCGTGCTCGTGGTGAGCGCCGGCAACACCAAGGGCGACGCGCGCGTCTCCGACCGCACGGGTCCGGTCGAGGTGCCGGGCGGGCTGCCGTGCAATCCGGTGATCCTGTACTTCCTCGAACACGACATCGTCGAGATGGAGCAGCTGACGGGCGGAAAGCGCCGCTATTTCCAGCAGCGCGTGCGTCTCGCGCTCGCGGCCGGGCCGCCGATCACGCCGGTCGTGACCGATGCCGGCGGCAAGAAAGTGAAGGCGCAGAAGATCGTGATCCAGCCTTATCTCGACGACCCCAACGCCGCGCGTTTTCCGCAGTACACGGCCACGCGCTACACGTTCATCGTCGCCGACGAGGTGCCCGGTCACGTGATGATGATCCGCACCGAAGTGCCGGGCGCGAACAACGATTTCGCCCATCCGCTGCAAACCGAAACGCTGAACTTCCAGAGCGCGCAGCACACGCTGGCGCCCGCGAAGCCCGGCGCGACGACACCGCTCAAGCCGGCGAACGCTCCCCGCGCGAGCCGTTGACCGTGGTCCGGGCGCCACGCGTGCCCGGCCTTTCTTCGACGCGTGGATCTTCATCGTGAACTTCGTCCGCTCGCTGACATTGCGCCAGTTGCAGATCTTCGTGATCGCGTGCCGGTGCCCGAGTTTCGCGCGCGCGGCCGAGGAACTGCACCTGACGCAACCGGCCGTGTCGATGCAGATACGGCAGCTCGAGGAAGCGATCGGGCTGCCGCTGTTCGAGCGCGTCGCGCGACGCCTCGCGCTGACCGAAGCGGGCGAGCGGCTCTCGCATCACGCGAGCCGCATCCTCGGCGAGATCAAGGACGCCGAGGACGCGATGATGTCGCTGACGCAGGCCGACAGTGGCTCGATTGCCGTGAGCATCGTGAGTTCGGCGACGTATTTCGCGCCCAAGCTGCTGGCACTGTATTCGCAGCAGTATCCGAAGGTCGATGTGCGCTTCTCGGTGGGCAACCGCGAGACGCTCTTGCGCTGGCTGCAGGACAACGCCACCGATCTCGCGATCATGGGGCGACCGCCGCCCGAACTCGGCACGACCGCCGAACCGCTCGCGTATCACCCGCATGTGATCGTCGCGCCGCTCACGCATCCGCTGCGTCATGCATCGCGCTTCGACTTGCAGGAACTCGCCGGCGATACGTTCCTGCTGCGCGAGCCCGGCTCGGGCACGCGCGCCGTGGCGGAGCACATGTTCCGGCAGCACCTGTTCGTGCCGGCGAGGAGCGTGACGCTCGGCAGCAATGAGACCATCAAGCAGGCCGTCATGGCGGGCATGGGCGTGAGCCTGATTTCGCTGCATACGCTCGCGCTCGAATTGCGCACCGGCGAGATCGCGTTGCTCGACGTCAACGGCACGCCGATCGAACGCACCTGGCAACTCGTGCATTCGCGCTCGAAGCAGTTGTCGCCGACGTGTCTCGCCTTCCGGCGCTTCCTGCTCGAACACGCCGAGCCGTTTCTCGAAGCCGAGTATGCGCAGTTCGCATTGCGGCCGCCGAAGCGCCCGCACGGTGAGCGGATAACGGGCGGCGTCGCGCGATGACGATGCGTTTGCTGTTGATCGCCGGATTGCTTTGGACGTGCGCCGCGCATGCCGTCACGCCTTTGAAGGTGACGCAGTTCGCGCCCGGCCTCTACGTGCATCGCGGCCAAGACGACGTCGCGACGCGCGCGAACAAGGGCGACATCGCCAACATCGGATTCATCGTCGGACGGGACTGCGTTGCCGTGATCGACACCGGCGGCACCGCCGAGGAAGGCCGCGAATTGCGCGCCGCGATCCGCGCGGTGACGCCGCGGCCGGTCTGCTATGTGATCAACACGCACATGCATCCCGATCACATCTTCGGCAACGTAGCGTTCGCAGCGGATCATCCGCAGTTCGTCGGCAGCGCGACGCTCGGCGAGGCCGAAGCGTCGCATGCGCAAAGCTATCTGCGCGGGCTGCGACGCGAACTCGGCGCGCTCGCCGACGGCAGCGAGATCGTCCCGCCGACGCTCACCGTCGATGGCACGAAAACGCTCGACCTGGGCCATCGCAAGCTGGTTCTGCGCACCTGGAAAACAGCGCATACAAACAACGACCTGACGGTATACGATGAAGAGACGGGCACGCTCTGGCTCGCTGATTTGTTGTTCGTGAAGTGCATTCCTGTGATCGATGGCAGCCTCACCGGCTGGCTCGCGGATATCGCGACGATTCGCCAGATGAATCCGCGCCGGGTGGTGCCGGGGCATGGCCCGATCGATACGCCGTGGCGAGGCGCGCTCGATGCCGAGGAAGGGTATTTGATGCGGCTGGCGCGGGATGTGCGTGGATCGATCAGGCGCGGCGAGACGATGCAACATGCCGTCGAGACGATCGGGCTTGCCGAGCGCGGCAAGTGGCGGCTTTTTGATATCTACCAGCGGCGGAATGTGACAGCGGCGTATGCTGAACTCGAATGGGAGGGGTAGCCGCTGGCGCTTGGGTTTGGGGTGGGGGTGGGGTGTGGGGTTGGTGTTTACGCCGTTTGATGCGCTTAGGCTTCTATGGAACTTGTTTTCTTCTTGGTTTATTTGCTCTGCCCCTGTCCGGGGCGGGACTCACTTTCTTTGCTGCTGCAAAGAAAGTAAGCAAAGAAAGCAGCTTTCCAACGCCAGCCCTAACACGTCTTCACTCGCGCTTGAAACGGAGTGGTCCAACCGGGGGAGTGTCCTTAGCGGGGTTTCATCGTTGTTGGCATGTAGAAAAGGCGCGCGCGTCGCCCCGCTGCGCGGAGTGGAACAGCAGTCATTCATTCGTCCCGGCACTTCGTGCCCGACGACAGGTCTGCTAGCGGTGGTGAATTGAAGCATGCGGCAACCACGAACGTAGGACGTAGATATAGCGATGGGTTTCGGTTTTGCCTGACGGGTGAGCGCGTAGCGCGAGGCTGGATGTATGACTGCTGGTCCACTTCGTTTAGCGGTGCGACGTGCGCGCCTCTTCTACATGCCAACAACGATGAAACCCCGCTAAGGACACTCCCCCGGTTGGACCACTCCGAGGGAGCGGTCTGGAGGCGCATGGCAAGGATTGGCGGTGGGAAGCTGCTTTCTTTGCTTACTTTCTTTGCAGCAGCAAAGAAAGTGAGTCCCGCCCCGGACAGGGGCAGAGCAAATAAACCAAAAACAAAGCAAGTTCCATAGAAGCACAAGCGCATCAAACGGTTGAAACCCAACCGCGCAGCACAAGAGCACCAGACGAAGCACGGAGAAACATCATGACCATCACCCGACGCGACGCGCTAACAGCCCTTCTCACAGCGCCGGCGTTCACCTACGCCTACGCCAACCAGCCCGACGACGATCCAAACAAGTCCGTCCGCTGGCTCGACTTCAAGGAAGGCACGTTCAAGGACCATCCGGTCGACCCGCACGGCGATGCCGTCATCAAGTTCCAGGCGCCCGCGCGCGCCGCCGATGCCGCCGTCGTGCCGATCTCGATCATCGCGCAGTTCCCGCAGACGCCTTCGCATTACATCAGGAAAATCCACCTCTTCATCGACGAGAACCCGGAGCCGTATGCAGGCTACTTCGAGTTCACGCCCGAATCCGGGCTCGCGAGCATCGAAACCCGCGTGCGCGTGGAAGACTACACGTTCATGCGCGTGATCGCGGAAACCAACGACGGCCACCTGTACAGCGCAGTGCGCTTCATCAAGGCATCGGGCGGATGTTCAGCGCCCGCCGGCAAGGACGATGCCGCCGCCGAGGTCACGGCGGGACAAGTGCGCCTGCAAGCCGAAGGGCAGGCGGTGGCCGGCCGGCCGCAACTCGCGCTGTTGATGGTGCGCCATCCGAACCGTACCGGCATGGCGATGAACCAGGTCACGCGCAACTATGCGACCGCCTATTTCATCCGCAAGGTCGCGGTGACTTACGCCGACAAGCCGGTGATGACCGCGAACGTGAACTTCACGATCAGCGAGAACCCGAATTTCCGCTTCTACTTCGTGCCGCGCGCGAGCGGCGAACTGAAGGCGCATGTCGAGGATACGAAGAACAAGCAGTTCGACGGCGCGGTGGCGATCAATCCGCAGCCGGGCGTGCAAAAGACGTCGTCGAACGGGCTTTGATGCGCGCGCCGTTGTTCAGCAAGCTAATGGGCGTGATGGCGCTCTGCGCGTGCGCGGCGCTCGCGCGCGCGGCGACGGGCGACGTGCCCGCGCCCGTCCAGGTCGCGCCCGGCGTCTACGCGATGCTCGGCAGCGCCGATGCCGTGGCGCCCGCCAATCGAGGGATCGTCGCGAACAACGGCTTCATCGTCGGCAAGAGCGGCGTTACGGTGATCGACACGGGTTCGTCATACCGCTACGGCCGCGCGATGATCGAAGCGATCCGACGGGTCACGCCGCTGCCGGTTCAACTCGTCGTCATCACGCATCAGGCGCCGGAGTTCGTGTTCGGCGCGTCGGCGTTTCGCGATGCGGGCGTGCCGATCCTCGCGCATCAGCGCGCCGCCGATCTGATCCGCGAGCGCTGCGCGATCTGTCTGAAGAACCTGCAGCGCACGCTCGGCGACGAAGAGATGGCCGGCTCGCGCGTGACGGTGCCGGACCGCACCGTCGACGCCACCACCCGCATCGACAGCGGCGGCCGCGAACTGCAACTGCTGTACTTCGGCCCCGCGAGCACGCCGGGCGATCTCGCCGTGCTCGATACGGCGACGGGCGTCGTGTTCGCGGGCGCGCTGGTGAGCGCCGGACGGATTCCCGAGCTGCGCAACGAGCAGATTCCCGGCTGGCTCGCCGCGCTCGATACGCTCCGCGCGATGAATCCGCGCGTTGTCGTGCCGGGCTTCGGGCCGCTCGTGAAAGGCGACGGCATCATGCCGACGGGCACTTATCTGCGCGAACTCGATGCGGCCGTGCGCCGCGCGTACGCGAGCGGCGCCGGACTCACCGACGCGATGCGCACCGTGCAGGTTCCCGCCTTCCGCCATGACAAGCTCTACGCGATCGCGCAGCCGCAGAACGTACAGCGCCTTTATCTGCAACTCGAAAAGCTCGAAAATCCCGACAAGCAATAACCCGGCGCCCGGCGCCAACCACCCCAGGAGACAACCCGATGGCCAAGCTCTTAGCGCTCTACAAGACTCCGGCGGACAAGTCCGCGTTCGATGCCTACTACGCTTCCACGCATATGCCGCTCGCCAAGACGGTGCCGGGGCTGAAGAGTTACCAGATCAGCGACGGGCCGGTCGCGGCCGGGCAGGGCGAGTCGCCGTATCATCTGGTCGCGATCCTGGGGTTCGATTCGATGGATGCGCTCCAGGCCGGACTCGGCTCGCCCGAAGGACAGGCGACAGCCGGCGATCTGGCGAACTTCGCGCAAGCCGGCGTCGAGCTGCTGGTGTTCGACACGAAAGACGCATGAACGCAGGCGGCGCCGGTCTGTCCGCCTCGTCCGATACAGTCGCCAAGGAGAAACGCGATGGTCAGGAAGACGCGCAAGGACCAGCCGGCGCCGCCGGACGCGGAACCGCCGCCGCCCAAAGACGAACCGGCGCCGCCGAAGGCGGCGGACGGCGCGCTGGACATTCCCGGACAGGTCGTCGTCGTGTTCCAGGGCGGCGGCGCGCTCGGCGCATATCAGGCGGGCGTCTATCAGGCGCTGCACGACGCGCAGGTCGAGCCGGACTGGGTGATCGGGACGTCGATCGGTGCGATCAACGGCGCGATCATCGCGGGCAATCCGCGCGACGAGCGGCTCGCGCGCCTCACTGAGTTCTGGGACCGCGTCGCGTACCGGCACGCAAGCACGAGTTGGCTGCCGAATCTCGACGGCTGGCTGCGCAATGTCGGCATCGTCACGCAAGGCATTCCCGCGTTCTTCACGCCGCGCATCGAGCCGTGGTTCGGCCTGCATGCCCGCGTCGGGCTGGAGCAGGCCGCGTTCTATTCGACCGAGCCTCTGCGCGAGACGCTGACCGCCCTCGTCGATTTCGATTACCTGAACCGGCGGGAGATGCGGCTGACGGTCGGCACGGTCAACGTCTGTAGCGGGCGCATGCGCTATTTCACCAACCGCGACGCACCGATGGACGTCGGCCACGTGATGGCGTCCGCCGCGTTTCCGCCGGGCTTTCCGTCGGTGCGGATCGACGGCGAGACGTACTGGGACGGCGGCATCTATTCGAATACGCCGCTGGAAGCCGTCCTCGACGACCGTCCGCGCAACAGTTCGGTGATCTTTGCCGTGCAGTTGTGGCCGGGAAGCGGGCCGGAGCCGGAATCGATCTGGCAGGCGATGAGCCGGCAGCGCGACATCCAGTATTCGAGCCGCGCGGAGAGTCATCTCGAACGGCAGCGGCAGATTCACCGGCTGCGCCACGTGATCCGCGAACTCGGGCAGCACATCCCCGAGGACGCGCGCGACGATCCGGCCGTGCAGGAACTGCTCGGCTGGGGTTGCGGCACGACGATGCAGGTGCTCGAACTCGACGCCCCGCGCTTCGAAGGCGACGACCTCAACAAGGACATCGATTTTTCGGCGAGCGGCATCCAACGCCGCTGGGCGGCGGGTCGCGAGGACACGATGCGCGCGTTGCAACGCGCGCCGTGGCTGGAGGAGCCGGACCCGATGGAGGGCATCTCGATTCACCGGATGGGTCCCGCGACGCGTTGAGTGCCTGAACGCTTGCATTTTATATCGAGTGATATAGAATGCGTTCTGTATCAAGTGATATAGAACTGGAGCAACGCATGGCGCGACCCCGCAATTTCGATGAAGAGAAGGTGCTCGAAGCCGCCGGCGACGCCTTCTGGGCGAACGGCTACGAAGGCACGTCCACGCGCGATCTGGTGAAGCACACCGGCCTCACGCAGCCGAGCCTCTACAACGCATTCGGCGACAAGCGGGCGCTCTTCCGGCGTGCGCTCGAACACTACCTCGACCGCACGCTGCGCGAGCGCATCACGCGGCTCGAGGCGAAGCATTCGCCGGGTGAGGCGATCGCGGCGTTCTTCGGCGAGATCATCGAGCGGTCGGTCGAGGATACGCGGCAGCGCGGCTGCATGCTGGTCAACTCGGCGCTGGAAGCCACGCCCGACGACGCCGAATTCCGCGATGCGATCGCGGAGGAACTCAGCCTGCTCAAGGGCTTTTTCCAGCGCTGTGTCGAGGCCGGACAGCAAAGCGGCCAACTCCCGCCGATCCAGCCGCCGGACGCCGCCGCCAAGCTGCTGCTCGCCGTGCTGCTCGGTGTGCGCGTGCTGGCGCGCGTCAATCCCGAGCGCGCGCTGCTGACCGGCGCGGTCGCGCCGGCCCTTGCGATGCTCGGACTGCCCGAGCTACCGCCCGGAACCGGCATCCCCTGAGATTTCCGCCGCAACGCCCGCGGCAAGCCGCCGTGCTATCGCACGGCGTGGTTCGACTCGTCCATTTGATCCGTGCAAGCAGCGCAACAGCGCTTCAGGAGCCAGCAATGTCCGAAGACATATCCGCCATACGCCTCTCCGAGCCCGCAGCGCTCGACGCCCGCTCGCTCTACGCGATGTTCGCCGGGCTTTGCGCGAGCCTCGTCGCGATCGGGCTCGCACGTTTCGCCTACACGCCGCTGATCCCGCCGCTGATTCAGGCGCACTGGTTCACGTCGTCGCAGGCGGTCACGCTCGGCGCGGCGAACTTCGCCGGCTATCTCGCGGGGGCGCTGCTCGGCCGGCCGATTGCGTCGGCCATGTCGAACCGCACCGCGCTGCGACTCCTGATGCTGATGGCGACGGCGGCGTTCTTCGCGTGCGCGTTTCCGCTGTCGGTCGCATGGTTCTTCGTCTGGCGCTTCGCTTCGGGACTCTCGGGCGGCGCGATCATGGTGCTCGTCGCGACGACGGTCCTCCCGCATATCCCGGCCGCGCGCCGCGGGTTCGCGAGCGGCATGATCTTTCTCGGCTTGGGCCTCGGGATCGCCGCGTCCGGGACGATCATCCCGAAGCTCTTGCAATTCGGCTTGCAGGATACGTGGATCGGCCTGGGCGTTCTGTCGCTCGTGCTTTCGGTGGCAAGCTGGTACGGCTGGCCCGCATCAGCGCCTGCAACGCCCGCCGCCTCCGCGCAGAAGGCCGCCCGGCCGGCGGCGCGCCACGAAGGCATGACTTTGCGCGTGCTCTACGCGCAATACGCCGCGAACGCGCTTGGCCTCGTGCCGGCGATGATCCTGCTCGTCGACTACGTCGCTCGCGGACTGGGGCGCGGCGCCGGGACCGGCGCGTCGTACTGGGTGCTGTATGGCGTGGCGGCGATTTTTGGACCGCTGATCTGCGGCAATGTCGCGGATCGCATCGGCTTTGGCGCGGCATACCGGATCGGGCTCGCGCTGCAGGCGGTGGCGGTCGCGATTCTCGCGCTGTCGGGCGATCCGGTCATGCTCGCCATCGCGACGCTGATACTCGGCATTTTCACGCCGGGCATCGTGACGCTCGTGCTCGGGCGCATCCATGAACTCGTGCCGCACGATCACGTCGAGCAGCGCGCCGCGTGGAGTCGCGCGACGACGGCCTTCGCGCTCTTTCAGGCGCTGGGCGGGTATGGCTATTCGTTCCTGTTCTCGCATTCGCATAACGACTACGCGCTGATCTTCTGGTGCGGCGCGGCGGCGCTCGGGATCGCGTTTATCGCGGATGTGCTGACCGGACGCAGGGCTCGCCGGATGGTGACGACGCATTGAATCGAAGCAGCGGTTGCTATCGATGTTCGCGCGGGTCGTCTGCGGCGGCCTGCTCGGTTGCGTCGGCCACGTCGAGATCCGGCCTGCCGTGATTGATCGCGATGAACACGCCCATCAGCGTCACGAACGCGAGCACGAGCAGGCTCGCGTTCAGGAGGACATGCGCATAGCCGAGTTCGCCGACATCGATGAACGGATACGGATAGAAATCCGACACGCTGCCGCGCCATAGCGTGACGAACAGATAGCCGAGCGGGTACGCGAGCCAGAGCAGGCATTGCCTGGCGGTGAGATGAAAGCGCGGCACGAACAGCACCCAGTAAAGCGCCGACAGCACCGGCACGAATGTGTGCAGGCATTCGTTGACGAGTGCGCGATACCCGGATGGCGTCCACAGGTAGCGCAGCAGCACGTTGTATGCGATCCCCACGAACACCGTGTAGACGACGATCGCGGTTACGACGGTTGGTTGCCGGAAGAAGCGCGCGACGGGGGATCGGGCACGGGTCGCTACGCAAGTGAAGCAGACGGCGCTCATGAACACGGTCAGGTTCGTCAGATAGCTGCTCATCCGCTCGATGCCGTAGAGCACGCTAAAGCCGCGAGCGATCGAGCGGCCAATGGAGATGTCGGTTTGCGCGGCGAGCGCGAGCCAGGCGATCAGGGCTATCGCCGCTGCCATGGATAGCGATGCGCCGCTGGGAGTGTGCAGCGGTAGTTCGGGGTCGTGCCTGCCTGGCGGGGATGAGGTAGCCATGCACTCGATTTTATATGCTGGCGCTTGAGCGCGTTTACACCGGTCGCTGGCGCTTGGGGTTGGGGCTGGGCTTGGGTTGGTGTTTACGCCGTTTGATGCGCTTATGCTTCTATGGAACTTGTATTGTTTTTGGTTTATTAGCTCTGCCCCTGTCCGGGGCGGGACTCACTTTCTTTGCTGCTGCAAAGAAAGTAAGCAAAGAAAGCAGCTTCCCACCGCCAATCCTTGCCAGTCGCCTCCAGGCCGCTCCCTCGGAGTGGTCCAACCGGGGGAGTGTCGTTAGCGGGGTTTCCCCGTTGTTGGCATGTAGAAAAGGCGCGCACGTCGCACCGCTAGACGGAGCGGATCAGCAGTCATTCATCCGTCCTGGCACTTCGTGCCCGACGACAGGTTCGCTAAGCGGTGAATTGAAGCATGCAGCAAGCAAGAACGTAGGATGGTGAT
>NZ_FCON02000047.1 GCF_001544535.1 Caballeronia choica | reverse complement strand
CGCATTCCCCATTGACGTATCGCCCGGCTTCATCTCGATCACCAATCCCTTCGATGGCGTCGAAGTGGGCACTGTGGTGAACATTCCACCTGAAGGCGCGCAGATGCTGATTCAGACCGCAAAGGATGGCGCGCGCGTCTGCCGCAACCTGCCCCGTCATGAACGGGCCCGCCTGCTCGAGACCTGCGCGTCGCTCGTGGAGCGTGATAAGGACGCGTTTGCCGATCTGATCGTCGCGGAAGCGGGCAAGACGATCCGGCAGGCCAGGAAGGAAGTGCTGCGATGCGCGAACACGCTCAAGCTGTCCGCCGATGAGGCGCGTCGTAGCGGAGGTGAAGTCGTGCCATTCGACGCCTATCGAGGATCGGAGAACCGGCGGGGATGGTTCACTCGGGAACCTCTCGGCATCATCGTTGCCATCACGCCGTACAACGATCCGCTGAACCTGGTTGCGCATAAGCTTGGGCCGGCGATTGCCGGCGGCAATGCCGTAGTGCTCAAGCCGTCCGAACTCACGCCGCTCTCAGCGATCCGGCTCGTTGGATATCTGGTGGCGGCTGGATTGCCATCGAACGTCGTATCGGTCGCGACGGGTGGCGCAGCGCTCGGCGAAGCACTCGTCTCATCGCGGGACGTCAGAATGGTTTCCTTTACCGGTGGTTTCGCAACCGGCGAGAAAATAGCCCGGTCGTCAGGCCTGAAAAAGCTCGCGATGGACCTGGGAGGCAACGCACCCGTCATCGTCCTGAGTGACTGCAACCTCGAGGACGCGGTTGCGTCGTCCGTGTCCGGAGCGTACTGGGCAGCGGGCCAGAACTGTATCGGCACGCAACGGATCCTGATCCAGTCATCCATCTATGACGAGTTCAGGAAGCGCTTTGTTGCCCGCACGCGAGCGCTCAAGTCGGGCAATCCCGCGTTGCCCGACACGGACGTTGGACCGATGATTACAACTCAGTCAGCCATCCGGACGAAACGCGTGGTGGATGCCGCGATCGGTCAGGGAGCTACGCTGCTGTGCGGGAATACGCATGACGGTTCGCTTTACGCTCCGACGGTGCTCAAGGACGTCAGCTTCGAATGTGACCTCTGGAAGCAGGAGATATTCAGTCCGGTTGTCGTTCTTCAACGGATCGAGACACTGGATGAGGCGCTTTCGCTTGCCAACAGCCCCGAGTACAGCCTGCATGCCGGCATCTTCACAAACGATCTGCATGCCGCGCTCAAGGCCGCCGACGAGCTGGAAGTCGGCGGGGTCATGATCAACGACTCATCAGACTACAGATTCGACGCGATGCCGTTCGGGGGGTTCAAGTACGGAAGCCTGGGCCGTGAAGGTGTCAGGTTTGCATACGAGGAAATGACTCAACCGAAAGTCGTGTGCATCAGGAAGATCACATATGGCAATCAGGAACATGCAGCAACGGCCGGATAAGGACCAGCCGGCAAGCCTCGCTTTCGACAGTCAGGCAGTGCACGCCGGTAACGTCATTGACGCCACAACGGGCGCGATCCGTACGCCGATCGTGATGGCGAACTCGTACCGGTTGCCGGATGACCCGTCCTCACTCGACTGGTCGGATTCTCAAACGCTGTTTTATACCCGCAATTCAGGCCACAATCAGCTGTGCCTCGAGCGCAAGCTTGCGGCGATGGAGCGCGGTGAGGAAGCGGCCGTGTTCAGCACGGGCGTTGCCGCGTTGCATTCTATATTCTTCACGTTCCTGAAAAGCGGCGACCACGTCGTCGTCAGCGATGTAACGTATGAGGCGGTTTGGCGTCTTTTCAATGAACTGCTTCCGGAACGGTACGGTATCGAAGCGACCTTCGTGGATATCAGCGACCTCGCTGCAGTACGCGAAGCTGTACGCCCGAACACGAAGCTGATCCATGCCGAGACCATTGCCAATCCGACGACGAAGGTGGCAGATGTCCAGGCGATTGCGAAGATCGCACACGATGCCGGCGCCATGGTGTCGATCGATGCGACATTCACGCCCCCGCCGATGTTTCGAGGCCTCGAACATGATGCGGATCTCGTTGTTCATGCCCTGACGAAGTACATCAACGGGCATGGTGATGCGATGGGCGGAGCCGTGATCGGGCGCGCGGAGCTGTCCGCCGTCTGAAGGGCGATGCGCTTGTCGATGTGGGCGGTTCAATCTCACCTTTTAATGCGTGGCTGATCATGCGAGGTTCAGTGACCTTGCCGCTGCGTCTGGCTCAGCACATATCTACCGCGCAGAAGGTGTCCGAATTCCTCGACAAGGATCCAAGAGTCGCCTTCGTCGTTTTCCCGGGACTGCCTTCCCATCCTCAACATGAGCTTGCGTCGCGCCAATTCGGTGGTATGGGGTATGGCGCTGTCATGGCGTTTGCCGTCGAGGGTGAACCGGAGATACAAGATCGCTTCGTGGCTAGCCTGCGTCTCATTACGTCGGCGGTATCGCTTGGCCACGACGAGTCTCTGATCGTGCACGTTGGTAAGGCAGGACGCGGCGGATCGGAGTGTTATCCCGGGGTGTTCCGGGAATACGGTCACCTGCGTCTGTCGATCGGGCTCGAGGACCCTGCCGATCTGATCGCGGATATCAAGGCGGCGCTCGACGAGACGTTCACCTGACTCGCAATACGCTGAGCAACAGCACGACCTCTACCCTCCGAGATGCGATTGAAAAAGCCGATTGTCTTTTAACTGACCCACGTCACTGGCAACGGTGGAGGGAATTTGCGGCAGGCTACTTTCGAGAGTAACGAAGGTCGGTGCCGGGTCGAGAGTGCGAGCTCGCTGATGCAGGCCTTTTCGATGACATACATGGAGGTGGCGAATGAAATCCGGAAAGCGGGCGAGACGCCGTAAGCCGCTCCCTGCACGGTCGCCACCTTGAAGTCGTCCAGCAGGTACATGACAAAGTCGCTATCGTCCTTGATCAGCTTGCCACCAGGTGTTGTCTTTCCAATCTGGGTGGTGCAGGAGACATAGGCATAGAACGCACCGTCGGGTGTCGGGCAATCAAGTCCTGCTCTTCCGTGCAGCAGCGCGACGACCCGATCACGACGCATCTTGTATGTGTTTCGCCATTCGGCGAAGAAAGACAGTGGGCCATTCAGCGCAGCGACCGCGGCTGCCTGACTGACGGCAGCGGGATTACTGGTGCTCTGCGATTGAAGTTTCGATCTTGTGGAAATTTAAGGCCGCGAATGCGCTTCCTGCATCGTACGCGGTCTTTTAACGACACCCTATCAATGAGCGGCAGAAGGTAGGAGGCTAGGTGTCCGCGTGGACACATGTATACCTACCTCATGGCAGAGAATCAAGATCTTCGAAGCAGGCTGGCGATCGGCCGCAAACGTGACGGTCGACGTCAATTTGATGAGGGCGCGATCGAGGAACTGGTCGAGTGGTGTCTGAAGCCAGGCGTGTAGGTCGCACGCACGGCGATGGACCACGACGTCAATCCGAATCAGTTGCGCAGATGGATAACGCGCTATCAGCAGCGGCAACTTGCGCAGGCAGCACGGGTTGATGAGCCCGAGCCCGCCGTGTTCGACGGCGAGCAAATCAACGTCGCTCTGCGACCCGGACCAGCCTTACCGGAAAGAGCCGCTGCGCCTGCCTTCATTCCCGTTGTTGCTGCCTCACCAGCCGCGGCCGCGACCGTACCGTCGCCGCAGACACGATCAGCCGCACTCGCATTGCATGTGCGATTGCCTAACGGCGTGCAGTTTGACGTGGGCGAGGCTCGTGCGGAAGAGCTGATGCCGATAATCCAGATGCTGGGGAGGCTGGCGTGTTCCGCTTCGACGAAGGACTAAAGGTCTATCTGCATCGGCAACCCGTCGATTTCAGGATGGGCATCGGAAGTCTGTCGATCCTGGTCGAACAGGGCATGCGGCGCAATCCGATGGATCGTCAGCGCATGAACAGGCCGCCATTCACATCCCAGCACGCACCATTTGCGAAATAGGCGTCGGCGGAGGCGAGCAGCACGGCGACATCCGCGACATAAGTTGCGGAACCCAGCTTTCCAACGGGAATGCCCGCGATCACCTTCTGCAACTTGTCCGCGGGAACGCTTTCGTGAACGATCGGCAAATCAAGCGGCCCCGGCGATATGGCGTTGACCGTGACGCCATAGGGAGCGAGATCGCGCGCGAATACTTTGGTCAAGGTAATGGCGCCACCTTTCGCGGCGGCATAGTGGGCGCCCGTGGCGGAGCCGCCGTTCTGTCCCGCGAGCGACGCGATATTGACAATGCGTCCCGTGCCACGATCAGCGAAATACTGGCCGAGAACTTGGCAACCGAACAGGACACTGCGCAGATTCACGTCGATCGCCTGATCGAACTGCTCGGGCGTGATTTCCATTACCGGAATGACCTTCGAGGCGCCGGCGTTGTTGACGAGCGCATCGATCGAGCCCCAGCGTTCGAGCAGCGCATCGCGCGCGGCTTCGAAGTCCGCCTTGAACGTCACATCTATTTTGAACGCGCACGCGGTCGATCCATCATGGCTCAGTTCGCGCGCAAGTGCCTGCGCCGGTTCGATTGCGATATCGGCCAACGCGACCTTGTAGCCCGCGTCATGAAAACGCCGGGCGACGACCGCACCCAGCCCGCGCGCGGCGCCTGTAATGAGGACTGTTCTGTCCGACATGGTGCTAATTCCTTTACTATGTTCGGTGTTCATTCGGCAAGCATCGCCTCGACACGCGCGGCGACCGCGCATACCGTTTCATCCTCGCCTTTGCGTCCGACAATCTGCAACCCCGCTTTGAGCGACGAGTATTCGATCGAAACGGGAAGGGTGAGCGCCGGATGTCCGCTGAGATTGAATGGCCGAATGAGCGATGACATGCCGATGACCGACGTTCCCGCGCGCGCCGCTTCAATCGTAATGGGCAGTGCGGGCATGGTGGGCAGCACGAGTACGTCGCACCCTTCGAGTGCGTGGTCCACTTCATTCGTGAACTTGCGTCTCACGTATTCAGCGGCGCTCAGGTCATCGGCGGTCGTATTCGAGGCGGCACGCAGACGCGATTCGATATCGGTCCCGAGCTTGCCCCTGCCGGCAAGATGACCGAACGCACGCCACGTTTCTGCGTTGATGACCGCGAGGCCCGCCGAGAAAGCATCGGTCATGGAGTGCAGGTTCAGATTGCTGCCGGCGAAGCCAGCGCGTCGAATCGCCTCGGTGACCGCGTTGGCAATGTCTTCGTCCGCATCCACGCCAAGAATGCCCACGCGCGTTTTCGACGCGTCTCGACGAGCCTTGACCACCTGAAACGATGGATCAATAGCCAGCATCACGTCGATGATCGTGTTCATGTCGCGCGCGAACGGCCCCACGCAATCCAGCGTTGTCACGTTTGGCGCCACGCCTTGCCGCGAAACGCGTCCGAACGTCGGCTTCAATCCGATGACGCCGCAACATGCGGCGGGTCCACGAATCGAGCCGCCTGTATCGGTGCCGAGCGCGGCGTCGACGAGCTTCAGTCCCACAGCCGAAGCCGAGCCGCTCGACGAGCCACCGGGAATGCGCGTCGCGTCTTGGGGGTTGGGCGGCGTGCCGCAGAAGTCGTTGATGCCCGTCATGCCGAACGCGAGTTCGTGCATGTTCGTCTTGCCGGTGATTCGCCAGCCCGTATCGAGCAGCCGCTGCACGACCTCTGCATGGTGCGGCGCAGGGGGTGCGTCGGCAAGTGCACGGCTTGCAGCGGTCGTCGGATATCCGGCGATATCGATGCTGTCCTTGATGGCGATCGTCGGCGCGTCTGCGCGGACATGTGCGCTGAGATCGAACTTCTGCAGAAACGCGCTCATGTCGGGACTCCTCTCGCCGGATTGACTTGCCACGGTGCATCGAAAAGGCGTTCGGTGCGCAAATGGCGAATCAACCATGCGCTGTCTCGATCGTCGGGCGCAGGCATGAAGTCGACTTCGAGTCGGGCTGCGATCAGCTCCGCTTTTCCGTCGACATAACCGGATGCCTGCAACATGATCCAACGACCCTTGGCCTTGTCGCCTTCGATGTCGATGTGCTCTGAGGTGAGGAAGTGCACATTGGTGGAGAAATGGGGTGAGGGAGGCAGATAGCGCTTGAGCATGGCGACGATCTGCTCCCGACCCATCAAGCGCCCGAACTTGTCCGCATACTGTGGACCGATGCCTTCCCACACGGCGTCCTCGCTGAATAGCCTGGCGAGCGATTCGCCTTCGAGTACCAATGCTGGCACATCGCACAGCGCCATGTATCGCGAGATTGTCTGACGCACTGCGTTGTGCACTTCCAGTGCGCTGACGCGCGCCTGCAACGTTTCGACGATCGATTGATTCATGGCGTCACGCGTTGTTCGTGACAGCGGGCGGGACGGTCAGCGCGCGACCCACGCGTGCTTCGATCTTGCCATAACGCCAAAGGTTGTATTCGCCCGCGGGCGTCGTGCGATACAGATTGCAGACGGCGACGGCAGTGTCGAAGTCGGCGACATCGGCCATGATGTAGAACGTCCATGGCGCACCATCGGCGTTTCCGACGACGAGCCGGTCATCGTCCATCGCGCCGAGCACGCGCACGTTCTCCATGGCCTCGATCGCACTGAGCATCTTGCCGTACGCTTGCCACACGCCGCCGATTTGCTCGCGCGGCAAGTCGAAGAAATTCTGCGAGACGCCACAGCAGAACAGCACACGAAGCGGTAGTTTTCGAGTATCGGTCATGAGTAGTTCGTTCCTATGTTCGATAGATGGGAGGGGCTCATAGATGGCCCGGAATCAGCTGAACGCCGAAGAACACGGCGCCCGCTCCGTCGTAGTCGCCTTCACCAACGAAGGCGTGGTGCGTGACGACATGGCGTCACGCCTGAGGCGCTGCAGCGGATGGTTTCGATAGATCACTATCGTTCCACCCAGGCGATAGGCGCGACTCACCACTTCTGCACCTTCTCGCGCGATCTGCGTTGCCGACAGGCGCAGCAGGCTGACTTGTTCGGGTGTGACGTCGTTGCCCGCGAGAATCGACTGACAGACTTCATCGGTCGACTCGTAGAAAACGCGCGCGCGGAACGCTCCCGCCTTCGCCAGTTTCGATGCGGTAGTAGGCGGGGTCGGCGAGTTGCGGCGCGCCGGTGGTCGTTTTGCGTCCGCCTGCCATGTTGTTGGCGACGTCGAGCGCCGCGCGCGGAGATGCAAGCCGATTTGCGCGACGTGCTCGCGGAGGTCGCGCACTTCATTCAGCTGCGCGCGCGATGAACGCGTGAGCGTGAACATCGAACAATGGCCGCGCCATTGCCGATTCGTTGCGAACGCGTGCTGATCGGCCAGGTGATACTCAATCTGGCCTTCAATGCCGTCGACGCGTTGACCGAAGCGAAGCAAGCCGGACTTACCGTCACGCTCGCCACATGCCGAAGCGATGGCGCTGCCGAGTTTCACGTCATCGACAATGGGCCCTGGGGTGCGCGACGACGCACTCGACCGCCTGTTCGGCGGCCATTGTTCGTCGAAGGCGGGCGGCAACGGCATCGGCTTGTCCTTGTGCAAGAACATCGTCTCGCGGCACGACGGGCGCATCGGGGCGCAGCGCGCGACATCGGGCGGGCTTGACTGCCGCTTTGCGCTGCCGCTTTCGACGCGTCCATGAGTCCATGAGTCCATGAGTCCATTATCGAGTTAGCGGCCGAGCGCGCGGGCCGTCTGGCCGCCGATACCAAAGTCCGTGTTCGGAATGTCATTGATCATGATGCGCGTGGACGCCAAAGGCACTCCGAGGATCGCGGCGCTCGTTTCGGACAGGTGTGCGATCAACGCTTTCTTTTGTGCATCCGTGCGTCCTGCGATCAGTATCGCGATAATCACCGGCAACGCGGATGGCGTGAGCTTGCCGCCAAGGCCGATGTTCGTCGCGGGCAGTTCGAAAAGCAGGACGCGCACGGACTCCGCGGGCGCGCCGATTGCATCGACGGTCGCTCGCGTCAGCCCTTGAATGAGCGATGCCTTGCGTTCGTCCGTATGGCCTTGCGGCAGATAGACTTCAAGTGTCGGCATGATGGCCTTTTCAGATGGACGAGCGCGCATCGGCGGACAACAAGCGCCGTGGCGCGCTTCTGCATCAAAGCAGGAAGCCGATGGCGCTGAGCGCCTCGGTGGAGTCGATCAGACGGATGACCTTCTCGACCAGACGCGGCTCGCCATTCGCCATGCTGATCTTGTGCGAGAGATCGGCGCCGAAGATCGTCGATACACCGCGTTTGTACGCGATGATGACCTGCGACGATTTCACTTCGATCACATCCGCGCTGTCGCTCGACAGCGTAAACCGCGACACGGTGCGCACGGTACGCGCCGCATCCGACGCGGAAGCGGAATAGCCGGACGTCATGCGTTGCACGCGCTTTTCCCGCATGTCGTGATCGTCGTAAGCGTAGTTCAGCGTCGAGGCGTAGTCGGTCGTGTCGGGATCAATCGGCACGACGTAAAAGCCTTTGAGATCCCACAACTCGAGCCATGCGCCATAGTCGCGACGATCGAGCAGTTCGGCTTCGCCCCAGATGAATTCGATTGCGCGCGCGAAGGTCTGGTGGGAAAAGAGTGCGTTGCGGTCGTCCATCATGCTTGCTCCATCATTGCGCGCCATTGCTTGTAGGCTTCGCGCATGCCGGTCTCATCCGTGGCGTGCGCGGTCTTCTCTCCGTTCGATGCGGTCGTTTCGCGGTTGAGGCCGCGATTCACGAGGATTGGAACTTCAGGGCCCGCGTGCGAGCCGCGCTGCACGCGTTCCCAGGCTTCGGCATCGTCGGGGCTGCCGAAACCGAACGGGCCCTGGAAGTGCTCGTGAATGCGCAAACGCACGCGATTGGCTTCCTCGGGACCGCCATCCATCGCGAGCGCGACGTGGCGGATTTCCGTTTCCTCAGCCGAGATCGGCCGCAAGACGCGGAAAAAGGCCATCGACAGCGCAAGGTTCGGAAAGAGGTTCAGGTTGAAGCCGACACCCATCAGCGAGCGCACGATGCGACGCACTTCTTCCGGCGTGTGCTTTTCCGCGAGTTGCGCGGCGAGTTCGTTGAAGCGCTCCGGCGGCGGTGCACCATCGTCCTGGTCGAGATCGACGATCTCCGGAACCAGTACCGCAAGACTATGGCCATTGCCGAGCGAGCGGCAGAACGCCTGATCGCTCGTCATGAAGCTCGTGATCACCGCGGCGGTTTCGTCGTCGATGGATTTCATCCACGATTTGTGAACGACAGGGAAGTGATAGAGGTCCGTCGTGTTCTCGAGCTGAATCTTCCAGTTGCCCTTAAACTTGAACTTGTGCTCGCCGTTGGCCTTAATCGGATAGCCCGCGCCTTGCTTCATGAACAGATCGATCCAGGGCTTTGCACCGCCGAGAAAGTCTTCGAGCGGTTCGATCGCTGCGTTAAAGCTTGCGAACACGAGTCCTTGATAGATCCCGACGCGCAGCTTCTTCAGCGGCAAATCGCCTTTCTCGCACACACCTTCATAACCGTCGCTGTAAGGCAGGGCGCGCAGCGCACCGTCGAGCGCGTAGGACCAACTGTGATACGGGCACGTGAAGCCCTTCGCATTGCCCTTATGCTCCTCGCAGACGGTCGCGCCACGATGGCGGCAGCGGTTTTGCAGGACGTTCACCGCGCCCGTTTTGTCGCGCACGACGATCACCGGCTGCCGGCCGATGGTCGTCGTGATGAAGTCGCCGGGCTTCGGCAATTCGCTTTCATGCGCGACCCAGATCCATGTCTTGTAGAAGATGCGGTCGAGTTCGGCTTCGAACAGATCGGGATCGTAGTAGAGAGAAGGCGCAATGCGATCGGACTCTGCGCGCTTCGCGAGCGCGCTGGTGTCGATGGTTTGGTAGGTTGGCGTACTCATCGTGGTCGTGGGGAGTAGTTGAGTGGGCTAACACGAGGACGGCAACGAACATTGGCGCATCCCCTCGTTGACATCAGTCTCGCTTTCCGAGGATCATGCGTCAAATCGATTAAAAACAGGTCCTCCAATAAGTGCGGCCGATATCTCGGAGTTCCCACAATGACTTCCATCGACCATGTCGACCTTAATCTCTTGCGCGTCTTTCAAGCCATCGTGGAAGAACGCAGCCTCACGAAGGCAGGGGAACGGCTCGCGCTTTCGCAGCCCGCCGTCAGCTATTCGCTGGGGCGCTTGCGAACGCTATTCGACGACACGCTTTTCATTCGCACGCGCGCGGGCATGCAGCCTACGCCCGTCGCGCTCGAACTCGCGGAGATCGTGGGACGCGCGCTCGATACAGTGCGCCAGGCGTTGCGCTATGCCGAGCGCTTCGATCCGGCAACGAGCACGCGCACGTTTCGCCTTTCTCTCTCGGATGCTGGCGAAATGGCGTTTCTGCCTGCCATCTGCGCGGCGCTGCAGAAAGCCGCGCCACGCGCGAAGCTGTTGGTCGAGCCCTTGCCTGTGGAAGACATCGAAGAGGCGTTGCGCTCGAGCCGGCTCGACTTCGCGATCGGAAACCTGCCTTCCCTGCTGCCGCACACGCGCCATAGCCTGCTGTTCGAAGAGTCATACGTATGCATGACGCGCAAACGCCGTGACTTGCCGACAGGGAACACGCTGAAGCTCGACCAGTTTCTTGGCGCGTCACACGTGCAGGTGCGCTCGCTCGAACACAGTCACCATGCGCTCGACGACGCGCTGCGAGCGCAGGGCGTCGGACGCAATATCGCGCTGGCACTGCCGCACTTCGTTGCCGTGCCAGGCGTGCTCGCTGCAACAGATTTCCTCGCCACGCTGCCCGAGCGGCTCGCGCATATCCTTAATCGAGGCAATGCGTTCCGCATCTATGCGCTGCCGGTGCAGTTGCCGAAGGCCGCGGTCACGATGCACTGGCACGAGCACTTTGACAAAGATGAAGGCATCGCCTGGATGCGCGGCCTCATGGCCGACGTCCTGGCGAACTTCGAGAAGATGTGACTCAGAGGTCGAGCACCAGCACGGGCGAGCGCGAACGTGATACGCAGCAGCAGATCACGCTGTTGCTCGCGCGCTCAGCCTTGCTCAGACAGTGGTCGCGATGTTCCGGCTCGCCGTTCACGACGTCGACCATGCAGGTCCCGCACACGCCTTCCCCGCACGAGGTATCCACTTCGATGCCAATCGAAGCGAGCGCATCCACGATCGAGGTCTTCGCATCCACGCGCACGGTTTGGCCCGTGCTCGCGAGTTGCACGTCGAAGCTATCGAGCAGGTTGTCGCTTGCGGGCGCCGGTTCGGCTTTGAAGCGCTCGAGATGGATGGCCTCCGCCGGCAGGCGCGCCTGCGCTCTGTCGACCACCAGATCCATGAAAGGCGCCGGGCCGCATGTGTAGACGTGCGCGTTCAGACCCGCTTCACGCAGGCATGCATCGAGTTCCGCCGGAAGGCCTTCGCGCTGCACGCCGAAATGCAGCTTGACGTGCTGATCGAATGGCGCGCGCGCGAGGAGCGTCATGAATGCGGCATGTGTTTCGCTACGTGCGAAGTAGTGCAGCGTGAAGCGCGCTTGCCGGGCCGCGAGCCGATAAGCCATCGAGAGCAGCGGCGTGACGCCGATGCCCGCGCCGATCAGGATGTGCTCGCTCGCCCTTTCCTCCAGCCGGAACAGATTTCGCGGTGCGCCGATGGACAGTTCAGTGCCGACGCTCACTTCCTCGTGCAGCGAGCGCGAGCCGCCGCGCGATTCAGCCTCTTTTTTCACGGCGAAGATGTGAGATTCGAGACATTCCGGATCGCCGCACAGCGAATACTGACGCGTAATGCCAGAGGGACTCGTGACGTCGATATGCGCGCCCGGCTCATAGCGGTCGAACGGCAGCCCATCGAGGCGCGAGATGCTGAATGACCGGACGCTATGCGCTTCCTCGCGCAAAGCGTCCACCCGAACTTTCAGTGTCTGAGCTTGCATGGTCAATTGCCTTAGAATGTGTCTTGGGGACGATGTGTCGAGGTTAGCGCCGTCAAACGAATAAGACAAATCGATTAAAAAGCTTTAGATGCATCAGCCGGATTTATTTTTGTGCCGCTTGTCACGTCGATGTCCCGATGCCTCTGCAGTCCCGCTCGATTGAAGCGCCTCGTGTTCGAGGCTCGCGCGGCAGTGTTTGCATCCACGTAAAAGCAGGGCTGCCGCGGGCGCGGTCGCGACGGCGTCGATGAGCGTCATCGACGGCCCGACCGCGAGCGGCGAGCCCAGCATTTTGTCGGCGATGAGCGCGAAAGACGTCGTGCCGAGGCCCAGCCCGATGAGTTCGACAGGAGCACGTATCGGTGAGATGCAGGTCGCGCTTGATCGGCTCGATCATCAACGCGAGCACTTGTCGATCGAGGAAGGAAAAGATGTACGCCAGCCACGCGAATGCAGATCGATGCGTGTTCGGTGGGAAAGGGAGGCCGCGTTACTTCTTATGCGTTTCGTGCGTAAATTTCAACGTTACGACGGTGATCAGACTGAGCGCGATCAGAAACACGGAGACAGGCCAGTAAGCGTGGTAACGCGAGAGCAGCGCTATAGCGATGAGAGGCGA
Organism: Caballeronia choica; assembly: GCF_001544535.1. Taxonomy (GTDB): domain Bacteria; phylum Pseudomonadota; class Gammaproteobacteria; order Burkholderiales; family Burkholderiaceae; genus Caballeronia; species Caballeronia choica. The sequence goes on along the minus strand of NZ_FCON02000047.1, from coordinate 42,056 downwards.
CAGGCCGCCCGCGAAAATCGACGCGACTTCATGACCGAGCGCGACGCCGGAATAGCGCACCTCGGTGTCGAACAGCTCGCCGACGAGGGCGGGCAGCGTGCCGATCATCGCGCCGTGACACACGGCCGTGCCGAGCACGAGCGCGAGCCACACAAGCGGAGTGGAACGCGTGTCGAGCAGCCAGAAGAAGGGAAACGCCATCAGTGCGAGCGAGATCGCGCCGATCATGTAGACGGGCTTGCGTCCGATGCGGTCCGAGAGCTTGCCCCATGCGAGCATCGCCCCCATTTCGATCACCATCCCGAGCATGACGCCGATGAGCATCGTCGAGTTGGGAACGCCTGCGAACTTGCCGTAGACGAGCGAGAACGCGAGGAAGATGTAGGCGCCGCCGTTTTCCGCAACACGCAAGCCCATCGCCATCAGAATCTCTTTGGGATGCCGGCGGATTGCCTCGAGCACCGGCATGTGCGAGGTGGTCCCCGCTTTCTCCGCGCTCTCGAACTCACGGCTTTCGGGCAGGCTGCGGCGGATGTACACGCCGATGGCGAAGATCAGGATGCTGGCGAGAAACGGCAGACGCCATCCCCACGAAATGAACTGATCGTGCGGAAGTGCCTGCACAACGAGAAAGGCGGCCGATGAAAGCACGAAGCCGCCGCCCACGCCCAGTTGACTCCACGCCGCGTAATAGCCGCGCTTCTCGGGCGGTGCGCTTTCGCTGATCATCAGCACGCCGCCGCCCCATTCGCCGCCGGATGCGACGCCTTGCAGCAATCGCAATGCGACCAGCGCGGCAGGCGCCCACAGACCGACACGGTCATAGGTCGGCAACAGGCCGATGCCGAACGTCGCAAAGCCCATGATGAGCAGCGTCCACACGAGCGAGGCGCGGCGCCCGTAGCGGTCGCCGATATGCCCGAATGCGACGCCGCCGAGCGGCCGCGCGATAAAGCCCATCGCGAACGCGGCGAACGCGCCGAGTGTGCCGATCAGCGGGTCCGCGTTGGCGGGAAAAAACAACTGCCCGAACACGAGCGCGGCGGCCGTGCCGTACACGAAGAAGTCGTACCACTCCATCGCGTTGCCCGCGACAGACGCCACGACGATACGCCTGAGGGCGCGATCCGGGGTCGCCGTGGCGCGCCTGGCGTTGGCGGAGGATTGAACCGTCGACATCTTTGCTCGCATTGGAAGAAATGGGGCATACGGCCTTTCAGAAGGCTTTGCATGTCACGCAGTGTCGAGTTGACAGATATCGGCGTCAAATTGGCCAAAAAGACCTTCGGATATCAGTGCGGCAAATATGCGCTAGGTGAGTTGATGAAACATCGTGTGGATGGTTTCGCGCAGCCAGGCAAGGCCCGCGTCCGCCGCGAATTGCGTATGCGAGTGCAGCTGAATTTCGATTGGCGGCAGCGCGAACGGCAGCGGCAGTATGCGAAACGCCTTGCCGCGATTGAAGCGCCGCGCGATGCTCTTAGGGAAAATAACGGCGAGATCGGTGTTCAGCACGATTTCCGGCGCGACGACGAAATGTGGCAGCCTGAGCACGACATCGCGCTTGAGGTTGAGCTCGTCGAGCCACTGTTCAACCATACGATGACCAGTTGCATTGGTGCTCGCGTACACATAGCGCAACGCGGAGAGGTCTTCGCGGCTCGGTTTTGCCTTGCGCAGCGGATGACCCGCGCGCACCACGCACACGTGCTCATCGAGGAAGAGCGTCTGGCTCACGCAGCCGGCGTCGAGACCGGGAACATAGCCGAGCGCGAGATCGATCTCACCGGTGCGCATGGCCGCGCTCACCGATTCGATTGGAACATTTGCTATGTCGATGCGAATGCCGCGCGCCTCGCGATCGAGCAGCGCGATGAGCGGGGGCAGGAAGTAGAACTCCGACATGTCCGACATCGATACGCGAAATACGCGCTGAGCGGTCGCCGGATCGAACTTCGCGAGTTGCTGCATCGCTTCGTTGATAATCGCAAAGGCTTGGGCGAGTGGCGGATAGAGACGAAACGCGGCATCGGTCGGCACCATGCCGTTTGGCGTGCGCACGAACAACGGGTCTTCGAAGAGATTGCGCAAGCGGCGAAGCGCGTGGCTCACCGCGGGCTGCGTGAGACCCAGACGATCCCCGGCGGCGGTGAGGCTGCGCAGGTCCCAGATGGCAAGGAACACGCGCAGCAGGTTCAGATCGGCGATGCCGAGATTCGGCTTGTTCATGCGCTTCTCTCGCGAACGAAGGCACATCGCGTCACGCGCGACGGCCGGTCAGTATGTCGCGAGATTAACGTATGTGCTGCGCATTGCATAATGCGGAGTTGCACCGCCGTGGGGCGGTAGCGCGTGAAAGTCGCGCCGCATCGCATCCCGCACGGGGGAAGCGAGTGCGTCGGCAAGCGCGCTGAAGTCGTCGAAAACGACTTTGTTGCGCTGCATGGCTAATGCTTGCCCGAACGGCAAGCCGCTCGTGCTGTCGATGTGCGTGTAGATTTCCAGTTCGCGCAACCCGGGCAATTGCAGCATAAGCGGCGGATGATGCCGCAGATAATGCGCGAGCCACGCATTGAAGTCATCGGCAGGGCCTTCGTAAGCGACGAGGTATGTGCAGCGTTTGATGTGCTCGCGATTCGGGGCGGCGTGCGGCGGCGCCAGCGTGCGCACGGCCATGATCTGTTGCGTGAAGGATGACGCGCTCAGTGCCTCGTGCGCCGCAGAATGCAACGCACGGTGTATCGCACCATCGGCTTCGAGTGCGGCCTCAAGCGGCGCGAGTTCTTCGAAGTACCATTGCAGTACGTACGACGGCGCATCTTGTTTCTGCGCGATACGCGGATCGACCTCGCCGGCGATCGGCTCATGCACGATCAGCCGACGCAGGCCGTTGATTCGAGCCGCATCCTCCTGCAATGCGGACATGTCGAACAAGGCCGCGGCGTCGCGCTCGCCGAAGAGAAAGAGACAAGCTTGCATGATCAGGCGGCCTCGCGAGCGAGTTGATGAAACTGTCTGCCGAAGTAGACGAGTCCATCGCCGTCATCGCGCGTCGCGATGCTTTCGATCTGCACGAAAATTACCGAGTGAGATCCGACAGTCTTGCTGTCGACGATGCTGCCTTCGAGACTTGTTATTGCGTCGTCGAGGACGGGAACGCCGAGCTGGCCGCTTTGCCACGCGCTTCCGTCGAACCGCTCTTCCATCGAGCAGCCGGTCATGCCAGCAAACACGCGCGCCAGTTCCTGAGAGCGCGCACCGAGCACGTTGATGCAGACATGCCCGTTGCCGTGCAGTACATCGTGCACATAGCTCGATTGATTGATGCACACGAGCATGGTCGGCGGCGTATCGGTCACGGAGCAGACCGCGCTCGCCGTGATGCCGCAGCGGCCGTGCGAGCCGTCCGTCGTGATTACATTGACAGCCGCCCCGAGAGATGCCATTGCGTTTCGAAACTGCGTGCGTGTGTCGTCGCGGTTCATGACAGTTGCTCCTAGTCGATCAGGGATAGGGCGTCACCGGCGCAATGCCGACGAATAGTGCGCCCGAAGCGTCATACGTGCCTTCGCCGAGAAACGCATGCTGCGTGACGACGATCGAATCACGCACGAGCCGTTGCATGCGGCTCTCGCGATAGATGGCGCCGATGCCCGCCATCTTGTACGCTTGCATGACGACCTCGGCGCATGTGTGCGCGGCATGCGTGGCGGAGAGACGAAGGAGATTGGCTTCGTCGGGCATGACGGGATCTCCATTCAGCACCGTGCGCCACGACGTTTCCGCGGATTCGAAGAAGAACGCCCGCGCGCTGCGCAGATTCGCTTCGGCTTGCGCGAGGCCGGCGCGGTAGTACGCCCGGTCGGCGAGACGCGGCGCGCCCGTTGTGGTTTTGGTTACGCCGGACATGCCGGTAAGCAGGTTGAGCGCCGCACGCGCGAGGCCGATGTTCACCGCTGCATGCACCTGCGCCTGGTAGGCGACGGCGGGATAGCGATAGAGCGGCTCATCGATCAACGGCGCACCGCCCCGGACGAACGTCCATTGCTCGTCGACGAACTTGTTCGCGAGGCGCAGATCGTGGCTGCCCGTGCCCTGCATGCCAACCACGTTCCAGTTGTCGACGATCTCCACTTCGCTCGCGGGAAAGACTGCGGTGAATGGCTTACCCGCATTTGAATCGCCGGCGTTGCCCGGCGCTCCGCCGATGCCCACGCCGATCCAGTCCGCGCCTTTGCAGCCGCTGGCAAAGCGCCATTGCCCGGAGACCAGGAATCCGCCGGACGCACGCTCCGCTTTTTGCAGCGGATACAGGCCGCCTGAGAAGACCTGGTCCGGCCCGGATGCATAGATGCGCGCCTGGGTTTCGACCGGCAGCGAGGCGAGATACGTGTTCGCGGAACCGAATGCGGCGACCCATGCGGCCGAGCCATCGGCGATCGCGATACGTTCGAGCATTTCCAGAAAGCGCGGCGGCGGCAGGGCATCGCCACCAAAACGCTTCGGCGTGCTCGCGCGAAAAATCCCCGCCCGCTTCATCTTCGCGACCATGTCACGCGGCACGTGCGAGAGTCGATCGAATTCGTCGCGGCGACGCTCGACTTCGACGACGAGTTCGTCCAGAGAGAGCGGGCCCGCGTACTCGGGATAGTCGTCCTGGATATCGATGATTCGTGCGTTGGCGGCGCAAGCGCCGGCGCTTGCGGTATGAACGGCGTTCATGCGCGTTACCTCTTGTTGGTGAATGGGAGTGGGCGATGTCATTTGGAAGCCTGGCGATCTTCGAGACGCATCGATTTCGGATACGTCTCGCGGGCGAGCAGCGTGGCGACGACGGTGATGAGGCCGAGCGCGCCCAGATACAGCGCCACCGGAACGGCACTGCGATAATGCGCGAGCAGCGCGGTGGCGATCATCGGCGAGAGGCCGCCGCCCAGCACCGATGAAATCTCCCGCCCGACGCCGAGTCCCGAGAAGCGCAGATGCACCGGCAGCATCTCGCTGATGAAGGCAGGTTGCGCGCCTTCGAGAATGCCGAGCGTGATGCTGTTGGCGAGCACGAGCGCGGCGACGATCTTCCAGTATTCGCCGGAGCCGATAAGCGCAAAGTAAGGCCATGCGACGAGCACCATCGCGATCGCGCCGGCCAGGTAGACGGGCTTGCGTCCTACCTTGTCCGTCAGGTAACCGAAGAGCAAAGAGACCGGGATCATCAGCAGCATCGAAAGCGTGAGTCCACTGAGTATCCAGCTCGATTTGATGCCGAGAAACTGGCCGTATGCGATCGAGAACGCGAAGAAGAGGTACGACGCGCCGCCTTCGCCGAAACGCAGGCCAAAGATGGTCGCGACTTCACGGGGGCATTGCCGCAATACTTCGATAACCGGCATGCGGCTTTCATGGCGCGTCGCCTTCACTTCAGCGAATGCGGTGCTTTCGCCCACCGAACGGCGCATCCACAATCCGAGCGCGACCAGTGCGACGCTGCAGAGGAACGGAACGCGCCAGCCCCAGCTCAAGAAGTCAACGGACGAAAGATTCTGAACCAGCAGAAACGCGCCTGTCGAAAGCACAAAACCGAGCGCTGCGCCGCATGGACTCCACGCGGTGAGCGCGCCGCGTTTCGATCGGGGCGCATTTTCATGAATGAGCAGGATGCTGCCGCTCCATTCGCCGCCCGCGGCAAGTCCCTGAAGGACGCGCAGCAACACCAGCAGGACGGGCGCTGCGATCCCGATCTGCTGATACGTGGGTAGCACGCCCATCAGCGCGGTGGCAGTGCCCATCGTGAGGAGCGTGAGCATCATCACGACCTTGCGCCCGTATCGGTCGCCGATATGCCCGCACAGAACACCGCCGATCGGCCGGGCGATGAACCCTACGGTGAACCCGCCGAACGCGGCGATGGTTCCGGTCAGCGGATCGCTCCCGACAGGAAAGAACAGCTTGCCGAATACGAGCGCAGCGGCGGTTCCATAAAGAAAAAAGTCATACCACTCGAGTATCTGCCCGAGCACGGCAGTGGTGACCGCGCGCCGTACATTGCTCGTGGAAGGAACGGATCGTTGTGACACGAGCGGCATGCTCAGATCGGAATTCAAGGCGTCAGGATTCATGGAATTGGGGAGCGCAAAGTTTGGGTTCCCGCTTCACGACGAGCCTGGAGGAGCGGGGCGAATCACATCGACACGACATGGCCGAACGATATGATCCACGCCGACGCCAGTCAAATTCGAGCCAAAAATCCGCGATATGAATCTCGTGCATGGGCCGCGCGCGTTAACCCCTACATGAGTACCTGCGTTGGACGTCGCATCAGCGGCGCTTATCGATGGATACGCTTTTGGCTGATTTGCCGCGTTCAATATGGGATCGCAGACTTCGGTGCAAAGAGCTTTCATCCCCGCAATGGTCTTTCATTGCGTCACTTCAACGAAGGACTCGGTAGAAGGACATGGCACGTATGAGACTCACCTTGAGCGCATCGCTCGCGCTGTTGGCCGTGGCAGGCACAGCCCAGGCACAGAGCGCGGTCACGTTGTATGGCATCGTCGACGACGGCTTGAACTGGACCTCCAATGCCGGCGGCCACAATCTCTACAACATGTCGAGCGGTGTCCTCCAGGCGAGCCGCTGGGGCTTGCGCGGCAAGGAGGATCTCGGCGGCGGTCTGGCAGCGGTGTTCGTGCTGGAGAACGGCTTCGACCCGAACAACGGTTCGCTCGCACAAAAGAATCGCGGCAGTACGCAAGGCCTGATGTTCGGCCGTCAGGCTTACGTGGGATTGTCGAGCGGATATGGCTCCGTGCTGCTCGGGCGTCAATACGATTCCGTGGTCGACTATGTCGGTCCGTTCGAGTCGGGCACGCAGTGGGCCGGCTACATTGGTGCGCATCCGGGCGATCTGGACAACCTCAACAACGCGTATCGCGTGAACAACGCCATCAAGTACACAAGCAAGCCCTATAACGGCTTAAATTTCGGCGGCGTGTATAGCCTTGGCGGCGTGGCGGGCGACGTCTCGCGCAACCAGCTTTGGTCGCTGGGCGCGGCGTATGCGAACGGTCCGCTCACGCTAGGCGTCGGTTATCTGAACGCGCGCAATCCGAACGTCGGCTTCTTCGGCGACAACGGAGCAAGCACCGCGGCAACGGCCAGCGCAAACTTCATTTCGTCGCCGGTTTATAGCGGATTCGCATCGGCGCACACTTACCAGGTGATGGCGGCGGGTGCGGCTTACGTGTTTGGCCAAGCAACGATCGGCGCGACGTATTCGAATGTACAGTTCAAGGGTCTCGGCGACACGGTTGCTTCGGGACCTAATCCGCGTGGCTATCGCGGCAACGCGAATTTCAATAACGCCGAAATCAACTTCAAGTATCAGTTCACACCTGCATTGATACTCGGAGCCACATTTGACTACACGAAGGGCAGCGACGTGGATTCGTCCACCGGCGTCAACCCGGGCGCGAAGTATTATCAGGGCGCGATCGGCGCGGATTATTACCTGTCCAAACGCACGGACGTTTATCTGATCGGTGTCTATCAGAAGGCTTCGGGAACCGATTCGACCGGCGCCACAGCGGTGGCCGCCATCAACAACCTCACGCCGTCGACGAGCGATCGTCAGAGTACGGTGCGCGTGGGCATTCGGCACAAGTTCTGAAGCACGAGGCAAGCGCGAGCGAGTTTCTTGCACGCTCGCGCGAAAACTTCAATCGTGCGTTTCGGGGACTGCCAGACCCGAACTGCCTGGAAACACTCCTGGGGCCTGACGCCTTGAATTTATAAAAACCTGCGCGTCGATACAACACAATCCCCATCAATGCAACGCAACGAGGAGCGCGCATGTACGTCAACCATGAAACATTCGAAGATGCGGAGCGGCACTCGCATGCGCTCCCGGGCTGGGTATCTCGACCGGCTATTTCGGCGACTTCGCCTGCTCGAACGCATCGGCGCTGTATTGCCAGCAGCAGAACGGGACAGCATTGGAGGCCTATGGCGCAGGTGCATTGTATGCAATCGGGCCTGCCACGATCTCGCTGACCTGCGCGTAAAGCCGTCTGGAGCACGGACAGTATTTCGCCGTGCCGCAAACGCGCAAGGCCGCAACATCGCGTTCAATATCGGCGAGGTGAACGTCACGTATGTGGGGGCGCCTTTCCTGCAATTTGGTCTGCCCAATACGCTTGCAGGGCTTTTGCGCTTGTGCAGTCGCGCATGCGCCAATCAACGTGATGAATGACAGAGGCCATATATGATTGATTTGACGGGTAAGACGGCGTCCGCTAATTTTGTCCAAACGCAGGGACGCACGGTTTAGCAAGCTTGAGCGTCACGCATCAACGAACCCCGGAGACGCATCTCGTGCATGCCTCACACGTCTCGATCGAAGCGATCGAAACCATTCTCGTCGATGTCCCGACCATTCGCCCGCATCGCCTGTCCGTGGCGACGATGAACTGCCAGACGCTCGTGCTCGTGCGCGTGCGTTGCGCGGACGGCATCGTCGGCGTCGGCGAAGGCACGACTATTGGCGGACTTGCTTATGGCGAGGAAAGCCCGGAGAGCATCAAGGTCAACATCGATACGTATTTCGCGCCCTTGCTGAAAGGCATGGACGCAACGCGGCCTGGCGCGGCCATGTCGAAGCTGCGCGAGTTGTTCCAGGGCAACCGGTTCGCCAAATGCGCGGTGGAGACCGCGCTTTTCGACGCACAGGCGCAGCGCATGAACGTGCCCCTCTCGGAGCTCTTCGGTGGTCGCGTGAGGGATTCGGTCGATGTCGCGTGGACCCTCGCGAGCGGCGATACGAAACGCGATATTGAGGAAGCCGAAGAGATGCTGGAGAAGAAGCGTCATCGCGTGTTCAAGCTGAAGATCGGCTCGCGAGCGCTTGCGGCGGATGTCGCCCATGTCATCGCTATCAAGCACGCGCTCGGCGATCGCTGCGAAGTGCGCGTCGACGTAAATCAGGCATGGAGCGAATGCGACACCGTGTGGGCCGCGAAGCGCTTAGCCGATGCAGGCGTCGGCCTGATTGAACAGCCGATCGATGCGACGAATTACGCGGGTCTGAAGCGTCTGACGGAACTGGCGCTCGTGCCCATCATGGCGGACGAAGCGCTGCACGGTCCCGCAGATGCCTTCGCGCTGGCAAGCGCGCGCGCCGCGAATGTGTTTGCTGTGAAGATCGCGCAGTCCGGAGGGCTGACGGGCGCGGCGAGCGTCGCGGCCATCGCGCGGGCGGCGAACATCGATCTCTATGGCGGCACGATGCTCGAAGGCGCAATCGGCACCGTTGCTTCGGCGCAACTCTTCAGCACTTTCGATGAGCTCAAGTGGGGAACCGAGCTGTTCGGCCCGCTGCTACTGACCGACGAGATCCTGACTGAACCGCTGCGCTACGAAGACTTTGCACTGCATTTGCCGCAAGGCCCGGGTCTGGGCGTCACGCTCGACTGGGAACGCATCGGGCGCTTGCGGCGCGATACGAAGCGCGGCGCGACCGTCGCAATGAATTGAGTCGTCTTACCCCGCCCCACATACACAGATTCACGGAGACATTGACATGAACAAGGAAGCCATCGACGCGCTGCTGCAAAAGATCAACGACAGCGCAACGAGGGAAGGCAATGCGCGCACGAAGACCATCGTCAATCGCATCGTGCGCGATTTGTTTTATACGATCGAAGATCTCGACGTCACGCCGAGCGAGTTCTGGACCGCGCTGAATTATCTGGGCGAAACGGGACAGAGCGGCGAGTTCGGGCTACTTGCGGCGGGCTTGGGCTTTGAACATTTTCTCGATGCGCGTCTCGACGAAAAGGAAGCGAAGGCCGGTCTCGAAGGCGGCACGCCTCGCACGATCGAAGGGCCGCTCTATGTGGCGGGCGCGCCGGAATCCATTGGTCACGCGCGCCTCGACGATGGCACCGATCCCGGCGAAACGCTCGTGATGCGCGGTCGCGTGCTGAACGATGACGGCAAGCCGCTCGCGAACGCGCTAGTCGAAGTGTGGCACGCAAACCATCTCGGCAATTACTCCCACTTCGACAGGTCGCAGCCCGTGTTCAACCTGCGTCGCTCGATCCGCACCGGTGCCGACGGCAAATACGCGTTCACGAGCGTGGTGCCGGTGGGTTATAGCGTACCGCCGGGCGGCAAGACGCAACAACTGCTGGATCAACTGGGCCGTCATGGACATCGGCCGGCGCATATCCATTTCTTCGTGTCGGCGCCGGGTTATCGCAAGCTGACGACCCAGATTAACATCGACGGCGACCCGTATCTTTGGGACGACTTCGCGTTCGCGACGCGTGAAGGTTTGGTGCCCGAAGTGAAGAAGGCAGAAGGTGCGGATGGCAAGCCCTACGGCGTGCAGGGAAACTTTGCGCTGATCGACTTCGACTTCGCGCTCGTCAGCGAACGCAGCGACGTGCCGACGACCGAAGTGGATCGCGCGCGCGCCGCGGCCTGACCGATACCGAGGATCCCGCCTCCGCTTTCACTGCGGAGGCGTTCACTTTCGAGGAGTACCGATGTTGTTTCATGTCGAGATGACGGTCAATCTGCCGCCGCAGTTGGACGCCGCGCGCGCGGCAGCGCTGAAAGAAGAGGAGAAGGCCATGTCGCAGCAATTGCAACGGGAGGGCGTCTGGAGGCATTTGTGGCGTATCGCGGGGCGATATGCAAATGTCAGCGTTTTCGATGTCGAAAGTCCGGCGCATCTCCATGACGTCTTGAGTCGTTTGCCGCTTTTTCAGTATATGACGATGGAGGTGACGGCCCTCTGCCGTCACGGATCGTCGATTCGAGCGAACGACCAGTAGCGAATTATGGTCTTCTGAACCGTGTTGAGATCTTTAAAGTTGCGGCGCCTTACGCTGACGCGCAAGAAGCCTCACAGCTGGCAAGGAATGACAAGAGCACCGGTGTCGCTCACCGTCTAATCGGCCACTGGAATTGAGCTACCGCTTTACAGATTAAAGCCGCCATGTCTAGGTTTCGCCGACGAATGGCGGCTTGGGGTTGCGGATCCAACCGGTCGATGCAACACAATGGACGCTGCGTGAGCGGCGGGAGTGTTGCATATGAAGCAGAGACCTCGGATCGATTGCAGCGAAAACCAGAAGGCACAGATGTAGGAGAGGTGGTGCAAAGGCGATACGCTTCATCAAATTGGCCAATTGTTCAATCGCAACCACTCGTCGGTGCAAGGAGTTCTGGCGCGGACGGGAGGGATTCGGCCTGCCCTGACGCTACGCCAGCGCAATCTCGCGGGAAATCTGCAACGTCCCAGACTATCGCGACGGATGCGTTAAAGCGACCACTTGCGGCCTGCGTCAACGACGCTTGACAAACGATAACGAAAGCCCGTCGCGGCGATCGAGCAGGCGCGCTTCGATACGGGCGTTGGGAACGGTTCCAAGTGTTCGCGGTTGCACTGAAACGCGTCAGTGCGCTTCTCGAGTCGCGAGCACAGGCACAGGCACAGGCCATTTCGCATCAAAGCGCATCGGTTTGCACGCCAGCGGCTCGCTCGGTAAGGTAACGGGCGCCGAGTCCATCTCGGACCGGCTCTAACTTTCAAGACGTCACCATGAACAAACAGGAACTCGTTGACGCGGCTGCGGCGAAGCAGGCGTCGGCAAGAGCACGGCCGCCGAGACGATCGATGCGGTGCTGGCCGCGACTTCGTAGTTTCGCAGGTCAAGTAAATTTCGAATGCCGGCAGTTTCGCAACGGCAGGCGTACTGTTAAGTCGAATAGCGTGGAGCTTGTCGAATGAGCGCTACGGGTGCGTTACCCTGGGTCGCCAGTGGGACCTGACCAACGAGGTGTTCACGCCGAACGTAAATAGGGCGGTTCAGTATCAGTAATTTATCTCGCCTATCATCCGGGCAATATCGACAACACCGCGGTCACGCCGCTCAGCAATACGATCAGTTACGCGAGCCGAGTATGGGACCGCATGTCCGCGCACGTGATGTACGGGTTCGCGGACTCGTCGACGGGGTAGGGACGCTACTTCGGCACGGATGTTTTCTATGCGTCGGGACCTTTGAAGTTGTCCGCCGTGTACAACGGACACACGCAACAAGGCCTATGCGTTCAACACGACACTCGGTCATCCGTCGTTTCTTGGTCAGAACCTCGCGGGCGGCAGCGCGTTTTCGCGCGAGCAGTACGCGGATCGCAGGCATGGCGGGCTCGCGGACGCCGAGCCTCACGTGCGCCGTGCATGGCATATTGAACACGGTGCGAATCTCGAATGCGGCAGAGGCGGCGCATGCTACGACTGCGGAGCTGGGCGTCAACTGGAGCATGACGCCATTCAATGCGGTCGTCGCGGGTGGTTCGACGACCTGGTTCAACGGCCACGCCTACACCACGGTCGCGCTGTCGAATCTGTTCCATCTTTCAGTGCGCACCATGCTTTACGCCGAAGCGACATATCAACATGCTAGCGGCGGCGCCAAGGCGGCCCTGCCGTCGCTCGCTCCTTCGCCGGGCGGTTCGCAGGCCTCGCTGCGCTTCGGTCTGCAGCACTTCTTTTGATGCGGCGCGAGCACGTCGCCTGGAGGACCGGCGCTGCGATGCCAGCGGCGTCTTCTTTCCGGCATTCATCATCGCCAGGTGCGTTTCCCCGCCTGTCTGCGCTCGTGTCAATTCACTCCACGCGTCGTGCGGCCTGTCGATCTGGCCGCGCTTTTCGCTTTATTGACGCGGCAGACTGCATTACCTTTGCACCATGTTCCATGACGTGTTCCGACACCCGAGGACGATACCTCCCATCGGCACGAAAGGAACCTTCACCCGTTCGCATGCGCACCAGGCGAGAAGGGCTGCGGCGGGCATCATTGGAAGTAAGCCCGTTCACTTTTGGTTGCGAACTGGATGTGGAGAAACCACCCTCATGAAGATCCATCAACTGCGAACGCTCGTCGCGATTTCCGATACGGGAAGCATTCGCAACGCCGCGAAGGCGCTTGAACTTTCACCGGCAGCGGTCACCAAGGCGATGCGCGAACTCGAAGCCCAGGTTGGCGTGGCGTTGATCGTCCGCGAGGCCTCCGGGATCAGTCTGACTGAAGCTGGGCGCGCTTTGCTGGCGCACGCGCGTCTGATGATTCAGCAGTTGCGACGCGCACAAGACGAGATGGACCGCTTCTCCGGAGCAGGCAGGGAGCGGCTGACGGTTGCGCTGCCGACGTGGGTCGCCATCGCGCTGCTTGGCGGCATCATGAAGCGCTTCGAACAGGTAATGCCCGATACTCGGATCGTCTTCTATGAGAGCCTGCTGAGCGTCGCCGTGCCGAAACTGCGTGACGGCACGCTCGACCTCTCGGTGAATCGTGCCTGTCCGCCTTCATGCCGGGACGAATTCCAGCAAGTGCCGCTCTTCCTCGTGAGTTACGCGGTAGTGGGACGCGCGGGGCATCCGCTCGCGAAATGCCGCACGTTGTCGCAACTGAAGGGCGCGAGTTGGGTATTGAACCGCGACTTCACGGAGAGCGACGCCGAAGGCGACGGCCCGTTCGGAGAGTACTTTCGCCGCTACAAGCCACGCGTGCACGTCGCGCATTCCTCGTCGATGATGATCGGCCTGATCTGTAACACCGACATCCTCTCGATCATGCCCTGGCCACTCGCGGAACTGCTCGTCGCGAAAGAGGGGCTGTGCGTGCTGCCCGTGACGGAGACCATCCCCGAAGTGGAAGTGAACCTGATGTATCGACGCGGAACCCCGCTAAGCGCGGCGGCGAAGGTCTTCATTCAAAGCCTGAAGGACACCATTCTTGACGAGGCCAATGCAACTGACCCAATGAGCAGACGTGTCTTTCAGGCGGTCGAATGCGTGGTCAGCCAACCCTAGCAATGCACCAGCCGCAGCGCAAAGCAAAACCCGGGCCACAGCAATTTGATGCGCGTTCCATGCGCGTTTTTTTTTCGCGGTTTGACCTGTCAACGAATAAACATAACCATTTCTCAAGCCGATGACAGTGCACCGGCCTTTGTTTTGAAGAGATGGTGTGCCGCGATCTTCTTCCTCGACCAAGCGAAGTGTCCACCGCGCAGCACCAACCTACCCCGCAAGTCATCGATCCTCGATCTTGCAGAGCAATCTCGCGCTGCACTGAAACACCTTTTAATCAGTCACATTATGTTGAATCTCAACGACGCAGAACGGGACGTGGTCGCTCGCGTCGAGTTTCATCGCGCGCTGTGCACGCACCTGAGCGACAGGCTCTGGGACCTTGCGGAGACCGCTTACTCGGAACACGTGTCCGCCGACCTTCAGACAAGGGAGCTGACGCGTGAAGGCTTTCGGGTGACACAAGGCCTTGCGGGCATTCCGACCGCGTTCGTTGCGGAATGGGGCGCGGGCGGACCAACGATCGGCCTGCTGGGCGAGTACGATGCATTGCCCCAGTTGAGTCAGGTCGCGGGCTCCACGACGCGCGCGCCGGTCGTGAATGCTGGCAACGGTCATGGTTGCGGCCACAATCTTTTGGGCGGCGCAGCGTTGCTCGCCGCGCTGGCCGTTCGCGATCAGTTGCGCGACACAGGTGTCGAGGGTCGCATCCGCTATTACGGTTGCCCCGCGGAGGAAGGCGGCGCGGGCAAGACGTTCATGACGCGTGCCGGGGTGTTCGACGACGTCGACGCCGCGCTGACGTGGCATCCGTCCAGCGTCTATGCGATCGACGCAATGTCGACGCTCGCCACACTGCACACGCGCTTCACTTTTTCCGGCCGGGCCGCGCATGCGGCAGCCGCGCCGCATCTCGGACGAAGCGCGCTTGACGCGGTCGCATTAATGAACGTGGCGGCCAATTACTTGCGCGAGCACATTCCGTCTGACGCGCGCCTGCACTACGCGATTCACGATACAGGCGGCCGCGCGCCGAACGTCGTGCAGGCTCGCGCGGAGGTCGTCTACCAGATACGTGCGCCCGAGCTTGAAGTCGTGCAGTCGATCCATGCGCGTCTGCTACGGATCGCCGAGGGCGCCGCGATGATGTCCGAGACGGCGATGCATGTGCGCGTCGAGAAGGCGATGTCGAATATGCGCCCGAATCCCGTGCTATCGGATCTGATGTATGCGCGCATGCAGGCACTCGGACCCGTCCCGTTCGACGACGACGACCGGGCTTTCGCGCGCCGGATGCAGCAAGCCATTTCGAAGGAAGAAGCGCACGCGAGCCTCGCCATATTCGGTGCTGCGCATCTGAAGGGCGAACTCCACCACGCTGTCTTGCCAGCGGACCTGATGCCGCCCGTGCTGGCCGCTTCGACCGACGTGGGCGACGTCAGTTGGGTGGTGCCGACGGCCCGTTGCCTCGTGCCATGCTTCGCGCTTGGCACGCCGTTCCATTCATGGCAACTGGTCGCGCAGGGCAAGTCGTCGCTTGCCCACAAGGGAATGACGCATACCGCCAAGGTGCTGGCCGTCACGGCGGCAGCGCTGTATCACGATCCGGCCACGCTCGCCGCCGCGAAACGGGCGCTACAGGAGCAGTTGGCCGACGCGGCGTACCAGTGTCCCATTCCGTCCGATGTCGAGCCGCCCGTCGCCGCAGCCGCCGGTGATACGCGCCGGCGTGGCACGTTGCGCGGCGCCTTTCCATCGCAATACGCAGGAGTGCAATCGTGAGTCAGTTGTCGAATGAGCGCGTGGCGGAAATAGCGGCTCTCGTTGATGCGAAGAAGGATGGTTTGATCCGGCTCTCTGACGAGATATGGGGGCTCGCCGAAACACGCTGGCAGGAGTTTCAATCCGTTACAGAGCAGCTCGCCGTGCTTGAGCGCGAAGGATTCCATGTGACGCGCAATGTCGGCGGCATTCCGACGGCGTTCAGCGCACAGTGCGGAGAGGGTGGTCCCATCATCGGCTTTCTCGGTGAATACGATGCGCTTTCTGAGATGAGCCAGGTCGCAGGAGCGGTCGAGCCGATGCCGGCTTGTGAGGGCGCGAATGGTCACGGGTGCGGCCACCACCTGCTCGGCGCCGGCGCGATGCTGGCGGCGATCGCGACGCGCGATTATCTCGCGCGCCACCAGTTGCCTGGCATCGTGCGCTATTACGGGTGTCCCGCCGAAGAGGGGGGTGCGGGCAAGACCTACATGGCGCGTGCAAATGCATTCGACGACCTCGACGCGGCACTGTCCTGGCATCCGGGTCCCTATTCAGGCGTATTCAAGTACAAGTCCCTTGCCGTCATTCAGATGGCGTTCCGTTTCGCGGGGATCGCGTCTCATGCGGCCGCGTCTCCGCATCTCGGCCGCAGCGCGCTGGACGCCGTCGAACTCATGAACGTCGGCGTGAACTTCATGCGCGAGCACATGCCGTCGGATGCGCGGGTGCATTACGCGATCACCGATGCTGGCGGATACGCGCCGAACGTGGTGCAGGCTAATGCCGAAGTGTTGTACGTCGTGCGGTCTCCCGATCTCGACGACACCCGCCAACTGGCGGCCCGTGTCGAGCAGATTGGACGCGCCGCGGCGCTGATGACCGATACGCAGGTCAGGATCGAATTCGATCGCGCATGTTCGAGCGTGCTGCGCAACGGCGTGATCGAGCGATTGATGATGGAGACGCTCGCAACGCTCGGGCCACCGCCTTTCGACGAAGTCGACCAGGCATTCGCGAGCGAACTGACAGAGCGGATTACCGACGCCGATCTGCACGAGTGCATCGAGTCGTATCGCGGCGATCCGAACGAACGTGGCCTGAGCGTGCGCGCACTTGTGCTGCACGATGAGCCTGGCACGCTGACGGGTTCGAGCGACGTCGGCGATGTGAGCTGGATCGTGCCGACGGCGCAGTATCTCGGCGCGTGCTACGCAATCGGCACGAACATGCACACGTGGCAGCTCGTCGCGCAGGGCAAGCTGCCGGCTGCGCACAAGGGCATGGTGCACGCCGCGAAGGTCATGGCAGACACGGCGGTCCAGTTGTGTCTCGACCCCGCGCATCTCGGGGCCGCGAAGGCTGAGCTAGTACTTCATACGGACGGGCGTTCCTACGTCAGCCCGATTCCTCCCGGCGTGCAGGCACCGCCCGTGCGAAAGGCGAAGCAGCCGTCAACCGAACATCGGAAGGTCTAACGTAACCATGATTTCCTACTTCCTGACCGCCCGGGAACACACGTCGCCGGCGGAGGCCGACGCTTTTGCCGAGTTCCGCGCGGAGCTCGCGCGGATTCCGCTTCTGCGCTGCGCCGAATTGCACAGGCCGGCGGCCGTCGAAACTTATCATCGCGACGGCGCCGCGCCGCGCGCCGCGATGAGACTCGTATTAGATTCGATCGAGGCGCTGGAGTCGCCATTGATGCCCGGAGGCCGACTGCTCAATTTCGCCGGCTCCGCGTTGTGGCGGCATGTTGCGGGTGAGCAGATGACGCAGCAGGCCATGCTCACGCGGACTTACCGGCCGCTCGGCCACTTGCCGCCACACGCCGATAGCGAGGAAACATACAGCTACCTCGTGCACTACCCCGCGCAGGCGGAGGACTTCAATGCATGGCTGCGTTACTACGTCAGCCACCATCCGCAAATCATGCTCGACTATCCCGACGTGATGCAGGTGCAGGTCTTCACCCGTCTTGACTGGTGCGACGCGATGCCTTTCGAGCGCGTCTCGTACATGCAGCGCAACAATTGACGTTCCCTTCGATCGACGCGTTGATGCGCGCGCTCGAGTCGCCCGTGCGCGCGCGGATGCGGGCGGATAACCAGAACTTTCCCGCGTTCTTCGGTGGCGCGAAGCACTTTGCGATGCGCACGTCCTTCGTGAACGGGATCTGATTGGCTGCGGGAAAGTTTGTTTCAAGTGATTGTTTATCTTTCAATTTGTTTGGACTACGTAAAAATGAAAAAATTCAGAAGGGCCATCGCCGCATTAGTCGTCGCGGAACTGCTTTGCGCATCCCATGCATGGGCCGGTGAGTCATTTCAGATTCTTGTGCCAGATGCGTTCGTGGGGACGAGCGGGACGATGCTGTATGGCGTCGCCGATGCCGGCCTGCAATACAGCCATGCGGGTAGCAAGGAAGTTCTGGGCATGGAAAGTGGCGCAGGGGCGACGTCGCGATTCGGTTTTCTTGGTGTCGAGCAACTAGGCGGCGGACTCTACGTGCGCTTTAACCTGGAGTCGGCCCTCAAGCTGACGAACGGCACGGCGGGTAGCACCACGGCGCAGAACGAGAGTACGTTCTTCAGTCGGGAAGCGAATATCTCACTCATTTCGAACGACTGGGGGCGCATCAAAATGGGCCGCCAGTATCCGACCGAGCTCTCTCTTTCGCTCGATCCGTTCTACGCCGTCGGCGCGTTTTCTCCATATGCCTCGCTGGCGTCGCTCAGCCTGGACCTCGGCACCGCGGCGACGATCGGTGACTCCCGGATCAGCAATGCGGTCGCGTATATGACGCCGGTCATTGGCGGCTTCCAGTTCGAAGTAATGGGCGCGCCGCGCGGCGTCACGACCCCGGGCTATCCGGAAAGCTACTTTCAGGGCGCCCAATTGGAATACCTGAACGGGCCGCTGTATCTCGGTGTGTTCTACGATGTCATCCACACGGACCCGACGGCGGCATTGCCTTCGGTGAAGAACAAGTGGCTCGGCGCCGGCGCAATGTACGACTTTGGCGCCGTTAGGCTGTCGTACGAGTTCAATATGACAGTCCCGGATTACGCGCACTATTACGTTGCCACGACGCACATGATCGGCGTGAATGCGCGGCAGGGGACCAATGACATCAAGTTCTCCGCCGTCTATCGCAATGTCGCGGGCAGGTCCGCATCGAACTCTTTGGCACTTGGGCTTGGTTACGACTACAACCTGTCGAAAGTGACGGCCCTCTATGTGCGCCTCGGCTATGTCGTCAACCAGAAGAATGCAATCGCCACGCTGGCGAACGGCTCGTTGAGCCAACCAGGCGATGATCAAAGCGTGGTTGCGATCGGTATCCGCAAGCGCTTCTAATCGAGCCACGAGCGTTCTGAACAGAGCATCGCCCCACGCGTTCGCGTGAGGCAAGCTATCCAATTGAGCAATCGACTGTGAAGTGATCTCAGGCGGTCACGTCTTGCGATACATGTGCAGGTGTGCCCGCAGCGCGTGCCGGCGGCGGAGTGACGTCGCCGGGTATCGGACATTGATACGGCTTCATGCCGCGTTTGTGATGCAGTTCTTCACGGGCAGCGCGCAAGATCTCGGGTTGTCCCGCGAGGTCGATGCCGGTGGCGGCAAGCGTTTTCGCGGCGAGCAGCATGCCCTTGTGAGCCAGCGAAAGCTTTCCCTGCGAAACCATCTGCCATGAATGAAAGCCCGTACCCCATGCATAGCAGGCTGTCAGACATTGCGTCGTCGGCGCCGCCCAGCTCACGTCGCCGACGTCCGTCGAGCCCGTAACGGGCCGTTCCGCATCTGGGCGATACGGCAGAATCTCGGGAATGATGGGGCGAGGATCGCGCAGCGCCGCCGCGAAATGCCGCGACGCATTCGCAAGATCGTCCGGATTGATGGTCTTCTGAATCTCCGTGGCAAAAGCGACTTCGTTCGCCGTCACGTTCATGCCACCGATAGCTTGCATGTTCCGATCCAGCACCGTGTCGAGCGTGTCGTTGTGGAGCACGTTGGAGCAGGCCTTATCGAACAACATCTCGACGCGCGTGCCTGTCATCAGTGCGGCCCCCTCGGCGATCTGCTTCACGCGCTCGAACAGTTCGATCGCTTCGGGGCTCGTTCGCGCGCGGATCGTATAAAGCGTCTCTGCAAGAGCCGGCACGACATTCGTCGATATGCCGCCGGAGTTGATGTAGGCGAAATGGACACGAGCCTGATCGGGCATGTGCTCACGGAGATAATTGACGCCGATATTCATCAGCTCGGCTGCATCGAGCGCACTGCGGCCAAGGTGCGGCGCGAGCGCGGCATGAGATGCCTTTCCGTGAAATCGGAAATATGCCTGAACATTGGCCAGCGTCGCGTTCATGAAGACGGAGTTGGCCACTGACGGATGCCAGCACAACGCGACATCCAGATCGTCGAAGAGACCGGCGCGGGCCATGAAGGTCTTGCCCGCCGCGGCTTCTTCCGCGGGGCAGCCGTAGAAACGAACGGTGGCCTCGATGCCATGCGCCGCGAAGTAGTCGCGCGCCACGACGGCGGCCAGATGCGATGCGGCGCCGAGCAGATGGTGGCCGCAACCGTGGCCGTTGCCGTTCGCCGCGTCCGCGGCTGGCCGGCACGCCGTGGCGCCGCTCTCCTGATTCAGGCCCGCGAGCGCGTCGTATTCGCCGAGAAAGCCGATCACGGGGCCACTGCTGCCGGCTTGCGCCATGAATGCCGTCGGCATGCCGGCGACGCCACGCGTGACAGTAAAGCCGGCCGCCTCGATCGCTGACGCGTGCCGTTCCGCCGATTCGAATTCGGCATAACGCATTTCGGCAAGTGACCATATGTCGTTGGCCAGCGCGATGTAGTCGTCCTTCTTCGACTCGACGAGTTCCACCACTTTTGCAATATGTTTCACTACGGCTCCTGGGATTGTTGCACGCGCCCACAGCACATGCGATGAGGGAAATGGACGGGTTGTCGACGCCGCCTGTTTCTAGCGTATTGCGTGATGATGACAAGAGGAAGGACTGTTTCGGTGGTGCTGTTCACTTTCAGTTGTGCGTGAAACAATCGGCTCGCGGCGTAATTGGCGTGACGTATCAGGAGAGTACAGAGGAGCGCTACTCGCGACGTGATCTAACAGATGCGTGACGGTGCGTCCAGTGAACTTCAACGTCCGTCGCGCGATGGCGGGAGAGCATCGCTGAATCGAACGTGATTGCCCACAATCACATATAGAAAGACGTTCGCTCGCAACCGGCGCTGTGCGGCACAGGCCGGTCACATGGATCGCGAGGCGCTCCGCCAATTCACACTGACAGCCACCTTCGCCTCACTATGCAAGAGTTGCGCCATAGTCTCGTTTTCGTGAGGAATTTTGGCGTTGCGTTGACAGTATCCATGCCGAATATCACTATTTTCACGCGGACGGCACGGGTCGTCAGCACTTCGAGAAAATAGGAGACAGTTTGTGCCGCAACTTTCCGCTGGTACCCAGGCAGCGCCCGTGGGGCGATCCGAGGTTCGCGCTTCGCCATCCATGCGTGATGTCGCGGCAGTTGTCGCCGGCAACGCGCTAGAGTTCTACGATTTCACTGTCTACGCATTCTTCTCGGTATTCATCGGTCGTGCGTTCTTTCCGTCGTTTTCGCCGGCGACACAAGTCATTGCGTCCGTTGCCGTGTTCGGCGTCGGCTTCATCGCACGTCCGCTTGGTGGGGTGGTTATCGGCGCGTATGCCGACCGGCGGGGGCGCAAAGCGGCGCTGACGTTGACGTTTGGCCTGATGGCTTTGGGCACCGCGATCATCGCGTTCACGCCGACCTATGCGCACATCGGCATCTTCGCGCCCTTGCTCGTTGTCGCTGGGCGTCTGCTGCAAGGACTTTCCGCCGGAGGCGAAGCAGGCCCCGCCACGTCCTATCTGTTCGAAACCGCGGCGGCGGGCCGCCGCGGCCTCTATACGAGCTGGCAACTCGCGACGCAGGGCATCGCCGCGCTGATGGGCGGACTGGTGGGCTACACGGTGTCATCGGTGTTGTCTGCGGACGCACTGAATGCATGGGGTTGGCGCGTTCCGTTCATGCTCGGACTGCTGATCGCGCCGCTCGGCATCTACATCCGCAGCCGGCTGCATGAGACGCTCAATGCCGAGCACGCGGTGAAGAGCAATCGGGAACTGCTGCGCGGCATCGTCGATGCGCACCTATCGGAACTGGTGCTCGCCTGTTGCGTGCTGATCGGCCCGACCATCACCGTGTATGTGATCGGCCACTACATGACCACGTATGGCATGCGCGTGCTGCATCTGCCGACTTCGACGTCGATGCTCGTGGGCTTTGTCACGGGCGGCGTTGGCATTGTCGCGTCGCTGAGCGCGGGGATTTATTTCGACCGATTTCCCCGCAGCCGAATGCTGGTCGTTCCACAGTTCTTGTCGATTCTCGCAGTGCTGCCCATGTTCGCCTGGGTGTTGCACGCGGGCACTGGCAGCGTCTTTCTCGGCATGGTCGCGTTTCTGACCTTGCTGCGCGTGCTGATGTCGCCGTTTCACCTTTGCGTAATTCCCGAAATTTTTCCGCAGGCCGTGCGCAGCACGTGCGTGTCGATTTGCTACAGCGTGCCGACGACGATTTTCGGGGGCACGGCGCAACTGGTGGTGGCCTGGTTGGCGACGATCACGCCCAACCCGATGGCGCCTGCGTGGTACTTGCTAGGGGCCAACGTGATCTCGTTTGCTGCAGTGTTCGTGCTCGATCGGCGTCGCCGCGCGCGGCTCGCTGACGGTGCTTCGCAGTAGTCGCACGTTGGATGTGAGCGTGGGCGCAACCTGACGCGCTTTTGCCACAGACCGGTTGGGTAGCGGTCACGCGTTGCTGCGCCGCCGCCAGACCGTATGCGCGAGTTTCCCCGCACTGTGTGTGCTCATCCGCATGCTGTGCGGAATGTTTAGCTTGCCCATGTGTAGGGCAGCATCACGATCTCAGTGTTCGTGCCATTGAGGGTGAACCGCAGCATGTTGTCAAGACTTCGCTGGAGTGCGTCAATCGGGATCGATGACCCCGCTTACGGCACGCACACCATGCGTCATGTGAAGGCGTCGCTGATCCTCAGGCTGACGAAGAATCTGCGAGCGATGGGCGTGGTCGCTTTCTGCTCGTCAGCTCAGGTGCTCTGGCGCAGCGTTTCGAGGCCGTCCCTGGCGATGCAGACAGACTGCTCGTATTCGGCGGTGGGTCTCGTTCTATACTGCAAAAGCCGTGAGTGACCGTCTTGGCCTCCCGATAATCGCTGTGCCGGCGAATTTCTCCGGCTTGGAGGTCACGTGGAATTTCGGACTGACGGCTAATTGCGGGTACTGTTGAAAAAGTCGCTGTCCGTCTCTGTCGGGAGGTCTTTCAGGGGCCTTCTTACCCTTGACAGGTGTTCGCGAGCGGTTCGTAGGCCGATCTGAGAGGTCGATTTTCTTGCGACCGAGTTCAAAAATCCACGGAGCGACTTTTTCAACCGTATCCGCCATGAACGGACTGTCGCAGAATCGAACTGAACAAGCGCATCTCGAGTCTTTGGGGCCATTTCCGAAAACTTGCTAGTTTAACCTGGCCGTCTCACTCGATCAGTCATGCCCATACTTCGCCAGGCCTCGTCCAGACTAAGGCCTTGTTGCAAATCGATACGGATGAGCCTTTCCTTATTTGTAGGGAACGTCTTGTCGGGACGCCTCCCGGATTGCAAACAATGTTGCGGTGTTAGCTGGCTGTGTCGCATCGCCCCTTCCACTTCGGAGGGCTTTTATTCTGAAGGAAAACGGCAAGACGAGGCCGCTCGGCATACCCGTGATGAAATGCCGCGCCGTGCACGCGTTGAAAGATCAGGGGCCGGTAGCCACGGCGAATCTTTCAGAAGTAACTATTTATTGGCGAAAAATCACTCATGCAGACCATACAGTATTCTCGATATGGAGGTCCCGATGTGCTCGAGCGCGTGACGCATCCTGATCCAGTCGTCGGGCCAGGCGATGTCCGGGTCAGGATGCGGGCGGCAGGGGTCGCGCCTCTCGATACCAAGCTCAGGGCCGGATTGCTCCAGCAACATTTCACGCTCGCGTTCCCGATGATTCCCGGACGGGACGGTATCGGAGTCGTCGATCAGGTGGGCGAAGGGGTGCGTGAACTGGTGGTCGGCGACGTCGTCTGCGTACTGGCTGATCTGACTCGCGGCGGTACTTGCGCGGAAATGATCGTTTGCTCCGCGGCACGCGCGGTGCTGAAACCCGCAAATTTGTCGGATCACCAGGCGGCGGTGCTGTTACAGCCCGGCATTAGCGCATGGAGTGCGGTGGTGCGAGCGGCGCATGTCACGCGCGATGCGCATGTGTTGATTCACGGCGGGGCGGGCGCAGTCGGAAGCTTGATGGTGCAGCTCGCGCGACATCTGGGGGCTCACGTGAGCGCCACGTGCCGGGCCGACAACGTCGACTACGTGCTGGGTCTGGGTGCGCATCGGGCGATTGCCTATGATCGCGACGATTTCAGCGCGCTGCGCGACCAGGATATGGTATTCGACCTGATCGGCGGCGCCGTGCATGCGCGCTCCTATCCTATCTTGCGACGTGGCGGAAACCTTGTGTATTTGACCGCGGATTCCATAGTGGACCGGGGGGTGGAATTCGGCGTGACGGTCACACGCGCGACAGTAGACGATCAGCGCGAGGCTCTGCTCGCGGTCGCGCAACTTGCGGAGCAGGGGATATTTCGGCCCGCGATTGCCGGTGTGTTCCCCATTGCCGATACGGCAGCAGCGCACCGCGCACTCGAAACTAAGCAGGTCACCCGTGGCCGACTCGTGCTGGAAGTGGACTTCGATTCCTGATCGCGGGTTGGCCGCGCGTACCGCCTACAGCAGGCACGGCGCTTGAAAGGATCGTCGGACGTCATGGAGGTGCGGATCACGCTGGTCAGGCACTCCACAAAGCATTTCGCCGCGGTGCTAAGCGGTGCGGCGCGCCGCTAGATGAGGCTGATCTCCGCTTCCGCAATGGAGTCGACGAGCGGGAAGACGGATAACCGTTCCCTGCTCACGAGCAGTTCGGCGAGCGGCCAGGGCATGAGCGTCAACATATATGTGTTGGCGACCAGCCCGAGCGCGATTCCGCTGGAATGCGATATATAGATACGCGGTTCGGAGGCCCGGCAGTATTCGGCGTACGCGTTGTCCGAAGCGAGGTCGTCGACGGAAGAGTCGCGATTCAAGGACCCATTCGGCATCCTTTAGTTCCTGCAGCGAGCGGCCGCCAGCCAGGCGATGGCCTGCACGGCCGACTATCGCATAACCGGTACGAAACAGTGGTACACGGTTGAATTCGTCCGTCTTCGTCCTCGGGCTGGCTCGCCCAATCGAGAGATCGAGTGTTCCATCGCGCAAACGGGGTATAGATACCGTCGCCAATCCTTCACAGAATTCTATCCTTACCTAGGGCATACGCGCCTGGAACCGGTCGACAACTTCGCCAAGCAGCGTTAGCCCAACCTACGACACCGCTGCAATTGACCGAGCGGGCGCCGTCGGCTTGCGCTTGGGTCTGAAGCATTCAGCTCGGCGTTCACATCTTCAGACGTCGAGTAGGCTCTGCTTTCCGTCAACATACTCGTAGAGCGAGATCGCGCTTTGTTTGAGGTCGCCATGGGCATCGAACTGCGTCGTGCCGATGATGCCCGTGTACGAGGTGGATGGCATCGCCCTGAGAATATCTTTGGATTGAACCGATCCCGAGCGTTTCATCGCGTCCGCGATAATGTACACCGCGTCATAGGTGAACGGCGCGTAGACTTCGATGCGCTGATTGAAGCGCGCAACATACCGCTTCTCGAAATCCTTGCCGCGCTCCATCTTTTCAAGCGGCAAACCAGCGATTGAGCAAATGATATTTTTGCTCGCGGAGCCCGCGAGCCCTGCCACTTTGGGTGTGCAAACCCCGTCGCCTGCGAGCACCTTTGCGGGGATTGCCAGCTGGGCCGCCTGTTTGGCGAGCGGACCGCCCGTCGCGTCCATACCTCCGTACATGATGACGTCCTGGCGCTGACCCTTGATCTTTGTCAGAATGCCGCGGAAGTCAATCGACTTGTCGGTTGCGGCATCGTGCGAGACAACGCTGATGCCAACCGCTTTCGCGCGCTTCTCGAACTCGTTTGCGAGTCCTTGTCCATACGCGGTGGAGTCGTCGATGATCGCAACGGCTTTTGCTTTTAGTACCTTCGATGCATAGTCGGCGAGGGCAGGGCCTTGCTGTGCATCGGTTGCAACCAACCGGTAGGTGGTCTTGAAGCCTTGCTGTGTATAAATTGGATTGGTTGCCGAGGGCGATATCTCGACGATGTTCGCGTCGTTATAGATTCGAGAGGCGGGAATGGAGTTGCCGGAATTCAAATGGCCGATGACGGCAACGACCTTGTCATCAACCAGCTTCTGTGCAACCTGAGTCGCTTGGCGCGGATCGCCCGCATCGTCCTCGGACACGAGTTGAAGCGTGACGCGCTTGCCGCCGACTGTCAGACCCGCGGCATTGATCTCTTCGATCGCCAGGCGTGCACCGTTTTCATCGTCCTTTCCCAAGTGCGCGCTACCGCCGGTCAGTGGGGCAGCATGCCCGATCTTTACTACGATGTCGTCCTGGCCAGCCAGTGCGGCGCACGGCAATGTGACACAAAGCGCGGCAGCGATCGTGAATTGGACACGTCCGTTAAGCGAAAATCGCATTTGTCTCTCTCCAGTCATCGGATGTTGTAGGTGAAGTGTTGATTGAGGCGGATCGATCACTCGTGTTAGCGTCGTGCGAGATGGATGCCGGCGAGCATGCAGCGCACTGAGCCACCAGCCATTTCAATGGTGGGGACCCGAAGAGGAAGCAGGCGCGCGGATCGCTCGATCTGTGTGCGTTGTTGCTGCGTCAGACTTTCAGCCGCGCGTTCGGACAACGCGAGCACTCGACCGTTGTTGCCCGTGAGTTCGAGCGCGTTGCCTGCGAAGTTGTCGATCTGTTTGTGATCGAGCGCAATTACGGCCCGCCCACTTTCATGAAGTCGTTGTTCAACTTCCGCGCGGCGAGCCCCATTAGTGATCAAATCGAGGCCTACGAGCGCAAACTCGGTGCCGATGCTCATCATTACGTTGGTGTGATATACGGCACGGCCCGAATGGTCAGCGGTGTCGAAACACATCGGCTCGAAGTTGAAATGCGTACAGAAGCGCTCCAAGGCAGCGGGGTCGGCGCGACGCGAACGACCGGTGTAGGCAACGCGTGCGACATGGTCGAGCACCATGGCACCGGTGCCCTCCAGGAAAACCCCGTCGTACTCGAGACCTGAGTAATCAATCACGTCCTGAACACGATATTGCGCTTTCAGCATCTCGACGACATCGGTACGTCGTTCGCGCCGGCGGTTCGCGCAGTGCATCGGATACAGCGCGATATGACCGCCTGCATGGGTTGAGAACCAGTTGTTCGGAAACACGGAGTCGGGGGTCTGATTTTCGCCGTGATCGTCGAAGACGTGGGTGCGTACTCCCGCCCGCTCCAAAGCCGCCGCAGCGTCCGAAACCTCGTTCCGCGCCGCGGCCGCAAGCGCCGCAGTATTCTGCTTGCGGTCTGTGGCCTGAAAAGTGTTGTCAGCCGCAGTTTCGGGATTGGGATGGAAGCAGTGCGGCCGGATGACGACTACAGCGCTGGGTGCCTGAATCGAAATAGTGCTCATGTAAGTCAGATAGAACAGCGTATTGGATGGTTGTCGTTCTTGGGTATCGGCGACGCTTATTGGCCCAGCGCCATGGCCTCGCAATCGACCTCAATCGCGCCTCCCGTGGTTGTGTGCAATGTTGCCAACTCGTCGAATAGGTTTTTGGGATCGCGAGCAGGCGGGATCAAGGCGACTTGAATACCGGCCTTCCGGGCCTGCGTGAGACCATGCAGATAGCGCAGTGCAGAGTAGTCTTCGAGCGCGAAGCCCACCGAGTCGAACACCGTGATCTGGTCGGCGCGTACCCGGCCAGTTGCCTCGCCGCGCAGCACGCGCCAGAGTTCGGTTACCGGAAAGTCGCCCGGCAGTTGCTGGATGTCGCCTTCGATGCGGGTCTGCGGCTCAAACTCCACAAAGACGGTCGCCATGCGCAGCACGTCGGCGTGCAGCTCCGTTTTTCCCGGGCAGTCGCCTCCGACTGCGTTGAGGTGCATGCCGGGCTCGATCATCTCGGGCGTGACGATGGTCGCGTACGCCTTGTCCGCAGTGACGGTTGTGACGATGTCGGAACCGCGCACGGCTTCCGCGGTCGAGCTTGCCCGCACGACTCGCAACCGTGGGAATCCCGCGAGATTCGCGATCAGCTTGTCGGTGGCGCGAGGATCGACGTCGAACACGCGAATCTCTTCGATGCCGAGCATCGTGTGAAAGGCTATCGCCTGGAATTCGCTCTGCGCCCCATTCCCGATCAGAGCCATGGTGCGGCAATCGGGGCGGGCGAGCGCCTTGGCAGCCATCGCCGACGTAGCGGCCGTGCGCAGTGCGGTCGTCAAGGTAAGTTCGGACAGGAAAATAGGATAGCCCGTGTGGACGTCCGCCAATGCGCCAAATGCCATCACGGTATGGATGCCGCGATCGGCGTTGATGGGATGGCCGTTCACGTACTTGAAGGCGAACAGGTTTGAATCCGCGACGGGCATCAACTCAATCACGCCAACCGACGAGTGGCAGGCAAGGCGTGGTGACTTGTCAAAGTCGGGCCACCGAAGGTAATCGGTATGAATCGTGTCGGCGAGTTCCTTCAAGAATCGCGGGACGCCGATGTCCGCGACGAGTCGATAGGTTGCGGGTACGTCCAGGAAGCAAGTCATTACCGGATCTCCAGGCTGTTGTTGGCTGCGGTGTCGAAAGCGCTGGAGAGATTATTCACGTTCTTCGAGCCAACAAAAAGCTAGCAAAGGTTGCAGTTTTGCTGGGCTGAGTAGCAGAATGACAGCCACGACTGACTTTATGCCAATCCGGGCGGTAGAAAGCGGCGCCGCTGGCTTCATATCGGTGGGAATGTGACTAATCTCGACGATGTCGACAAGCAATTGATTTCGCTGCTGCGCGACGACGCCCGGATGTCGGTGGTGACGCTGGCAAAGCACTTGCGCGTTGCGCGGGCAACGGTCCAAAACCGTCTAACTCGCCTCGAAAAAACCGGGGTAATCGTTGGATACACCGTGCGACTGAAACCGGCGGCCGAGCCGCATCAGATCCGCGCGTTAATGACGATTGCCGTTGAAGGTAATCGAGCGAAAGACGTGATGAAGGTGCTTCGCGGACATCCGAACGTGGCGACCATCCATAGCACCAATGGACGCTGGGACATGATCGCGGAGTTGCGAGCCGATACGTTGGAGAACTTCGACCGCGTGCTTGGAGCAATCCGTCTGATTGACGGAATCGCCGGCACGGAGACCAGCATCCTCCTCTCGACGCACAAGCTGTGAGCACGACGGGGATCGAAGGCGGTGCGGTGGACGAATAGATCCCGCGGCTCGTCCGTTTCACTGACTGACCGGATGGCGGCCTAGCTGGGTTCAACCGACAGAATGCCACGTCTTTGGAAGCACTATGCGCAAGCTCGCCGCGAGTTTGCACAATCTGCGATCTTTCTGTTGGCTCGAGGGCGCAGGACAATAGGCTTTTGCTAGACCGAGGACCCGCTCGATGAGGCAAGTTCACGAAGCTCGCTGAACTCCCCGCATCCCAACTGCCGGATTTGCCTGCTTAAGCGGTTACCGAGCGGCTTGCAATCATTCCTAGGTCCCAACTTCGCCAATCGAAATTGTATGAGCTCCCACTCGTGTCAGGCGCCCGCCGCCGTAGTACTGATCCGTCCAAGCAGGTTCTATCCGAACCCGGAAACTGCGATCGATAACGTCTTCCAGCGTACGACTAACCTGCAGAATTCCGCGGAAATGGCTGCCATTGCAGAAGCTGCGAATATCGAGGTAATGCGGGCTGCTGACGCGCTCGAGCGAGCAGGCGTGCGAACTCATGTGTTTGATGATGATGGCGAACGCGGCACGCCGGATTCCGTATTTCCAAGCAACTGGTTCTCGACCCACCATGGTGGGCGGATTGTGTTGTACCCGATGAAGTCAATCAACCGCCGGCGCGAGCGACGCCCAGACGTCGTCGAGATGCTGAAGAGCGAGTACCGGCTCCGAGAGGTATTTGACTATTCGGGTTTCGAATACGAGAGGGTCTACCTCGAAGGGACCGGCGCAATGGTTCTAGACCATGTCGCGCGCATCGCTTACTGCGCATGCTCGCGGCGCTCCGATCCGATCGCGATGCAGCGCTTTTGCGCACATTTCAACTTTGAGCCCGTAACGTTCAGTACGCTGCACCAATAGGGCTGCGCCATTTATCACACGAACGTGATGATGAGTATTGCGACCGAGTTTTCGCTTGTGTGCCTTGATCTTATGAAGGTGATCGAAACCGAAGGAAAATAGGCGAGCGCATGGAAGAGGGCGGTAGGAAGGTGATAAAGCTGGACGCGGAGCAGATCGCCAACTTCGCAGGGGCGGCGCTGGAGCTTTCAGGAAGCGAAGGACGCGTGCTCGCGATGTCGGGCGTGGCGTGGCGTCCCTCACGCCGCGACAACGCTCTGTTATCGAGGATTCGGTACGGCTCGTGCCACTTCGGGTGCCGACGATCGAGATGGCGGGGGGATCGGTGAGCTGCATGCTCGCCGGTATTCATCTCACTGCGCGACACGAAGGCTTTCAGTAGCAGAAATCCTCAGTTCCTGCAATCGCGCTGGGTTGATAACAGGAAATCCTGACAGGGCACCGCGGAGGTTGCATTGCCCCGAAAGCGCCACTAACGCTATCGTGACCCAGACCGTCCCTGGCGCAGCGCGGCGGATGGAAGATGGGGCGAACTGAACGTCTGTCGAAAATACTCCAGAAACAATTGCATCGGCGTACTCGGTTCAACTCTGCCCGACCAAGCGACGCCTCCCGTCATGGCCGGTACTGCGTTTTTCAGCGTGACCGTTTCGATACGCTTGCCCTCCAATGACCACGGCCGGTACACCATGTCGGACAGAATCGCGACCCCGCTACCGTTCGCAACCATGCTCCGTACTGCCTCGACAGAGGACGTACGCAATATCACATGTGGCTGGAAGTTCGTGTCCTGCCAGTAACGCGCGGCCGTTTGCGCCGCTTCGTCGACGGTCAACATGATGAAAGGCTCTTTCGCCACATCAGCGAATGTCACGGCTCGCTTCTGAAGCAACGGATGTTGTGCGGGCACCCAGAGCCGCCGCGTCGACGCGAACAGCCGTTCGACCGAGAGTTCAGGGTTCGTCACGTTGTCGGCCAATAACACTCCCATGTCATACCGGTTATTCAACAGCCCTTCTTCGATTTCGTCCCGTCTCGCTTCGTAAAGGCGGATCGAAATGCGTGGATAAAGCGTTGCCAGTCGTTGCAGGTGGTAGGGCAGAAAATAGCCGAGCAACGTGTAGCTTGCCGCAAGGCTGAGCGTTCCCTCGATCGTGCTTTCGATGTCAGGCACCTTGAGTGCCTCGTCGACGCTCGCGAGTATCGCGTACGCATGACTGAGGAAACGTCGGCCCACGTCGGTCAGTTCGACGCCCTGGGCGGTACGGTTCAGCAGCCTTGCCCCGAGCGTCTCCTCGAGTTCCCGAATCGCGACGGTGATCGCCGACTGGCTGATGTTCAGCTCCACCGCGGCGCGTGACAGCTGCCCTAGTTCGGCAGCCGCAACGAAGTACCGGAGTTGACGAAACGACAGCGACATTTGTTACCTCCAAGGTTCAACATTGGCGCGTGATAAGGGCCCGGATCAACGGTGTGAAGAAATTTGGCCCCTTGTGATTATCTGATAAACGAATACCGCGGAGGGTTGATTTTCGGTTTAGATAAGCCCCGATCCATAGCCAAGGTGTCGTGACGGCTTACCGTGGAAAGTAACGGCGGACTTCTTCCTGCCCCGGATATAAATAAATCAGATATGCGGATATATAAAGAAAGAACTTCTTCAATGTGGCGTCAGCATCTATCGTTACTGGGTGCGACGGCTAATGCTAGGAACGGAGACTGAAAGTGAAGAAGCAATGGATCGACCTGAACTCTGATATGGGAGAAGGGTTTGGGGCATGGTCGATCGGCGGAGGCGTCGACGAGGACATCATGCCGCTGATCAGTTCGGCCAATATCGCCACGGGTTTTCACGCGGGCGACCCCAACATCATGGCGAGCACTGTGGCGCTGGCGAAGCGCCATGACGTCGGCGTGGGTGCGCATCCGGGCTACCGCGATCTCGTTGGGTTCGGGCGCAGAAACATTCGGGCTTCAGCACAGGAACTGGTTCATGACGTCATCTATCAGGTCGGTGCGCTGCGCGAATTCGCACATTTTCACGACGTCGCACTCACGCACGTCAAATTGCACGGCGCACTGTATATGCACGCAGCCGCCGACCAGCAGTTTGCCGAGTCGCTCATAGCGGCAATGAGGCGGCTCGATCCGGAGCTTCCTGTATTTTGCATGAGCGGAACGCATATTCATCGATGCGCCCTCGACGCTGGCCAGCCGGTCGCTTGCGAGTTCTTCGCCGACCGGGATTACGACGATTCCGGGTCGATCGTCTTTACCCGGCAGGTAGGTGTCATGGACTCGCAGCGCGTTGCTGAAAAAGTCATTCGGGCATGTGTCGACGGTGTCGTCGAAACCGTGTCTGGTCACGACATCGAGATCGACTTCGCAACGGTTTGCGTGCACAGCGACACGCCGGGAGCGCTGGAACTCCTGAAGGCGGTTCGTGCCGAGCTGTCGAATCATGGAATTGCCGTGCGACGGGGGTAATGGCGAGCGACCGGCGCTGAAGCGGCGCTTCCTTCCAGACACATGCCGTCCGGCGCTCTCGTGCATCGATGCGCGCTTTGACGAACTCTGCACCAATTCAGTTGACGGAATTGACCATCCATTTTGAGGAAACCATCGCCATGTCCACATTCCTGTTGCAAGAGGCCACGATCGAGTCAGTGCAAACCGCGTTCCGTGATGGATCGTTGACCGCCGTGGCACTGGTCGAAGCGTATCTGGGTCGAATCGAGGCGATCGACCGCAACGGGCCGAAGCTCAATGCCATCGTGACGATCAATCCAAACGTACTCGACGAGGCACGCGCGCTCGATAGTGCATTCGGGCAGACCGGGAGACTGCAAGGCCCACTTCACGGCGTGCCTGTGCTTGTCAAGGACCAGATCGAAACCGCGGGTATCGAGACGTCGTTCGGCTCCGTGGCCATGCAGGGCTACATTCCTGAAAACGACGCGACCGCCATCACACAACTCAAGGCTGCCGGCGCGCTGATTCTCGGGAAAACTGCGATGCCCGATTTCGCGACGTCCTGGTTCGGCTTCTCGTCGCGCAGCGGGGAAACCCGAAATCCGTACGATATCGAACACGATTGCGGAGGCTCCAGCGGCGGCACGGCCGCCGCGGTCGCGGCGAATCTGGGACTCGTCGGAATAGGCGAAGACACTGGCGGTTCGATCAGGTTGCCGGCAAGTTTCAATAACCTGGTTGGCGTACGCGTCACGCCGGGCCTCATCAGCCGCGATGGCATGTCGCCTCTCGTCGTCTTCCAGGATACGGCCGGGCCCATTACTCGCACGGTGAGGGATGCAGCGATCGTGCTCGATAGCCTTGTCGGTTACGATCCTGCTGACGAGTACACGGTGGCGCACACAATCGCCGCGCACAAGGGCAGCTATACCGACCACCTCGATGCAGCGGGCCTTGAAGGGGTAAGAATCGGGATTCTGACGCAGGCCTTTGGGGACGACTCCAATCCTGAATGCGCCCAGGTAAACGCGGTCGTTCGACGCGCACTGGACGACATGCGCCGCGCGGGCGCGCAAACAGTCGACGTGTTCGTGCCTGACCTGCTCGAGCGCATTCTCGAGACGTCGTTGTATCTGACGCACTCGCGCGCCGATATCAGCACGTTCCTCGCCGAGCGCGAGACGATGCCTTATCGGTCGCTCGAAGCAATTCGGCGGGACGGAAAATTCCATCCGGTACTGGATCTCTTGCAGGCGGTTTTCGAAGGCCCGGAACATCCCGAGGACGACGCCAACTATTACCGCAAGCTCGCCGCGCGGGACAGGTTTCAGCGCCTGGTCGTGAAGGTGATGGCCGACGCCAATGTCCAGGCGCTGTGCTATCCAACGGTGCAGGTTCTACCCCCAAAGAAGGACGACGTGCGGGCTGGCAAGACGAATACCCTCACATTTCCGACCAATACATTGATAGCGTCGCAAACCTGGATGCCGTCCATTTGCGTGCCTGCGGGGTTCGCGCAATCCGGTCTGCCGGTCGGAATGGAACTGGTCGTGCTCCCTTACCACGAGCCTGACCTGTTTCGGTTCGGTTTCGCATTTGAACAAGCATCGCGCGCGCGGCGAGCGCCCGATCTGGATGCGTCGTAGTCGCGAACGGGGGGCATGGCTGCCGACAAAATCGCGTCCCTCGCCGATGCGCTGTCAGTAGCGTGGATTGTCAGATTGGGCAGCCTTGATCGCTTCATCGAACGTCCGGATGGCCGCATGGCGCTTGAGCAGGCGCGTTGCGTTGTTTTTGTCCGGCGCGTCGATCCACGGTGCCACGTCGATCGGCCGGCCCGACATCTGCGCCTCGTAAGCGGCGATCAGACCGCCGGCCGCCGTAGCGTCGTCGTCTGAAGGCGTCAGCGCCCGATTGATCGCATCGACCTGTCCAGCGGACACGGCGCACTTCGACGTGAAGCCGAGCTGAGTCGATATGTCGAGGTCGGCCGCGAGTACAGTCGCCGAGCGATACGTGCAGGGCAAGTCGATCGGCACGCAGTCCGCCGCGATGCACTCGATCAAAAAGCGGCTACGCGCATGGAGCAATTCCTGACCGCGCGGCGTGCGGCGAGCGCCCAGGTTCGCCGCGAGATCTTCGACCGCCAACATGCAGCAGCGAATGCGCGGACTCGACTTCAGTAGCGCCCCGAGAGCGACCAGACCTTTTGCGGATTCGATAGTCGGGACAATCTCCGTCGTTCCTTCCTGGATGCCGTGAGTACGTTCCAGGCTGGCGATCGCTTCATCCAGCGCGACAAGCTGCGCCGCGGATTCGGCATGGGGCAGGAACACGGCACGCGGTGCGCCGGACATGATGCCTTGCAGGTCGGCATGGCCGTCGTTCTCCAGCTTGTTGATGCGCACCGCACCGATGAGCCCGCGCCGTTCGGCTTCTCGCAGCATCGAGATGATCAGCGCGCGTGCCGAAGGTCGATCAGCGGCGGCGGTCATTTCCTCCAGATCCGCGACGATCGCGTCCGCGCCGCTAGCGAGCGCTTGCGCGTGGCTGGCGGCGTCGGCGCCGGGGACAAAGAGCCACGCCCGTCGCAGTGCGGGCGGGCGCAAGGGAAGACGACTCATCGTCCGATCTCCACATTCGACTGGCCCGCGCGCTCCAGCATCGCGTGCAGAAGCACGTCCGCACCACGCTTGACGTCCTCCGGCAACGCATCTTCCGCTTCGTTGTGGCTCAGGCCGCCCACGCACGGAATGAAGATCATCGCAGTAGGGCAGTACCGCGCCATGTGAATCGCGTCGTGTCCGGCACCGCTCACGATCCGCTGATGCGGATAGTCGAGCGCGTCGACCGCGCGCGCGACCGCCGCGACGCAACCGTCATCGAAGGGCGTCGCGGGGCTGACCCAATGGCGCGCGATCTCGACCGTCAGCACACGCTTTCTCGCGATCGCCGCGACGCGCTCGCGCAACGCGCTTTCCATCGCCTCGATACGCGCATCGTCGGGATGACGCAGATCGACGGTGAACGACAGATCAGCGGCGATCGTATTGCGCGACGAGTTGCGGATCGACAACTCGCCGATCGTCACGAGCCCTTGCGGCGCGAATTCGACGGCTATGGCCTCGAGCGCGGCCGCCATTTCCGCGCTGCCGAAGAGCGCATCGCGCCGGAAAGGCATCGGCGTGGTGCCGGCGTGAGCTGCCTGCCCAAGCACGCGCACGTCGAGCCAGCGGATCGCCTGGCCACCGATCACGACACCGATCGGCACGCCGCTTTCCTCGAGCACCGGCCCTTGTTCGATATGTGCTTCGAAGTAGGCGTCGAAAACAGTGCCCGGAATGGCTCTTTGTCCTTCGTACGCGGTGGCCTTCAGCGCGTCCGCTACCGAGACGCCTTGCAGGTCGCTCGCGTCAAGCGCTGCATCGAGGGACATCGCCCCCGTGAAGGCCGCCGAGCCGAGCATCGCCGGCGTGAAGCGCGCACCTTCCTCGTTGGTCCATACGACGATCTCGATGGGCTTGTCCGTTTCGATTCCGTTGTCGTTCAGCGTCCGCACGACCTCGAGGGCCGCCAGCACGCCATAGACGCCGTCGAAACGCCCGCCTTCGGGCTGCGTGTCGAGGTGGCTGCCGCTTGCCACAGCAGCTTGCGAATCGAACCGGCCCGCACGGCGCGCGAACAGGTTGCCGACCCGGTCGACGCTCAACGTAAGCCCCGCGTCGACGCACCATTGACAAAACAGCGCGCGGCCCGCCGCATCTTCCTGCGTGAGCGCCAGGCGCCGCACGCCCCCTTTTGCCGTCGCGCCGACCGTCGCCATTTCCATCAGGCTCGACCAGAGCCGCTTTCCGTCGATCTTCAACATCGCTTTGATTCCCGAGTTTTGAGTTGCCGCACCACGCGGCGACGCATGACGTCTTTATCGGGAATTCAAAATCATTAGTCCAATTTCGAATGCTAATTTTCAGTATAAACTCGGCGAATGATGACACCTGCCCAAGGCGCGCGATGAGCAAGGAAAGGCCCGCGACTTATCTCAACGACCGGCTCGACTGGAATCTCCTGCGCACCTTCCTCGCCATCGCACGCGAGAAGAGCGTGAGCCGCGCGGCCACGCGCCTGCATCTCACGCAACCGGCGGTGAGCCAGGCGCTTAAGCGGCTTGAGGATCAGCTCGGCATGCGGCTCGTCGACCGGCACGGGCCGCGCATCGAAGTGACGCAGGCGGGCATCGAAGTGCAGCAGATCGCCGAGGACGTGTACGGGACGATCTCGCGGCTGTCGCTCGCGGAGGTGGACCGCGATCACGACATCTCCGGCATGGTGCGCCTCTCCACCGTGAGCGGCATCGACTTTCCCGCCTATGATGACTTCCTCGCAGGCTTCCATCGCAGTTATCCGCGCATCGAGCTGGAGAGCCAGGAGATGCGCGCCGCCGACGTGGTCGTGAGTCTGCAGCAGAAGTCCGCGACGCTCGGACTCACGCCGAGGCGCACCGTCCCGAAGAAGATCGAAAGCCGCCTGTTCCTGCGCCAGCGGTATGCGCTCTTTTGCGGGCAGCATCATCCACTCTTCGGGCGAACCGATCTGAAGACATCAGACCTGGTCAGCGAGAAGTTCGTGTCGTTCACCGGCGACAAGGTGGGCGACCACATGTCGCCGCTGACCTTCTTTCGCGACGAGATGGGTTTCACGGAGCGCGTCGTGGGTTCGTCGTCCAGCATGTCGGAGGTCCGGCGCTTCATCTTCGCGGGCTTCGGCATCGGCTGCCTGCCTGAGCACGTGGTGCGCGAGGATGTCGCGAACGGACGCTTCC
Source organism: Caballeronia choica (assembly GCF_001544535.1). Classification (GTDB taxonomy): domain Bacteria; phylum Pseudomonadota; class Gammaproteobacteria; order Burkholderiales; family Burkholderiaceae; genus Caballeronia; species Caballeronia choica. Next base: position 4,709 of record NZ_FCON02000047.1, on the reverse strand, counting down.
AGCGGCTGCCACCGGAAGACGGTGTGGCCGATCTGGACATCTACCTGTTATGGTCGGTGGACCGCAAGTTCAGCGCGGCGGAGAGCGCCTTCCTCGATGCGCTGCATGCCTTCATCGACGAACAGGAGGCCGGGCACGCTGCTCCGGTGTGATCAGTAGCCGCGCGCCACGTCGATGACGTTGAGCAGCGGCTCGCCGTTCACGAGCCGTCGAACGTTCTGCGCGACCTGCATGCCGATCGTGTCCGAACTCGCGACCGACGCCATATGCGGCGTGACGATCATGTTCGGCGCACTCCAGAACGGGTCGCTTGCGGGCAATGGCTCGTTCGGGAAGACATCGACAATCGCGCCCGTCAGACGTTCTTCTTTTAGCGCGCTTAAAAGAGCGCAGGGCACCAGGTGTTCGCCTCGTCCGACATGGATCAGCTTCGCGCCGCGGGGCAACATGGCAAGCGTCCGCGCCCCGAGAATGGCGCGCGTTTCATCCGTGAGCGGCAACAGGCACACGAGGATATCGGTGCCGCGCAGGAACGGCTCGAGTCCCTGCGCGCCCGCGAACGTCTCGATGCCGGCAAGGTCTTTCGCGCGACGCGCCCAGCCACGCACGGCGAAGCCGAGACGATGAAGGTCGCCCGCCACGCGGCTGCCGATCTCGCCGAGCCCCATCACGCCGACCGAACACGTCGACGGAGCCTGCTGGTCGTATCGGAGCCAGACGCCGTTGCGCTGGTTCTCCATCACACGGTCGATCTGCCGATGAAAATGCAGGACGCCCCACGTCACGAACTCACTCATGCCGCGCGCGTGCTGCGGATCAACGACACGGCACAGCGGCACGCGCGGCAGGCTCGGATCGCACAGGATGTTGTCGACCCCCGCAGCTATGCTGTGCACGAGCCTGAGCTTCGGCAACGCGGCCACGGCGCCTTCTGGAGGATTCCAGCAGACCGCGACATCGGCATCGGCGGCGTCGCGGCTGCCGTGCACGGCGACATCGAGTTCGGGCGCCGCGCGCAGGATCGACGGCACGAGGTGCGACATGTCGTAGTCGCGGCTGATTAGTACGAGCTTGGTCATGTTCAGGAGCGGTAGTCGGATGCGCTGTCGTCAATCAGCCGCAATGCGGCGTTCCAGGCCATTTCCATGATCTCTGCAGACTCGTCGCGATCGAACTGGCTCGCCGTCAGACGGCAGACTTCGACGGACGGAATTCGCAGCGTTGAACCGCCGGCCAGCGCCTGCACCTGGGCCTGACACGCGCGTTCGAGAAAATAGATTTCGTGGAAGGCTTCGGCCGCGGTGGCGCCTGCGGCAAGCAACCCGTGATTGCGCAGGATCATCGCCTTGTGTGAACCAAGGTCTCGCACGAGTCGTTCGCGCTCGGCATGATTCAAGGCAATGCCCTCATAGTCGTGATAGCCGAGCTTCTCGAAGAACTTGAGCGCGTGTTGGGTGATCGGCAGCAACCCATGCTCCTGCGCCGACACTCCGGTCCCCGCGGCCGTGTGCGTGTGAATCACGAAGTGCAGGTCCTCGCGCGCCATGTGGATAGCCGAGTGGATCGTGAAGCCTGCCGCATTCACGCGAAATGCCGCGGGATCGGCGGCCGCTCGCTCGTCGATGACGTTGCCGAGGTGATCGATCTTCACCAGATCGGAGGCACGCATCTCATGGAAGAGCACGCCATAGCGGTTGATCAGGAACGTCGGTGTGATGCCTGGCAGACGCGCTGAAATGTGCGTGTCGATCATGTCCGTCATGCGAAAGTGTGCGACGAGGCGGTACAGCGCGGCGAGTTCGCGGCGGTACTTCCATTCGTCGCCACCGGATTTCGTGGCGCTCACGGGATGCGCTTCCAGTATTGCTTTCATGCTCAGTATCTCTCCATGATGGGCACGTAGTGTTCGTCGACGGCGAGTTGTTCGTCAAATCGCGTGTGCTTATCCTGATCATCAATTGCGCGGATGCTCGCCCGAGGCGGCGAACGACAACACTTCGCGAAGCGGCTCGCCCGCGCGCAGCCGGGCAAGCAACGTGGGCTCCGCGCGATCAGATGCAAGCGCCTTGTCGATCACTTCGGCGGCGGTGCCGGCGTCGAGAAAGAGCACGCCGTTGTCATCGGCGAGGACGAGATCGCCAGGCTGCACGAACACGCCGCCGCACAGCACTGGCTCACCGAAAATGGCGTCGCCCGCATCGAGACGCTTGGTGGTCAAAAGGCTCGTGCCTCGCGCAAAAACCGGAAGGCCGGTCGCGCGCAATTCCAGCACGTCAGTAACGACGCCATCGACGACGATTGCCTTCGCGCCCGCAACGAGTGCCGCGCACGCGGTCACGGCGCCCACCGGCGCGTGTGCGTGGTCCCCGTTCATGTCGATGACGAGCACGTCGCCATCGACCAGTTCCGCCAGCGCGCGATTCACGGCGATGGCATCGGGGCTGGGGAGTTTCAGCGTCACCGCGCGGCCGACGACTTTCACGCTTGCAACCTGCGCGCGAATGCCGTGGTCGGCGAATCCGTGTTCGAGGTAGTGGCCGAGCGTGGGGAAGCTGACGGCTTCCAATGCACGTACGAGGTCCTGATCCAAAGTCCGAGTCATGATGGTTCGTGAGAAGAGGTAATCAGGAAAGCCCGACTTCGGCGTTCGGCGTGTAGGCCTTCGCGGACAGATCGCGCTTGAGCGTTTCCGCAAGGAGCAGCAGCGCGACGACAGATAGCGCCGCCGATCCGATCATGTACCACGCGACCGAGGAACCCTTGCCCGTAGCGGAGAGCAGGGCCGTCGTGATGATCGGCGTCGCAGCGCTGCCGAGGAGGCCCGACAGCATGTAGCTGATCGACAGGCCCGAATAGCGCACCTGCGTGCCGAACAACTCGGCGAGGAAGGTGGCGATAGGACCATAGTTCGCGGCGAACGCGGTCATCATCAACAGGTAGCCGAGGAGCGCGAAGGGGAATTCGCGCATGTCGAGGAGCCAGAAGAGGGGAAACGCAAGCAACGCTTCCGCAACGATGCCCCCGACGATCACCGGCTTGCGTCCGACGACATCGGAGAGACGCCCGAACGCAGGCAACAACACGATGCAGACGGCGCACGAGATCAGCGCGATGGCGAGCATCGCGTTGCGGGTGAAGCCGAGCGTCTGCGTGCCGTAGGTCAGGCCGAAGGCGACGATGAGGTTGAAGGACGTACCGGTCGACATCGTCGCGATGCCGCCGAGCAGCACCTGCTTCCAGTTCTTCGTGAGCACTTCGACGAGCGGCACCTTGACTTGTGCCGCGGCCTCCTTGACTTTGCTGAACGACGGCGTTTCGGACGTATTCAGGCGAATATAGAGACCCACACCGACGAGCAGTGCGCTTGCAAGGAACGGAATGCGCCAGCCCCACGACAGGAGCGCTTCGGTGGACATGACGGCATTGCTGATCAGGAAGACGAGATTGGCGATCAGCGTGCCGGCGGGAACACCCACCTGCACCCACGAGCCGTACAGTCCGCGCTTGCTGGGGGGCGCGTGTTCGACCGCCATCAGCACGGCGCCGCCCCATTCGCCACCGAGCGCAAGGCCCTGAATGACCCGAAGCGCGAGCAGCAGCACCGGTGCCCAGATGCCGATGCTCGAATAATTCGGCAAAAGGCCGATGGCGAAGGTGGCGACACCCATCGTGATGAGCGAGACGAGCAGCATCGACTTGCGGCCGAGCCGGTCGCCGAAGTGGCCGAACAGCGCCGCGCCGACGATGCGCGCCAGATACGCGGACGCAAATGTGCCGAAGGCGAGCAGCGTGCCGATCAGCGGAACGAATCCCGGAAAGAAAACCTTGTTGAACACGAGCGCCGAAGCGGTAGCGAACACGAACAGGTCATACCACTCGACCGTCGTGCCAATGACACTCGCCACGGCGATCTTTTTCATGTTGGGAGGCGTGCTTTCGGCGTGGGGCAGCACGCCAGCGGAGCGGACTTCGGACATGGGGCTCTCCATGAGGACGGTCGGTTTGATGTCGGTGCGAGCAGTCGCAACGCATGCCGTCTTTATCGAGAGCCAAAAACAATAAGTCCAAGTGTGATTCCTAATGCTCTTTATTAATGGCGCGAATGATGAGATCGAGGTGGCGCGATCTTGGCGGGACCGACGAAGCGCAAAGCAAACCGCCTCGTACTCGAATTGAACGATGAATAATTTAGTGACAAGCCGTCCGGATATTTGCCCCCGTTTCGGGACGCGGTGCTAGCTTCGGGTTTTCGTGTTCGGTGAAACTACACACAAAACGCTGGCAAGGTGCCGCGATACAACTCGCCTACATCAACCATGAGCTGTTTCAGGGCGACAAGGGAAGGGTGGTCGGCTACGACAACGCGCACTGCTTCCACCACCGGCACTACATCGGCCAAGTGGAAGGCAGTCGAGTTCGTCAGCTTCGAAGACATCGAGGACCAGTTCGCTCGCGATTGGACGGCGTTCCGGAGGGGAAATGAACCCTGCAGTGATCGAGACCGGAGCGGGAACCGAAGAGAGCTTCTTCGCCCGAGGCCGGCACATCGCGCAACAAGCTAACCGTGGAAAGTCGATCCCGGAAGGTCACGTGGTGCCATTTGAGCGTCCGGCCGATCTGGCACGCCTATTACTAGGAGTGTGCGCGGCAGAAATCTGATGTCATCGGACTGGGCGGTGCAAGCGTTGTTAGCAGATGAGAACAAGCTA
>NZ_FCON02000046.1 GCF_001544535.1 Caballeronia choica | reverse complement strand
CTGCTTTCTTTGCTTACTTTCTTTGCAGCAGCAAAGAAAGTGAGTCCCGCCCCGGACAGGGGCAGAGCAAATAAACCAAAACCAATACAAGTTCCATAGAAGCCCAAGCGCATCAAACGGTGTAAACAGCACACCACCGCCCCCAAGCGCCAGCGACCCATCCCCAACCCCGAATTAACCCCAAATTCACCCCTTTCTCCCCCGATTGCGCAAGCGCCACCATCCCGATAATGGCTGCATCGCGCCTTGCATACCCGCTCGCGAGAGCGGCCCCACCGCCAGGTCACGAAAACCTCAACTTTCCGCGCACGCGGCCGATATACCGAGCAGTTCTCGTCAAGCGGCGGCCAAGCGACGCCGCCTCACCAGGATTCACGCATGTCCAACAACATCTTCAGTATCGGCGTCAGCGGTCTTAACGCAGCCCAGTGGGGACTGACGACGACGGGACAGAACATCAGCAACGCCTCCACGCCCGGATATTCGCTCGAAAAGGTCGAGTATCAGGAAGCGTCCGGCCAGTACACGAACGCGGGCTATCTCGGCAACGGCGTGCAGAGCGTCACCGTCAGCCGTTCCTACAGCCAGTACCTGACGACGCAACTGAACAACACCCAGTCGACCAGCAGCGCGGCCAACACCTACTACACGCTGATCTCGCAGTTGAACAACCTCGTCGGCGACCCGACGAAGGGCATCGGCGCCGGCATCAGCAGCTTTTTCTCCGGCATGCAATCGGTCGCGAACGCGGCGGGCACCACGTCCGCGCGACAAGTGCTCGTCAGCAGCGCGCAGACCCTCGCCGACCAGATCACCACCGCCGGCAGCCAGTACGACCAGTTGCGCCAGAGCGTCAACACGCAACTGACGAGCGCCGTCACGCAGATCAACAGCTACACGCAACAGATCGCGGACCTGAACAAGCAGATCAACATCGCGAGCGCGCAGGGCCAGCCGCCCAACCAGCTCCTCGACCAGCGCGATCTCGCGGTGCAGAACCTCAGCTCGATGGTCGGCGTGCAGGTCATGCAGACGGACGGCAACTACAACGTGTTCATCGGCAACGGGCAACCGCTCGTGGTCGGCGGCACGCAATACGGCTTGCAGGCGGTCACGTCGGCGTCCGATCCGAGCGAACTCTCGATCGCGTTCAAGAGCGCCAACGGCGCGACCCAGACGCCCGCGCAGATCAACTACATCCCGGATTCGGCGCTGTCGGGCGGCACCGTCGGCGGCCTGCTCAATTTCCGCAGCCAGACGCTCGACCCGGCGCAGGCGCAACTCGGCGCGATCGCGACCAGCTTTGCCGCCCAACTGAACCAGCAGAACGCGCTCGGCATCGACCTGAACGGCAATCCCGGCGGCGCGCTGTTCTCCGCCGGCAGCCCGACGACCTACGCGAACGTGCGCAACACGGGCAACGCGACAGTCGGCGTCACGTTCGCCGATCCGACCCAGCCCTCGACAGGCGACTACACGCTTTCGTTCGACGGCTCGAAGTACACGCTGTCGGACCGCGCGAGCGGCAAGGCGATCGACAGCTTCGACGCCCCCGCGACGAGCGGCACGCTGGGCGGGCTCAACATCACGGTGTCGGGCGCGATGAACGCCGGCGACTCGTTCACGATCCAGCCGACCCGCGCCGCGCTCGACGGCTTCGCGCTGTCGAACACGAATCCGGCGGCGATCGCGGCGGCGTCGCCCGTCCTCACCACGGCGGCGACGGCCAACGCGGGCAGCGCGTCGATTTCGTCCGCGACGGTGACGCCGGGTTACAGCGCGAGCGCGATCAGCCTCACGTATGACGCGACGAAGGGCGGCTTCACCTCGAACGTCGATGTGACGCTCGCCGATTCCTCCGTCGTGACGGCCGGCCAGACGATTCCGTACGACGCCTCGAAGGGGCTCACCGTCACGTCGAACGGCGTCTCGGCGACCATCAGCGGCGCGCCGTCGGACAAGGACGAGTTCGACATCACGCCGAACAAGGGCGGCACGAGCGACGGCAGCAACGCGCTAGCGATGGCGAACCTGGTGTCGGCGAAGAGCATGAACAGCGGCACCGACACGCTCACGAGTTCGTACGCGAACTACGTCAACCAGATCGGCAACGACACGAACCAGATGAAGAGCGCGAGCACGTCGCAGACGGCGCTGCTCACCCAGGTGACCACGGCGCAGCAGTCGGTATCGGGCGTGAACCTGAACGAAGAAGCGGCGAACCTGATGCAGTACCAGCAGCTCTATCAGGCGAACAGCAAGGTGATCCAGACGGCGTCGACGCTTTTCCAGACGCTGCTTGGCATCTTCAACTGAGGGATAACGCGATGCGCATTTCCAGCTCCCAGTATTTCAGCATGAACGTCCAGACGATGAGCGACCAGCAGGCCACGCTCGCGTCGATGTACCAGCAGATTTCTTCCGGCACCCGGCTGCTCACGGCGTCCGACGATCCGCTCGGCGCCGCGCAGGCGGTGCAGCTCAGCATGAAGGGCGCGGCGCTCACGCAGTACGCGACGAACCAGGGTGCGGCGCTTTCGTCGCTGCAGCAGGAAGACTCGACGCTGAGCAGCGTGAACAGCGTCATGCAGAGCATCCAGACGCAGGTCGTGCGCGCGGGGGATGCGTCGCTGAACGACGCCGACCGCACCTCGATCGCCAACACGATCAAGGGCTATCGTGACCAGCTGATGAGTCTCGCGAATACCACCGATGGCAGCGGCAACTACATTTTCTCGGGCTTCAAGACCGGCGCGGTGCCCTTCACGAACAATGCCTCGGGCATTGGCGCGACGTATTCGGGCGACCTCGGGCAGCGGCAGGTGCAGTTGAGCGACAGCCGCACGGTGAACGTCGGCGACACGGGGCCGGCGATCTTCCAGAGCATTTCGCCGGCGCAGAGCGACCCGGTTGCCGCGGCCGGTTCCGGCAACCAGGGATCGGGCACGATCAGCACGGTGAGCGTGACGGACCCGTCGAACGCGGGCAACGCCAACGTTTATACGATTGCGTTCGCGGTTTCGCCATCGGACGGGAGCACGACTTATACGGTCACGCCGACCGACGACGGCTCGCCGCCGACGCCGGTCGCCTATACGGGCAAGACGGCCATTACCGTGGGCGGCGAGCAGGTGACGCTCGACGGCGCGCCGGCCGATGGCGACAGCTTCACGGTGGGGCCGGCGGCGTCGGCGGGAACCGACATCTTCACGACGCTCGACAACCTGGTGAGCGCGCTGAAGCAGCCGACCGACTCGGCGGGTCAGAAGGCGGCGTTGACGAACGCGTTGAGCACGGCGTCGACGAAGATCGGGAATACGTTCAACAACGTGCTGGCGGCGCAGGCGACGGTGGGCGGACGCGAGCAGGAAGTGACGGCGACGCAGAGCGCGATGCAGACCACGACGGCGCAGAACGCGAGCGATCTTTCGAACTTGACGAGTATCGATCTCGTTAGCTCGATCAGCCAGTATGAGCTCACGCAGAACGCGCTGCAGGGCGCGCAGATGGCGTTCTCGCAGATCCAGAAGATGTCGTTGTTCGACTACATCGGGAGTTGATGCTGCGTTTGCACTTCGCATGGGGGTGTTGTTTTACACCGTTTGATGCGCTTGGGCTTCTATGGAACTTGTTTTCTTATTGGTTTATTTGCTCTGCCCCTGTCCGGGGCGGGACTCACTTTCTTTGCTGCTGCAAAGAAAGTAAGCAAAGAAAGCAGCTTCCCACCGCCAATTCTTGCCAGTCGCCGCCAGACTGTTCCTTCGGAGTGGTCCAACCGGGGGAGTGTCGTTAGCGGGGTTTCATCGTTGTTGGCATGTAGAAGAGGTACGGGCGTTGCACCGCAATACAGAGTGGATCAGCAGTCATACATCCGGCCTCGCGCTACGCGCTCACCCGTCAGGCATAACCAACACCCATCGCTATCGCTATCGCTATCGCTATATCACCGTCCTACGTTCGTGCTTGCTGCATGCTTTAATTCACCACCGCTAGCAGACCTGTCGTCGGGCACGAAGTGCCAGGACGGATGTATGACTGCTGATCCACTCCCTATCGCGGTGCGACGTGCGCGCCTTTTCTACATGCCAACAACGATGAAACCCCGCTAACGACACTCCCCCGGTTGGACCACTCCGAAGGAACAGTCTGGCGGCGACTGGCAAGAATTGGCGGTGGGAAGCTGCTTTCTTTGCTTACTTTCTTTGCAGCAGCAAAGAAAGTGAGTCCCGCCCCGGACAGGGGCAGAGCCAATAAACCAATAAGAAAACAAGTTCCATAGAAGCCTGGGCGCATCAAACGGTGTAACCCCAACCCAACCCAACCCCAACCCCAAGCGCCAGCGATCTACATCACTTCGATGCCCACGCCGTGAAGCGCTGTTCCAGTTCGTCGCCGTGATCCGTCCAGAACGCCATGTCCTGCAGCACCGCGTTCTTCGCGTTGGCCGGCGAGTTCGGCATGTTGTCCTGGGTCTTCGCGTCGAGCGACTTGATCGCCGCCTTGTTCACCGGGCCATACGCGATGTTCTGCGCATAGACCTGCTGCGGCTTGTCCGACACAGAATACGCGATGAACTTCGTCGCCAGGTCCTTGTTCGGCGAGCCCTTCGGGATCGCCCAGTAGTCGAGGTCGTAGATGCTGCCGTTCCACACGACCTTCAGGTTCTTGCCTTCCTTCTGCGCGGCGTCGATCCGGCCGTTGTAGGCCGTCGACATCACCACGTCGCCCGCGACGAGAAACTGCGGCGGCTGCGCGCCCGCTTCCCACCACTGGATGTTCGGCTTCAGTTCGTCGAGTTTCTTGAACGCGCGGTCGGCACCGGCTTTCGTGCCGAGCACCTTGTAGACGTCCTTCGGCGCGACGCCGTCGGCCATCAGCGCGAATTCGAGGTTGTAGCGCGCGCCCTTCCTCATGCCGCGCTTGCCGGGGAATTTCTTCACGTCCCAGAAATCGGCCCAGCCGGCGGGCGCGGATTTCAGCTTGTCGGCGTTGTAGGCGAGGGCGGTGGACCACACGAAGAAGCCGACGCCGCACGTGGCCGGCGATTCCGGCACGAGGTCGGATTTCTTCGCTATCTTCGACCAGTCGAGCTTCTCGTAAAGGCCCTCGTCGCAGCCGCGGCCGAGATCGCCGGATTCGACTTCGACAACGTCCCAGTTCACATGCTTCGCTTCGACCATCGCCTTCACCTTGGCCTGCTCGCCGTTGTACTCGACGGCCGTCACCTTGGTGCCCGATTCCTTCTCGAACGGCTGGTTGAACGCCACTTTCTGCGCGTTGCCGTTCGCGCCGCCGAAATTGACGACGGTCAGCTCGGCGGCCATTGCGCCCGATGCGCACACGAGCGCAGCCGCAGCCGCGATGGAACACATTGCGAACTTCTTCATGATCTGGTTTCCTCTTCTGCTTGCTGTTATGAACTGGACTGCTGGTGGGAACCGTTCTCAGGCGGCCGTGTCAGGCGCCGCTGTCAGGCGAATACGCGCAGGTGCTCCGGCGCGAATTCGAGCGCGATGGGCGCACCCGGCGCGAAGGCATCGAGCGCTTCGGTGCCGAGCGGCACCTTGACGAAGCATTCGTCCTGGTCGCGCACGCCGCAGCGCATGCGCACGTGATCGCCGAAATAGATGAGGCTTTTCGCTTCGCCCGGGAGCGCGTTCGCGCCCGGCCGGTGCGCGCCGGCGGAGAGCTTCATGCGCTCGGGCCGGATGCACGCGATGGCTTGCGCGCCCGGCTGCGCTTTCGCGACGTTCAGCCCGGAGACACGCGTGCCGTCGGCGAGCCGGATATCGCAGAAATCGCCCTGCGTCTCTTCGATCGTGCCGCGCAGCTTGTTGCTGTCGCCGATGAAGTTCGCGACGAACTCGTTGCACGGCGCTTCGTAAAGATGATCGACGGTGTCGAGTTGCTGGACGATGCCCTTGTCGAACACCGCGACGCGGTCGGACATCGTGAGCGCCTCGCCCTGGTCGTGCGTCACGTAGACGAAGGTCACGCCGAGCTTTTCATGCAGCGATTTCAGCTCGTACTGCATGTGCTCGCGCAACTGCTTGTCGAGGGCGCCGAGCGGCTCGTCCATCAGCACCAGCTTCGGTTCGAACACGAGCGCGCGGGCCAGCGCGATGCGCTGTTGCTGGCCGCCGGAAAGCTGCGCGGGATAGCGCTTCGCGAAGCTCTCCATGCGCACCATCTTGAGCGCGTTGTGCGTGCGCTCGGCGCGTTCGGCGGCGGACATCTTGCGCACCGTCAGCGGATATTCGACGTTTTGCTGCACCGACAGGTGGGGAAAGAGCGCGTAGTTCTGGAACACCATGCCGATGTCGCGCTTGTGCGGCGGCACCTTGTTGAGCAGCTTGCCGTCGAGCCAGATCTCGCCGCCGGTCGGGAATTCGAAGCCCGCCAGCATCATGAGACAGGTGGTCTTGCCTGAACCGGACGGCCCCAGCAGCGTGAGGAATTCGCCCTGGTAGATGTCGAGATCGAGTCCCTTGACGACGAGCGTCTCGCCGTCATAGGTCTTGCGAACACCGCGAAAGCTGACGATCACCTGATCGGATTTCATCGTCCGTGTCTCCTTCGATTCCGTTATTGCCTGCGGCCGGGACGCTGGCCGCGTCGCGCCGGAAATTTTTTCCACTGAGCGGGATAACTATAGCCCGGTACGGTTCTACAATGTGGAGCCATTTCAATATTCGCAGTGGAACCACTTCAAATGGGTCCATTCACGCCGGCCAGGGAACCGCTTGGACACGATCATCCTCTCCGACTGGCTGCACGCCCGGCTCGACCGCGCACACGCCGAGCCGATGTACCGCCAGGTGCTGGACCTGATGCAACAGGCCATTCTGACCGGCCAGCTTGCGCCCGGCACCAAGCTGCCGAGTTCGCGCACGCTCGCATCCGACCTCGAGATTGCGCGCAATACCGTGCTGCATGTCTACGACCAGCTCACGGCGGAGGGCTACGTGATTTCGTCGACGGGAAGCGGCACGTATGTCGCCGACACGCGGCCGCAGGAAGCCACGCCGGCCGCCGGCGGCATCGGTCCGCGCAAGCCCTGCGCGCTCTCGCGGCGCGGCGCGCGGCTGATCGAGCAGGCCGGCGTTTCGCCGAAACAGTGGGGCGCGTTCATGCCGGGCGTGCCGGACGTCGCCGAGTTTCCCGCGCGCACCTGGAGCCGCTTGCAGGCGCGGCTCTGGAAGCGCGCCAGTCCGGAGTTGCTGACCTACGCGCCGGGCGGCGGCTATCGGCCGTTGCGGCGCGCGTTGTCGGATTATCTGCGCGTCGCGCGCTCGGTGAAATGCTCGCCGGACCAGATCATCATCACGACGGGCATCCATCAGTCGATCGACCTTGCCGTGCGCCTGCTCACCGATTTCGGCGACCGCGCGTGGGTCGAGGAACCGTGCTACTGGGGCGTGCGGAGCGTGTTGCAGTCGTCGGGACTGACACTCGTGCCGATTCCCGTCGACGGCGAAGGGCTCAATCCGCTCGAACGCGACATGCAGCAGCCGCCGCGGCTCGCGCTCGTCACGCCGTCGCATCAATATCCGCTCGGGATGGTGATGAGCCTCGCGCGCCGCCGGACGCTGCTCGAATTCGCGCGCCAGCATGACGTCTGGATCATCGAAGACGACTACGACAGCGAATTCCGCTATGGCAGCCGGCCGCTTGCGTCGCTGCAGGGACTCGATGAAGCCGGGCAGGTGATCTACGTCGGCAGTCTCGGGAAGATGCTGTTTCCGGGCTTGCGGATGGGCTACATGGTCGTGCCGGAACAACTCGTCGATACGTTTCGCATGGGCATCGCCGAGCTTTATCGCGAAGGGCAACTGATGCAGCAGGCCGTGCTGACCGAGTTCATCATGGACGGCTATCTGACCTCGCACGTGCGCCGCATGAGGACGCTCTACGGCGAGCGGCGGCAACTGCTGATCGATGCGATCACCGCGCATTTCGGCGATACGCTCGCCGTGCGGGGCGACGAAGCCGGCTTGCATCTCGTGCTCGAATTGCCCGACGGCACCGACGATTGCGCGGTCGCGGCCGCCGCGCTCGATGCCGGCGTGGTCACGCGGCCACTCGTGAACTACTACATGGATCAGGCATCGGCCCAGCCGGGGTTGATGCTCGGTTATGCGTGCGTGCCGAACGAGCAGATCGGGCCGGCGTTCAACACGCTTGCGCGCGTGATCGAAAGGTCGATGGACGTTTCGCGACATGCGAGTGTTGCCACGCGCCGTAAGACTTCGTAAGCCTCACTTACACATTCTCACGTCAATGGCCGAGGCCAGCGCGTAGAGTCTCGTCGACCGATTCGTCCCCAAGCTGATGCGGGACGAACCTTTTTATCGGCGATCTTGAACGTGCACGAGGGAACTATGAAGAAGATGCGAATCATGGCTGCGCTGGCTTGCGCAAGTTTGAGTCTTGCAACGGGCGCGGCGTTCGCGCAGCAGATGCATGGCGCGCCGGAAGGATATGGCGGCCCGGGCCATCAGCCGTACGCGAATAACGACGTCCCGCCGGGGCATCCGGGCGCGATGCCCGACCAGCATCGCGACGACCATCACGACATGGGCCGCCCGCCGATGCACGCCGACGCCGGTCCCGGCCATCCCGACTGGCACAAGGGCGATCGCCTGTCGGGCGATTATCACAACCGCCAGTATGTCGTCGACGACTGGCGCGGCTATGGCCTGCATCAGCCTCCGCATGGCTATCACTGGGTGGGCGTAGGCGCCGATTATTTGCTTGTCGCGGCGTCGTCGGGCTTGATCGCGCAGGTCGTGCTCGCTCGATAAGCAGCGCAATCTCGGCAAACTGCAGCAACGCTTCAGCACCGGCTTCGCGCCGGTGCTTTTTTATTTGCGCGGCGTGCTCATCGCCCGCACGATCCGCGCAAGCGACTTCAACGCGACAGCCGGCGATTCCTCGAACTGCGCCGCGACGATCGCGCCGTCCACCGCCATCGCGAGCGCCTGAGCGTCCGCGCGGGCGGAGCGCGACGCGGGCAGCAGCTTGCGGATCGCATCGGTCATGTCGCGCTTGTGGCGGCGCGAGACCTCGACGGCGTCCGCATGCGTGCCGCCGACTTCCACCACGGAATTGATGAACGCGCAGCCGCGATACGCATCGCTTTCGAACCACTCGGCGAGCGCGGGGATGAGCGCCGGCAAATCTGCGCCGTGACGCTGGAGCGCGTCGTTGAACCAGTTCATCCAGTTTCGATGCCGGTATTCGAGAAACGCGACGATCAGATCGTCCTTGCTCGGAAAGTACCGATAGAACGTCTTCTTCGCGACCCCCGATTCCGCGATCACGCGATCGATGCCCGTCGCGCGGATGCCGTCGCGATAAAACAGATCGTGCGCGGTGAGCAGAATGCGCTCGGATGGCGCGAGTTCGGAGAGTTCAGTGAGAGCGGTGGAGTTCATGGAATGAGATTGTAGACAGGTCTGTCTCCCTGCGCTAGAGTGCGTCGGTAGACGAACCTGTCTGCCTTCTTCCTTTTCTTTTCAGTCAGCCCTGCAAAAAGGACATGCCGTGGAAACCAAACCGCCGTTCCCGCCATTCGATCTCGAATCCGCCACGCTGAAAGTTCGCCTCGCCGAGGACGGCTGGAATACCCGTGAGCCGCAGCGCGTCGCGCTGGCCTATAGCGAGGACACGCGCTGGCGCAATCGCGCGGAGTTCGTCAACGGCCGCGCGGCCGTCGAGGCGTTTCTTCAGCGTAAATGGGTGCGGGAACTCGATTACCGTCTGATCAAGGAACTGTGGGCGTTCACCGGCTCGCGCATCGCGGTGCGTTTCGCGTACGAATGGCACGACGATTCAGGCCATTGGTATCGGAGCTATGGCAACGAAAACTGGGAATTCAACGAAGCGGGACTCATGGTGCATCGGCACGCGAGCATCAACGACTTGCCGATCAAGGAGTCCGAGCGGAAATATCACTGGCCGCTCGGACGCCGGCCGGACGATCATCCGGGCCTGAGCGACCTGGGATTGTGATTCGAACGATTGGTCGAAACTTGAACCGTGCGCTTACTTTTTCAGCTTGTGGCGCAACGTGTCGGCGGCGGCGCCGACTTTCGACTGCACTTTGCCGGTGAGCTTTTCGGCGGCGCCGTGCATTTGCGTGGCGCGATCGCCGGTGATCTTTCCGACGGCCTGCCTGATCGACCCCTTCACCTGCTTGGCCGCGCCTTCGATCCGGTTCCTGTCCATGTTTTCCTCCTGACAACTTGATTGGGAACATCAGGAAAGGTCGCATCAAGCGTGCCCGCGGGCGCCCCGATCAATAAGTGTTCCGTCGCCTGCGGAACGCCCACCATCCCGCCAGCACGGTGAAAGTCGCGACGATCAGCACCATCAGCCAGAACCCGTGATGATTTTCGGCGAAAGGAATCCCGCCGACGTTCATGCCGAAGAATCCCGCGACGATATTGATTGGCAGCGCAAGTACGGTGACGAGCGTCAGCGTGAAGAGCGTGCGGTTGCTTTGCTCGTCCATGCGCGTGGCGATTTCTTCCTGCAGCAACTTGATCCGTTCGATGAGTCCCGCCAGATCGCCGAGCACGAGCGAAAACTCTTCGGTTGCGTCGCGCAGGTCCTGGACGTCGTGCAGTTGCAGCCAGCGCGGCGGCCGGGCGAGCAGCCGGAACACCGACCCCGGCTCCGGCGCGAGCAGGCGCTGCAATCGCACGAGCACGCGGCGCATCGCGCCGAGGTCGGAGCGGTTCGGCGAGGCGCGCATCGAGAGAAAGCGGTCCTCCATGCTGTCGACTTCGACGTTCGTGCGCCGCACGATCTGCACGAGCAGGTCGGCCTGATCGCGCAGCAGATGGATGAGCAACGTGGCCGGCGAGCGGAACACTTCGCCGCGCCGCACCGATTCGCGCAGCGTGTCGACCGAGCGCAGCGGCTTGAGGCGCGCTGTCACGAGCAGTTTCTGGTGCGTGTAGACCCACAGTGTCGCGATTTCCGCGGGCGTGAGTTCGAAATTGAACATCACGTCGTTGATGACTGCGAGCAGCGCGCCCTCCTCATGCTCGATGCGCGTGGAATGCGAACCGTCGCGCAGCGTGTCGAAGAAGGCGTCGGGCAGGTCGAGCCGCGAGCGCATCCAGCGCTCGCTCGAACTGTTCGCCAGGTCGAAGTGCAGCCAGAGGAATTCCTTCGCCGTGTCCTGCCGCGCCATCCATTCGACGACGCCGTTGGAATCGATCGGCACGCCGGCTTCATCTGCGACGAAGCGAAAGCCGCAGACGAGACCGGAAAAGTCGGAGCCATAGGGCGCTGTCTGGATCGTGGCGGTTTTCATGCGAGGATTCACTGGCGAGTCGTGGTGCGGTTCGGGAAGCTTTCAGTACGATAGTTTGCCACCTGATTTGCCGCGCTTCGGACTTCATCGCTGTGCATGCCGGGGAAATCGGGCATATTGAAGCGCCAATATGACTGTCATATTTACCCGTTACGATTAGCGCGACGACCGGGCATCCTGCCGCGAGCGGTTGCCCAACACGGAGGATCACGGTGGACATTCAGGACGAAAGCGATCAACCCACGCAGACGAGCGCGGCCGGACTGATGCGGCTTGCATCGACGATCGGCGAATTGCTTCGCGAGCAAGCCATCGACAGCCGGTTCGGCGCGAAACTGTACAAACGCCTTGAAAAAGAGGCGAAACGCGTGGCCGAAAAGGGGCCGGCGCCGCTCGGAAAGGCCCAGAAAGCCGCGCTGAAGGAGTCGATCGACGCGCTCGAACACGCGCTCGTGCAACGCGATGCCGATTTGCTCGTGCAGGCCAATGCCCGCCTGCGCGAAAGCGAAGCGGCGACGGCCGCCAAGCCGCATAAGGCAAAAAAGGACGAAACCTGAACGCTTCGTCCGGAATCGGTAAGGTCGTCTCCGGGCGCGAAACCTGCTGAGTGACGTTCAGACGAATATTCCGAGCGTGACATGCATTCAGCCGTTCAGCCCTCCTGCGTCCTCTGGACCGATCGAAGTGTCGACGTCGATGTGCAACGATGGCGAATCCTCGTCGTCGACGATAACGAAGCGAGCGCCGAAGGCCTCGCCGCTGCTCTTGCCGCCGATGGCCTCGACACGCGCTACGTGTTGAGCGGCGTCGACGCGCTGCACGTAATCGACGGCTGGGTGCCGCATGTCGTCGTTCTCGATATCAGCATGCCGGAGCACGACGGTTTTGCGACCGCGCGCGTGCTCAGGCGCATCTCGCCGACGCGCGACGCCGGCATCATCGCGTTTACCGCGCTCGGCGAGGATTACGTGCGCACGAAGGGCGTGCGCGCTGGCTTCGACGGCTACTGCCAGAAGGGCAACGCACCGCATGCGCTGGTTCGTCTGATCAAGCGTCTCGTGCATTGACTTGAGCGCCATGAAAATCGCGGGCGCACGAAAAAGTTGCGCCGCGATTGTTCCGCCCCCGTAAATCCCACCTTTTGCTCGATGCCCGCCAAGCCTTGCGGGGCGGGCTTTTGCGCCCGTTTCCGCAAGACCCGCGTGCCAACTATTGTTGGTCAATCTCGAAAAGTGAATTGAAATTTATGGGGATAAAAATCCGATAGTAGGGGTATACACTCCATTCCATCGACGTAGCACACAGTTTCTAGCAAGACTGCTGCGGCGCTTCTGAAACGAACGTCAAATGCCTTTGGAGAACACCACCATGAAACGCAATCTTCTCGCTACCTTGCTGCTCGCCGCTTCCGCCACGCTGGCTGCACCGGCTTTCGCCAGCGGTTACGGCCCGGCTCCTTTCTACCGTCCGGCCGTTGGCGCACCGGCATCGCAACAAGGCCAGAGCGCGCAAACCATCGCTGCCGAACAAGCCGCGAACGGTACGGATGCCCGCGCTTACGGCGGTTCGCGTGACACGCTGGCCCAATCGGGCAGCCGTGCGCAGACGAGCGACACGAACTCGGTTTACTTCGGTCACTGATCGAAGCGGCAGGCGGCCGGTTATCCACCGGTCGCGAGTGCTTCGCAGGAACGAAACAAACCGACGCCCGGTGCTGCAGACTCAAAAGGTCCGCGAGCACCGGGCGTTGGCGCATTTGAGCTTTGGTTTGCCACCGCCTCCGATCAAGTGCCGTAAAGCGCCTCGCGCATGACCGACGCCAGTTCAGCCGCGACGAACTTCGACACATAGGCGTTCGCGCCGACCCTGCGCACATGCTGCTCGTTCGCCGACCCCGAAAGCGACGAGTGAATCACGACCGGAATCGACTGGAGTCCCGCGTCCGCCTTGATGCGGCGCGTGAGCGTGAAGCCGTCCATCTCCGGCATTTCGAGGTCGGTCAGGACGAGCGCGATC
This sequence comes from Caballeronia choica, assembly GCF_001544535.1. Classification (GTDB taxonomy): domain Bacteria; phylum Pseudomonadota; class Gammaproteobacteria; order Burkholderiales; family Burkholderiaceae; genus Caballeronia; species Caballeronia choica. Next base: position 41,720 of record NZ_FCON02000046.1, on the reverse strand, counting down.
TGGTCGGCGATATCGGTGCCGTCGGCTTGCGCCTTTTTCTGCGCGCTTTGCAGCACATTCCACGCTTCCTGGCCGGTCTTCGTCATCACGAACGGCACGCCCATCGCCGTCAGGCTTTGCTCGATCAGGCTGCGTGCGACGCCCGAATCGTCGGCGGCGAGCACCCTGGCGCCCGGCTTCAGCTTCACGCGGCCGGTGCTTGCCTCGGTGATCTCGGCATCCCGCGATGGCAGCACGTCCCGCACGATCCGCTCGACGTCGAGCACCTGCGCGAGCCGCGAACCGTCCACGTTGCCGTCAAGGCGCGCGAAACTCGTCACGGTCCGGCCGCTCGAATGCGATTCCGCCGACAACACCTGGTTCCATTCCAGCCGCGCGATATCGTCGACTTCCTCGACGGCGAAGCCTTGCGTCGTGCGCGCGAATTCGGTAACGAGCAAAATCTTCGGCCCATGCTTCGGACGGCAACCGGTGACTTTCGCCAGATCGATGACCGGGATGATCTGGCCGCGAATGTCCGCGACGCCGAGAATTTCCGGTTTCGCGCCCGCGACGGCCGTGATGGCCGGCATCGCGAGAATTTCACGGACCTTGAATACATTGATGCCGTAGAGTTCCCGCTGCGCCGAATCCGGGGCTTCGCCCAGGCGGAACAGCAGCAACTCGAACATATTGTTGCCGGCGAGCCGGACCCGCTGCTCGATATCGTGCTGTGAACTGCTCACTCTTTTCCCCTGATCGTCGCCTGGAACCGCTGGTGGCGTCGTTGTTGCGTCACTTGACGTTGCCCGCTTCCAGGCGCTGATTTCTGATTAGCGGCAATCTTCTGCGAAACTGAAGGTATCTTGAGCGGGCGATGAGGGGCGCGGCTTCGTGCATAGTGGGTGGCGGCGCACATCGGGACGTGTCTCTGAACTATACTTTTTGAATAGTCGGGGTAATCAGAGCGTAATTGCCGGGCATGCCGGCTGCCACATGCCGCGACGAGCAGCGACGATCCCGGACAAGAAAGAAGGCGCGCATCGGCCGATGCGCGTCGTGCGGTCAAACGGAGGCGTTCGATGGCAACTGTCGCACAGGTTCTGAATTCGAAGCCCGAACAAACGGTCTATACGATTGCCGCGACGGCATCGGTGTTCGACGCGATCAAGTTGATGGCCGAGAAGCATATCGGCGCGGTCGTGGTCACGGAGGGCGACGAGATCGTCGGCATCATGACGGAGCGCGACTACGCCCGAAAAGTCGTGCTGATGGACCGCGCGTCGAAGCAGACGCCGGTGCGCGACATCATGACCGCGCAGGTGCGCTACGTGCGCCTCGACCAGACCACCGACGACTGCATGGCCCTCATGACCGACAAGCGCATGCGCCATTTGCCGGTGATCGACGGCGGCAAGCTGGTCGGAATGATTTCAATCGGCGACCTGGTGAAGAACATCATTTCGGAGCAGCAATTCACCATTCAGCAGCTTGAGTTTTATATTCGGGGTGAGCACACGTGAGGCCGGGTGCGCCCGGGTTCATGAACGTTGAGACAGTCGCCGATATTCATCGGCGATTTTTAACTTGACGTCCGTTGGTTCCCGAGCAGGTTGCGTTTCATTTGCCAGGCATCTGCGCGCTTCGCGGGTCGCCGAGGCACCCTGACGAAGCGGGCCGCATCGGTGCGTCAAAGCATCGGGGAATGCCTCGTTCGCCGGAGAGCGCGGGTATTGCCGGCACTGCGCGCTGCTGGAACCAAGCCAACTGTAAGCGACTCGAATACTCGCCGCGACGCATGGAATTTGCGCCGCGCCGCTCCTCGTCCCGAACGAGCGGCCACGTCGCGCGCCGAAGGAGCGCTCGCCCGATGACCCCTCTCGACACGCCCGCCGCGCCATCGACCGCATCTCCCGCCGACGCCCCGGTGCTCACCATCCCCGCCGATGCGCCATTTTTCGTCGTGATGAACGCAGGCTCCGGCCGCAGGCAGACCGACGCCACGCGCGCCGTCCTCGAGCGCGAACTCGGCGGAGCGGGCCGTCGTTTTGAACTGCGCCTCGTCGACGACCCCGCCGAACTCGCCGCCAGCGCCCGGATGGCCGTCGAGGACGCGATCGCGCAAAGCGGCGTGGTGGTGGGCGCGGGCGGCGACGGCACGCTATGCGCCGTCGCGCAGGCGACGCTCGGCAGCGGTTGCCCGTTCGCCGTGCTGCCGCGCGGCACCTTCAACTACTTCAGCCGCGACCACGGCATTCCCGCCGACCTCGACGCATCGACGCGACTCCTCCTGACCGCGCGCGCTTATCCCGTGCAGGTTGGCGTGGTGAATGGCCGGATGTTCCTCGTCAACGCGAGTCTCGGCCTGTATCCCAAGCTGCTCGAGGACCGCGAGACCTACAAGCGCCAGTTCGGCCGCAGCCGCCTGATCGCGCTGCTTTCGGCGGCGGCGACGCTGTTGCGCCGGCATCGCCATTTGCGCCTGCACATCGAGCACGAAGGACAGATGCGCGAAATCCGCACCTCGACGCTCTTCGTCGGCAACAACCGGCTGCAACTCGAACAGATCGGCATGAAGGAAAGCGCATTGCTGGAACAGGGCTTGCTCGCAGCGATCGCGCCGCGCGCCATCGGCCGGCTTGCGCAGATCGCGCTGTCGATTCTCGGCGCCGCCGGGCGCATGAGCGACGCCGACAACGTAATGAGCTTCACGTTTCGCAGCATCACGGTGACGCATCCGTCGAAGCGCCGCCGCCGCGTCAAGATCGCGACCGACGGCGAACTGGCGTGGCTCGACATGCCGCTCGAATTCCACGTCGCGCCCGAACCGCTTTTCCTGCTCAAGCCGGAGCCCGACATCGCCCTCGCCAATCGCTCATGACGCTGCTGCTGCAGATTTCCGATCCGCATTTCGGCACTGAACGGCCGCGCGTCGTCGCTGCGCTTTTGGACCTGATCGCGGCGCTGCCGCCCGATCTCGTCGTGATGTCCGGCGACCTGACGCAGCGCGCGCGCCGCGCGCAGTTTCGCGCGGCGCGCGCGTTCGTCGACCAACTCGGCGCGACGCCCGCGCTCGTCGTGCCCGGCAATCACGACATTCCGCTCTTCAACGTGTTCGCGCGGATGTTTCGTCCGTATGCGAATCATCAGCGCGTGTTCGGCGCGAATCTGGAGCCGGAATTCGAGTCGCCGGAACTGCTCGTGCTCGCGCTCAACACGACGCGCGCCTACCGGCACAAGGACGGCGAGGTCTCGATGCAGCAGGTGAGGCGGGTCGCCGAACGGCTCGAACGCGCGACGCCCGCGCAACTGCGCGTCGTGGTCACGCACCAGCCAGTCGCCGTCACGCGCGCGCAGGACGAAACCAACCTGCTGCACGGGCGCGAGCGCGCCGTGCAGCGCTGGGCGCGCGCGGGCGCGGACCTGATCGTCGGCGGCCACATCCACCTGCCGTACGTGCTGCCGCTGCATGACACCTTCGCGAACCTGCCGCGCCGGATGTGGGCCGTGCAGGCGGGCACGGCGATGTCGTCGCGGGTGCGCGGCACGATCAACAACTCGGTGAACCTGATCCGCTACGAGCCCGCGGTGCCGGGGCCACGACGGGCGGTCGTCGAACGCTGGGACTTCGCGGAAACGAGCGGCGCGTTCGGGCCGGTGACGCATCACGAACTCGTCTTCGACCAGGCGCTGCAAGCCTGCGAAACCCCATGAACGCCGTCGACAGCGGCGCCATCGCGCACTTTGCCGGCGAGCATGCGCTCGCCGGCTTCGGCTTGCTGCTGCTCGCGCTCGTCGTCGGCGTGCCGCTCGCGTGGCGGCTCGTGCTGCGTTACGGCGTGCCGCGCGAGCAGGGCGGCGGCGCCTCGCCGAAGACGCGGCTCGTGATCTACCTCGCGCTGAGTTTCGCGATCATCGCGGGCGCGGCCGCGCTGTTCGCCGCGATTGCCGACGAACTCGGCGCCGAGGAAGAACTCGGCCGGCTCGACCAGACGTTCGCCGATGCCATCGGCCAGTCGGTCGCGCCCGGCGTGCTCCGCGCGTTCGCCTGGATCACGCATCTCGGCGATCCGTGGCTGCTGGCGGTGTGGTGCATCGGCGGGGCAGCGCTCTTGCTCATCGCGAGGAGGCGGATGCTCGCGCTCGGCCTCGTGCTCGCGATCGCCGGCAACGGCGTGCTCAACACGACGCTCAAGCATATCTTCGAGCGCGTGCGCCCGGTTCACGATCAGGCGATCGCAACCGCATCCGGCTGGAGCTTTCCGAGCGGGCATACGTCGGGGTCGCTCGTCACCTACGGGATGATTGCCTACGTGCTCGTGCGGACGACGCCCGCGCGCTGGCATCTGCCCGTCGTAATCGCGGCGACGATCGTCGCGTTCACCACCGCCTGCAGTCGCGTGTTCCTGCGCGTGCATTTCGCCAGCGACGTGCTGGCGGGTTTTGCCTCGGGCACGGCTTGGCTGGTCGCGTGCATTTTGAGTGTCGAACTTGCGCGCATGGTGCGGCAAGGACGCCGCCGTTAGCGTTAGCGCGGCCTGACGACGAGTTCGGGAAAGCCCGTGAGCGGATCGGTCTCGCGCGAAAAGCGATGCTCGGCAAGCCCGGCGACCAGGATTTCGGCCGTCGTGCGCACGATGCAGCCTTTCGCGACATGCCCGCCGAACACGCGCCCGTCGCGGTCGGAAACCGACATGTGCAGATGGGCGCCGTCGACGGAAAGCGACCCGGCGAGCGTCAGGATTTCGAGGTCGCCGCGCAGTTCAGCCGGCTCGTCGATGCCCGCATAGCGCAGTTGCGCAACGCTCAGGCTGCCGATGCCCTGCAGCACGAAAGCGGCGGAAAGCGCCCGCGAACGCGCGATGTCTTCGAGCGACGCGCGCAGGTCGTCGCCGGGAACGAGGCGCAGGGGAATCGTCTGCATGAGCGCTGTCCGTGCCAAAAACGACAAGACTACACGTTGTCGCCATGCGATGGCATCATGGCCCGCACGCGGTTTGCCGTGCCCGATTGCTTCGACCGATTCACCCCGCCTCACGGAGACGCCATGAGTTTCGAATTGACGGTTCTCGCCTGGACGCTGGTGCTGGCGCTCGTGCAGGTGCTGCTGCCTGCTTTGCTGCGCAATGGCGAAACGGGCATCGGCTACAACGCCGGCCCGCGCGACGCACCCGCGCCGCCGCCGCGCAAGCTGACGGGCCGCCTGATGCGCGCACAGAGCAATCTCTTCGAGACGCTGCCCGTGTTCGCCGCCGCCATCCTGATCGCGCACGTCGTCGGACGCGAAGGCGCGCAGACGCACATGGGCGCGCTGCTCTACTTCGTGGCGCGCGTGGTCTACTTGCCGCTTTACGCGGCGGGCGTGCCGTTCCTGCGCTCGCTGGTGTGGATGGTGTCGCTCGTCGGCATCATCCTCGTGCTGGTTCCCATCATCTGAATTTCCCAAGGACAGAGCAACATGACCGACCAGCCATCGACGATCGAAATCGAGACCGCACCCAATCCCGAATTTGCGGTGATCCTGATGCACGGCCTTGGTGCCGATGCCAACGACTTCGTCTCGCTCGTGCCCGAGTTGCGCCTTCAGGATGCGCCCGCCGTGCGTTTCGTGTTCCCGAACGCGCCGGAGATCGCCGTGACGGCCAACAACGGCTACGTGATGCGCGCGTGGTACGACATTTTGTCGTTCGAGGGCATCGAGCGGCGCGTCGACGAGGCGGGCATCGAGGCGTCGTGCGGCGCCGTGCGGCGCCTGATTGCGCGGGAGAACGCGCGCGGCATTCCCACCGAAAGAATTTTTCTCGCGGGGTTTTCGCAAGGCGGGGCGATGACCTATTCGGCGGGCCTCACGCATCCGGAGAAGCTCGCGGGGTTGATCGTGCTGTCGGGCTATGTGCCGTCGAAGAGCCTCATCGAGGGGTCGCTCAGTGAGGCCAATCGTGGCACGCCGGTTTTTGCCGCTCACGGCACGTTCGATGACGTGTTGCCGCTGCGGCTTGGAGAACAAGGCCGCGACTTCGCGCTTGCGGCTGGCTGTCCGGTTGAATGGAATGCCTATCCGATGGCGCATTCGGTCTGTCTTGAAGAGATCGAAGCCTTGCGGGAATGGCTTGGGGCCCGGTGGGTTCAGGGGGCGGTTTAAACACCCCACCTCAGGCGCCGGCGACGATCCCCCGCCGCGCAAGACTCGCATACAGCGCTCGCACGCCGAACTCCCACGCCGGGATATCCACCGCCGACCCCACCGGATTCACCAGCGCCCCGATCGCCGGCGTGGCGATCGTCACCACATCTCCCGCATGATGCGTAAACCCGCCGCCCGGCGCGTCGCGATCCTTGATCGGCGAGAACATCGTGCCGAGGAACAGCATGAAGCCGTCGGGATATTGATGGTGCGCACCATGCGTCTGCCCGACGAGGTCCGCCGGGTCGCGGCTGATCTCGCGCATGTGGCTCACGCCTTCGAGCACGAAGTCGTCGGTGCCGGCAATCTCGAGGCTCACGCTCGCTTCGCGCACGGTATCGAGCGTGAAGCGCTCGTCGAACAGCCGCACGAACGGGCCGATCGCGCACGAGCCATTGTTGTCCTTCGCCTTGCCGAGCAACAGCGCGCTGCGCCCTTCGATGTCGCGCAGGTTCACATCGTTGCCCAGCGTCGCACCGACGATCTCGCCACGCGCATTGACCGCCAGCACGATCTCGGGCTCGGGATTGTTCCACGCCGATGCCGGATGCAGGCCGACACTCGCGCCAAAACCCACCGCCGACATCGGCTGCGACTTGGTGAACACTTCCGCGTCCGGCCCGATGCCAACCTCCATGTATTGCGACCACGCGCCGCGTCGTTCGAGTTCGGCCTTGAGCGCGGCGGCCGCTTCCGACCCCGGCTTGATCTGCGAAAGATCCGCGCCGATCAGCTTGTGGATCGTCGCGCGCACTTCCTCGGCCTTGCTCGCATCGCCGCTCGCCTGTTCCTCGATCACGCGCTCCAGCAGGCTCACGGCGAAGGTGACGCCGCATGCCTTGATCGCCTGCACGTCGCACGGCGCGAGCAGCTTCGACGGCAGGGCCGCGTCGCTCAGCGCGCCTTCGATCAGCGTCTCCACGCGACCCAGCGACTCGCCCGGCGCATGGCGCGCGATGTCGAGGATGTCGGCGCGATCGAACAGGTCGGCGGTGGTCGGCGCGCTCGACGTGATATCGAACACTTCGCCCCGCCGCACGACGACGACCGACGGTCCGTCGACAGGCGCCGAACGCCATACGCGGCCGACCAGAAGCGCGTCGTCGAGGTCGCGGGGCAGGCAGGCGGAAGGGGAAATCGAAGCCATGTGGGGACGTCTCCGTGAGGTGTTGGGTTCGCGCCATTGTGCCCCGGATCGGACGATCAATGAAACCGCGTCGTGCCGAGAGGCGTCGAACCCAAGCCCTGCGCCGCGAGCGAGGCGAAGCTGCTGTTGATCGAGCCGCGTGCCGTGCTCAACACGGGCGCCGAAGCGAGCGACCGGACGGCTCCTGACGTCTGGGCCTGACGGCCGCTCATCGCACGGCGCACGCGTCCGCGCCGCGCAGCCGCGCGCGGGGAGCGGTACAGTATTCTTCGCGCCCGCTCATTGCGCATTCGGCGGCAGCCGGCGGGCATTCGTCATGCAATGAAACCAGGAGGACCTATGCGTGTACTTCTCGTTGGTGCGTCGGGGTTGCTGGGCAAAGAGATCGCCGGCCTTCTCGCGGAGCATGAAGTCATCTCGGCGAGCCGCAAGGGCGCGGACATCGCCGTCGATCTGTCGGACAAGTCGTCGATCGAGGCGATGTACAGCGCAGCGGGAAAGGTCGATGCGGTTATCTGCGTCGCGGGAACGGCGAAGTTCGCTCCGCTGGAATCGCTCGCCGACGGCGATTTCGCATTCAGTCTCGCAAACAAGCTGATGGGACAGGTCAATCTCGTGCGCTGCGCGGTGGGAAAGGTCACGGAAGGCGGATCGGTGACGCTCACGAGCGGCATACTCGCGCAAACGCCGATGGTCGGCAGCGCTGCCGTCAGCGTCGTGAACGCGGGAGTCGAGGCGTTCGTCAGGTCGGCGGGGCTCGAACTGAAAGACAGGCTGCGCGTGAACGTGGTGAGCCCGGGCTGGGTCGCCGAAACGCTCCAGTCGATGGGCAAGAATCCCGCCGATGGCGTGCCCGCCGCTCAGGTCGCGAGAGCGTACAAGCGTGCGCTGGACGGAGGCATGACGGGCGAGGCGATTTCGGCTGCGAACTGACAGTTACCTTGACGACTCCAGGTCTCGCCTGAAGCGTTCGCGCTGCGCGGAATCGGCGATGCTGGCTTCCAGCCGCTCGTGGAATTCTTCGAGGTTCGCGGCGCGCTTCGCTTCGCGACCGGCGATGACTTTCGCGATCGGGCCGAGATAGGCGGCGAGTTTCAGCGTGGCCGCGTCGATGCTCGTCTGGTCGATCAGGCCTGCGGCTGAGCCGCCCGGGATCGTGCTCGCAGGCGCTCCAAGCGACGCGCCAACGACGCCTGCTGAAGTGGTCGACCCGGGCATCGAAGTGCCCGTCGAGCCGGATTCGAGCAACGCGAAGGTCCGCTCGAACTCGCGGCGGGCCGACTCGTTGGGAAGGCGCGGCAGCAATTGCCCGGCGAGCGTTTGAAGGTCGCCAGCCTGCGCGGCGGCGCGCCGCACGAGCAAGCTCGCGAGCGGGCCGATGTGCTCGGCGAGTTGCCGCTCGATGCGTTCGAGCAGTCCCGGGGGCCACGTTTGCGCCTCCCTCTCGTGACCCGGCTCGCCCCCTTGCCATGCAGGCGCAGCGAATGGCGAGGCGCCCGCCACGATGGTGCGGTCGTCGTCATCGTCGGTCGCGCTCGACGCGCGTATCGCGAGCGCTCGCAGAACCGTCAGCCATTGCGCGGCCGTTGCAAACCGTTCCTCCGGACGCTTGGCGAGCGCCCTGAACACCATCGCGTCGACCTCCGGCGACAGCGAGCGATTGATCTCCGACGGCGCCGTGGGCGTCGCGTTCATGATCTGCTGCATGACGACGGCCTGCGAGCCGGTGAACGGCTGCCGCCCGGTGAGCATCCGGTACAACACGACGCCCGCGGAAAACAGGTCCGAGCGCGCATCGACGGCATCGCCCGCGAATTGCTCGGGCGACATGAAACTCGGCGTGCCGACGATCGAGCCGAACGACGTCGCCGAGGCCCCGATGCGCGCGACGCCGAAATCCGCGACCTTGAGCAGCCCGCGCGCGGTGACAAGCAGGTTCGCCGGCTTGATGTCGCGGTGGACCACACCGGCTTCATGCGCATACGCGAGCGCGGCGAGCAATTGCGAGAGCCAGTCGAAGGCGGTCGCGAGTGGCGGCGTGTGGCCCGCAGGCAGCAGCGCGTCGAGGCCGCTTCCCGCCACGTATTCCATCACGATGTAGGCGGTGCCTTTGTCCTCGCCGAAATCGTGGACCGTCACGATGTTCGGATGCGCAAGCCGTCCGGCGGCGCGAGCCTCGTTGCGAAAGCGCTGGAGCACTTCACCGCCGCTTTCGCCCGCTTCGCTCGCGAGCAGTTCGCGGCGCACCATCTTGAGCGCGACGGGCCGTTCGATGTGCGGATCGAAGGCGAGATAGACGACGCCCATCGCGCCCGTGCCAAGCACGCGATCGATGCGGTATTTGCCGATCTGCGATGGCATCGCTTCGTGCGTCATCTGAATTCCCTGCTGCGGGCGGGGTCGCGGTGCGCGTCAGCGCCCGAATTTGTCTTCAGGCACAGGCGCCCTGCGCCTGCCGCTTCATGCGCCCAGCATCTTGATCGCTTCGACGAGACTCGTTTTCATCCGATTGAACGATACCGCAAGCGACGCGATCTCGTCGCCGCCGCGCACCGGAAATTGCGCGGTATCGAGCTTGCCGAGGCTCGCTTCGTCCGCGGCGCGCGAGAGCGCGCGCAACCGTCGCGTGACGAGAAAATGCACCATCAGGTTCAACGCGACCAGCACGCAGGCAAACACGGCCGCGAACGACGCCATGAACGTGCGCCACACGCTGCGCGCCTGTTCGAGCGGCAACGACATCGGCACCGACACGACCTGCGCGCCAATCGTCTCGTGCAGCGGCCAGTCGAAGCCGTTCGCGGGGCCATACTTGTCGAGCATGGTGCGCGGCGCCGCGGCGGGCGTGCTGTGGCACTCCAGGCAGGCGGCCGAATCGATGCGCGTCGGGCGCGCGATGTAGAGGCTGCGGCCCGCCGGCGTCTCGCGCTCGCCGATCACTTGCGACAGTTCGGGATGGTCGTGCAGGCGGCGGATCACGTCGTTTTCCCAGTCGGTGGCGCGGTCACGCGGATTGGTCGGATTGAGCATCGCGTGCTTGTAATAGAAGCCGGGAAATTTCTTCTGTATCGCGAGCAGGCTCTCGATCGCCGAATAGGCCGGAATCGATTGCGGGACGAACGCGTACTTGATCTGCGTCGCGAGCAGCGGCGTCACCTGTTCGGAGGTGTAGTTGTGCACGGCGGTCGCGGCCTCGATCATCAGGCTCGCGTCGCGCACGGTGGTCTGCACGGCGTTCGCCTGCAGCACCCGGTCGGCGACGATACCCGTGGCGGCGAAACCCGCCGCGAAGACGGCGAGAAACGCCAGGTTGAATTTCACGCTCAGCGACAGGTTCATGACAGCTCCACTAGGCGGCGGTCCAGGCCGTTCATGCTCCGTGGTGGCGGTGCGCCCGTCAATGGGCGTTCTCGCGATCGTCGGGCGTCGGCTTGTCGCGGTAGTGTATGCCGGCATCGGGCGCGGCGTGATGCGTGGGCGCCGGCGGGGTGACGGGCCTGGTTTGCGGCGGCGTGGCCGGCTTCGGCGGCGGCGGATGCAGGACCGGGCGCCATTCGGGCAGCACGTCCAGATGGGCATCGACTCCGGCCCGAAATTCCGCGGACTTCAGGCGCGGGCGAAAGCGCTTGATGAACGTGCCGCGCGCGCTTATGTCGCTCGCGAGCCAGTCCGACACGTCCGTGTAATCGACGGCACGCAATGCTGTCGGCAAGTCGTGCCGGTTCGCGAGGTGCCCGGAGACCGCGACAAGCGCGTCGCGAAATCCCACCGGCATCCCCGCGATGAATTCCGGCGACACGCGCGACTGCATGCGCAGCGGGGCGCCGGCCGCGCGTTCGGCGTACTGGCCTGCGTGGAGCGTCGCTCGCGGTGGCTGGCCCGCGACGGGCGGGGAAAGGGTCAGCGTGTCATCGCCGGCTTCGGCGAACATCGCGACGTGTTGCGGCGCGGCCATTGCAACGATCGACCACGGCGTGCCGTTCGCGGGCTCGACGGTCAGTCCCGGCATCGCGATGGAAACGGCCGTCGCCGTGCCGGCGGCGCGGCTGACCTTCAGCCAGCCGCTCAACACCGAGATCCGCGACGGCATCGCGGCAGCGCCGCGTGTCGTCGTAGGAGCGCCGAGCAGCACGCGCGTTTGCGGCCCGAGCGCGACGAGCGTGCCGGCGCTGTCTTCCAGTTGCGCGGACTTGCCGGCATCGGTTTCGATGATGTCGTCGCCGGCGAGCCGCGTGCCCTCGTTCGCCCGATAGAGCGACGCACCGCGAATCACCGTCACCGCGCCATCGGCGAAGGCCAGCACGACTTCCGCGTGTGCGTGAGCGAGCGGCACGGCGAACGTGAGGAGCGCCAGGGCGCTGCTCGCGCCCATGCGCCGGATGACTGATTTAAAGGCCATGTAAGTGACCAGTATTCGATTGTGGGTCGCGAGTCCCGGCAGGCGTGCCGATTACCGGTACAGCATACGCCACGCGTCAATCCATCGCCGCGTGGGCGAGCGACTCATCCTGCGTCTGGCGGGCCGGGCGAATCAGCAGCACGAGCGGGATGACGAGCAGCGTCGCGACGAACATCAGCTTGAAGTCGTTCAGATACGCGATCATCGCGGCCTGCTGCGTGATCGACTGGTTGAGCATCGCCATGTCGTAGGTCGAGCCGCTTGCGAGCATCGGCTGCATCGCCGGATTGAAGACGTTCACGTTGGCCGCGAGGTCCGCGTGCGCCACCTGCGTGTTGCGCGTCATCAGCGTCTGCACGATGGAGATGCCCATACTGCTGCCGATATTGCGCATCAGGCTGTAGGTGGCCGTGCCGTCCGCGCGCAACTCGGGTGTGAGCGTCGAGAACGTCAGCGCTGAGAGCGGCACGAACACGAGCCCGAGGCCGAAGCCCTGGATCACGCCGGGCCACACGATGTCGGAGGCGGAAAGCACGATCGTGTAATGCATCATCTGCCAGAGCGCGAACGCGGACACCAGGAAGCCCACCAGCAGCATGAGGCGCGCGTCGAAGCGCTTCAGCAGGCGCCCCGCGCACATCATCGCGATCATCGTGCCCGCGCCGCTTGGCGCGGTGACGAGCCCGGTCGTCGCGACGGGGTAGTTCATCAGGTTCTGCAACATCGGCGGCAGGAGCGCGCGCGTCGCATACATCACGGCGCCGATCACGAAAATGAAGCACACGCCGGTGGCGAAGTTGCGGTCCTTCAGCAACTCGTAGCGAAAGAACGACTTCGCGCCCGCGGTTGCGGTATGCGCGAGGAAGAACGCGAAGCTGAGCGCGGCGAGCAGCGCCTCGATGCGGATTTCGAGCGAGCCGAACCAGTCGAGCTGTTCGCCGCGATCGAGCATCGCCTGGAACGCGCCGATCGCGAGACTCAGCGTGGCGAAGCCGAACGCGTCGAACTTCACGCCGTGCTTCGGCTCCTTCGCGGGCAGGAAGGTCAACACGCCGAAGAGCGCGAACGCGCCGATCGGCACGTTGATGAAGAACACCCAGCGCCAGTTGTAGCTGTCGGTGAGCCAGCCGCCGAGCGTTGGCCCGAGAATCGGGCCGACCATCACGCCCATGCCCCAGACCGCCATCGCCTGGCCTTGCTTTTCGCGCGGATTGATGTCGAGCAGGATCGATTGCGACAGCGGCACGAGCGACGCCCCGAAGACGCCCTGCAAGAGCCGCGACCCGACGATCTGGGTCAACGTCTCGGACAACCCGCAGAACGCCGATGCGACCGTGAAGCCCGCAATCGATATCACGAGCAGGCGCTTCACGCTCAGGCGCTCGGAGAGCCAGCCGGTGAGCGGCGTGGCGATGGCGGCCGCGACGATGTAGGACGTCAGCACCCAGGTGATCTCGTCCTGCGACGCCGACAACGTGCCTTGCATATGCGGCAGCGCGACGTTGGCGATGGTGCTGTCGAGCGTCTGGATCAGCGTCGCGAGCATGATCGAGAGCGTGAGCATGGGCCGGTTGAGCGGCGCCGCCGTGCTCGCCGGAATGGAATCGGAAGCCATCTGAAAGGAGTCGTGTAAAAATAATAAGCATGCTTATTATAGGCCGCGTATGTGCGCACGCCACACGGACTTCATATAATCCAAAGATGCAAACACAACTCGACAAGCGCTTCGGCTTTCTCGTCTCCGATGTCGGCCGTCTGTGCGGCAAGCGGTTCGACGATCTCGCGAAATCGTCGCTCGATCTCACGCGCGCGCAATGTCGCGCGCTCGCGTACCTGTCGCATTACGGCGAGATGAACCAGGCGCGGCTTGCCGATCTGATGGAGGTCGCGCCGATCTCGGCGGGGCGGTTGCTCGACCGCATGGAGGAGGGCGGCTGGATCGAACGGCTGCCGAATCCCGATGACCGCCGCGAGCGGCAGGTGCGCATGACGGCGAAGGCGCAAAAGGCGCTGAATGCGGCGCGGCGCGTTGGGGACGAGATCGCCGAAGAGGCGCTGAGCGGGTTCAGCGAACAAGAACACGAGCAGTTGATCGCGATGCTGGGGCGCGTGCGCGCGAACCTGAGCCGCATCGTGGATAGGTGATCGCTGGCGCTTGGGGTGGGGTGGTTTACGCCGTTTGATGTTTCTGCGCTTCTATGGAACTTGCTTTGTTTTTGGTTTATTAGCTCTGCCCCTGTCCGGGGCGGGACTTACTTTCTTTGCTGCTGCAAAGAAAGTAAGCAAAGAAAGCAGCTTGCCACCGCCAATCCTTGCCATGCGCCGCTAGCCCGCTCCCTCGGAGTGGTCCAACCGGGGGAGTGTCGTTAGCGGAGTTTCATCGTTGTTGGCATGTAGACAAGGCGCGCACGTCGCACCGCGATAGGGAGTGGATCAGCAGTCATACATCCGTCCTGGCACTGCGTGCCCGACGACAGGTCTGCTAGGGGTGGTGAATTGAAGCATGCAGCAAGCACGAACTAGGATGGTGATATAGCGATGGGTGTTGGTATTTGCCTGACGGGTGAGCGCGAAGCGCGAGGCCGGATGTATGACTGCTGGTCCACTCTGTATTGCGGTGCGATGCCCGTACCTCTTCTACATGCCAACAACGGGGAAACCTCGCTAAGGACACTCCCCCGGTTGGACCACTCCGAGGGAACGGGCTAGCGGCGCATGGCAAGGATTAGCGTTGGAAAGCTGCTTTCTTTGCTTACTTTCTTTGCAGCAGCAAAGAAAGTGAGTCCCGCCCCGGACAGGGGCAGAGCAAATAAACCAAAAACAAAACAAGTTCCATAGGAGCACAAGCGCATCAAACGGTGTAAACGACGCAACCCCACCCCAAGCGCCAGCGATCCTTAAACCACATTCAGCATAGCAAGCGCCGTCTCCTGCAAGGGATGCAACACGCGGGCAAGCGCCGCCTCCGTAGACTCCTTGCCAATCACCATGTTCGTACTGAGCGCCGCGACGACCTGACCGTGGCGGTCCTTCATCGGCACGGCGATGCCCCGCACGCCGATCTGCAACTGTTGCTCGATCACGGCGAAGCCATCCGCGCGCGCCTGACGGATCTTCTCGTGCAGCTTCGGCTTGTTGGTCAGCGTGTGCGGCGTGAACGGCTTCAACTCGGTGGCTTCGAGCCATTGCCGCACGGCGTCGTCGTCGGGCTTGTGCGCGAGCAGCACGACACCCGGCGACGTCAGCGGCGCCGGCACGCGCGCGCCAAGCACGAAGCCCGTCGTCATCACGCGCGACGTCCCGTTGCGTGCGATGAACACCAGTTCCCACTCGTCGAGCACGCTCACATAAACCGACTCGTTGAGCGTCGCACTCAGTTGCTGCAGATACGGCTGCACCGTGCGCGGCAGGCGCGCGGAGTCGAAATACGACCAGCCGACGCGCAACACGCGCGGCGTCAGGCCGAACAGCTTGCCGTCGGTCTGGACGTAGCCGAGATATTCAAGCGTCAGCAAGTAGCGCCGCGCGGCGGTACGCGTCATGCCGGTGCGCGCGGCAGCCTGCGTCGGCGTCATGCGGGCGTGCTGGTCGTCGAATGCTTCAAGAATCGCCAGTCCCTTCTCCAGGCCGGCGATCCAGTCGCGCTTGTCCAGCGGTGGCTTGCTCATCGGCAATAACCCTCATTACGTGCGATTAACGAATCCGTGTGCGCGATTATCGCTCGCATTGGCTTGATTCGCATTGTGCCGGCGAACGCGCGGCTCCTATGCTTCGCTCCATCCTGACAAGCCCTGACCGGACACGACATCATCATGCAAATCACCGGCACGACCCGAGTTTTCTTCTGTATCGCCGACCCGATCGACCAGGTGCGCGCGCCTGAAGTCTTCAACGCGATCTTCTCGCGACACGGCATCGACGCCGTGATGGTGCCGCTCTGCGTGCCCGCGGCCCGGCTCGAAGCGACGTTGCGCGCGCTCTTCGAATCGCCGACGGTCGGCGGCGTGTCGCTGTCGATTCCGCACAAGGCAGCCGCCGCCGGGATCGCCGATCGTCCGACGGCGGCGGCGCGCGCGGCGAATGCGGTCAACGCCGTGCGGCGCAACGCGGCGGGCGAACTCGAAGGCGATTTGTTCGACGGGCTGGGCTTCACCGGCTTGCTCGATCGCGCGGGCATCGGCTATGCAGGGCGCCGTGTGCTCGTGCTCGGCGCGGGCGGCGCGGCGTCGGCGGTGACGACGGCGCTGGCGGCCGCCGGCGTCGCGGAAATCGCGCTGTTCGATCCCGACCGCCCGAAGGCGCAGCAACTCGCGGCGCTGCTCGTGCGGGATTTCGGCATCGTCGCGAATGCTGTGGCGTCGAACGATCCGGCCGGCTACGACCTGATCGTCAACGCGTCGCCGCTCGGGCTGAAACCAACCGATCCCGTGCCGGTGGACGTTGCGTCGATCGCGGAGCACGCCGCCGTCTGCGACATCCTGATGAAAAACCAGCCGACGCCGCTCGTACGCGCGGCACGCTCGCGCGGACTGGTCGCGGAGCCGGGCTTCGACATGCTGATCCTGCAGACGCCGTTCTATCTCGACTTCTTCGGCTACCCGGAGTTGGCGGCGTCGGTGCGCGCGGACGATTCGTACCTGCGCGAACTGCTTTTCCCGGCTGAGTTGCTGCCGCCGGAAATCGCAGCAAATCCCTCGTGATTCAACGATATGCGTTGGTTAGTGCTAACCCCGAAAGCGTTCGTTAATCGGACATAGGCGTGCGATAATCGCACAAAATCTTACAAAAAGCATTGCCGAAGCGGACGCCGTCTCATATTCTCCATTCACCCAAACGCGACCCCCTTCTGAAGCACGGGAAGCGTAGCCGGACAAGGGATGACAGCAAGTCGACTGCCCGTCGTGCCGCGGATTGCGCAAGTTTAGAAACCAAAGACTCAACTCGATTCAACCCATTCTGGAGACAAATATGGCAGGTTCACTGGACCACGAGCCGCACGGCGAGCACCAGGCAAAGAAGGCCACCGCGAGTGGCTGGATCGGCTCGGCGCTGGAGTATTACGACTTCTTCATTTACGCGCAGGCCGCTGCGCTGATCTTCCCGCAACTCTTCTTCCCGTCGGGCAACCCGAAGGTGGCAATCGTCGCGTCGCTGGCGACGTATGGCGTTGGCTATGTGGCGCGTCCGATTGGCGCGTTCGTCCTCGGGCACTGGGGCGACACCCACGGTCGTAAAACCGTGCTGCTGATCTGCATGTTCCTGATGGGTGCATCGACGATGGCCGTCGGCCTCCTGCCGACCTATCACCAGGTCGGCATGCTCGCTCCGGCGCTGCTCGTCGTGCTGCGTCTGGTCCAGGGCTTCGCGGTGGCGGGTGAAATCTCCGGCGCGAGTTCGATGATTCTGGAGCACGCGCCGTTCGGACGTCGCGGCTACTACGCAAGCTTCACGCTGCAAGGGGTGCAGGCCGGCCAGATTCTCGCCGCGGCGATCTTCCTGCCGCTCGCTTACTTCATGCCGGAAGACTCGTTCAACGCCTGGGGCTGGCGCATTCCGTTCCTGCTCTCGGCAGGCGTGCTGATCGCCGGTTACATCATCCGTCGCGAAGTGAAGGAAACGCCTGCTTTTGCCGAGGAAACCGGCGAAGCCGCCGTGCCGAAGTCGCCGATCAAGGAAGCGTTCAAGCACAGCTCGCCGGACATGTTCCGCGTGGTCTGCATGGCGCTGATGAACGTGATCCCGGTCGTCGCGACGATCTTCGGTGCAGCCTACGCAGTGCAGGCTTCGTACGGCATCGGCTTTCACAAGAGCGTGTTCCTGTGGATTCCGGTCGCGGGCAATATCCTCGCCGTGCTGGTGATTCCGTATATCGGCGATCTGTCGGACCGCATCGGCCGCAGGATACCGGTGATCGTCGGCGCGGTCGGATCTGGGCTGCTCTCGTTCGGCTATCTGTATGCGATCAGCATCCACAACGTGCCGCTCGCGATCGTGATGTCGCTCTTGATGTGGGGCGTGGTGTATCAGGGTTATAACGCGATCTTCCCGAGCTTCTACCCGGAACTGTTCCCGACCCGCTCACGCGTCTCGGCAATGGCGATTGCGCAGAACGTCGGTACGCTCATCACCGCACTGCTGCCGGCACTGTTCGCGATGGTGGCGCCGCCGGGATCGACCAACATTCCGGTCACGGTCGGCTCGATCACGCTGGCTGTGACGATCATCGCGGCAATCGCGGCATGGAGCGCACGGGAAACCTATCGCATCCACCTGAACGATCTCGGCGAGCCGAACGCGGTTCCCATCGACATCCAGGAATACGAGCGCCTGCGCGCCGAGACGGTGGCCGGGGAGAAACTGGCGAAGGCCTCGGCCTGATCGCGGCAGTCGATATTTTCTGGTTCAAACAAAACCCCTGGCTCGCCAGGGGTTTTGTCTTTGGATGGCGTGCAACCGATGCCGCTTACCGGAATGACGCGCTTACGTCTCTTGCGGCGGCGGAAACGTGCCGATCTGCCGGTACAGTGCGAGCCGGTCTTCGAGATGCCACGTTTTAGCAACCCGGTCGCCGCGCAACTCATGGAACGAATGCACGGCGAACGCGACGGGTTTCGATGTCGGTGCAATGCCGGCGATCGGTCCGGTGTGCGTGGCGGTCACTCTTGCGCGCACGGCGACGCGGTTGTCGTGAACGATCACGTCGAGCAAGTCGATCTTCAGCCCGGGAAGGCCCACGGAGAGATTGGAGAAGAGCGGGATCATGTCGTCGACGAGCATCACGCTGTCTTCCGAGCCCGCGATGTATTGCCAGTCCGGGGTCACCGCCGCGCGCAACAAGGCGATGTCGCATTGCTCGAAGGCCTGATACACGCGCGCCACGGTGCGTTTTGCAGCGTCATCCGCGGCGGGCGTGGCTGGGATCTCGTCACTCATTGTGGCTCCTCGTCGGTGGGACTGTCGGAGCCTTGATTATCGTCCACGCGTCGCGATGCGTCTTGGAAGGGGTTTGTGAACCGTTCGCCCCGACGTCGTGGCAGTTGGCATTTGCGGTCCGGCTATCGGCCTGCGGCCTGCTGGTTCGGCAACGGCCGCCCGTCGACCAGCGCCTTGCCGTACTCGATTGCGAAGGAAACCGCTATCGCAGCCGATTGAAACTTGCCAAGCGGCCCCATCGCGCGCCGGATGCCGTTCGGCTTTTCCACCAGCAGCAGCACGTTGAAGGCCTCAGGCGTTCGGGAGACGATCGGCGTCAGTCCCCAGCCCTTGTATTCGATCGGAGTTCCGTCCATCGTGTGTCTCCTTGCCGTGCGGCGTCATCGGGAGTCACAAATCTAGTCTTTCGCACGAGCGTTCGAAACCCCGCTTTGGGAGGTAGTGCGACGAATGTAGGAGGGATTGGCCGGAGCCAGCGGGCGATGAATACGGACCCGCGCTCTTCGGATGCAGGCCTTTGCATCAGACATGAGGCGTCGTCAGACGACGAGGCCGCGCAGCACGTACATCTGCACGTCTGAAGCGTCCGGCTTCAGGCTTCGAGAAGAAACTGCACCATGCGATCGCAGACGCGTCCGAACATCTGCGTGCCGGTGACCGTCTTGCAACCGCGCGCGCGGGCCGCTTCGATCAGCGGCGTGAGCGGCGGCTTGGTCACCACATCGCCGACGAAGGTCGTGGCCGCGAGCCGGGAAATGTCGACCGGCAGCGGATCGTCGGCGCGCATGCCCATCGGCGACGCGTTCACGACGACCTCATACGATTCCGCGCCGGCATCGCAGTCGGCGATCGTCACTTCGCCGAGCTTCAGCGCATTGAGCCGCGCGACCAGCGCTTGGGTGCGCCCGGCGTCGTTGTCGCGCACCGCGAGCGATGCAACGCCCGCATTCACGAGCGCGTGACCGATAGCCGACCCGGCACCGCCCGCGCCGACGAGCAGCGCGCGTTTCGCCTTCAGATCGCAGCCCGCGTCGCCGAGCGCCGCGACAAAACCCGTGCCGTCGAACATGCCGCCGTGCCAGGTGCCATCGGCCTGCCGGCGCAGCGTGTTCACCGCGCCGAGAAAAGCGGCTTCATCCGAGAGCGAAGCGCAGTATTGCGTCGCGCTGAACTTGTGCGGCACGGTGATGATCACGCCGTCGACGTTTTGCATCTGCGTGGCGGCCGTGAAGAACGCGGGCAGGTCGGACGGGGCGACGTGCGCGGGGACGACGACCGCGTCGCGTCCTGCCGCGCGCAGCGCGGCCGTCACACCCGCCGGCGAGCGCACCTGCGCAATCGGATCGCCGACGATGAAATACACACGCGTCGCGCCGCCGAGACCTGCGTCGAGTGACGCGGAAAACGAGTTGCCCTGAGTCATTGTCTTGCCTCCAAGTCGTGATAGCCCCGCTTCGAACTTTAATCTAGAGTTGAATTGTATTCAATAATTTAATCTGGAACTACATTCCAGTGTTTGAGCTTTTTCGCGGCAGCGTTCAGTTCCCGCCTGAGCAGGCGTCGCATGGTCCACGCGCCACCCGTCCGTCACCAGCACCTTCATCGTCGTCCTCTGTCGTCTCTAAAAAGCCTTTTCAAAGCTACGTTTCTGGAATAGTATTCCAACATCAAAGAATATTCCACATCGAAGCTGGATCGTATCGCGAGCCGGGCATCAACGAGACAAGGAGCTTGAAATGGTGGAGACACTCAGCGCCCTGACCCCGAACGAAACGTTCGATGTCGTGGTGGTCGGCGCGGGCGGGGCGGGCATGTCGGCGGCGCTGTTCGCGGCCATCGATGGCGCGCGGGTGCTGCTCGTCGAGAGCACGGAATATGTCGGCGGAACCACGGCGTATTCGGCGGGCACGACCTGGATTCCGGGCTCGCTGCACGCGGGCGACGTCAATCGCGACGATACGGTCGAGAACGCCGAAGCGTTCCTGCAACGCGCGGTCGGCGAGCGCAGCAGCCGGGCGATGCGCCGGGCGTTTCTTGCGGCGGGCCCGAAGGCGGTCGCGCATATCGAGGCGAACTCGGAGGTGAAATACCGCGCGCGCCCGTTTCATCCCGACTACCTGTCCGAAGTCGAAGGCTCGACGTTGCGTGGCCGCGCGCTGGAATCGCTGCCCTTCGACGGCCGCAAGCTCGGCAAGAACTTCGCGTTGATTCGCCCGCCGATTCCGGAATTCACCGTCGTGGGCGGAATGATGGTCGATCGCGACGACGTCGGGCACCTGCTCAACATGACCCGTTCGCTCGCATCGTTCGGACACGCAGTGAAGCTGCTTGCACGCCACGCATGCGACCGCATCAGTTGGCCGCGCGGCACGCGCCTCGTGATGGGCAATGCGCTCATCGGACGGCTGCTGCATTCGCTCTTTGCGCGCGATGTGACGGTGCTCGTCAGCACGAAGCTCGAACAGTTGCATGAGAGCGCGAACGGCATCGATGCGATCACGCTCAGCCAGAACGGCGAGCGTCGCCGTATCGCGGTGAAGGGCGGCGTGATTCTCGCGAGCGGCGGTTTCAACCGACATCGCGAGCGGCGCGGCGCAATGTTGCCCGGCGTCGATCCGAGCTGGTGTCCCGGCGCCCCCGGCCACGCGGGCAGCACGCAGGACCTGGCACTTGGCGCCGGCGCGCGTTATGGCGAAGGCGCGCTTTCAAATGCGTTCTGGGCGCCCGTCTCCGTGCGCAAGCGCAGCGATGGCACGACCGCAGTATTTCCCCACTTCCTGATGGATCGCGGCAAGCCGGGCATGGTCGTCGTGAACCAGGAAGGCCGGCGCTTCCTTAACGAGAACACCTCGTATCACCTGTTCGGCATCGCGATGCAGGAGGCGAATCGCAAGACGCCATCGGTGCCCGCGTATCTCGTCACCGATGCAGAAGGCTTGCGCAAATACGGACTCGGCATGGTGCGCCCGGGCGGCAAGGGCCTCGCGCCCTTCATCGCCGATGGGTATCTGACCGAAGGCCGCACGCTCGACGAACTTGCCGCGAAGCTCGGCATCGACGCAGCCGGCCTCGCCGACAGCGTCGCGCGCATCAATCGCTATGCCGAGACCGGCGTCGATCCCGACTTCAAGCGCGGCACGACCGACTATCAGCGCGCCAACGGCGACGCAACATCGACCGGCCCGAATCCCTGCATCGGCCCGATCGGGCGCGCGCCGTTCTACGCGGTGCGTCTCTATCCGGGCGACATCGGCGCGGCGACCGGCCTCGTCGCGGACGAGAACGCACGCATACTCGCTCGCGACGATCAACCGATCGGCGGACTCTACGCTTGCGGCAACGACATGCAATCGGTGATGGGCGGCGTGTATCCCGGCCCGGGCATCACGCTGGGTCCCGGACTCGCATTCGCGTATCTCGCGGGACGTCATGCGGCGGCGCGTGCTTCATCGGCGGTCCGAGCGCATGCTGCGAAGACCGCCACGACCGCTTAATGACCCTCATCGAACGAAGCAGACTCACCATGAAACTCGAACCGATTCTCGAATGTGACGTGCTGGTGCTGGGCTCCGGCGCGGGTGGATTGTCCACGGCGGTGACCGCCGCGACGCGCGGCCTCTCCGTCATGGTCGCCGAAAAGGAAGACGTGTTCGGCGGCACGACCGCGTGGTCCGGCGGCTGGATGTGGATCCCGCGCAATCCGCTCGCGACGCGCGCGGGCATCGTCGAGGATATCGATGCGCCGCGCACTTATCTGCAAAACGAACTCGGCGCACAGTTCGATGCCGGCAAAGTCGATGCGCTGCTCGAACATGGCCCGAAGATGGTCGAGTTCTTCGAGCGCAACACGTCGATGCGTTTCATCGACGGCAACCGAATTCCCGATTTTCACACGACGAACGGCGCGGCGAAAGGCGGCCGTTCGATCTGTGCGATGCCGTTCGATGGCCGTGAACTCGGGGACCTGATCGACAAGCTGCGTCCGCCGCTTGCCGAGGTCACGATCAAGGGCATGGCGATCGGCTCGGGGCAGGACCTCGCGCACTTCTTCAACGCGACGCGTTCGCTGCGCTCCGCATGGCACGTCACGCGGCGGCTCGTCGCGTTCGCGGGGCACAAGCTGCGCTACGGACGCTCGATGCATCTCGTGAACGGCAACGCGCTCGTGGCGCGCTTGCTGAAGTCGGCGGCGGATCGTGGCGTCGACCTGCGCACGCGGGCGAAGGCCGTCGAGATCCTGCGCGACGGCGACCGGGTGCGAGGCGCGCGGGTCGAGATCGAAGGCGTGATGCATGAAGTGCGCGCGGCGCGCGGTGTCGTGCTCGCGTGCGGCGGCTATCCGCACGACCTGGCGCGGCGCGCGCAGACGTTTGCCTACACGCCGTCGGGACGCGAGCACTGGTCGGCGGCGCCGCGTGCGAATACCGGCGACGGCATCCGCATGGGCGAGGCGATCGGCGCGCATTTCAACGATGCACTTGAAACGCCCGCCGCATGGGCGCCGGTTTCGCTCGTGCCAAAGGGCAAGAACAAGCCGGAAGCCGCGTTCCCGCACCTGATCGAACGGGCGAAGCCGGGCGTGATCGCGGTGACGCGCGGCGGCAAGCGCTTCGTCAACGAGGCATCGTCGTATCACGACTTCATGAGTGCGCTGATCGGCACCACCCAGCCAGGCGATGAAGTGTGCGCGTGGCTCGTCTGCGATCATCGTTTTCAGCGGCGCTACGGGCTTGGATTTTCGAAGCCGTTTCCGTTTCCGATTGGACCTTATCGACGCTCTGGCTATCTGAAGCAGGCCAACACGCTGCAGGAACTCGCGACGCAATGCGGCATCGATCCGCAAGGACTCGTCGAGACCGTCGCGGCGTACAACGGTTATGCGAAGGACGGCTTCGATCCGCAATTTCATAAAGGCTCGACGCCCTATAACCGCGTGCAGGGCGACCCGCGGCACATGCCGAATCCGTGCCTCGCGCCGATCGTCGATGGGCCTTTCCATGCGGTCAAGCTGCTGCCCGGCAGTCTCGGCACTTTCGCGGGCCTCTCGACCGACGAGCGCTCGCGCGTTCTCGACCAGACGCGGGCCCCGATTCGCGGCCTCTACGCGGTCGGCAACGACGCGGCCAGCATGATGGGCGGCTGCTATCCGAGCGGCGGCATCACGCTCGGTCCCGCGATGACCTTCGGCTATCTCGCCGGCATCGCGCTCGCTGAACCGGCCGGTTCGGAAGCGGTCGCCGATCTCTCTACATTCAAACGTGCAAGGACAATGCAATGACCCTCTATGACGTAGTGACACTCACGGTAAAGATCGGCACGAATGCGCAGGTCTTCGAAAATATCAAGGCGAACAGCGACCAGCCGGGCGCAAAGCTCCTCGGTTGCTGGTACTCGGATATCGGCGCGCTCGGCAAGGTGATGGTGCTGCGCGGCTTCGAATCCGAAACAGCGCTCATCGCCGAGCGCCGCCGCCTCTTGCTCGAAGGCAATCCGTTCAACTGCGGCGAGTTCATCACCGATGTGAAGGTCGAAAGCTATTCGCTGTTTCCGTTCCTGCCGCCGATCGAGCCGGCGGAGCATGGCGGCATCTATGAGATGCGCGTCTACGGCACGAAGCTCGCGAGCCTTCAGCACACCATCGATGCATGGGAAACCGCCGTGCCCGAGCGCATCCGGCGCTCGCCGCTGGTCGGTGCGATGTATGCGCTCGACGGCACCGTGCCCCGCTTTCTCAACATCTGGCCGTACAAGAGCGTCGACGAACGTTCGCGCATTCGCGCTGAGGCCGTGAAGGATGGCGTCTGGCCGCCGAAGGGTGGACCGGCCCATCTGACGACGATGGAATCGACCATCTACGTGCCCGCGCCGTTCTCACCGTTGCGCTAGGAAGGGGAAGACATGTCAAGGCAAAACCAACGCGCGTTGTCGCTGTCCGCATTGACGGTGCTCGAACTCACGCCGCCGCAGATGGTCGAGTGCGCGGCCGAGGCCGGCTACGATTTCGTCGGCCTGCGGCTCCTGCCCGCGACCGATCATGAAGTACGTCACGAGATCGTCGGCGATACGCCGCTGAAACGCGAAACGCTGGCGCGATTGAAGGACACCGGCGTGCGCGTGCTCGATGCAGAAATCCTGCGCCTCAAGCCCGATACCGACATCGCCGCCTATCAGCCGATGCTCGAAACGGCGGCTGAACTGGGCGCACGCTATGTGCTCGTCGCGGGCAACGACCCCGACGAAGCGCGCACCGCCGAACGCCTCGCACAACTGTGTGAACTTGCCGCGCCGCTCGGACTCACGCCGTCGCTCGAACCGATGCCCTGGACCGACGCGAAGGACATCACGCAGGCCGCGCGCATCGTGAAGGCTTCGGGGGCGATGAACACGGGTCTCATCATCGATCCGATCCACTTCGACCGCGCGGGCTCATTGACCGATGAACTGCGTGCGTTGCCGCGCGAATACTTCGGCTACGTGCAGTTTTGCGATGCGCCCGCCGAGCGGCCGAGCGATCTTCAGACGCTGCTCTATCAAGCGCGCTGCGAGCGGATGATTCCGGGCGAGGGCGGCCTCGACCTCGCGGGCATCCTGCGCGCGCTGCCCGACGGCTTGCCCATCAGCATCGAAGCACCGATGGAAGGCTGGGCCAGGACGGCAAACGCGGTTCAACGCGCGCGCAGGCTGCGCGAAGCGACACTCGCGGTGCTCGACAAGACCTACGCGCTCAACTGATTCAAGTCCCCTGTCGGCGTGACGCCCGGATACCGGAAAAAAGTCCCACCGCGCCGCATTCGTCTATTGAGTTCCGACCTGGAATCGTGTTCTCATTGGGAATCGAACATTCCGAGAGAGCGATCAATGGCAGGGAATCTGGAGCGGGCGCTGGGGATCATCGAATTGCTGGCGAAGAACGGCGGGCGCATGCAGCTCGCCACGATCGCGGACACGCTCGGCATTCCGCGCAGCGGCACGCACCGGCTGCTGTCGATGCTGATCGACGAAGGCTACGTCCGTCAGGACGAGGAGCACGGCGAGTACATGCTGGCGCTGAAGCTCGTCTCGCTGGCGCTGGTGTATCTGTCGACGGGCGGCGTGCTCGACGTGTCGCAGCCGGTGCTGGACCGGCTTGCGGCGGCGTCGGGGGAACTGGCGCGGCTCGGGGTCGTCGAGGATGATCACATCACGTTCGTCGGCAAGGCGCAGGGCGCGAAGTCGGGTCTGCGCTATGACCCGGACATGGGCAGCCAGCCGCCGCTTCATTGCACGGCGAGCGGGCAGGCCTGGCTTTCTTCGCTTTCCGATGAAGAGGCGCTTGAACTCGTGTCGAAGCAGGGCGGGCTTGGTAAGGCGGGGCAGGGCGGGCCCAAGGCGCCCAAGACCATTCAGCAGTTTCTGCAGGATCTGCAGGGGGCCCGCAAGCGCGGCTACGGCATCGCGAGCGAAACGTATGAGGCCGGCATGACGTCGATGGCCGCGCCGATTCATCATCCGGTGACGGGGGTGGTGGTGGGCATTGTGAGTCTCGCCGGGCCGACGAGCCGATTGCCGGAAGCGCGGTTGAAGGAGCTTGCGCCGGCATTGCTCGAAGCGGCGACGGACATGGGCGCGGCCACGCTGAGTTCGCCTTATTTCAAGCGCACGCCGGCGGTGGTCGAGGTGCCGGCGGCGCCGGTGGCGAAGAAGCTGCGCCAGCGGGGAAAGTGAGCGCGAGCAAGCACCTTACGCCGCCGACGGCACGTCGCCGCCCGTCGCCATCCAGAGGACTTCCGCGTCTTCCTCGCTAGTCGATACGGCCGCGTGGCCGGTGCGGCTGTCGAAATAAATGCTGTCGCCTGCGTTCAAATGCGTCGGCGTGTAAAGCTCCGAATACAGGCACACGCTGCCGCTGATCACATACAGAAACTCTTCGCCCTCGTGACGGCCCCAGTCGTCGAAGGCATCGAGCGTGTGCGCCGAAATGCGGATGCGAAACGGCAGCATCGCCTTGTGCGCGAGATCGGTCGCGAGCAATTCCATCTGATAGCCGCGATACGCATGGCGCCGGCCCTGGTCCTTGCGCGTCAACGACCGGCGGCCGCTCGCGCCCGGCGCAGCGGTCGAACCGAACAACGCGCCGAGGTCGATCTCCAGCGCGCGAACGATCTTTTGCAGCACGTCGAACGTCGGCGACATCAGCCCGTTCTCTATCTTCGACAGCGCCGAACGCGAAACGCCGCACAGGCGGCTCGCAGTCTCGAGCGTCATGTCGTGCGCGACGCGAGCCGCTTTCACCCTGCGTCCCAGATCGGACACCGGCGGTTCGGCGGATGCGTTGAGGGTTTTGCTGGCCATTGTTTCCAGGTATCGCTGGCTTAGTGGAATTCCTGTTTCCGATAGTAACATTCGTTCGGGATTTGCCGATCGTTCTTCGCAGCGTCGCGCAAACGCGCCACGAGTGAAAGGTAAGACCCTAAAAATACGGGTTTTCACCTAACACGCATACTTGAATGCAGACGTGGGGCACTGTCGTGTATAGTTGCCCAATCCACTCAAGTTTCGTATCGGAAATACAAGGAGCGCACTATGGACGCCAATTCGATTCTCGCCGAACTCGGCATCGCGAAGCTCGCCGACGGCGGCGACCTCGACGTGACCTCTCCGATCACCGGCGAACGCATCGGCCGCGTGAAGACGCACACTGAAGCCGAAGTCGATGCGGCGCTCGCGCAGGCCCGCGCGGCCTTCGCGCAATGGCGCGATGTGCCGGCGCCGCGACGCGGCGAACTCGTGCGGCTCCTTGGCAATCGCCTGCGTGAGAAAAAGGCGGCGCTCGGCCGCCTCGTTTCGCTCGAAGCAGGCAAGATCCTGCAGGAAGGACTCGGCGAAGTGCAGGAGATGATCGATATCTGCGACTTCGCCGTCGGCCTGTCGCGCCAGCTTTATGGCCTGACGATCGCCTCGGAACGGCCGGGTCACCGGATGGCGGAAACGTGGCATCCGCTCGGCGTGTGCACGGTGATTTCGGCGTTCAATTTCCCGGTCGCGGTGTGGTCGTGGAATGCGGCGCTCGCGCTCGTCTGCGGTAACGCGGTCGTCTGGAAGCCGTCGGAAAAGACGCCGCTCACGGCGCTCGCCGTCGAGCGCATCATGCAGGACGCGCTCGCGGAATTCGGC
Source organism: Caballeronia choica (assembly GCF_001544535.1). Lineage (GTDB taxonomy): Bacteria > Pseudomonadota > Gammaproteobacteria > Burkholderiales > Burkholderiaceae > Caballeronia > Caballeronia choica. Next base: position 13,925 of record NZ_FCON02000046.1, on the reverse strand, counting down.
TCGGCACCCGCCGGCCTCACGTCGGTCATCATCGGCGGGCGCGAAGCCGGTGCGCAACTCGTCGCCGATTCCCGCTCGGACATCGTCAGCGCGACGGGTAGCACGGCAATGGGCCGCGCGGTCGGCGTGGAAGTCGCGCGCCGCTTCGGACGCTCGATCCTCGAACTGGGCGGCAACAACGCGGGCATCGTGTCGAAAAGCGCCGATCCCGAACTCGCGCGGCGCGCCATCCTGTTCTCGGCGGTCGGCACGGCGGGGCAGCGCTGCACATCGCTCAGGCGGCTCTTCATCCATGAGAGCGTCTACGACGAAACCGTTGCGCGCCTGAAAGAACTCTACGCAAAAGTGCCGATCGGAAACCCGCTCGAAAAAGGCGTGCTGATGGGGCCGCTGATCGACGCCCAGGCGTTTGCACGCATGCAGCAAGCGCTCCAACAAGCGAAGGAAGAAGGCGGCACGGTGTTCGGCGGCGAGCGCGTCGAGGTCAAGGGCTGCGAGCAGGGTTTCTATGTGCGCCCGGCGCTCGTCGAGATGCCCGCGCAAACGCAGGTCGTGCTCACCGAAACGTTCGCGCCGATCCTCTATGTGCTGCGCTATGGCGACTTCGATGAAGCCATTGCCGCGAACAACGCCGCATCGCATGGATTGTCGTCCTGCGCGTTCACGACGGACCTGCGCGAAGCCGAGCGCTTCCTGTCGGCGGCGGGCAGCGACTGCGGCATCGCGAACGTGAACATCGGTCCGAGCGGCGCGGAGATCGGCGGCGCGTTCGGCGGCGAAAAGGAAACCGGCGGCGGCCGCGAATCGGGCTCGGATGCGTGGAAGGGCTACATGCGCCGCGCGACCAACACGGTCAATTATTCGTCGGAATTGCCGCTCGCGCAGGGCATCGACTTCTCGATCGGCTGACGACGACGACGACGGCGGCGCGCCAGCAAGCATTCTGCACGGGACAGGAGACTGACAGCGTGACTTCGAAGGTGGTGATCGTCGGCGGCGGCGTGATCGGCAGTGCGGTGGCTTACTTCCTGCGCGCGTCCGATCCGAGCGTGCAGGTCACGGTGATCGAACGCGATCCGACTTATGCGCGCTCGTCGTCGGCGCTGTCGGCGGCGTCGATCCGGCAGCAGTTTTCCACGCCGCTTTCGGTGCAGATGTCGCTCTATGGGATCGCGTTCTTGCGCTCGATTGGCGAGCGCCTCGAAGTCGATGGCGTTCAGCCGTCGATCGACCTGCATGAAGGCGGCTATCTCTTTCTCGCGACGGCGGCGGGCGTCGCGACTTTGCGCGAGAACCACGCGCTACAGACAAGGCTCGGCGCCGACATCAGCCTGCTCGACAGCCAGCGCCTGCGGGAGCGTTTCGCGTGGATGAACACCGACGACCTCGCGGCGGGCGCGTTCGGCGAAAGCGGCGAGGGCTGGTTCGACGGCTACGGACTCGTGCAGGCGTTTCGCAAGAAGGCGCAAGCGCTTGGGGCGCGCTATGTCGCGGCCGATGTCGTCGGACTGGAGCGCGACGGACGCACGGTGACGCATGCGGTTACGTCGAACGGTGAGAGCCACGCATGCGACATGCTGGTGAACGCGGCGGGTGCGTGGTCACGCACAATTGCGCAGATGCTCGGCATCGACATCCCCGTCCATGCGCGGCGACGCAGCATCTTCAACGTGTCGTCGCCGGCGCGGCTCTCGGCGTGTCCGCTCGTGATCGACCCGAGCGGCGTCTACTTTCGTCCCGAAGGGCGGACCTATATTTGCGGCACTTCGCCGTCAGCGGACAACGATCCCGACGACCTCCCGCTCGATGAAGTCGACCATGCGCTCTTCGACGACGTCATCTGGCCGACGCTCGCCCATCGCGTTCCGGCGTTCGAAGCGTTGCGCGTGGAGAACTGCTGGTCCGGCTACTACGAGTACAACGTGCTCGATCAGAACGCGATCATCGGTTGCCACCCGGACATCGAGAATTGCATCTTCGCGAACGGCTTCAGCGGGCACGGTCTCCAGCAAGGACCGGCGACGGGGCGCGGCGTCAGCGAACTGATTCTGCATGGCCGCTATACGACGCTCGATCTCTCGTCGCTCGGCTGGCAGCGCGTGCTCGACAATCAGCCGATCGTCGAAAAGAACGTGGTTTGATGCCGCATCGGGCGAACCGTCAGTCGGTATTCGAGCGGCGCCGCCATTCAAGCCGCGTGCGCCCGGGCGGCTCGTAGTGCGTGCCAAAGCGCACGAGGCCGCGTTTGCGCAGATGACACGTCATCTCGTAGCTCACCACCATGCCGCTTTCAGTCGGCAGCACTTCCAGGTCGATCGAACGGATGCGCGGCTCGTAGACAAGCAGCGTGGCTTCCATCTGCGCCTTGAGTTGATGAGCCGACGCCGGCAGGTTGCGGTAGATCGTGCTCAGGTCGGGCAGACCGTAGTCCGGCAGATGCTTGAGCGTGCCCGCGCGAGTGTTCAGGATGCGCCTCAGGTTGTCCAGCACGCTCAGGATTTCGAGCGTGTCGTTGTCGTGGGCGTCGAGCGGCTCGCCGTCGATGTGGCCGAGCAGCATGTCGTAGAGAGACGGCCCGCTCGTCATGCCGGATTGCCTGCGTGGTCGAACTCGACCGCGATGCCGTCTTCGTCGGAGTATGAGAGGCGCACTGCCGCGCTTGCCTGCTGACTTGCAGCACGCGCGAGCAGTTCGCGTGCGAGCACGGGCAGGATCTGCTGATCGAGCAGGCTGTGGATGTTGCGCGCGCCCGAATCGGGCAACTGGCAGGCGCGCACGAGTTCGCCGATCAACGCGTCGTCGCAGACGAGCGGCACGTTGAAGCGCCGCTCGATGCGTTGAGCCACCTTGTCGAGTTTCATCCGCACGATCGACGCCAGCGTATCCGACGACAGCGGCCGGTACACGATGGTCTGGAAGCGCGCGAGGAGCGCCGGTTGAAAGTGCTCGACGAGCAGCGGGCGGATCGCTTCCATCAGCGTGCCGGTGGTGACATCCTTCGAAACTTCCATCGCGCCGGTGATCTCGTCGCTGCCGAGGTTGGACGTCATCACGATCACCGTATTGCGGAAATCGATCGCGCGGCCTTCGCCGTCGCGCATGAAGCCGCGATCGAATACCTGATAGAACAGGTTGAGCACATCGCGATGCGCCTTCTCCACTTCGTCGAGCAGGATCACCGAGTAGGGCCGCTGACGCACGGCCTCGGTCAACACGCCACCCTGCCCATAACCGACATAACCCGGCGGCGATCCCTTCAGTTGCGAGACCGTATGCGCTTCCCGGTACTCGGACAGATTGATCGAGACGAGCGCGCGTTCGCCGCCGAACATCAGGTCGGCGAGCGCGCGGGCGGTTTCAGTCTTGCCGACACCGGACGGTCCCACGAGCAGGAACACGCCGAGCGGCGCTTCCTCCGACTTGAGCCCGGCTTTCGCGGCGCGCAAGCTTTTGCCGAGCGCGGTAAGCGCATCGTCCTGACCGACCACGACACGCGCGAGCCGTGTCTCCAGATCGAGGAGTGTCGCGAGTTCGTCGGACAAGAGGCTGCCGGCTGGCACGCCCGTCCAGTCGGCGATCACACGCGCGATGGCCGCTTCGTCGACTTCCGCGTGGACCAGCGCATCCGCGCCGTGTTCCGCGATGGCCGCGTGGGCCTGCGCGATCGATTGCCGGAGATCGCGCCTTGTGGATTCGTCGGTGGCCGCGAGCCATGCTTCGCGTTGCGCGATCAGGGTGTCGGTCGCGGCCTTCTGCTCGGCGAATGCGCAATCGAGCCGTTCACGTTCGATCGCGAGCGCGGCAAGCCGAGCGTCGATGGCGTCGAGCCGTCCGCTCACCTCGGCCGATGCCGCGCCCTGATCCTGCACGAGCGCCAAGCGTTCGACTTCGAGCGCCGCCTGTTCGGCCGCGCAGGTTGAGATCGCGATCGGCGTGGCTTCGCGGCTCATCCTGACGCGTGCCGCCGCGGTGTCGAGCAGGTCGACGGCCTTGTCGGGCAACTGGCGTCCGGTCAGATAGCGGCGCGACAGCCGCACGGCCGCGCCGACCGCCGCGTCAGTGATATGCACGCCGTGGTGCCGCGCGTAGCGTTCCTTTAGTCCCCGCAGCATCAGGCAGGCGCGCACGTCGTCGGGCTCGTCGACCTTGACCATCTGGAAACGCCGCTCGAGCGCGGCATCGCGCTCGAAGTATTGTTTGTATTCCGACCACGTCGTGGCCGCGATGGTCCGCAATTCGCCGCGTGCGAGCGCGGGCTTGAGCAGGTTCGCGGCGTCCGCGCCGCCTGCGGTATTGCCCGCGCCGATCAGCGTGTGCGCCTCGTCGATGAAAAGCAGGATCGGCGTCGCGGACTCCTGGACCGCTTCGATCACGTTCTTCAGGCGCTGCTCGAATTCGCCCTTGACGCCCGCGCCCGCTTGCAGCAGTCCGAGGTCGAGGGTGAGGACGCTGACGTCGCGGATCACGGCGGGCACGTCGCCTTCGGCAATCCTGAGCGCCAACCCTTCGACCAGCGCCGTCTTGCCCACGCCTGGCTCGCCGACGAGGATCGGATTGTTCTTGCGGCGCCGCGCGAGGATATCGACCATCTGCCGGATCTCGACGTCGCGTCCGAACACGGGGTCGATCTTGCCGTCGCGGGCCTTTTGCGTGATGTCGATGGTGAAGCGGCGCAGCGCTTCGGATTCGCCGCGCAGCGTGACGTTCGGCTCAGGAACATCACGTTCGTGCGTCACGCTTCCTTCGCTGACCACAGCCGGCGCTTCAACCGATATCCGGTCGAGTTCCGCGCGCAACCGGTCGACCTGCGTCGCGGAGACGGACAGCAGCGGCCACGCATCGGGCGCGCGCAAGAGATGCGGTGCATCGGCGAGGGCGGCGAGCAAATGAGCGGAGCGGATCGACGCTGGACCGCCTTCCAGCGAAGCCCGCATCCACGCCGCTTCGAGCCATGTCCCCAGCCGCTGGGACAATCCGGGCTTGCCGCGCATCTCGTGCGGCAAGCGGTCGATGGCGGCGAGCAGGCCATTCCAGATGCCGTCGACGTCGAGTTCATAGCGGCGCACGATCGCGACCAGATCGCCGTCGCCGAGCTCCAGCAGCTTGATGAGCCAGTGTTCGACCTCGATGTCGCGGTGGGCGCGCGTTTCGCAAAGGCTCGCCGCGTCGGCGAGCGCGCGGGCGCAATGATCGTTGAGACGGCGCAGGAACGGGGAGAGGTCGCGTGGGGTCATGGCGAGAGCGAAGAGAGGCGGGTAAAAAGCGTCAGTCCGCGTGGCGGACTGACGAAAAGCGCTGGCACCGGACCGACGTTGATTCGGCGCGTTGATGCCAGCGCGGGGGCACGCTTTCAGGAGCGTTCGTTCCAGCTGTCGGCGTGGATGATGTTGCCGTCCTTGTACGACCAGGTGATTTTCTCGTAGCGCAGTTCGATGTCTTCGAGGTGGTTGTGCTTCTCGAATGCCGGGTTCTTGATGTCGAGCATCTTCGGCTTGACCGCGACGACCTTCACGTTGTCGAGCTTCGTGTTGAAGTACTCTTTTTCCTTGCCCGCGTCGTCGATCTTGTACCACTTGATCTCGATCGACTTGAGCGTCTGGCCGCTCGTCACCGCTTTGTAGAGATACGGCGTCGAGGCGTCGGTTTCCTTCGTGAAGGTGATCGGCGCGTGCACGCGGGTGCCGGTCAGCTTGCCGGTGTTGTTGTCGGTCGGAATGCTTACGCCGTGATTGAACTCGACGATTTCGACACTGCCTTCGCGGCCATTGACCGTGACCGAGCCCTTGATGTCGGCGCCGCCATCGTCCTTGATCCACATGTATGCCGGAATAGCCATTTCTATTTCTCCTTGGTGGGTTGCAGCAAAAATCCCGAAGCCCTCTGCCACGGGATGAATTCAGGCGCCAGGACGCTCCGGAACCAGCGTGATCTCGACCCGCCGGTTGCGCGCGCGCCCTTCGGGCGTGCGGTTGTCGGCGATCGGGCGGGAGTCGCCGTAGCCCTGGATCGCGAACGCCGACGCGGGTGTCGCGGCCGCTTCCATCAGCCAGTCGCGCACGGCGCTCGCGCGGGCGATCGAGAGGCGCTGATTGCTTTCGCGGTCGCCGAGGTTGTCGGTGTGGCCGGCTACGAGAATCCGCTTGCCCGGCTGAGCCTTGATCATCTCCAGCGCGCCGACGAGTGCGCGCGTCGAACCGGGCTTGAGTTGCGCGCGCCCGCTGTCGAAGAGCGACATGCTGTCGAGCGTGATGATGGTCGGCGGCGAGGGCGGCGGCTCGTATGACGCGATTGCCCGGTCGAGCACCGGTAGCAGCGCCGCGCCGCGATACATGCCAAAGCAGAGGCGCAGTGGAACGCCGGTGCGCTCGTAGCGGTCGAGGCGGTCGCGGTCGGCGGTCAGCGCGGCGAGTGCGGCGCGACGCGCGCTGTCGTGCTCGGCGGGCGTGCCAGTGAAGCGCGCGAGGTTGGCCGCGACCTGGTTCATCAGCACCTGATTGTTCTTGGCCGCGCCCCAGCACGCGAGCGCGAGCGCACAGGCGAGCATCGCGATGGCGTGAGCGAAAGCGCGCAGGCGCGGCGGGACCCACGCTCGCCTGGGGCACGCATCGATCAGCGGCTCGGGCAAGGGCCAAGGCATGGACGATGCGGCAAGCGGCGCTGGGTCGAGGCATGTGCGCGAACGCAGATGCGCTTGCCACGGAGCCTCGACACGGTTGCTCGCGGGGCCACAGTCGATCCATGCCGCGCCGTGCAGCGGCCACGGCGATGCAGGCTGGCGCGGGTCCCGCAGCACGCCATTGACGACTTCCCAGGTCCAGCCGATGAGCGACGCGAGGCCCGCTGCGCGCGCTTCAGGCCGCGCGCGACCGGTCGCTCGCGCTTCTGCTTCGGCCGCTTGCATGACACCTTCGAACTGCCGCACATCGCGCAACGGCGCCGTCGCGGACAGGCCGAACCAATGCGGACTGTCATCTTGCGTGAGCCGCTGATAGACGGCCACATAGCCGGGCACGTGCGTGGCAAGCAGGCGCGCTGTGTCGCCGAGTGCCTGACGGTGCGCGCGCAGCGTTTGCGTGAGGGTGTCGTCGGTGTGGGTGTCGGGCGTGAGCGTGAGCACCACGCCGTCCGGAGAACGATCGCCGCGCCACGCCTTGACCGCGAGCGCGAGGCCCGGCAAGTCGCGTGGCTTGTTCACGCGCAGCCAGATCGCGCCCGCGCCGACGTGGACGGCTCGCCCGTTCGCAAAGACCTGTTCGAGCGCATCGCCGACGACCAGCACGAGCGGCATCCGCGTGCGCAGCGCGCCCGGCAAGTTGCCCAGCGCCGTGGACCTGCCAAGCGCCGATAACGTCGCGGCATTCTGTTCAAATGCGCGCCGCAGACGCAGCGTGTGCCACGCGATCAGCGCCGCACCGGCCGCGCACGCCGCACACGTCACGCTCCACGCGACGCCGCGGCTCAACGGCAACACCGCAAGCACGACGCCCGCCGCGAGCAGCACGGCGAGCGCGACAAGCGTGCGGAACGGATATCGCGTGAAGCCGATGCACCATCACGGCAGCTTCGTCGAGACCTATTCGGTCGAAGCGGTGGATTCATTCGATCACGAAACTGCCGAGCGCTTCGAGTACGTGCCGTTTTCGACGTTCCGTCATCGCGGCGGCATGCTGCGGCATGAAGCGCCGGAACGGTACTTCCATACGCGCGTGAGGCAGGGCGTCAAGGGGCTCTTCGATACGTGGATCATCCTCGGCGGCCACGCATGGGAATCGATGCAGGATTTGCCCGAGGAAACGCTGTCGCTGCGGGTGACGGGCACCAACGGCATGTTGCCGCGCAAGGGCCTGCGTGAGGCGAGCATCGACCAGTTGGTGGAAAGCGCGCCGAACGTGGCGCAGGTTCGCAATCTCACGTCGCCGACCTTGCCGGTTTATCCGCCCGTCGACGATCGCTTTCAGTGGCGCGTGCTGTCGCATCTTGCGCCGAACTTCCTGTCGCTGATGGACGCGGAAGTGTTGCGCGGCGCGCTCGCGCTGTACGACTGGACGAGCGACGAGATGAACCGCCGGCGGCTCGCCGGGATTCAGCATGTCGTGCAGAAACTGCTGCGGCGCGTGGTCGGCGGGGGCATCGAGCGCGGTGTGTTGATCGAAGTGACACTCGACAGCCACGCCTTTGCGGGCGAAGGCGATGTCTGTTTGTTCGGCGAGTTGCTGCATCGGTTCTTTGCGCTGTACGCGGAGATCAATTTGTTTACGCAACTAACTGTCATTAGCCTCCCCGCCGGTAAACGGATCGAATGGCCAGCGAGTCATGCAGGAAGGTCGTCGCTATGAAGGTGCCCAACATGCCTCATGGCTTGTCCAGTCTGCCGCCGCTTGCGCGCGTCGTGCTCGCGCGCGCGTCGCGGATAAATTTCTTCCAGTTGTGCCAGTTGCTCGAACACCTGACGCCCGAATCCAGGCGCGATCGCACCGTTCCAGGCACACGCGACACCCCCGCCGGCGACCCGGTGCGATTCCGCCCGCATCCAAAGGTGGGGTTTCCGGGCACCGAAGTCGCGGCTGTCGAATTCGATGGCGAACACCCGGATCGGCCGCCGTCGGTGCGCACCACGTTTCTCGGCCTGTACGGCGTCAACGCGGCGATGCCGCCGCACCTGATCGACGACATCGTCTTGAGACGCGAGGGGCACGAGGCCGTGATGGCCTTCCTCGACATCTTCAATCACCGGATCGCGACGCTCTTCTTTCGTGCGTGGCGCAAATACCGGTATCCGGTGGGGTTCGAGCGCGGCGGCATCGACGCCATGTCGCGCAACCTGTTATGTCTCGCGGGCTTCGGTCTCGGTGACAAGGCGACGAGCGCGGGGTTGCCGTCGTCGCGTGTGCTGGGACTGCTGGGCTTGCTTGCGCAACGCACGCGCACGGCGGAAGGGCTGACAGGCGTCGTCGCGCTCGCGGTGCCCGGTGCGGGCGTGAAGGTCGACGAGCGCTTCGCGGTGTGGGTTCGCCTCGACGAGCGGCCGACCCTGCGCTCGGGCGGTTCGTCCAGACAGACCGCCGCCGCAGCAGAAGGACTCGGCCGGGGCCACGTGCTGGGACGGCGCGTCATCGATCGCGGCAGTGCGGTGCGGATCACGCTTGCGCCGGCAACCGCCGCGCAGGCGCATGCGCTGCTCCCGGACGAGCCGCTGCATCGCGAGTTGATGAGCCTGCTGCGCCTGTATCTGGGCAACAAAGCGGATGTCGTGCTGCGCATGGAAATATCGGCGGCCGTCGCGCCGGCGCTGAGGCTCGGAAGCCCGCGCGTCCCGGCGGCGAGCGAAGCGGACAGTCCTCCAGCCGGACGTCTCGCCTGGACGACGCTGTTGAAACCCGTCGGCGATCGCGTTATCACGATCCCGCTTGGCCGCTACGATGCGATTCCCGCGAAGGTAGCCGCGCGGCGCACCTCGTGTGCGGCCGCCGCATGAACCAGGAGATTGCATGCGAACCGTTGTCCTCCTCACTGCCGTGGCCGCGAGCCTGATCCTAGACGCATGCGGTGCCTGGCAGTCCGCATCCGATGCGACCTCGACCGCTTACCACGCGGTGTTCTACAAGCAGGTCAAGACGCTGAATCTCGATCTCACCGCGCGCGCGTCGCTCAATCCGGACGAGGCGGATCGCCCGGTGTCGGTGGCGGTGCGCGTCTATCAGTTGAAGGACCGCCGATCCTTCGACGCCGCCTCCTACGACGACCTCCTGAACCGCGACCGCGCCGTGCTGGCCGCCGATTTGCAGGATAGCGCCGGTGTCGTCGTCAATCCGGGCAGCGCGGCGAGCGTGTCGCAGCCGATGCGCGCGGACACCGGATATGTGGCGGTCGTCGCGTTCTTTCGCGACGTGAAGGACGATCGCGACTGGCGTCGCGTGATTTCGAAGCAGTCGATGTCGGCGAGCGAGCCGCTCAGGTTCGAACTGGTCGATCGCGAACTGGTTGCGCTCACCGATGCGCCGCGCCAGCGTCCGGCACGATGACGTGCGCGACCTGCGCTGATCGCACGACGAGCACTTTTTTTGCTTGACTACTTGGCACGGCGGTGTCGGTTCCTGGCAACAATCCTCGTATTTATTGTCGCGAAAGCCCGACCTGCAGACGTTTGCCGGCCGTCCATCGATGAAATCCACTAGGGCGTTTGCAGTTTTGTGCGCGCACTCTTGATGTGAAGGCCAACCCTCCATCAACTTCCACAAGGAGTGACAAATGGACACCAACACGCATGCGACTTTCGCGACGTGGCTGGACGATGCCGAAACAATCGGCGATGAACAAGCCCCAATCTCGCATCATTCGAGTCAGGTCTGCGCGGAACCGGAATATGTCACCGAAGTCTGCGGACGTTTCGCCGGCGAAGGTGCCGAAGAAGGCCAGACGTCCCGCGTCGTGCGCGGCTACAACTAACCGCCCGCCAGTTGTTCTAAATCCCTCCGCTCCATAGCGGACTGCTCGCTGCGTGTAGTCGGCGGCCTCTCAGGCTTGCCGGCGCGGCGTGCCCCCTCCCGTCTGCATCACTCTCCCTTGCTTTTTCGCACGTGTCGTCGCGCCATTCGAGCGCGTAGCGACCCCCTTTTCTCGCGTTGACAATCGTCCTTTACCAGCCTATAACCATCCCATTGGATGTTAAATGGATGGTCGATATGGCAAAACAGGTTGTCGAAGCGCTCCGCCCGAAAGGCGGGGAGAGCGAAAAAATCACGATCAATCTCGGTCCCGTCGATCTCGGACAGATCGATTTGCTCGTGGAAGAGGGCTTTTATTCGAACCGGACGGACCTGATCCGCACGGCGATCCGCAACCAGCTCGCGCTTCATGCGCAGGTCGTCAACGAAACGGTCACGCGTCGTGAACTCGTACTTGGCCTGCAGCATTTTTCGAAGCGGGATCTCGAAGCGGCGCTCGCCGCGAACGAACGCCTGAACATCCACGTGCTGGGACTCGCCAGCATCGCGTCCGACGTATCCACGGAACTCGCATTGGCGACGATCGAATCGATCGTCGTGCTCGGAGCGTTTCACGCTTCGCCCGCGGTCAAGGCCGCGCTCGCCGATCGAATCGGCTAGCGCCGGGCCGCACAACCCGACTCAAGGAAACAAGAAAATGAAACTGAACGAAGGCTTCATGAATTCGATGCACAAGGTGATGGCGCTGTTGCGCAACGGCAATCCCACCGAGGCTACCGAAGCAATCCAGCGCGCACTGCGCGGCGAGGAAATCGCCGACGTGGCGAGCGAAGCGCATGCGGACGTCCAGGTCCAGGAGCGGCCCGCGACTGCCACCGAAACTTCAACCGCCACCGCCAGGGCGAAGGCGTTCACGCGTGCGCCGGCTCCGTCGGACCTCGAAGTCGAGGATCGCGGACACTTCACGACGCATTCGTATGCGAACGCCGCCGGATTGCGCCAGTATCGGCTCTATGTGCCGGCGGGTTATCGCAGCGAGCCGCTGCCGCTCGTCGTGATGCTGCACGGCTGTACCCAGGACGCCGACGATTTCGCTGCCGGCACGCAAATGAACGCGCTCGCGGAGAAGCACAACTGCATCGTCGCGTATCCGATCCAGCCGCAGCACGCCAATCCGTCGAAGTGCTGGAACTGGTTCAAGCCCGGCGACCAGGAGCATGACAAGGGCGAGCCTTCGCTGATCGCGGGGATCACGCGCGAGGTCATGGCAAGCCATCGGGTGGACCCGGATCGCGTGTATATCGCGGGACTGTCGGCGGGCGGCGCGATGGCGGCGATCATGGTCCGCGCGTATCCCGAGCTGTACGCGGCAGCAGGCGTGCATTCCGGCCTCGCCCACGGATGCGCGCACGACCTGCCGTCGGCGCTCGCGGCCATGCGCGGCGGCAAGCGCAAGGGAGCGAAGGCGCGTCGCGGCGGCCTGGACGGCGCGCTCGTCGAGGCGCCGAAGCGCCCGCTGATCGTCTTTCACGGCGACGCGGACAAGACCGTGCATCCCTCGAACGCGATGGACCTCGTGCGCGGCTTCGGTCTGGAAGCGTCGAGTCAGAACCACGCGCCCGCTGCGGCGCCGGGTCATCGCATGTGCAACGTCAAGCGGCTCAAGTCGGAGCATGGCGTCGATGCCGAGTTGTGGACCATCCACGGCGCACCGCATGCGTGGGCCGGCGGCAGCCCGCGCGGGACTTACACCGACGCGTCCGGTCCCAACGCCAGCGCCGAAATGATGCGTTTCTTCCTCGCTCATCCGCGCCGGATCCACTGAGATCGACGGACGGTCCGGCCGTCACCGGCCAGTTTTCGACCCGCTCGCCGGCGTCCAGCCTCTGTCCATCGCGTGCGGCGAGCGCGTGTCGCGTCGTCGCGACACGCGTTTTCCCGTATACCGCGCAGTGCCGCCACACGCGCTCCCGCGCCACTCATGCACGGCCGCTCGACCGTCAGCGATGCGAACCGATACATCGTCGAGATCGAGCATTGCCGGATGGAGTTCGCTTTTTTGATCGCCTACGCTGGGTTGAACACGGGGCAAACGCATATGAAAAGCATGACTTTATCCGGCGCGCCGCAGGGCAGGATCTGCGCATTGGCCGCTATTCCGGCATTCAAACCGGATGCGTCGCGATGAACCCGTTCTCCCCCGACGACGATCCGCCCGTCAGCGGCATCGGTCCGTTCTGGCGCAAGCGCGACCTGGTCGATCTTCCCGGCGATGCGCGGCGCCTTGGGCGTTGGGTCGCTGCGTCGGCGTGTTTTGTCGTCGCGTGGTCGTTGGTCGAATTGCCCTGGGAAATCGACATCACCGGCAGCGCAAGCGGCGGCCTAACGACGAGCGGCGAGGAAATCGCCGCAGTGCTCGCATCGAAGACGCTGCTCTTCGCGATCGTCGGCTTGGCGCTGCAACGGCGGCGGGCCGCGAAGTATGCGCTGCTGTTCGTGTGCCTGATGAGCGTGCTCGCGATGGCGCCGGAAATCCCCCTCGAATACGCGCATTCACCGTGGCTCGCGACACTCTCGGGCGTCGAATGCCTTGGCAAGTTGTCGACGTTCGTGTTTCTCGCACTCGACTTGCGCGTGAAGCGTTGATCGAGCGATTGAACCGCTGAAGCGCAAAGCGCGCTATCTTCACGTACCGGCGCACCGTGCTTCGTTCGAGCGCTTGTGCCGGACACAACTCACCAAGCCGAATCGACGGACGCGGCGCCCGGGTCGCCCGTGCACGAAACGCGGGCATGGAGTACCAAGGGCGAAGTGCGTCGGGGCAAATCGGCGAATCGAAAATAACGCGGTCACTCTGGAGAATCCGTCATGATCCACATTCGCGCCATTTCAGCAGCCGTTGCCGCATCGATCGGGATTGGCCTTGCATGGGCGCCCGTCGCGATGGCGCAAACCGCCGCGCCCGATGCTGCCGCTTCCGTGTCGAAGGAAACTCACAAGGCGCAACGCAAGGCCGCGCGTGCGAAAAAGAACGCCGAGTTGAAGGAGCTCGAGAAGAACGGTTATCAGCCCGGTGGCGATCAGCAGAACTATCCGCAGAACATTCAGGACGCGCAGCGCAAGGTGGACGCGGAGAAGGCCGCGAAGGGAGCACCTGCGTCAGCGCCTTGAGATAGTCGCTGGGGGGTGGGTTGGGTTGGGTTGGGGCACACCGTTTGATGTTTTTGCGCTCCTATGGAACTTGTATTGTTTTTGGTTTATTAGCTCTGCCCCTGTCCGGGGCGGGACTCACTTTCTTTGCTGCTGCAAAGAAAGTAAGCAAAGAAAGCAGCTTTCCACCGCCAATGCTTGCCAGTCGCCGCCAGACCGTTATGTCGGAGTGGTCCAACCGGGGGAGTGTCGTTAGCGGGGTTTCATCGTTGTTGGCATGTAGAAAAGGCGCGCACGTCGCACCGCTGCGCGGAGTGGAACAGCAGTCAT
>NZ_FCON02000045.1 GCF_001544535.1 Caballeronia choica | reverse complement strand
GCGCCGGCCACGCCGCCGGCCGCAGGCGCTCGGCCATGCGCGCATACGGCCGCATGCTCGTGTTGATGAGCACGAGGCGCTCGATGTCGTCGGGATGGCGCGCCGCCCACTCGGTCGCGACCATCGCGCCGAGCGACATCGCCAGCAGCCGATACGGCCCTTCGATCCCGAGCGCGGCCGCCCGGGCGCGGACGAACGCGGCCATGCCGGCTACATCGGGCGGCGCGGGTTCGCTCCGTTCGGCGCCGTTGCCGGGCAGGTCGATGAGCGTGACGCCGCGCTCGCCACCGGTCGCGGCCTCAAAGCTTTCGGGAAACGCACCCCAGTGCCGCGCCTCGCGTGTCAGGCCACGCAGCAGGATCCACTGGCTCATCGCGCGCTCTTGCGCCACCAGTGCTCGGCTGCTTGCTGCATGACCTGCTGACGGAATTCACCGCGCGGCAGCCATCGATGCGACGAAAACGCCGCGCGCGTGAGGAAGTCGAAGAAGTTCGGATGCCGGCGCAGCACGCGCCGCGTGCGATGCGCCTTGATCGGGTTGTAGATGCCGAGGCGCGAGAAAAGCTGCGGCGGATTCTTCCTGATCCAGCGCCACGAGCCGAGTTCGAGCGTCATCGGCAGGAAGATGTTCGGCGCGCGCGACCGGTCGTACGCGCAGTCCCACAGGTCGCCGTGCAACAGATACTGGTGGCTCTGCGGCTCGAATGCGTAGCCGTGATGCGGACACGACTGCTCGAACATCGTCTTCAGCAGGAACATCTCGGCGAGATGCGGCATCTGGCGCTCGGTGCGCGCGTAGGGAAACCAGATGCTGTCGTCCCAGCCGAAGCCGGAATGGCAGTCGATCGCGAAACTGAGCGGCCGCGAGATCAGTTCCTCCTCGACCACCGAGAGCAGCGCCGCGCTCTCCACTTCCATCGACCCTTCGCCGCTGCCGCGATACCACGGCAGCCAGGGACCGATGCGCTGCCCGCCCGCGAGAAACGGCACGCGCCCTTCGGCGCTTTGCGGCGCGTTGCGCATCAGGTCGACGCCGTTGGGGTTCGAACGCGTGCGAGCCCACATGCCGCCGGGATTGACGATCGGCATGAAGACGAGCCGGATCGCGCGCAACTGTTCGCTGAGAAGATCGTCCCATTCGAGGCGGCGCAACAGCGCGCGCATGTAGTCGAGGATCAGTTGCGTGCCGATGCGCTCCAGCCCGTGCACGCCGCCGAAAAAGCCGATCGCGGGCGCTTCGGGGTCGGCCGAGCCGAGCGTCGCGGTGACGATCGGGAAACAGTGCGCGCCGGCGCGTACTTCGCCCACCGTGCGGCGCACGAACCACGCGCGGCCCGCGTCGAGGACCGCATTCAGGTCGTCGAATTCCGCGAAGCTGTCGGAGGCAACCCGCAACGTGCTCATGACCACGCCCCTGTCGTTTTGTCGTCTTGTCGTCTGATTGTTTTGAACGGCGCGTCGATGCCGGGCCGATATCTTGTCTGATTTTCCCGCTAACGGGACGACGAGTATAGGACGGATCGGCGTGCGGCCGGGGTTTCGCGTCGGCGGCTTTTCGGTTCCTCTTGAAGGGCGCTCCGCGGTTCGAACGCGCCTCGCCTCTTTCGATCCGTCGCCTAGAATAAAAGGGCCGTCTCCCTGACGGTTCGAGGTTCCCGCCATGAAACAACTCTCCTGCATCCTGATCGGTGCGCTCTTCGGGGCGTCGTGCGTTGCGTCGGCGTTTGCGCAACCGTCCTCGCGCTACGGCGACCCGTCGGCGCCCAAGACTCGCGCCGAAGTCAAGGCCGACCTGATCGCCTGGCTCGCCGCCGGCTACGATCCGAACAATTGGTGGGAGTATCCCGACAACGCGCAGCGCGCCGGCCGCATCGTTGCGGAGCAGCGGGCGCGGCAGGCGGGAATCGGCGTCGTGCAGTAGTGCAGTAGTGCGGTAAGGGACTGATTTCCGCGAAGGCGCGCACGTCAGCCCTTGCTCGCGCGCAGGATGCGTCGCGCGATGCTCCAGCGATGCACCTCCGACGGGCCGTCGTAGATGCGAAACGCGCGCATGTCCGCGAAAATCCGCGCGACCACGGTTTCGTGCGTGACGCCCTGCCCGCCCAGCACCTGCACCGACCGGTCGACGATGCGCCACAGCGCCTCCGACGAAATCACCTTCGCGATGCTCGACTCGTGCTTGCCGAGCACGCCCTGGTCGAGCACCCATGCGCAGTGCCAGATCGCGAGGCGCGTGACGTGGAGGTCCATTTCGTTGTCGGCGAGCATGAAGCCGACGCCCTCGTGCTCGCCGAGCGCACGGCCGAACGCCTGGCGCTCGCGCGCATAGGCCGTCGCGATGTCATGCGCCCGCCGCGCCGCGCCCAGCCAGCGCATGCAGTGCGTCAGGCGCGCGGGCGAGAGGCGCACCTGGGCGTATCGAAAGCCCTCGCCCGCCTCGCCGAGCACGTTCTCGGACGGCACGCGCAAGCCCTCGAACCGCACGACGGCATGGCCGCCCGGAAAGCAGGTATCGAGCGAATCCATCAGCCGCTCGATCACGATGCCCGGGCTTTTCATGTCGGCGAGGAACATGGTTGCCGGGCCGTCCGCGAGCTTCGCCATGATGATCGCGACCGCCGCGCCTTCCGCGCCCGTGATGAACCACTTGCTGCCGTTGATCACGTAGTCGTCGCCGTCGCGCGTGGCGATGGTTTGCAGCATGCTCGGGTCGGCGCCTGCGCCGGGCGGCGGCTCGGTCATGCAGAAGCACGAGCGGATCGCGCCGGCGGCGAGCGGCCGCAGCCACCGCTCCTTCTGCGCCGGCGTGGCGATCGCTTCGAGCAGATGCATGTTGCCCTCGTCGGGCGCGGCGATGTTCAGCGCGACCGGACCGAGCGGCGAATAGCCCGCTTCCTCGAAGAAAACGGCTTTCGCGACGTGCCCGAGCCCGAGGCCGCCGAACGCAGGCGACACATGGCTCGACAGCAACCCGGCGCGCCGTCCTTTGTCGATCAGCTCCGCGCGCAGTGCCTCGTCCGGCCCGTGCGGCGTGCAGCGCGGATCGCGTTCGAGCGGAACGACTTCTTCGGCGATGAAGGCGCGCACGCGTGCCTGCAAGGCGCTGAGTTCGGGGGAAAGCGTGAAGTCCATCGGCGATTCCTTTTTGGGCGGCGTGTGCGGGGCGCCGGTTGTCGTTGCCGCAGCAGCTTAGCGGTTCGCGCGATGAAAGCGCCATCGCGTTTTTCCCGACCGGCGGCTAGTCCTCGTAGTCGGAGTACTTTCGCGCGTCGCCCCGAACCTTGTGCACGGGATACTTCGCGCGGTTCAGCTCCATCTTTTCGAGCACCGCGCGATACAAGTCGACGTCGAGCTTGTCCGCGAGCAGAACGAGGTAGGCAAGGACATCGGCCATCTCATGGCGGATCGCGGTCAGCTTTTCGTCGTCGATCTCGTCCTTGCCGCCCGACACGAGCCACTGAAAAGGTTCGAGCAATTCGCTCGCTTCGACGCTGATCGCGGTCGCCAGATTCTTCGGCGTATGAAAGCGCTCCCACTCGCGCTCGCCGACGAACTGGCGCACGAGTGCTCGCAGTGCGTCGAATTCGCCTCGTGTTTCCGTCTGATCCATGACGATGTTCCTTGCAGGTTGCCCGACTCACGATGATAGCGAAGCCGGTGCAAGGCGCGTTGTTATTGCATCTTGCCGCTGGCCCTGGGGTTGGGCGCTGACTACGCCCCTCGTCCCCCACCGCGGCCTCCTCGTTGGCATCCGTTATATTCTGTCGTATATTACGGAGGTGCAATCGACCGACTGGAGCGCAGCAAAGCAATGCCGATGCGGAATCGAACCATCGTGCCGGACCGGGCCAAAGCCGGCGGTCCAACACAGCGCGACTACTCCGCAACGATCGTCGCCCTGAAGACGACGCCAGACCGCGAGCGGAACGAACTGATCAGCGCCATCGTCGATGCCGACCGGAGGCTGCGGGACAGTGTGCGCCGCTTTCTCTCGATGCTCGCCGATGCGCTGGGCGAACCTTTCCCGGCCGACGCACTCGCGTCACGTTCGTTCGATGAATTGTTGACGTCGCTCGAACAGCACGCAAGAGCGGCCAGCTTCGGTCGCATTAACGAGCTTGGCGCAAGCAATCGACGAGGCGCGCTCGGCAGAACGCCAGCGCAACGTGATCTTCTCGAGCGCTTCGGGCGACGATACGACCGCGCTCTCCACGGCTGCGTCGATGCTTGAACGGCTGGACGCAATGTTCGTCGGACTGTGCGTGGAGCACGTCCTGGAGGCGCATTCGCGCACCGCTCGCGCCAGCGCGTATCTGGACTAGCCCGGATCCTCGATCATGATGGAAACTCCGCCGTTTCGCCTGGCCCGCTCACTGAGCGTGAATCCCGCCGACACGTGTTGTCAGCCGGCGCAAGCGTCGCTTCGGGCGTTGCGGCGGCGCGTGCGTCTCGCCGAACTCGACTCGCACCTGCATTGCTCGATCATCGGCACATGCCTCACCACGAGCGAACTGAGGAAGCTCGTGCCGAAGTTCGCCGACATCGACCGCCAGCACGCAAGCGACCTGGAGATTCACCACACGGCCGTCGAACTCGCGATGGCCGACGGTCCCGGCAGCAAGGCGCTGCACAAGGCGCTCGACGAACGCTACGCCGGCGCGATTCGCCGCTTCGACCAGGCGCGCGACCCGGAGGCCGTGCTGGCCCTATGGGACGAGGCGCGCAAGAACGGCGACGTCTCGCCCGCGTACTGGGCGCTGATGACGCATCCGCAAGCGACGATCGAAGTACGGCAGGCGGCGTTCGGCGACTTGCACATGCTTTCGCATCTGGTTGGCGCGGCGAATCGCGCGGACATCCGGCGGCTGGTCGCGCTGGAAAAGGAGAACGCGGCGCTGAAGGACAAGGTCGAGCGTCAGCAAGGCCGCTTGCAGGAAATGGCCGTTCAGCGCGATGCCGCGTTGCGCCACTTGACGGAGCAAGTCGTGCAGGTTTCCTCGCGCGCGCATGAAACCGATGTCGATGCCGAAGTGTTGCAGCTAAGAGAAAAGCTCGACGATTGCGAGCGGCGTGTCGCGCTGCATACGAGCCGCCGCGAAGCGGCCGAACAGCGCGCGATCCACGAGCAGGAAAGCGCGCAGGCGCTGCGCGCCAGCCTCGACGAAGCGCATGCGCTGCAGAAGATCATGCAGGCCGAATGCCGGGCGCTCGAACGCGCGATGACGGCGCAGTCGGATCGGCCCGAAACGCAGCGAAGCGACTACGCGTGGATCGCCGGGCAGAGGATCGTCTATGTCGGCGGCAGGCCGGGGTCGAACGCCGCGCTCAAGGGACTGGTGGCGTCGGCGGGCGGCGAGTTCATCGTGCACGATGGCGGCGTCGAGGACCGCAAGGGTCTGCTCGCCGCGGCGCTGCCGGGCGCGGACCTCGTCGTCTTCCCCGTGGATTGCATCGACCACGACTCGATGAACATGCTCAAGCGCGTCTGCGATCGGCATCAGGTGCGTTACTACCCGCTGAGAACGGCGAGCGTCGCGAGCTTTGTCGAGTTGATGACGCGCCTCGCGCCCGACCAGCACCTGCGCGCGGGCACGGGCACGCCGCCGGCATCGGCGTTCTGCTTGCGGCACGGCTGACACTGACGCACGACGCAGCACGCAGAGCGGCTATCGAATGAGCCGCGTCAGCGCTGCGATCTGCGTGACGCAGGACGCCTCCGCCTGCGCCTCCACCTCACGATAAAGACGCACGATGTTCTCGCCGACCGGCGTCAGCGCGCAGCCGCCGCCGCTGTGTCCGCCTTGCTCCGAGACGGTCGCGGGCGACTTGAGCGAGCGGTTCAGTTCGTCGATCAACAGCCACGCGCGCCGGTACGACATGCCGAGGCTCCGGGCCGCAGCCGAGATCGAGCCGTGCTCGTGCACGGCTTCGAGAAGCGCGACCTTGCCGGGACCGAGCGCGACAGTGTCGCCTGTACGGATGCGCATGCGAAAGCGCACTTCGGGCCGGGTGCGGGGGACGGCTGATTTGGTTTTGACTGGTGTAACCATGCCCGAAAGCATACACGAAGGGCATGAGGGCAAATGCGGCGGGCGAACTGTGGCGAGAGCGCCACGAAACGAAGCGATCGAGTTTACTATGAGATTACGCTTCGTTATATTCGCACGGACATAGCGCTGCGATGACGTAAGGACACGTCACGGCATCGCGCCTAACCGCCGCTCGGGTCCGAACGGGCTTGGAACCGGCCACCACGAAGGGAACACCATAATGAAGAAGATTCTGGCCGCCGCTGCCCTGGGCAGTCTGGGGATAACCGCGCATGCCCAAAGCAGCGTGACGCTGTACGGCATCATCGACGCGGGTGTCACGTACGTGACAAATGCCGCGACTCCGACGGGACACGACCATCTGTTCAAGTATGGCGACGGCGTCGCGCAGGGCAGCCGCTGGGGCTTGCGCGGCACCGAAGACCTGGGCGGCGGATTGAAGGCGCTTTTCGTGCTCGAAAGCGGTTTCAGTTCCGGCGACGGCACGCTGCAACAGGGCGGCGCCGAGTTCGGGCGGCAGGCCTTTGTCGGCCTTGCGAAGAACGACGTGGGCTCGGTGACGCTCGGCCGCCAGTACTCGTTTTCGACTGACTTTCTCGGCGCCAACTACACGATGGGCAGCCAGACGCCGGCCGGCAACTATGCCTACCACATCAACGACCTCGATCAACTGACGGCGAGCCGCATCAACAATTCGATCAAGTTCAGCAGCGCCAACTTCGCGGGCGTGACCTTCGGCGGCATGTACGGCTTTTCGAACCAGGCGGGCGCGTTCGCCGGGACGCCTACGACCACCACCGCCGGCACGACCACGCAAGGCTCGTCGAGCGCTTACAGCTTCGGGCTGAACTATGCAGGCGGAGCATTTGGCATCGGCGCGGCGTACACGAACATCCGCTTTCCGAACGGCGCGACCCCGCCGTTCAGCGTGAGCATCGCGAACGTGAACACAGGCGGCTTGCGTGACCTCGAGACCTACGGCGTCGGCGCGCGCTATGCGATCGGTGCGGGCCTGATCTGGGGCAACTGGACGCACACGAAGTTCGAGCCGATCACCGCTGCCACGTCGAGCCTGAACAACTACGAAATCGGCGGCAAGTACGCGTTCACGCCGGCCCTGAGCGCGGGCATCGGCTACACGTTCTCGAAGCTCGACGACAACTTCGAAGGCAAGTGGCACCAGATCAACAGCGTGGTGGACTACGCGTTGTCCAAGCGCACCGATGTCTACGCGCTTGCCATCTATCAGAAGGCGTCGGGCAGCAACACGGTCGCGGGTCGCAGCGTTCCGGTGCAGGCCGAAATCGGTTCGAGTTCGAGCTTCATCGGCAACTCGGGCGTGGGTGCGAACAACCAGTTCGCGGCGCGCGTCGGCCTGCGTCACAGGTTCTGAGCGGGATTTTCAACGGCACTCCAGACTTCCGATTGCCATTTGAGCGCTGCAGGCCTCGCCTGTAGCGCTTTTTTTTACTCTGACGCGCGCTCGGGATAGCAGAATGCAAAGTCCTCGCAGCCTGGACAGCCGGGCGCGAACGTCACGGCCCGACCGTTCGCGAGCGCCACTTCCTGCGCGAGAAACTTCTTCCAGCGCAAGTTCTTCACGTTGCGCGCGATGAAGCGGGGATAGTGACGGTGGAGGATGCTCGTGACGTCGTCGCGGCCGCTCAGTCCGAGGTCGCGCCACAGATGGTCGGGACGCAAGCACGCGGTGGCGATGATCGTTGCGAGACAGTGTGCATCGGCGGCGTGCGTCGCGGCGGTGATGTCGTGCTGAAGCAGCAGCGTTCGCAGTTCGCTCACGAATTGCCAGTGAGGCGACCACAGCACGGCAGTCGGTATTTCCGCGTGGTCGAGTGCGCGAGAGAAATGCCGCTTGACCAGCGCCGCGAGTTGATCGCGGCTCAGGCCGAGCAGCAGCAACTCGCGGGCGCCGAGCCTCGCACCGATCAGGCGCGCGAATGCGATCGTATCGGCGTTGGCAGGGTCGAGCGCGCAGGCCAGTAACATGGCCGCCGCCCCGTTCATTGCCTCGCTGAACCGAGCACGTGCGCATCGATGCGTGCGAGGCGCTTCACATGGCGCGGCGCGCGCACCGTATCCGCGCCGGAGACGAGCACGGGCAAACCGTCCTCGATATCGAGCGGCCGGTCAGCGCAGGCGTACGCAACGATCGCGCGATCGCCGATCGGCGAATTGAACAGTTCGTGCCACGAGAACGTGACCGCATAGCCGTCGTGTCCGTGCGCGAGGAACACGGTCCGCTTGAAATCCGAGCTGCCCGGCCGGCGCACGCCCGCCGCGTCGAGCAGGACGCGCAGTTGCACGCCGCGATAGCTGTCGACCGGGCGGATGAACCTGCCGCTCGTGAAGCAGAACAGGTCGAATGGTTCGAGCGACACGCTTTCGTATTCGCGCAATGCGGCGATATCGAGGGAAAGCGGACGTTCGACCGCTCCGCCAATCATGAGAACCGTGTCGGCCGAAACAATCGCTTGGGAATCGTCCATGTGCAAACTCGCTGGTTCGAATCGGGTTGAAACGAATGCCGTAATATAGCCGAGGATATTACGGACGATAAATCGTGACCATGACTTTCACGGCATGCCGCTCATGCCGATCCGCGCATGAGCCAGCCAACGAGACCAGGAGACGTTCGATGAAGCGGCCGCTGCTGGCCTGCGTGACATCGCTTTGTCTGGCCGCGTGCGGCTCGCTCGGACCGGGCTCCGCCGCGCAGACGATCACGCTTGCCGGTGCGCCGAACGGCGTCGCGGTGCGGGTTCCGGAGGGCACGATCTATGTCACGGATGATGCGAGCAACGGCATCGTCGCGTCGTCTGACGCAGCGCATTTCGCCCCTTACGCCACGCTGCCCGCTGCGGGCGGCCAGCGCAATGGCCTGAGCCAGATCGCGACCGGCGCGGACGGCGATCTGTTCGTCGAGCGCTTTGGCTTCGGCTCGACCAGTGCGATTTTCCGCGTCGATGCGGCGGGCCACGTCACGCTGGCGAGCGATGCGAATCCTTCGCGCCGGCGTTTGGGACTGGCCGTGCTGAGCCGGACGGAACTGTTGTCGAGCTGGTTCGTGAAGCAGGGTGACGATCCGGCGCAAGGCGGCGTGAGCCTCGTAACACGAGATCCGGCTTCGAGCCGGGCGACCGAGCGCGATATCGTCGCCGGGCTCGGCAAGCCGGTCGGTCTGGCGATCGTCGGCGATACGCTCTACATCACTGATCAGACGAATAACCGCATCGTGAAAGTGGGCCTTCGCGCGACGCTTTCCGCCGCCGCGCCGGTCGCGGCGAGCGATGTCTTTGCAACGGTGACGGCGCCCGATTTGCTCGCCGCGTCGCCCGACGGGACGCTCTACACGAAGTGCGGCGAGCACGGCCTGTGCCGTTTTTCGAAGACGGGCGAGCCGACTGTCCTCGCGAACGATTTCGATGAGCCGCGCGGCGTGGCGGTCGATGCGGCGCACAAGCGCCTCGTCGCGGTGGACCGGGCGCGCGGCACGGGCCGGCCGAGTCATCTGCGGATCATGCGCCTCGACTGACCCGGCCCGTAGCTCCGGCAATTCCCGCTTACTCGACCGCGACGATCACGCTCGACGCCTTGAACACCGCGCTCGCGGGCGTGCCGGCGGCAAGGCCGAGACGCGTCGCGCTGTCGTTGGTGATGATGGCCGCGATCTGCAGGCCGCCCGCAGAGATCGTCACTTCCGTGTTCACCGCGCCGGGCTTCACGTTCGCGACGGTGCCCGTCAACACGTTGCGCGTGGATATCTTAGAGGGATCGCAGTCGACCATCACGATGACCGACGACGCCTTGATCAGTGCCGACGCCTTCGCGCCGACCGCCAGCCCGAGCGACTTCGTGCTTTCCTGCGTGACGACGGCGACGAGCGTCGTGCCGTCCACGCGCAGCGTGATTTCGTCGTTGACGGCGCCGGACTTGATGGCCGTGACTTCGCCGGAAAAATGATTGCGAGCGCTGGTTTTCATGGCGGTGTTCTCCGTGTTCGAGGTGGTTGTGGCGGGTTGTGGTTGGTGTTCCGCAACTGTACAACATCGCCGGTTGGCGGCTGGGCAGGCGCACGATCGATTGATGCAATCCGCTGCCGTTCGCGCGATGATGACGAACTGCCTCGGGCCTGCTTTCACTCACCTGATGCACGTTTCCGCCCACGCCCCCACTGAGTAACGCGATGACCTTGCACTCGATGAATCGATGGAAGCGCATCTGTCTGGCGATGACCGCCGCGGCGCTCGCTGGCTGCGGATCGAGCACACCGAGCGGCACCCAGCCGATTCCGGCCGAGATAACGAACGTCATGCAGAAGCCCGCCTACAAGAACGCGACGTGGACCATGCAGGTGATCGATCTCGCGAGCGGCAAGGTCATCTATGCGCAGAACGCCACGGCGCCGACCTTGATCGCGTCGGTGCGCAAGCTCTTTTCGGTCGGCGTGGCGCTGAACCAGCTCGGCCCGGACCATCGCTTCGTAACGCCCGTCTACCGGCAAGGCACGGTCGACGCGGCCGGCACGCTGAACGGCAATCTCGTGCTCGTCGCGAGCGGCGACCTGGCGATGGGCGGCCGCACCAACCCGGACGGCACGCTCGCGATCAGCAGCTTCGACCACAACGAAGCAAACGCGCTCGGCAGCGCCGTGCTCACGGCGCCCGATCCGCTCGCGGGTTACGACGCGCTGGCGGCGCAGGTCGCGGCAGCAGGCATCAAGCGGGTGACGGGCGAAGTCGTGATCGATGATCGGCTGTTTCAGCCGTTCAACTATCGCGACGAATTCGACGTGCGGCCGATCTTCGTCAACGACGACGTCGTGGACGTGATCGTCAACCCGGGCGCGTCGGTGGACTGGCGGCCGAAGTCGGCGGCCTTCAGCGTGCAATCGAGCCTTCAGGCGGGCGCTCAGGGCTCGAAACTCGAAATCGATTTGACGCCCGAACTGCCCGCCTGCATCGGCGCGCCGAACTGCGTGGGCAGCGTCACGGGGAATCTGCCGGCGGGCTTCGTGCCACCGTACACGAACGCTTATCCGCTGATTCGCACCTTCCGCATCACCGAGCCGTCGAACTATGCGCGCACCGTGTTCATCGAGGCGCTCGCGCGCGCGGGGGTCACGGTTGCGGCGGCAGCGGTCGGGGCGAATCCCGTCGCGATGCTGCCGGCGCAGAATTCGTACGCCGCTTCCACGCAGGTCGCGCAGCTCGTGTCGCAGCCATATAGCGAGTACGCGAAGCTCGTCAACAAGGTGAGCTACAACCTCGGCGCGGAAATAAGCCTGATGCTGTTCGGCCTTGCCGCCAACGGATCGACGACGCGCGCGGCCGCGCTTGCCGCCGAGCAGAACGTACTCTCGACGCAGTTCCAGATTCCCGCAGCCGACCTGCATTTCATCGATGGCAGCGGCGGCGGCGACACCACCGCGACCAGCCGCGCCGTCACGACCCTGCTCACCGGCATGAGCAAGCAGGCGACCTTCCCGAGCTATTTCGATTCGCTGCCGGTGCTCGGCGTCGACGGGTCGCTCTCGTTCGTCACCAACTTCGAGGCCGACCCGACGCTCGCGGGCGCGAAAGCGCAGGTGCATGCGAAGACGGGCACGTATGTCGGCGGTCCGCCGCTGACGTTGAAAGGACAGTCGCTCGCCGGCTATATCGATGCGAAGAGCGGGCGCAGGCTCGTGTTCATCGTGGTCGTGAACGGCGTGCCGATCAAGTCGCTCGACGATGTGATCAGCGCCTTCCAGGACGAAGGGACGATCGCCGCGATATTGTGGAAGCTGCAGTGAGCGATGCCTGTGTCGGAAACACACGATGCGGGCATCGCGGGCGTCGTAGCTTGTCGGCGGTGTCGCTGCCGATGTCGCTGTTGCGCGGACGCGCGCACGGCGCGTTCGTGCTGTGCGCCTTGCTTTCGGCGTGCGGCGGCGCGCCCGCCCAGAGTCAGAGTCAAAGCTCAAGCCCGAGCCCGAGCCCGAGCCAGGATGAAATGCGCCCGCCACTGCACCATGCCCGCCACACCGCATCCGGCTACGTGAACAACTACGGCGACTTGCCGCACGAATCGCTGCTCAAATGGCGCTGGGAACGCTGGAAGGAAGGCCTGCCGAAACCGCCCGCGAACGGCTATCACTTTCCGCTCGATCATCCCGATGTCGCGTGGCTCAAGGCGAACCGCACCGTCGATACGCTGACGTGGATCGGCCACGCCACCGCGCTCGTGCAGGTCGATGGCGTGAACATCCTGACCGATCCGGTGTTCTCGCAACGGGCGTCGCCGGTATCGTTCGCCGGTCCCGAACGCAAGGTGCCGCCGGGTTTGTCGATCGCCGAGTTGCCGCATATCGACGTCGTGCTGATCTCGCACAATCACTACGACCATCTCGACACCGCGAGCGTGCAGGCGCTCAATGCCCAGGCGGGCGGGCCGCCGCTCTTTCTCGTGCCGCTCGGCATCAGGAAATGGATGGCCGACAAGGGCATTTCGAACGCGCGGGAACTGGACTGGAGCGACGCAACGCACGCGGCCGGCCTCGACTTCTGGTTCGTGCCGAGCCAGCACTGGTCGGCACGCAGTCTCACCGACCGCGCCGAGACACTGTGGGGCGGATGGGTCGTCAGGACGCCGCCGGGCGCGGCGCGTCCGTATTCGTTCTGCTTCGTCGGCGATACGGGATACTCGAAGGACTTCAAGGACATCGGCGAGGCGTTTGGCGGCTTCGACCTCGCGCTCATTCCGATCGGTGCCTATGCGCCGCGCTGGTTCATGCACGCACAGCACGTCGATCCGCAGGAAGCCGTGCAAATCTTCAGCGACCTTCATGCGAAGAAGGCGATCGGCATTCACTGGGGCACCTTCGAACTCGCCGACGATCCGCTCGACGAGCCTCCGCGTCTGCTCGCCGAAGCGGTCGCGAAGGCGGGGCTTTCGTCCGACGCGTTCACGGTTCTGCGCCACGGGCAGACGATCAGGCTCGACGATGCTTCGCCATCGCGCGACGCGCGTTCGCCTTGAACGATCGATCTGGACGACAAGCCGACGTGGCTGTCAGTCCTGCTGCCGTTGGCGGATACCCGGCGTGACCCGCTCCTGGCGCGTCACTTCGACATCCCCGCAACCAGCACCGCCTTGTCCCGATACAAATCAGGGAACATCTGCTTCAAATAGTCGATCTTCGGCAGATCGTTGATCGCGATATATCCGCTGTCGGGATGCAGCGTCAAATAGTTCTGGTGATAGTTCTCGGCCGGATAAAACCCCTTGAAGTCCTCGACGCGCGTGACGATCTTGTCATGAAACGCATGCGATGCATCGAGTTGCGCGATATACGCCTTCGCTACCGTCCGCTGCTCCGCATTCACCGGGAAGATCGCCGACCGGTACTGCGTGCCGTGATCCGGGCCCTGGTAGTTCAGCTCGGTCGGATTGTGCGCGACCGAGAAGAACACCTGCAACAAGCGGCCATAGGTGATCTGCGCAGGATCGAAGGTGACCTGCACCGATTCGGCGTGTCCCGTATCGCCTTCGCTCACGATCTCGTAATGCGCGGTAGTCGCCGCGCCGCCCGTATACCCCGATACGACCTGCGTCACGCCGCGCACGTGCTGGAACACGCCCTGCACGCCCCAGAAGCAGCCGCCCGCGAACACCGCCGTCTCCGCATGCGTCGCGCCGACGTGTTCGTCCTGCGCGGGCGGCGGAATCCTCGTCGCGCCTTCGGTCGAATTCGCCACGCGTTGCAGCGCGAAGACGCTGACCACCAGCATTGCCGCGCCCGCCACCTTCACCCACGGCTTGCGCGTCTGAGATTTAGCCAACATTGCCACTCCTTCAAAGTCGATCGGTAGCGCCGAATCACCGCGAGTCAGCCGAACGTGAACGCGTAAGCCTCGACGCCCGCATCCAGGAACTCGATGCTGAAAGTATGATCCTCGATCGCGCCGGTCTGGCGCACGAGTTGGTAGAGCCGCTCTTCCGTCACCGTGCCGCTGCCGTCGGCGGCGACGTCGGTGCCGTGCGCCGCGCCCGGCGCGGCGCCGTCGATGCTCACGCGAAAGCGCACCGGCTTGCCGTCCGGCGTCGGACCCAGCACCAGATGCAAGTCGCGCGCGTGAAAGCGATAGACGATGCTGCCCTGCGTCGCGGCGAGCGTCGCGCGTTCGCCGCCGACCTTCCACTCTCCCGCGAAACCCCAGTCGTTGACCGAGAGTCGCTTGGGCGCGGCGTAGTCGTGCACCTGGTCCCGCGTCTGGCCGCCGGGTGACGCGAAATTTTCCGCGCGCTGATAGCCGACATAGGTCTCCGGCGAGCGCATATCGGCGCCGTCGGCGGCGAGCTGGACGCCTTCTGCGCCGGCTTTCGTCAGACCTGTCGCCACGTTCGCGGCGCTGGCATGTCCCGCTTCGACCAGCAATTGCTGGATCACCTTTTCCGATTCCGCATACTCGCCTTCGCCGAAGTGGTGATGGCGGATCTGCCCTTGTGCATCGACGAAGTAGTGCGCCGGCCAATACTGGTTATTGAGCGCGCGCCAGATCGCGAAGTTGTTGTCGATCGCGACCGGGTAGTCGATGCCGAGATCGTGCGTCGCTTTCCTGACGTTGTCGACGTTGCGTTCGAAGGCGAATTCCGGCGCATGCACGCCAATCACGACAAGCCCCTGATCGCGATACTTCTGCGCCCACGCCTTCACGTAAGGCAGCGTGCGCAGGCAGTTGATGCACGAATAAGTCCACACGTCGATGAGCACGACCTTGCCGCGCAGCGCGTCGGCGGTGAGCGGCGGCGAGTTCAGCCACTCGACCGCGCCCGTGAGCGGCGGAAGCCTGCCCTCGACCGGCAGCGCAGGCTCGGCGCTCACCTGCATCATGCCCGGCGTGGCTTTCACCTTCGCCTTTGTCTGCATGGCTGCGCCGCCGCCCGACAACCGGTCCACGAGTTTCTGCTCGATGCCGCTCGTCGCGACCGTCGATACGCGGGCCAGCACGCCGGTGTCGAATCCGAGCGCGATCGCCGCCACGCCGGCCAGCATCGCCGCGCCGATGCCGCGCCGCACCCATTCGCCCGCGCCGAGCGAGCGCTTCATCGCCGTGAACACGCGGCCGCCGATCAGCAACGCAACGGCCAGCGAAGTCGCCGCGCCCGCCGCATACGCCACGAGCAACAGCGTCGTGCCGATGCTTGCGCCGCGCAACGCCGCTCCGGTCAGCACGAGGCCGAGGATCGGGCCGGCGCAGGGCGCCCACAGGAGACCGGTCGCGATGCCGAGCAGGAACGACGATCCCGCGCCCGACTTTTGCCCATCGCCTTGTGCGAATGTCGAAAGCCGGTTGCCCGCGTTCACCAGCGGACGCATCAGGCGCTCGGCGAAGCTGGGCAGCAGCAGCGTGAGGCCGAACACGGCGAGCAGCACGATGGCAAGCCAGCGGCCGTACTGGTTCGCCTGCGCGACCCAGCCACCGCCGACGGCGGCGAGCGTCGCGACGAGCGCGAACGTCACCGACATGCCCGCGAGCAACGGCAGGCCGCTGCGCACGAACGGCTGGTCGGCGCGCGCGAACACGAACGGCAGCACCGGGAGGATGCAGGGGCTCAGGATCGTGAGCGCGCCGCCGAGGTAAGCAAGGACGATGAGTAACATGGTCGTGTTTGAGTAGGTGTAGAGCCGGCGCTCAGGCCGCGCCCGGCGTGAAGTTCATCGCGAGGCCGTTCATGCAGTAGCGCAGGCCGGTGGGCTTCGGGCCGTCGTCGAATACGTGGCCGAGATGCCCGCCGCAGCGCCTGCAATGCACTTCGTTGCGTTCCATGCCGAAGGAACCGTCGGTGCGCGTCGCGACCGCGTGATCGAGCGGCGCCCAGAAGCTCGGCCAGCCGGTATGGCTGTCGAACTTCGTGCGCGACGAAAAGAGGTCGAGCCGGCAGCCGGCGCAGGAAAACGTCCCCGCGCGATGCTCGTCGTTGAGCGGGCTGGTATACGGGCGCTCGGTGCCTTCGTGCCGCAACACGTCGTATTGAGCGGGCGTGAGCAGCCGGCGCCATTCGGCGTCGGGGTGCGTCACTTCGAACGCGTCGCGCGGTTGCGCGGCCGATGCGCGCCACTGTGCCGTCGCCGCGAACGCCGCGGCCGCCGCGCCGGCGGTCAGCAGAAAGCGCCTTCGTGTTTGCATGATGTGCTCCTCGTTGAACCAGTGGACGCATTCTCAGGCGCGCGCGGTGTCGAAGTCCTCACGAAAAGTTAAATTAAATGTGATACCTGGCGGCGCGTAAATTTTGCACAATGACCGGGTCGCCATCCTGCCCGTCGGGCGCCGGTGGCTTCGCATTCAAGGGCATCGTCAATCACATGGACCATCCGAAGCGCATCCTGATCGTCGAGGACGACGTCGACATCGCCGACGTGCTGAGCCTGCACCTGCGCGACGAGCGCTATGAAGTCGTGCATTCCGCCGACGGCGCCGAAGGCCTGCGCCTGCTCGAACAGGGCGGCTGGGACGCGCTGATCCTCGACCTGATGCTGCCGGGCGTCGATGGCCTGGAAATCTGCCGCCGCGCCCGCGCGATGACCCGCTACACGCCGATCATCATCACGAGCGCGCGTTCGAGCGAAGTGCATCGCATCCTCGGCCTCGAACTCGGCGCCGACGACTATCTGGCGAAGCCGTTCTCGGTGCTCGAACTGGTCGCGCGGGTGAAGGCGCTGCTGCGGCGCGTCGATGCCGTCGCCAACGACCTGCGGCTCGATACGGGGCGGCTGGAAGTGGGCGGCATCTCGATCGATCCGCTTGCGCGCGAGGCGTCGGTGGACGGGCGCCGGATCGAACTGACGCCCCGCGAATTCGACCTTTTGTACTGGTTCGCGCGGCATCCGGGCAAGGTGTTCTCGCGCATGGACCTGTTGAACGCGGTGTGGGGCTATCAGCACGAAGGCTATGAACATACGGTCAACACGCATATCAACCGGCTGCGGATGAAAGTCGAGGAAGACGCCGGCGAGCCACGCCGCATCGTGACGGTGTGGGGACGCGGCTACAAGCTCGCCGCCCCTCAGTCGCGCGAGGACGCGCCGTGAAGCTGACCCTGACACAACGGCTCGCGGCCGTCTTTTGCGTGCTGCTGCTGGCGTGCTGCGGCGCGTCCGCGTGGCTGCAGATTCGCGCGAGCGACTTGCGCGAGAAAGAGGTGATCCAGAGCCTGTCGCGCGATCTCGCCGGGCACATCGCCCACGACGCCGCGCTGATGGACGCGAGCGGCCTCAAGCCCGACGCCGTGCGCAAGCTCTTCATGCAACTGATGGTGGTGAACCCGAGCGTCGAGGTATACCTGCTCGACAAGGACGGGCGCGTCGTCGCCGACGATGCGCCTCCGGGCCATCTGAAACGCAACAAGGTCGATCTCGCGCCGGTGCGGCAACTGATCGCCGGGGATGCGTTGCCGATTCTCGGCGACGATCCGCGCAGTATCGACAAACGCAAGGTCTTCAGCGCGGCGCCGTTGAGCATGGCCGGGCGGGACCCGGCTGGATATGTCTACGTGGTGCTGCTCGGCGAAGAACACGATCAACTGGCGGCGCGCGTGTCGGCAAGCGGCGTGCTGCGCACGACGCTCGCGATGATGGCGCTCGTCACGCTGCTCGCGCTGGTGGCCGGCCTCGTGGCGTTCGGCCTGATTACGCGGCCGCTGCGCCGCCTGACCGACGCGATGCGCCGCTTCGACGCGGACGGCCCGCCCGCTACGGACGTTGATACCCAGCAGCCGCGCGTGCCGCGCTCGCGCTACGCGAGCAAGGACGACGAGATCGTCGTGCTGGAAACCGCATTCGCACAGATGGCTGAGCGCATCGGCGAACAATGGCGCGCGCTGACGCGGCAAGACCGCGAACGGCGCGAACTCGTCGCCAATATTTCGCACGACTTGCGCACGCCGCTTTCGTCGCTGCATGGCTACCTGGAGACACTCTCGCTGAAAGCGGACACGCTCGGCGAAACCGACCGGCGCCGCTATCTGTCGATCGCACTCGCGCAGAGCGCCAAGGTCGGCCGGCTCGCGCAGGCGCTGTTCGAACTGGCGCGGCTTGAGCACGGCATGGTCGAGCCGGAGCGCGAGACGTTTTCGCTCGCGGACCTGCTGCAGGACGTCTTCGAGAAGTTCGAGCTGGCCGCCGAGTCGCGGCGGCTGAACCTGCGGGCGATCATCCCGGCGCGGCTGCCGCCCGTGCAGGCCGATCTCGCGATGATCGAGCGCGTGCTGACGAACCTGCTCGACAACGCGATTCGCCATACGCCGCCCGAAGGCACGATCGAAGTCGAGCTGGCGAGCCTCGGTGGCCGGGTGTCGGTGACTGTGAGCGACACCGGCCCCGGCATTCCCCCACAACAGCGTGAAGCGCTGTTTCAGCGGCCCTTCACGTCAGGCGGCGCGCATCGCGGCGGTGGGCTAGGGCTGCTGATCGTGCAGCGCATGCTGCAATTGCATCGGAGCCAGATCCGGCTGGTCGACCGCGAGGGCCGGGGCACTACGTTCCAGTTCGAACTGGCGGCGGCCGGCGTTGCGCAGGGCGTGCATCAGGCCGAGTGATCGACGGATCAAGCCCGCGTTTTACGGAAAATCGGCGCCGAGGGAGGTCGCCTCCCGGGCGTCGAAATCGTGGGTTGTTGTTTACGCCGTTTGATGCGCTTGTGCTTCTATGGAACTTGTTTTCTTATTGGTTTATTTGCTCTGCCCCTGTCCGGGGCGGGACTCACTTTCTTTGCTGCTGCAAAGAAAGTAAGCAAAGAAAGCAGCTTCCCAACGCGAATTCTTGCCATGCGCCACTAGCCCGTTCCCTCGGAGTGGTCCAACCGGGGGAGTGTCGTTAGCGGGGTTTCCCCGTTGTTGGCATGTAGAAGAGGTACGGGCGTCGCACCGCAATACGAAGTGGACCAGCAGTCATACATCCGGCTTCGCGCTACGCGCTCACCCGTCAGGGAAAACTAAAACCCGAAACCCATCGCTGAATCTACGTCCTACGTTCGTGCTGCCGCATGCTTCAATTCACCACCGCTAGCAGACCTGTCGTCGGGCACGCAGTGCCAAGACGGATGAATGACTGCTGTTCCACTCCGTATAGCGGTGCGACGTGCGCGCCTCTTCTACATGCCAACAACGATGAAACCCCGCTAACGACACTCCCCCGGTTGGACCACTCAGACATAACGGTCTGGCGGCGCATGGCAAGCATTGGCGGTGGGAAGCTGCTTTCTTTGCTTACTTTCTTTGCAGCAGCAAAGAAAGTGAGTCCCGCCCCGGACAGGGGCAGAGCTAATAAACCAAAAACAAAACGAGTTCCATAGGAGCACAAGCGCATCAAACGGTGTAAACAACCCAACCCAACCCACCCCCAAGCGCCAGCGCTCCCCCCTAACCCGCAGTCTTCCCGCCATCGACCGTAACGATCTGCCCCGTGACGAACGAGGCCGCATCCGACGCAAGGAAAACAATCGCCCGGGCGATGTCCTCCGGCTTGCCGACTCGTCCAAGCGGCACCTTCGACGCGAGCGCCGCCTTCTTCTCCGCCGTGCCGGTGAAGCGATCGAGCATGCCGGTATCGGTCGGGCCGGGTGCCACCGCGTTCACACGCACGCCCGCCGCGGCGTTTTCGAGTGCAGCGGACTTCGTCATGCCTTCGACCGCATGCTTGCTGCCGGCATAGACCGCCGCATAAGCCGCGCCTTCATGCCCGTAAGTCGACGACACGTTGACGATGCTGCCGCTCTCCTGCGCAAGCATCACGCGCAACTCGTGCTTCATGCTGAGCAGGGTGCCAAGCACGTTGGTGTCGAAGGTCGCGGCGTAGCTTTCCGCGCTCTGGTCGACGATCGCGCCCGGTTGACCTTCGGTGCCCGCGTTGTTGACTGCGGCGTCGATGCGGCCGAAGCGCGCGACCGTGGCGTCGACGAGGTTGCGCACGTCGCCGTCGTGGCGGACGTCCGCCCGAATGAAGTGCGCTTGCGCGCCGAGTTCGCGCAGTTCGGACGCGAGCGCGTTGCCTTCGGCTTCACGACGGCCGGAGACGACGAGACGCGCGCCGCTTTCGGCAAACGCGATGGCGGTGGCGCGGCCGATGCCGGTAAGCGCGCCGGTGATCAGGATGACTGGCTTGTCCATTTTCGATTCCTCGGAGATATGGGTTGCGAAGCTCAGGCGCCGCGGGCTTTTCGTCGAGTGCCTTTGCTGTGAGGCAAATTTAGGCTTTTCTTGCGTCGCGGAAAAAGACTTTATAAGCTGGACCACATGCCTCGCAGGCATGGGAGCCCGCATGGAACTTCGACATCTCCGGTACTTCGTCGCCGTCGCGGAGACCGGCAGCCTGACCGTCGCCGCCGAAAAGCGGCTGCATACCTCGCAGCCGTCGCTGAGCCGCCAGATTCGCGACCTGGAGGACGAAGTCGGCGCTCCCTTGTTGAGCCGCAGCGCGCGCGGCGTCGAACTCACGGCGGCGGGCCGCGCCTTCCTCGATCACGCGCGGCTCGCACTCGCCCAGGTCGACGCGGCGACCGAAGCCGCGCGCCGCGCGTCGAAGCCGGCCAAGCAGGTTTTCGCACTGGGCTTCCTGACCGGGCATGAGATGACCTGGCTGCCGCGCGCCATGCGACTCTTGAGCGACGAGTTGCCCAACATCGACGTCACCGTGTCGAGCGACTATTCGCCGGATCTCGCCGATGCGCTCGCGCGCGGCAAGCTCGACCTCGCCTTCCTGCGCGCCGAACCGGGCTTCGACCTCGACTACCGGGTGGTGGATCACGAACCGCTCGTCGTGCTGATGCCGAGCGATCATCCGCTGACCTCGCGCGACAGCATTCGTCCAGAGGACTTCTCCGGCGAGACGTTCATCGCCGCATCGAACAAGGCGACCGTGCTGCGCGCCGTGATCGAAGGCTATATCGAGTGGTGCGGGCTCGACATCACGCCGCAGCACGGCGTCGACAATCTCGCGATGGCGATGTCGCTCGTGGCATCGACGCGAGGGTTGGCGCTGATGCCGGCGTATGCGCGCAACCTGCTGCCGGGGTCGGTGGTCAGCCGGCCGCTCGCGGGTACGGTGCCGACGATCGATCTCGCGATCGGATACAGCCGGTCGAACACGTCGGCGACGCTGAAGCTTTTTTTGTCACGCGCCGATGAACTGGCCGCGAGCGCGGCTTTGTCGTGACAGGCGAGCGGGGTTTCAGGCGTGCGTCTCGTCGGCGTGCGGCGAGCCGGCCCGGTTCGTCGCGCGCGCCGCACGCGTCAGCCGTGCGCGCACGAAGCCGATGTGTTCGCGCAGCACATAGAAGGCATCCGCGTAGGCAAGCGGCGTGCGCAACGTGTCGAGCGATTCCTCGATGTGGTCGAGTTCGGCGAAGAGCGCGCGGCGCTCCTCCTCCGTCGAGTGATCGAGGGCGCCGCGTTCGATCGCGATCAGCGAGCCGTAGTAGCGATAGATGCGCGAGCGCACCCGCCAGCTATAGAGCGCGGGGATGAGCCGCAAGGCGGGCACGAGCAGCACGGCCATCGGCACGAGCAGGAACAGCAGCCGGTCCACGACGCTCGCGATCCAGAACGGCAGCGTGCGGAACAGCAGGCTCTTGCCCGACCGGTAGTAGCGCTTGGCGTCGTCGCTGATCGGGTATTCATGCGCGACCGGGCTTGGGAACTGGCCGGCTTGCTGCATGATCCCCGGCATGCCGTGGATCTCCTGCGCCGCTTCGATGATGAGGTCCGATATCGCCGGGTGGAGCGTCGGCCGCGCGACGATCTCGACAGTCGGGCTGATCAGGTGGACCGTTTCCGGCGGAATCCTGCGGCCGAGGTCGAGCACGCCGGGCGGAAGGTCGATTTCGTCGAGATACGAAAAGAGGCGCGTATAAGCGTTCGCTTCGGCGAAGTCCATCACCGAGATGCCGGGCACTTTCAGGAGCCGCAGCATCAGCCCGCGCGTCGCCGAGTCGCCGTTCAGGATCGCCGCGTCGGCCTCGCCCGCGACGAGTTGCGTCGCGGCTTGCAGGCCGTCGGAGGGAAGCAGCGTGGTGCTTTCGCCGGGTTCGATGCCGTTGGCCGCCAGCAGCTTGAGTGACAGCATGCGCGTGCCGCTGCCCTCGCGGCCGATCGCGATCCGCTTGCCCGCGAGTTGCGACAGGCGGGTCAGGCCACGGCCGCGATAGAACACGACGACCGGCGCATAGAAGACACTGCCGAGCGACACCAGCGATGAACTCGAAGTCGCGAGCCCGTCCGACGAGCCGCCCTGAACCAGCGCGAGATCGACATGCTGCCTCGGATCGAGCAGGCGTTGCAGGTTTTGCACCGAGCCATCGGAGACCAGCACGTTGAGCTTGATGCCGTTGCGCGCGAGGATCTTGCGGTATTCCACGGCCGTCAGGTAGAGCGAACTGTCGCGCGGCCCGGCGCTCATCGTGATGCTGCGCGGCGGCGCCGGGTCGACGAGCCAGACGACGAGCAGCATCGTCACCACGAAGATGACCACGAAGGGCGCGAACGTGATGACGATATCGCGCAGGTGGGTCGACGCGTGATCGTTCGCAGGATGCGGCCGCAGCGGGCGATAGCGCTTCATGTGCGCCACTTCCGCTCAGCCGCTCGCCCGTTTGACGAGCGCGGCGTTCGATACGGCGGCCGCGAATTCCGAGCACGCCGGGCCGCCCATGCGAGCCGGAATGATCGGATGCCGGCAACCCCGAAGACGGGTGAGCGCGGTGTCGAACGGTGCGGTGGTCTCGGCCATGGCGATCCTTCCGGTTATGTTGCGCGGCTTCAGCATGCCCTTGTGCGCATTCTGCTCCATTGTGACAGGCGGCGTCGAGCGGGAGGCCGCTGGCGCTGGATTATGATGAGCGCTTCCCAAGGCACGTGGACTGCCGATGAACGACAACCCTTCTTTCTCCATGCAACCGACGTTGGCCGGCCGGATCATCGAACTGCAACCGCTCCAGCAAAGCCATGCGGCAGCGCTTCTCGATGCAGCGGCGGACGGTCAGTTATGGAACATGAAGCTGTCGGTCATACCCGGACCGGGGTCTGCCGACAAGTACATTGCTACCGCTCTCGCAGGACGCGAGGCCGGGACGGTGATGCCGTTCGCCATCGTCCAGCGCGACAGCGGGCGTGTTGTCGGCAGCACGCGCTTCTGGAAGATCGATCGCGCGAACCGGAAGATGGAAATCGGACACACGTGGTTGAGCGAGTCGGTGCAGCGTTCGGGCGTCAATACGGAGGCGAAATATCTTTTGCTGACGCATGCGTTCGAGGTCATGCGGGCGGTGCGGGTTCAGTTCACCACGGACGAACTCAATGAGAAGTCGCGGGCCGCGATTTTGCGCATTGGCGCGAAGCAGGAAGGCATCGTTCGAAACGAGCGGATCATGCCGGACGGACGAGTGCGGAATTCCGTGCGGTTCAGCATCGTCGATGGCGAGTGGCTGGAGGTGAAGGCGATGCTGCAGGCGAAAATGAGGTAGATGGACGCAGGCGCTCGGGACGGGGCTGTTTACCCAAACCGCACCCCAAGCGCCAGCAACTACCCACCCATCCGCACCCTGGCCTCCGCCGTCGTCTGAAACCCGCCGGCGGCTTCGTCGAACACGTTCACCTTGCCGTGCCCGATGTCATACACCCATCCCTGAACCTTCAGCGTGCCCAGCGCAAGGCGGCCAGCCACCGCCGGATGCGTGCGCAAGTGCGTCAGTTGCAAACGGATGTTCTCTTCCACCATCGCCTGCACGACCTGCTCGCTCGCAAGCTTGCGCGCCGTGACCACGCTGCGCGCGGCCTCCGCATTGCGCAGCCAGGCGTGGACGGTCGGCATCTCGTCGGCGATGGCCGCGCCGGACGCGAGGCCCTTCATCGCGCCGCAGTCGGAGTGGCCACAAATGACGATCTGCCGGACGTTCAGCGCCAGCACCGCATATTCGACGACCGCCGATACGCCGCCCAGCATCTCGCCATAAGCAGGCACGATGTTGCCGATGTTGCGGCACACGAAGAGTTCGCCGGGACGCGTCTGCGTGATCATTTCCGGCGACACGCGCGAATCGGCGCACGTGATGAAAAGCGTATGCGGGGCCTGGCGGTCCGCCAGGCTTTTGAACAGGTCCTCATTGCCGGGGAAGACAACCTGGCTGAATTCGTCCGCGCCCTGGAGCAGATACAGCAAGTCGTGCTCGCAGGACTTGCCGCGTTCTTCGCTGGGGGACCATTGGTCTGACATGGACGGCCTTCCTTGTCGTGATATTGCGTGATGTTGCGTGATTGTCGCGGATTCGACGCCAGGCCCGTGAATATGTTCCGATGACGGCCGTCGCGCACAGAAGCATTTCAGCACATCGACAGGCGCTGCGCACGCGTCGCGTGTCGGACGGTTTCCGGTGGCACCGGTTTCGTGCGTCGAACGCGGCGGCGGTGCACGCAAAAAAGGCCGGGGTTGGCCCGGCCCTTCTGGACGCTGGAAATACACCCCTGCTTATCCGACGCGGATGAGTCCGAGTTGCTGCAATGCGGTCACGCCGTCGTCCAGACCGATCTCCTCGACGATCATGCCATCCTTCAATCGAAGCACGGTCGTGCCGGTGAAGTGCATCTTGCGGCCCGTTTTCGCCGGCAACGATCCGGCGAGGAAATCGTCGAACGCGGGTCCCGTATGCGTGCCGCCGCCTTCCCAGCGGCCGACGACATAGTCGCCCTCGGCAATCAGGTCCGCCGCGCCCCAGAAGTTCAGGTCGGGAAACGATTCGCGGAAATCCGTCATGAAGGCCTTGATGTCGTCGCGGCCGCGTCGCGGCTCGTGCAGCGAGTAGCGCAGGAGCATGTCGGGGGCGGCAAGTGCATCGACGATGCCGAGATCGCAGGTCTTGCCCCAGAAATCGTTGAACCAGCGGGCAACGATTGCCTTGTTGTCGTCTTCCTTGGACATGGTGAATTCCTCGATTGGCTGTGGTGAAAAGAGAAGCTCGATTGCCTCTCTCAGCCCGGACGATATCGACGCGAGCCGCCCGCAGCGCTCCGTTTCTTGCTCCAATATCGAGCGCGCGGTCGATGCGAATCGAGCAGCAAGAAACGGAGTGCGTGCATCCTTGTGGCGCCTTAGCCTGAGCATTCGATCCAATGCGGAGTTCGATCATGCTGCCACTGCTCTCGCTTCATGCTCTCGCGTCGCGACTACAAAACGGCGACGGATTGCGCCCCGAACTTCTCGCGCTATTCGAACGCCAGATCGGATCA
Source organism: Caballeronia choica (assembly GCF_001544535.1). Lineage (GTDB taxonomy): Bacteria > Pseudomonadota > Gammaproteobacteria > Burkholderiales > Burkholderiaceae > Caballeronia > Caballeronia choica. Next base: position 31,861 of record NZ_FCON02000045.1, on the reverse strand, counting down.
ACGGACGGCCTCGTCGCCCCGTTCGATCCCCCCTTCGAAGCAGAGGCCGTTCATCGGGACGACGCGCAGAGCGATGCTTCTCGTTCGTAGCATCGGGTGCCTCGTTCTTGTCGTCGCGATTGTCGCGGCGTGCGCGTCGGCGTCGGCGTCCGCGCAGCAGCCCGACGTGAGCGCGATGCAGCCGCGCCACTCGCCGGATGCCGTGCAAGAACCGCCCAAGACACTGAAAGAGCGCCTCGGCGACAAGGCAAGCGACGATCAGCGCGTCGACAACTGCAAGGTGCCCGCCGACCGCCGGGGTCCGAAGCCGCGCCCGGACGCCTGCGCGCACTAACTCGAGACGCAGCGCCGGTCCCCGCTCGGAGACGGTCGATCACGGCGCCCGATGCGCCGGTTCGCACCTCGCCCGGCGCGTCACCACACCGCTCGCACCACCCTCCTCAGGCAGATCCCGCCGTCCCGTCGCAAAATCAGGCAAAATTCAGGGTTGAATGTCTGTCTGCGGCCGGTTTGTGGCGCGGCCGCCAGCGCTCCCCAACCCGCCTCCAACCGATTCTCGAACCTGAGACAAGCGATGAGTACCCAGCAACCGACGATCATCTACACCCTCACCGACGAAGCTCCGCTGCTCGCGACCAGCGCCTTTCTGCCGATCATCCGCACGTTCACCGCGCCGGCCGGAATCAACGTCGAGACGAGCGACATCTCGGTGGCCGGCCGCATCCTGGGCGAGTTCCCGGAGTTCCTGACCGAGGCGCAACGGGTGCCCGACAACCTCAAGGAACTCGGCCGCCTGACGCTGCTGCCCGATACCAACATCATCAAGCTGCCCAACATCAGCGCATCCGTGCACCAGTTGGTGGGCGCGATCAAGGAACTCCAGTCGAAAGGCTACAAGGTGCCGGATTTCCCCGAGGAACCGAAGACCGACGCCGAAAAGGCCATCCGCCAGCGTTACTCGAAGTGTCTCGGCAGCGCCGTGAACCCGGTGCTGCGCGAGGGCAACTCGGACCGCCGCGCGCCCGCCGCCGTGAAGAACTACGCGAAGAAGAACCCGCACAGCATGGGCGAGTGGAGCATGGCGTCGCGCACGCACGTCGCGCACATGAAGCACGGCGACTTCTATCACGGCGAAAAGTCGATGACGCTCGACCGCGCCCGCGACGTGAAGATGGAACTCGTCACGACGAGCGGCAAGACCATCGTCCTCAAGCCGAAGGTCGCGCTGCTGGACGGCGAGATCATCGACAGCATGTTCATGAGCAAGAAGGCGCTCTGCGACTTCTACGAAGAACAGATGGAAGACGCGCGCAAGACCGACGTCATGCTTTCGCTGCACGTGAAGGCCACGATGATGAAGGTCTCGCATCCGATCGTCTTCGGTCACGCGGTCAAGATCTTCTACAAGAACGCGTTCGAGAAGCACGGCAAGCTGTTCGATGAACTGGGCGTGAACGTCAACAACGGCCTCGTCAATCTGTACGACAAGCTCGAAACCCTGCCGACCTCCAAGCGCGAGGAAATCATCCGCGACCTGCACGCCTGCCACGAGCATCGCCCGGAACTGGCGATGGTGGATTCGGCGAAGGGCATCTCGAACCTGCACGCGCCGAACGACGTGATCGTCGATGCGTCGATGCCGGCGATGATTCGCATCGGCGGCAAGATGTGGGGCGCCGACGGCCGTCCGAAAGACACGAAGGCCGTGATCCCGGAGAGCACGTTTGCCCGCATCTATCAGGAGATGATCAACTTCTGCAAGACCAACGGCAACTTCGACCCGACCACGATGGGCACCGTGCCGAACGTCGGGCTGATGGCGCAGCAGGCCGAGGAATACGGCTCGCACGACAAGACCTTCGAAGTGCCGGAAGCCGGCGAAGCGCGCATCGTCGATCTGGCAACGGGCGACGTGCTGCTCGTGCAGAACGTCGAAGCGGGCGACATCTGGCGCATGTGCCAGGTGAAGGACGCGCCGATCCGCGACTGGGTCAAGCTCGCGGTCACGCGTGCGCGCAACTCGGGCATGCCGGCGCTCTTCTGGCTGGACCCGTATCGTCCGCACGAAGCCGAGATGATCAAGAAGGTCGAGACCTACCTGAAGGATTACGACACCAGCGGCCTCGACATCCAGATCATGTCGCAGGTGCGCGCGATGCGTTATACGCTCGAGCGCGTGATCCGCGGCCTCGACACCATCTCGGTCACCGGCAACATCCTGCGCGACTACCTGACCGACCTGTTCCCGATCATGGAACTGGGCACCAGCGCCAAGATGCTGTCCATCGTTCCGCTGATGGCGGGCGGCGGCATGTACGAAACCGGCGCGGGCGGCTCGGCGCCGAAGCACGTCAAGCAACTGGTCGAGGAGAACCACCTGCGCTGGGATTCGCTGGGTGAATTCCTGGCGCTGGCGGTGTCGCTGGAGGACCTGGGCATCAAGACGGGCAATGCAAAGGCCAAGATCCTCGCCCGGACGCTCGATGCCGCCACCGGCAAGCTGCTGGAGAACAACAAGAACCCCTCGCCCAAAACCGGGCAACTGGATAACCGCGGCAGCCAGTTCTATCTCGCGATGTTCTGGGCGCAGGAACTTGCGGCCCAGACCGACGACGCCGCGCTCGCCAAACAGTTCGCACCGCTCGCGAAGCAACTGACCGAAAACGAGCAGACGATCGTGGCCGAGTTGGCCGAAGTGCAGGGCAAACCCGCCGACATCGGCGGTTACTACATGCCCGAGTTCGACAAGCTCGACACCGTGATGCGGCCAAGCCCGACGCTGAACGCCGCGTTGTCGGCGGTAAAGGGTTGAGGGTTCGTTGAACGCGCCCTTCCGGTCCCTGGCCGGAAGGGCGCAGGCTTTACTCTTCCGACATAACCCTGGCGCGTCCTCCGGGACAGCCAGGCGTCCCCTCATCGCTCCCTTGCCTGCATTGCCCGTCGTGGTGCCTTCTCGCGCCGGCGAACGCGCGCCTCACGATAGTCACGCACTCCTGCTTTCGCGGGTATCCACGATGCGGGTATTCGTCGGCGGGCCGGTCGAGCAGACTCTGGAAACGCTGGAGATGAACGAAGGCATTCGATATCCGGCGCCATCCATTGACTACTGGAAGCGCAGCGATGACTCGCTTCGCATCCGATGCCACCGTCGGGAGCCACGCCATGTATATCGGACTTCTCGTTTCGCAAAGCCGGCAGACGCAAGAGTACAGCCCTCATCACGCCGACATGCCGGCGCTGGACGTCATGTATCCGCGTCACGTCAACGGGCTCTGGCAACTTGTCAAAGGTCTGTTTCGTAAGCTCGTTCAGCCGGCGACTTCGCCCTGACATCCGCCCGACGTTTCATTCTCACCACGCTCTTATTTTGGTGACTAGGGTTATCCCTTATTCGTCCCGTACACTCCCCCGGAACGGCAGCAATTTGCGACACCAGCAGTACGACCGGGAGAGCAAGATGCAGAAACACCGAAATCACAAAGTTGTCATCGTCGGCGGTGGTGCCGGCGGCCTCGAACTGGCATCCAGACTCGGACGACGCTTCGGCTCGCGCCACGTCACGCTGATCGACAAGAATCTTTTCCACATCTGGAAGCCGTCGCTGCACGAAGTCGCGGCGGGCACGCTCGACATACACAAGGAAGGCCTGTCTTACGCGATGCTCGCGAAGCATTGCGGCTTTACGTTCGTGCCGGGAGAAGTACGCGGCGTCGATCGCGATGCGCAAACGGTCGAACTCGGTCCGCTGACATCGGAGCAAGGCGAGGAATTCGTTCCGCGGCGCGGCGTGCAATACGATTCGCTCGTGATCGCGGTCGGCAGCCGGTCGAATTTCTTCGGCACGCCGGGAGCGTCCGAACACGCGTTCGCGCTCGATTCGATGACCGAAGCCGAACGCTTCCGCCTCAAGCTCTTGCGCGCGCTGCATCTGGTGAACGTCGCGAAGCAGGTGGGCAGCGGGCGGCAACTGAACATCGTGATCGTCGGCGGGGGCGCGACCGGCGTCGAACTGGCGGCGGAACTCCGGGAAGCGTGCGCGAACATCGCGCTCTATGGGCTGACTGGCCTCGAACCGCAACGAGACGTCCGCATCACGCTGATGGAGGGCGCGCCACGCATCCTGGCGCCGCTGCCGGAGAAGCTGTCGAAGGCGGCGCATGGGCTGCTGTCGGCGCGCGGGATCGACATCATGACCAACGTCCGCGTCGCGAGCGTCGACGCGAACGGGCTGAAGGACTCGTCGGGCAACTTTTATCCGGCGGATATCTGCGTCTGGGCTGCGGGCATCGAAGCGCCCGCGTTCCTCAAGAATTTTGGCCTTGCCACCAACCGGCTGAATCAGCTCATCGTCGACGAATTCCTTTGCACGGACGATCGTCACGTGTTCGCGCTCGGCGACTGCGCTCAGGCGCCGTGGGCCGCGCGCTCGAAGTCGGTGCCGGCGCGTGCTCAGGCAGCGCACCAGCAGGCGAGCTACCTCTTCAAGGTGATGACGGGTCGCATCCTGCAACGCTCGACGTCTTCACGTCGTCCGTTCGATTATCACGACCGTGGTTCGCTCGTTTCCGTCGGTCAGGCGGAAGGCGTGGGAAGCCTGATGGGCGTGTTGACCGGCAAGAGTCTCTTCGTCAAAGGGCAGCTCGCGCGGCTGATGTACATGAGCCTGCACCTGATGCACCACCAGGCCGTGATCGGCACCCTGCCGACGATGCTCGCCGCGCTCGGCCGCCTGTTGCTGAAGCGCACGGCGCCGCGGGTGAAGCTTCACTGAGTGCGCGTAAGCCGATGGTATGGAACCGCGGCAAGGCCCCGGCCGTGAGTTCCTCGATGGCAGTCGAGTCCAAGGAAATTGTTCGTGAATCGACAAATGTGATTTCGTTCTATCGGCATGGAAGTTCGATAGAAGCGACCATAAACTGAAATGGATTGAACGTCGCGAGGGTCGTTTCGTTCTGCTCGCGAGGCTGTGAGTTACTTCGTCTTTACGAAAGATCGCAAAGGGGCATAACGATGCTGAAACTCCTCGAAGCCGTAGCGTACCTCGCGGCGCTTTTGCTGTATCTCGCGCCAGCCATCATCGCGGACATGCGCAAGCGCGAGGATGCGCTCGCCATTACGGTGGTCAATGTTCTGCTTGGGTGGACAGTCGTCGGCTGGGTCGCGGCGCTGGTGTGGGCACGTCATCCGGTAAGCGAGAGACGCTTGACGCGGGCGGCGAAGAGAACGCGGCGTGCCATTGCCCGAGTGACGATCGGTGCGATTGTTGCACGGGCGCGGGCGAGCGGGTCTGGAGGTCGCTGACGCTTTGGGCGGGGTTGGGGTCACGGTTACACCGTTTGATGCGCTCAGGCTTCCATGGAACTTGTATTGGGGTTGGCTCAATAGTGCTAACGGACCAATAGCAAAGCAAGTTTCATCTAACTCTGAGTGCATCAAACGGTGTAACCCAAACCCCGTGAGCGCGCATCAACACCACACAACGCGTTCATACCCCACAGTGCGTCGAAAAACATGACGCTCGCCCCAGGTGGTGTACTCCATGTACGCACACTCCAGCACCACGATCCAGTTACGCAGATACATCGCCGTTCTCCTCTCGCCTTGTCCGGGAAACCTGCCACATGTCACCTTTCGACATGACCCAGTCTACGGACGCGGCAAGCGAGACGATCGGGCGAACACAGGCCTCAGTCGGGCTCAGTTCGACGCACGAGTGCCACGGCGGCGCACGCGCGCCGCCTGACGAGTGGTTCGTTTAGGGACGGATGACGCCCGGCGGCACAAGATGGCCGCGAGCCATCACTTGAAATCGCCGGTTTCCAGTTCGACCGACTGTCCGCCGTTGTGCGCCAGCAGGCGCTTGGCCGCTTCTTCAATGCGCAAGCGGGCGTTTTCGAACGTACTCAGGAGCGCGTGAGACGACGTGCCATCGTTGCCGAAGTGATCGTTGAGCGCATCGAGCGAGACGCTGCACCAGACTTCGCGACCTTCGACGCTGGCTTCGAACGCAACACGCGAAGCCGCTACGACGTGACGTCGGCCGCTGAATTCAATGGTCATGTCTTTCTCTCCTTGGTTGAGTCGCAAAGGCGTGGATAGCATGGCCTGTGCCAGCTAGCGACGCACGTCCGCGATCGAACGTGCGTCATCATCGATTATAGGAACTACGTAGGGAGTTGGCCCGAGGGATTGGTGCGGCGCCCCCGCCGCGCGCGTGACAACATGGCGTGCGCGACGGCATCGCGCACGCAATCGGCAAGCAGCCCCGACGCCTGGGTGCGCACCGCACCCGACGCGCGCGCGATCACGAGCGGCTGACGCACCGTCGCCTCCCGGATCGGCCGCTCGACGATACCGGGCGTCTGGGCACCCGCTGCGCTCTGCGTGATCAGCAGCGAAACGCCCAGACCGCTCGCGACCATGCCGCGCACGAGCTCGATCGAGGTCGCCCGATAGCGGATCTCCGGCGCGAGCCCGAATTGCCAGAAGGGTGCGATCAAGAAGTCCCGGCTGTGCGGAAGGTCGATGAGAATGAACGGCTCCTTCGCCAGTTCGGCAAGCGGGATCGTGCCGCGCATCCTGGCAAGGCGTGTGTCCGCGCCGACGAGCGCATAGGGATGCAGCTCGGCGAGGCATTCTCGCTCGATGTCCGCAGGCAGCGCGACGTCATAAGTCAGCGCAAGTTCTATGTGACCGCTGCGCAGCCACGTTTCGAGCTGCGCCAGATCTCCCTCGACGAAACGGACCGTGAGGTTCGGATAACGCTCGCGCGCAATGCGCAGTACGCGTGGCAGATAAACCGGCGCGATCGTGCTGAACACACCGATCTGGACTTCGCCGGAAGCGGGGTCGCCGCCATCGTCCGCTTCGAAGGCGGCTGCGGCCTTGAGCAGTTGCCGCGCTTCATCGAGCTTGCGCATGCCGAAGCGCGTGAGCGTCATTCGGGTGCCGGAACCGCGCGCAAACAGGTCTTCGCCGAACAGCCCTTCGAGTTCGCGGATCGCCACCGAGATCGACGGCTGGGACACATTGAGTTCCTTCGCCGCGGCCGTCGTGCTGCCGGTTTGCGCCGCGGCGGTGAAATAGCGCAGCAGGCGCAGCGAAATGTGCATTAGAAAATCCTATAGGGCCTAATTTATTCCGATATTTTACTTGATAGCCCGCACTGCACAGAATGAACTCATCGGATCGCTCAAGCCGTAGTTTGCGAGTCGATCCATCAACCGGGTTCAATTCAGGAGTTCGACGTGGCCCATCCAGACCTGCCACTCGCCGGCATCCGTGTCGTCGATTTTTCCCGCGTGCTCGCAGGACCGTACTGCACCGCCCTCCTCGCGGATCTCGGCGCGGAAGTGATCAAGATCGAGCCGCCCGGCGGCGACGATTACCGTGCAGTCGGTCCGTTCGACAACGACGAGAGCGGCCTCTTCGCCGCGATGAACCGCAACAAGCAAAGCATCGTCATCGACTTGAAGACGGATGTGGGGCGCTCGCTTGCGCAGTCGCTATGCAAGGGCGCCGACGTGGTCGTCGAGAACTTCAGGCCGGGCGTCGCCGACAAGCTCGGCATCGGCTACGCGCAACTCGGCGACGCGAATCCCGCGCTCGTCTATGCGAGCGTGTCGGGCTTCGGGCAGACCGGCCCGAATGCGCACCGGCCCGCCTACGACATCATCCTGCAGGCGATGTGCGGCCTGATGGATGCGACCGGCACGCCTGACGGGCCGCCGACGCTCGTCGGCGAATCGGTGTCGGATGTGGTGAGCGGACTCTTCGCGTCGTGGGGCGTGCTGGCCGCACTCCTGTCGCGGGAGAAGACGGGGCGCGGCACGCATGTCGACGTGTCGATGTTCGACGCCACGCTCTCTCTCTCGGCAACACTCGTCGCGCGCTGTGTGACGACGGGCATAGCACCCGTGCGCACCGGCAACCGGCATCCATCGTCGGCGCCGTTCGGGGCATATCGGGCGGCCGATGGATTCTTCGTCGTCGCCGTGCTGAACAACCGTCTCTTCGAAACCTTCGTGCATGCGATCGGGCAGCCGCACCTGCTCGCCGACGCCCGCTTTTCCGATGACCACTCGCGCTGCCGGAACGAGGCCGATCTGCGCGTGGCGATCGAAGCATGGTCGCGGGATCGTTCGGTCGAGGAGGTGAACGCCATTCTCGAAGACGCGCGCATTCCGGTCGCGCCGATTCGCAACGTACAACAGGCGCTCGAAAGCGATCACGCGGTGTTTCGCGGCCTGCTCACCGCGACACCCCATTCCGATGGCCGCACGCTGCGCCTGCCGTCGCAGCCGGTGAAGTTTTCCGGGTACGCGGCCAATCGCGTGACGCGTGCGCCCGGCCTGGGCGAGCACACCGAGGCGATTCTCGGCCAGCGCCTCGGCATGAGTGTGGAGCGCATCGATGAACTGCGCGCACTCGGCGCCTTTGGACCCGTGGCTGAAGCCCCGAACGAAACTGAAATGGAGAGCCACCATGCTTAAGCGACTGGGCGTCGAAGACAACGACATCGAAATCGCCGACGCGATCGCACGCTTCGCGCAAAGCGAACTCGCGCCGCAAGCCGCCATCGTCGACCGCGAGGAAATATCGACGACGCGCTATGTGCCGCAACTCGCCGAACTCGGCGTGATGGGCATGAACCTGCCCGAGCGCTGGGGCGGCATCGGCGCGTCGCCGGCGGCGATCATCCTGTCGCTCGTCGAGATCGCGCGGGCGTGCGCCGCGACGTCGTCGATGATCGGCGCGCACTACCTCGCGACCGATTCGATCTTGATCGGCGGCGACGACGCGCAACGCGACCGCTTCCTTCCCGAAGCCGCGGCAGGCGTGAAGCTGGGCGCGTTCGCGCTGACCGAGTCGCGCGCCGGCTCGAATCCCGCCGACATGTCGACGCGCGCCACGCCCGAGGGCGACGGCTACCGGATTCGCGGCGTGAAGCACTTCATCTCGAACGCGCACGCCGCGGACTTCATCGTCGTGTATGCGAAGACCGATCCGGAAGCGGGCGCGCGCGGCATCAGCGCGTTCGTGGTCGACCGGCATGCAGCGGGCGTCGAGGTCGCGCCGCCGGAAAAGCTGATGGGCATTCACGGCGCGCCGGCGCACGAGGTGGCGCTCGACTGCTTCGTGCCGGCGGCGAACCGGCTCGGCCCCGAAGGCAGCGGCTTTCGCACGGCGATGAAAGTGCTGGACAACAGCCGCCTCGACGTCGCGGCGACGAGTCTCGGGATCGCCGAAGCGGCACTCGCTCACGCGGTCGACTGGGCCAGACAGCGCCACGTGGCGGGCGAACCGCTCGCACGCAAGCAGGGCTTGCAGTGGCGCTTCGCCGACATGAAGACGCGACTCGAAGCGGCCTGGCTCCTCACGCTCCAGGCCGCCGCGCGACGCGCGGCGGGCGAGCCATTCACCGACGCGGCGTCGATGGCCAAGCTCTATGCCACGGAGATGGCCGGCTTCGTCACGGACGCCGCATTGCAGATTCACGGCGGATACGGCTTCACGCGCGAGATGCCGCTCGAACGGCTCGTGCGCGACGCGCGGATTCTGCGCATCTACGAAGGGTCGTCGGAGATCCAGCGCACCGTCATCGCGCGTTCGCTTCTCGCGTGAGACCGCACTGCCAAGGCAACACATGCCACAGGAGACACGGATGAACACCTCTGATTCGCGTACCAAAGGAAGCAAGCTCATCGAGCACCGTTCGATCGATTACATCCCCGAGGCCGAACGGCACGGCAGCCTGTTCAGCCAGTTCACGCTCTGGCTCGGCGCCAATCTGCAGGTCACGGCGGTAGTGGTCGGCGCACTCGCGGTCGTGCTGGGCGGCGACGTGTTCTGGTCGCTGGTCGGCCTTCTGATCGGACAGGTGCTGGGCGGTGCCGTGATGGCGCTGCACGGCGCCCAGGGACCGCAACTCGGGCTGCCGCAGATGATCTCCAGCCGCGTGCAGTTCGGCGTGTACGGTGCGATCATTCCGCTCGCGCTCGTCTGCGTGATGTACGTGGGCTTTTCAGCGGGCGGCACGGTGCTCGCGGGCCAGGCGATCGGACAGTTGCTGCAGGTGGACAACACTACCGCCATTCTCGTGTTCGCCGCGCTGATCGTCGTGCTGACCGTGCTCGGCTATCGCACGATCCACGTGATGGGGCGCGTGTCGAGCGTCGTCGGCGTGCTCGCGTTTCTCTATCTCTTCGCGAGCCTGCTGCACGGACACGATATCGGAGCGCTGCTCGACAACAAGCGTTTCACCGTGGGATCGTTCTTGCTGGCGATGTCGCTGTCGGCGTCGTGGCAGATCGCCTACGGACCTTATGTGGCCGACTACTCGCGCTATCTGCCGAAGTCGACTTCCGCGCTCAAGACCTTCCTTGCGGTCGGTGTCGGCTCCGTGCTCGGCGCGCAGATTGCGATGGTCTTCGGCGTGTTCGCGGCCGCGCTTGCCGGCGATCATTTCGCGGGGCACGAGGTGTCGTTCATCGTCGGACTCGGCGCAACGGGGACGGTCGCCGCGCTGCTCTACTTCACGATAGCGCTCGGCAAGCTCACCATCACCACGCTCAACGCGTATGGGAGCGTTATGTCGGTTGCCGCAATCACGACGGGCTTCGGCGGCAAGCGGGCGATTTCGGGCCGCATGCGTTTGTGCTTCGTCATCGTGATGGTGGGCCTCTCGACGGGGCTCGCGCTTGCCGGACATCATGCGTTTCTCAAGGAATTCTCGGCGTTCCTGCTGTTCCTGCTCGCCTTCTTCACGCCGTGGAGCGCGATCAATCTGGTCGACTATTATTGTGTGACGAGGGAACGCTATGACGTGCCCGCACTGTTCGATCCAGACGGCCGCTATGGACGCTGGAACGTGCAGGGCATTGCCGTGTATGTGTTTGGCGTGCTGGTCCAGATGCCGTTTCTTTCGACGGGCTTCTACACCGGCTCATTTGCGGCACGCCTGGACGGGGTGGATATCTCGTGGATCGTCGGGCTGTTCGCGCCCGGTCTGGTGTACTACGTCGTCACTCGCAAGGCTCGGGCGGCGCAGCGCGAGCGTGCAAATGTGATTGAGGTTGGTCTCTCCGAGGCCGAGGGTTCGTAGTTGTTATCGAGTAGATGCGACGCAGCCTCCGAGTTGTGGTCGGAGGCTGCAAGGTTGCTTCAATTGTCATTCGGCCGCTACGCTATGGCGAACGCCGAGCACACAGCGGGGAGGTCTCGCGGTCGGTCACCGCGCTACGATAAGCCCATCGCAAACGCATGCGGCAGCGACGCCCGCCGCGTGAGCGCCGTCGTGCGCGCATCATGATGCTCACCCCGCACATACGTCTCCAGTTGATCGATGGCGAACTGCTGCTCCTCGATGAGGTTCTTCACCAAATCGCCGATCGACACCATCCCCACCAATTGCCCGCCATCGATCACCGGCAGATGGCGGATGCGCTGTTCATTCATCAACGCCATGCATTCGTCGGTGGTCTGCCCCGGCCGAACGTAACGGAGCGCCCGCGACATGATTTCCGCAACCGGCGTGCTCCTCGACGACCTGTCCTGCAGCACCACCTTCCTCGCATAGTCGCGTTCGGTCACGATGCCGCGGACAGCCGTACCCGCCGTGGCCACCAGCGCGCCGATGCCGTGATTCGACATCATCGCGATCGCGTCATAGACGCTCGCTGCGGCATCGATCGTATAAACCGATGCATCGGCCTTCGCACTCAACAATTGCCTGACAGTTGCCATTGCGTGACTCCGTATCGATGTCCCGCCGCCGGACACAGGCCGGCAGCCGGGATGTTGCACTCAACCTGAAACCGGACTTCATCCTTTTGGGCGCGCGCTCAGCCGAAATCGAACAGGTCGCCGAGCAGCGACTTTTTCTTCCTGTCCGAATGATGGCGGCCGCGATGGCCGTCGTGTGAATGACCGTCCGAGCGCCACTCGTCGTGACGATCGCGGCCGTTGTTCCCGCCATGCGCTTCACGCGCGTGGTCGCGGCGAGCCGGCGCGGCGTTCTCCATGCGCACCAGCAACTTGTCCAGCTCGCCGCGATCCAGCCAGATACCGCGGCAGGTCGAGCAATAGTCGATCTCGATGCCTTCCCGCTCGCTCAGCAGCAGGTCGGGCGTCTTGCAGACAGGACACTTCATATCGGTGGCTCCTTTCATATTGCCTACAGTAGACACCAATGTAGCGAAGTTGCGTGTGATATAAAACTCGTATTTTTCATCGGTTTCATTCGAGAAAACCGAATGATGCACATTGCCGACGGAGACCGCCTTGAACTTCAAGCACCTGTACTATTTCTGGGTTTCCGCCCGCGCAGGAAGCCTCGCGCGGGCCGGCGCGCAGTTGCACATCACGCCGCAAACGCTGAGCGGCCAGATCAAGTTGCTGGAAGAAGCACTCGACAAGAAGCTCTTCAGAAAGAGCGGGCGCAATCTCGAAGTGACCGACGCGGGCCGTCTTGCCCTGGACTACGCCGATGAAATCTTTTCGCTCGGGGCCGAATTGGAAAGCGCGGTCAAGCGCGACCAGGCGGCCGCGCAGACGCAATTGCGCGTCGGGCTCGCGGACTCGGTGCCGAAGGCCGTGGCGTACCGGCTGCTCGAACCGGCGTTGAACCGTTCCGACTCGCTACGGCTGATATGTCATGAAGGCAAGTTGCATGCGCTGTTGTCGCAACTCGCGGTGCATCGCCTCGACATGATCATCGCGGACGCGCCCATTCCTTCCGACGTCAACGTGAAGGCGTTCAATCATCCGCTGGGCGGCTCGACGCTCAGTTGTTTCGCGCCGAAGTCGCTCGTGACGCGCGCCGCTCGCGATTTCCCGGCGTCGCTCGAGGACATGCCGGTGTTGCTGCCGGGCACCGACTCCGCCGTGCGGCGCAAGCTCGATCACTGGCTGAAGTCGTGCGGAGTGTCGCCGCGCATCGTCGGCGAGTTCGACGACAGCGCGCTTGCCATCGCGTTCGGACGCGAAGGCAGGGGCGTGCTGTTCGCGCCCACCGTGCTCGCCGCGCAGTTGAAGCGCGAGCATGGGCTGCGCGCGGTCGGTCATATCGAAACGATCGTCGAGGAGTTCTTTTCCATCTCGATCGAGCGGCGCGTCAGCCACCCCGCGATTGCGTCGATCCTGAGCGCGGCTCGCAGCGAGCTTTTCAGCGGCTAGCCGCGGTTCGCATCACGACGCTTTCGGCACGCGGCCCATCAGGTAAAACTCGTCGTTGGGACGCATCGAGATCACATTCGCCATCCGGTTCGACAAGCCGAAAAATGCGGTGATCGCGGCGATGTCCCAGATGTCCTCGTCGGAGAAACCCTGCTCGCGCAGCGCCGCGAAGTCCGCTTCCTCGACGCTGCCCGACGCGGTGCATACCTTCAACGCGAAATCGAGCATGGACCTTTGCCGTGGGGTGATGTCCGCCTTGCGATGATTGACAGCGACCTGCTCGGCGAGCAGCGGCTTCTTCTCGTAGATGCGCAGGAGCGCACCATGCGCGACGACGCAGTAGAGGCATTCGTTCACCGCACTCGTCGCGACGACAATCATCTCGCGCTCGCCCTTGGTAAGACCGCCTTCCTTGAGCATCAGCGCATCGTGGTACGCGAAGAACGCGCGGAATTCGTCAGGCCGGTGCGCAAGCGTGAGGAACACGTTAGGCACGAAACCGGCCTTTTCCTGCACTTCGAGGATGCGTGAGCGGATGTCGTCGGGCCAAGCGTCGGGATCGGGCACCGGGTAGCGGCTGATCGGCGGGGTGATTGTCATCGGCTGTCTCCGTTGTAGGAAAGCATCCGGCGATTGTAGCGGCTTGCTGCCAGCGGCTGAACGCTTTCAATCTTGCGCTTCGCCTTCGCATTTTCCCGAAGAAAACGCGGCGCGGTACGACGTTTGCTGTCATGCAGCATTCGCCAACTCAATACCTTGCGCAATAACGATAAATGGAACCTTACGAACGCACTCCGCGAGAAACGATCTGGCGCATCCGGCAAGTGGCGTCGCCGACCGACGAACGGCGCGTGCTGATCGCCGACGACGACATCAGCGCCACGCGCGCCACGGTGCTGGCCCTCGAAGATGCGGGATTCGTGGTGCGCGCGACGCATACGGGGCTCGATGCGGTCGGCGTCGCGCGCAAATGGCGGCCGGCCACCGTGCTGCTCGACCTGACGATGCCGCTTGGCGACGGCTGGGAAGCCGCCGAGGTGATCCGCGCAGCCGACCCGACAATGTTGCTCATGGCGCACACGAGTTCTTCGGATTACGCGGACTGGGAACGCTCGCAGCGCACCGGTTTCGACGCCTACTTTGTAAAGCCGACCGAGCCGGGGCGCATCATCAAGGTGCTGGAGCAGTATTTTCTTCAGCAACCGGATGCGTAGCGCCACATGACGCGCAGTTGACGAAATGGGCAAGGCCCGTGGCCGACTGTGTCGCGGCCACGGGCCTCACGCTCACTCAAACTCATCGACGCATATCAGCGCTTGGCAGCCGACTTCGCCCTGGCCGTTGCAGCCTCGGCGATATCGGTCGCCTGCGCGCCTGCATCGAACGTCTTGCGCGCGAGGTCACCGCTCGCGTCGAGAATGACGTTCGTGTTCTCCTCTGCCGCGCCGGCCATGGTATCGGTGACATCGGAGATGATCGCGCCCTGAGTCTCGGCCGCCGATTGCACTTCTTGCGCCGCTGAATCCAGCGCGTTCTTCACGTCGCTGCCGGTGCGCTCGTACTGGCTGCGCACATCGCTGACGATATCGGCCTCGGTCGACGTGATGATCGACAGGAAGTGCCGCCCATACGACGCCGCCTTCTGCGGCAACTGCGCGAGCATGATGGACTGCCATCCGAGCACGTCGCCGGGGCTTGCTTCCTCGCCTGCCCGCAGCAGCGAGTTGCTTTCGTCGATGACGGTCTTGACGGTTTGAATGTTGAGTTCCGTGAGTTGCTGGACGCCGCTCGCGAATCGTCCTGAAACGCTCAGGAACGCAGCGAGATTGGCCTTGGCAATCGATGAAAACGGTTGTGCGGAATAAGGAAACATTGACTGCTCCTGTGATGTCGAGCGTGCGCTCGATAGGGTTGGAGACTGCGATGTGAAACATCTTCGAATGCTGCCTACGTTAACGCCGATATGATGTCCGCTTGGTGAACGACTGCACCGCTCGTGCACGAATCGCACCGATGTGGCGCGAGTGCACGGATGATGCCGCTGCCGGTTCAGACGATCACACCGGCATCGAGTTCCGCGCATGCATTGCGTTGTTGGATGCGTGTTGAAAATTCCGAAGCGAGGCGGATAACGTGGGTTACGTCGATCGCCGCGTTCGTCGGTTTGAACGGTCGCGCTGGAAAGGAACTTCGGAGGTGATGCAGCATGCGGCGTTCCCGGCTTTGGAGTAACCGGTGAGATACGCACTCTTTGCCGATGAATGGACGATCAGGAAAAGATCGTCCGATTAGTAGCGATCCTGACTAGTTTCGATGGATCGCTTGCGCCGTCTGCGCCAACGATCGTTCGGTCGTTTCCGGTGCGGTGCCGAATGGCACCGCCGCGCCGACGAGCAGATCCGCGACCGCGATGATGCGCATGTCAAGCGCGCAGTACGGCGGCTCCATTCTCGGCGAAAGCACGCAGGAGATGATGCGCGATCGCGAAGGGCTTGGGCACCGAGAGGCCGTCGGCGTGCGTGCCCGCGAGCATCGCCTTGACCTCGGCGCGCGAAAACCAGCGCGCGTCTTCGAGTTCGGTCGTGTCCACGACGATCTCCGTGTCGTCGGCGCGCGCAAAGCAACCGATCATCAGCGACGACGGAAACGGCCAAGGCTGCGTCGCGAAGTAAGTCACGCCGGAACAGTGCACGCCGGCCTCCTCCAGCACTTCGCGGCACACCGCGTCCTCGGCCGTCTCGCCCGGTTCGACGAAACCGGCGAGCGCCGAATACATGCCGGGTGCAAACTGGCGCTGACGGCCGAGGAGACACCGGTCGCCGTCGATGGCGAGCATAATCACGACCGGATCGACACGCGGAAAGTGCTGCGTGCCGCATGCGTCGCACGAACGCCGCCAGCCGGCCGACGTCGAGCGGCTCGGCTCGCCGCAGTTCGCGCAAAAGCGATGGCGACGGTGCCAGTCGAGCATCGCCTTTGCTTGTCCGAGCGCGCCAAGCAACGCAGGCGCGACGAGGCCACGCATCGCGATCGAACGCAGGTCGACCGGCTCGAATTGCGCGGCAAGCGCGGGCGCTTCGGTCGCGGCCTTGTCGAACCCGAGCGCGAAAAGCGCCGGCCCTTCGCCGTTGCGTTCGCTCTCTCCTTGCCCGAGGAACACGGCCTGGATGGGCTCGCCGAACTGCGCCGCTTCGTTCGCGGAGAACAGGATGTCGCGCCCGGCGCCCGCCTTGAACACCGGAACGTCCGCGGTGAAAACGACAAACCGGGTGGACGGATCGTGGCGAAGCCGCTCGACGAATGCTTCGTCGTCGCGTTGCTGCGAGCGGCGGTCGAGCGGGTTGAACGTAAAGCCGATGGCAGTGGACTGATCTGGAAGGGGCATGGAAGTATTTTTGGGTACGATTCGCGCAGCTAGAAACTTACCATGACACGTTCGATGTTGCGGGTAAGCGCATCGACAGGAAACGAGGAGCGAGACGATGAAGGCATGCATTTACGGGGCGGGCGCGATCGGCGGATGGATCGGCGTGAAGCTGGCCCAGGCGGGCCACGAGGTGAGCGTGGTCGCGCGCGGCGAGACGCTCGCCGCGCTCTCGCAACAGGGACTGCGGCTCGTGGAAGGCGATACGACCCATGCCGTGAACGTGCGCACGAGCGACGAGCCAGCGGCTCTTGGGCCGCACGATCTCGTGGTGGTCGCGGTCAAGGCGCCGTCGATGGCGTCGGTGGCCGAACGCATTGCACCGTTGCTGAACGCGGATACGGTGGTTCTTACGGCGATGAACGGCGTGCCGTGGTGGTTCTGCGACGGCCTGGCGGGCGAGTTCGCCGGCAAGCGACTCGCCTCGGTCGATCCGGCTGGCGTGATCGCCGCGGCGATTCCGGGCGCGCAGACGATCGGTTGCGTCGTGCATGCGAGTTGCCGGACCGACGCGCCCGGCGTGATCCGGCACCATCAGGGCAGCGGGCTCATCATCGGCGAAGCGTCGGGCCGTCCGAGCGAGCGCGTGAACCGGCTTTGCGCGCTGCTGAAGGAAGCGGGCTTCGACGCATCGGTGTCGGATCAGATCCAGCGCGAGGTCTGGTTCAAGCTGTGGGGCAACATGACGATGAACCCCATCAGCGCGATCACGGGCGCCACCACGGATCGCATTCTCGGCGACGAACTGGTGCGCGATTTCGTCACGAACATCATGCTGGAGGCCAAGGAAATCGGCGCGCGTTTTGGCATTCCGATCGCGCAGCAGCCCGCCGACCGCCACGCGGTGACGCTGAAGCTCGGCGCGATCAAGACGTCGATGCTGCAGGACGTCGAGGCGAGACGCTCGGTCGAGCTGGATGCGCTGGTTGCGGCTGTCTGCGAGTTGGGGCGGATGACCGGGGTGCCGACGCCCTTCTCGAATGCACTGTTCGGGCTGGCGCGGCTGCAGGCGCGGACGTTGGGGCTGTATCCGGCGGATTGAGGCGACCCCAAGGTTCTAGCCGCCAAATCCACGTTAGAACAATTCCTTCTGCCCCGTCATGAGACTCGCGAAATCATCGCGCAGGAACGGCAGGATCGCGTCTGCCACCGGCTGAAGCTGGCGCGTCAGGTAGTGTTCGTAGTCAATCGCCGCGCGCTGCGCCTCTACCGGCTCAGGTCCGGCAATCGTCATCACGTAGCTGATCCAGCCGCCGTTCTGATATTGCAGCGGCCGATTCTGCCCGCGATTGAATTCGTCCGCGAGTCGCGCCGCCCGCACATGCGGCGGCACGTTGCGCTGATAGTCGCCGAGTCGCCGGCGAAGCTGCTTGCGATATACAAGCAGTTCATCGAACTCGCCGGCAAGCGTGCGGTCGATGTAATCGCGCACGAAATCCTGATACGGCTCGCGCTTGAAGATACGCAGATAAAGCTGCTGCTGGAATTGCTGGGCGAGCGGCGTCCAGTCGGTGCGCACCGATTCGAGTCCCTTGTAGACCATTTCGTCGGCGCCGTGAGCATCGACGGTTAACCCCGCGTAGCGCTTCTTGCTGCCCTGCTCCGCGCCGCGAATCGTCGGCATCAGGAAGCGCCGGTAGTGCGTGTCGACTTCGAGTTCCAGCGCGCTAGCGAGACCGTACTCCTGCTGAAGATGTTCGCGCCACCAGCCATTGACCCGCTCGACGAGCGTGCGGCCGATCCGCTGCGCTTCGTCTTCCGTGTGCGCATGCTTGAGCCACACGAAGGTGGAGTCGGTGTCGCCGTAGATGACCTGATAGCCCGCGCCCTCGATCAGCTCGCGCGTGCGGTGCATGATCTCGTGTCCGCGCATCGTGATCGACGAGGCGAGACGCGGATCGAAGAAGCGGCATCCGCTCGATCCCAGCACACCGTAGAACGAATTCATGATGATCTTGAGCGCCTGCGACAGTGGCTTGTTCTGCTGGCGCTTCGCCGCTTCACGCCCTTCCCACACCTGGCCGACGATCGCCGGCAGGCTGTGCCGGCTGCGCGAAAATCGCGCGCCGAGGAAGCCCGGCACCGAATCGCGATCATCGGGATGACGCATGCCTTCCACCAGTCCGACCGGATCGATCACGAACGTGCGGATGATCGACGGATACAGGCTCTTGTAGTCGAGCACCAGCACCGAATCGTAGAGGCCGGGTTTCGAATCCATCACGAAGCCGCCAGGGCTCGACTCGAGTTGCACATCGCCGAGATTCGGCGCGACGAAACCCACGCGGTGCATGCGCGGCATGTACAGGTGCGTGAACGCGGCCACCGACCCGCCGCTGCGATCCGCCGCCAGTCCGGTGACCGTGGCCCGCTCCAGAAGGAAGGTCAGCAACTCGGTCTTCGCGAAGATCTTCGTGACGAGTTCGCAGTCGTGCAGGTTGTAGCGCGCGAGTGCGGGCTTGTCTTCGGCGAAGCGGCGATTGATCTCGTCCATCCGCTGATACGGGCTCTCGATCGACTTGCCCTCGCCCAGCAGCGCCTGCGCCACGTATTCGAGGCTGAACGACGGAAAACTCCAGGTCGCGGATTTCAGGGCCTCGATGCCATCGATGATCAGGCGCCCCGCCACCGACACGAAAAAATGATTCTGCTTGAGCCCGTGCTCGCGCCATTCGACGAGGCTGCCGTCGCGGCCGAGACGCAGCGCGACGCCGTAGCGTTCCGCTTCCTTTTGCAGCACGCGCAGGTCGAACTGCACGAGGTTCCAGCCGATGATCGCATCGGGGTCGTGGCGCCTGATCCAGTCGATGAACCGCTCCAGCAGTTGTGCGGGCGTCGCGACATATTCGAGGTCGAAGTCGCGCGGCGCGTCGTCGCCATTCGGCGAGCCCAGCATGTAGACCTGCCGCGCGCCGCATCCTTCGAGCGCGATCGAGTACAGGTCGCCGCGCTCGCTCGTTTCGATGTCGAGCGACACCACCGCGAGGCGCGGCCGATAGTCGGGCGCGGGCCGCATTTCCGCGTCGAGCAGCGGACCGTCGCCGTTCGGCGTGCCGCTGAACGAAACCGGCGCGGTGATGAAGCGCTCCATCAAGTAGCGCTCAGGCGGCCGGATGTCGGCTTCATACACCTGGATGCCGCCCTCCTTCAACGCCTTTTCAAGGCCGGCCAACTGCCGGTATTGCTGGCAATAGAGCCCGAGAACCGGGCGATGCTGGAAGTCGCAAAGCGGAAGCGGCCGAAGTTCGACGGAACGCGCGCCGCCGATAATCGATTCCGCGCGCTCGCGCTGCGCGGCCGGAATGAACGCCACCGACGGTTGCGGCGTGAGCCGGATGCGTTGCGGACCGCTGTCGGTGGCGAGCCAGAACCCGACCTCCGTCCCAGCGGCCGTGTCGCGCCAATGACGGGTCAGAAGAAAACCCTGTTGTGCCTGATTCAAGCCGATGCCTTCGAAAGCCGATGCGATCGCATCATTTTACTTTCGATCCGGCTCCGGCCCGGGGCGTCAGCCAGGGTCTCAACCGGCTATCACTTCGATCGGATCGACGCGATCGGGATAGAACGCTAGGTGCTCCGATATTTCGGCAACCGCTTCATACGGCGCCTCGTAGGTCCACGCGGCATTGATCGCGCGCTCGCCGCCCGCCGGAACGCTGTAGTAAGCCGCCTCGCCCTTGTAGGGGCAATAGCTCTGGTGCGCCGTGCGCTCGAACAGGGACATGTCGATGTCCTTGCGCGGAATGTACTGCACCGGCGGGTACGACGCCTCGCGCAGCGTGAGGGCGTCGTGCGTATCCGCGATCACGCGGCCCGCCAGCTTCACCACGACGCGTGACTGCGTCGGCGCGATGTCGATCGGGTGGTCGGGCCCGGGAATTCGTTTGACCCTGGTTTGCGTCTGCATTCGATTCGGCTCCTGAAGGTGCGTCAGCGTGACTTGAACTGCTCGTGCGACCGGATTACCGGAATCGGCAAACCGTACGTCGATGCTAGTTCATCACACGCTGCGGAAAAACGCCTCCGAACAGAACAGACATGTCGATTCAACCGAATAATCGCGGCGTGTTTCAGGCCGCTTCGGGCTGACTTCAGGCCCAGTGAGCGGGCACGTACACGCGTCCGATCCAGTGCGCGGGCACCCACACGGCGCGACGCGGCGCCGGCGCGACATACACCACATGCGGCGGCGGAGGCGCCGGCACATAGACAACGGGCCGGGGCGCGACCACGACTGTTGCGGGCGGCGCGGGCGGCGGCACGTAGACAGCCGGCGGCGGCGCGACCACGACCGTTGTCGACGGCGGGGGCGGTGCCACATACACAGCCGGCGGCGGCGCAACCACGACCGTTGTCGACGGCGGGGGCGGTGCCACATACACAGCCGGCGGCGGCACGACCACGACCGCTCCCGTGCTCACGCCCACGGCCGTGACGCTGCTCGTCACCACCGTGCCGCTGTTCGTCACCGTGGTGCCGTGCACGCCGGTCACGCTGCTCGACGTCGTCACGACGCCCGGCGCGACGCGCGTCGCGCTGCCAGAGTGGTTGACGGTGCCGCCGTCGTTGCCGGTCACAGTGCCGGAGCGCGAGCAGGTCGAGCCGGCGCAATTCGTCGATGCCGAGTGGCTGACGGTGTTGCCGTTCGAGCCGTTGATCGTCCCCGACGACGAATACTGGCCGGGCGCGGTGCGCGTGACGGAGCCGTCGGTGGTGGCGGTCTTGCCATCGGGGCCGGTGAGGTTGCCGTTGTGGGAGCAGGTGCCGCCCGCGCAGCTCGTGTCGCCGGCGTGCTGGACCGAGTTGCCGTAGCGGCCCGTCGCGGTGCCGGAGTTCGAGAACTGGCCCGGTGCGTTGCGCGTCACGGTACCGGTGTTGCTGGCGAAGCCGCCGTAAGGGCCTGCGACACCGCCCGCATGCGAGCAGCTTCCGCCGCTGCAAGCGCCGTAGTGCGCGCCGTTATACGTGCCGCGGGACGTGTACGCCGTGCCATGCTGCGCCCATCCTGCCGATGCCGGTGCGCTTACCAGCGCAAACACAGCGGCCGCTGCGGCGAGCATGAGGTGTCGCAGGGTGATGCGGGCGGACGCGGTCGTTGCGGCGGCGGCGTTCGGGGTGACAGACGATGCGTTTTTCACGGGGTGTCCTTCGCGGTTCTGGCCACTCGCGCGCTGCGTCGTGGCGACGGAAAGGACTATAAAAGAACGGGGCGCCGCGGTCTGCTTCAAACTTATGTCACGGCATTTCACGCAGCGGGCAAGGCCGTCGGCTGGACGATGGCGGGCGGTGCAGCGGCTGCGTCGGCCATGCCGGATGCGCTTCCCGCACCGTGCGAATCAGACACCGGATCGCTGTTATCCGCCTTGCCGTGGTTCCTGCGCCAGCCGGCCGGCGGCATGCCGAACTCCCGCTTGAACGCGCGATTGAATGCCGCTTCCGACTCGTAGCCGACCGACTCCGCCACCGCCGCCAGCGACTTGCTTCCGCCCAGCAGTTCCTGCGCCGCGACCTGCAAACGCCAGCGCGCGAGATACTGCATCGGCGGCTGGCCGAGCAGTTGCGTGAAGCGCTGCGCGAGCGCCGAGCGCGAGAGGCCCGCCTTGCGCGCGAGTTCGTCGACGGTCCAGCAATGCGCGGGCTGCGCATGCAGCATCGCGAGCGCCCGGCCGACGAAGCGGTCGCCCACGCCCGCGAGCCAGCCACGGCGATCGGCGGGCAACGCGTCGATGCAGCGGCGCACCGCCTCCACGAACAGCAGTTCGGACAGCCGCGCGAGCACGATCGCGCTTCCCACGCGCCACTCGGCTGCTTCAGCCGCCGCGAATTGCAACGACGATTCGAGCCACGCCGAGCGCGGGTCGTTGCGCATGTCGATCTTGAAGATGCGCGGCAGCGAAACGAGCACCGGATTGCTCAACGTATCGTCGCAGGCGAGAAAGCCGCAGACGAGCCGTGTGCGCGCCCCGCCGCCGCCGTAGCTCAGCTTCATCACCTGGCCGGGCGTCGCTTCGAGCTGGCTCGAGAGCAGTTCTCCCGTGGGCGCGGGCGCGAGATCGAGTGCGCTGCCCATCAGGTGCGCCTCGCCTTGCGGCACGACGAGCAACTCGCCGGCATCGACGCGAATCGCCGACGCGGGATCGTCTGCGAGGCTCGCCCAGCAGCTTCCTTCGGTGATCAGGTGATAGGAGACGACGCGCTCCGCGCGCGGCAGGAACGCGGCGCACAACGCCGCGTCGGCCTGGCCGTACAGGCACCAGGGCGCGGTGAAGTCACCGTTCAGATACACCGCGCCGCCGAGCCGCACGACGCGAAGGACGTCTGATAAAGCATCCATGAAGAGCGCCCGCCAGTTCAGGCGTCCCGGAGAAAAGATCTGGACGCCTGGTCATTCATTGATACAACCGTCGCGCTGATACTAGCACTCACGCGAATCCGCAACAACGCATGAACCGGGGCGCGGACGACGCGGCAGTCAACCATCGAGGAGACACGTCATGAGTGAAGCAAACGGCGAACAGCGCGCGTATCACGGGCAGTGCTTTTGCGGGGAGGTTCAGTTCAAGGTCAGTGGCACGCCCGCAGGCATGGGGTATTGCCATTGCGACTCGTGCCGAAGCTGGTCGGCGGGACCCGTCAACGCATTCACGCTATGGAAGCCGGACGCGGTCAGGATCACGCGCGGCGCGGAGCATGTCGGCACTTACAACAAGACGCCGCACAGCTATCGCAAATGGTGCAGGACCTGCGGCGGCCATCTGTTCACCGAGCACCCGGGCCTTGGACTCACCGACGTCTATGCCGCGGTCATCCCCGACTTCCCCTACGAGGCGTGCGTGCACGTCCACTACCCGGAATCGAGGCTGCCGATGAAGGACGGACTGCCAAAGATGCAGGATCTTCCGAAGGAAATGGGCGGCTCGGGGGTCACGGTCGCCGAGTAAGTCGTCCGACGCGCTCCCGGCCACGGTGTGGCCTTTCGCCCGCTCGCCGCGCGGGTATCCGGGGAGCACAAGTTGTAAGCGGCACTACAACAGGCAGCGCCCATGATGCGTCCGCATCGCTGCCACTCGCCTCTCTCAGGAGCATCGCCATGTCCGCAGTCGAAACCGCTTTCTCCCCCGCCGCCGATCTCGCAGCCGTCAAGGTCCGTCAACAGGCCGCCTGGTCGACGGGCAACTATGCCGTCGTCGGCACCACGCTGCAGATCGTCGGCGAGAACCTCTGCGAAGCGCTCGACCTGCGCGCCGGCAGCCGCGTGCTCGATGTCGCCGCGGGCAACGGCAACGCGACGCTCGCGGCAGCGCGCCGCTACTGCGACGTGACGTCGACCGATTACGTGTCGTCGCTGCTCGACGCCGGCCGGGCGCGCGCCGAAGCCGAAGGTTTGCCAGTGCAATTCCAGGAAGCCGATGCCGAAGCGCTGCCCTTCCCGGATGCGTCATTCGATGTGGTGATGTCCACCTTCGGCGTGATGTTCACGCCGAATCAGGAGAAAGCGGCGAGCGAACTCGCGCGCGTCTGCAAGCCCGGCGGCACCATCGGGCTCGCGAACTGGACGCCGGAGAGTTTCATCGGACAGGTGTTCAAAACCATCGGCAAATACATTCCGCCGCCGCAGGGTGTGAAGTCACCGGCGCTGTGGGGCACGAAGGAGCGCCTCGCGGAACTGTTCGGCGAGCGCGCGTGGGACATCATCGCGACGAGCCGCGAATTCACATTCCGCTACCGGTCGCCGGCACATTGGGTAGAAGTTTTCCGCACTTACTACGGGCCGATGAACAAGGCGTTCGCCGCGCTCGAAGGCGAACGGCAGGCGGCGTTCATGCACGATCTGGCGGCGCTGATCGACAGCCGCAATCGCTCGGGCGACGGCACGCTGGTGTTGCCAAGCGAATATCTGGAAGTCGTGATCGAACGGAAATAGAAGCGCTCAGTATCGCCACGCGATATTTCCATTTGCGTCGCGCCGACTTGCTGGCGCGACCCTCGTTGGCAGCCGCCTTCTTTGCAGCAGTTTTGCGAAGAAGGCGGCCTTTTGGTCATTGACGTCATGACAACGCTGCTTATCTACTTCGTTCCGGCGCTCCTGGATTTCGTCCGTGTTCGGTTTCGGTCGTGGCATTGTCGATTGCCGCGCCGTTGGTCTTCGGGTCGGAACGAGTCAGGTCTCGAAACTGAACAGAACGGCGGCTTGAAAACCGAGGTCGTCTCCGCTTCGCTCGATCAAACAGCAGTGCCCGTGGAGCTATAAAGCAAAAGCCGGTATCACAGCCCACGCTACGACCGCGCGAACACCGGCGTCAGCGTATCCGCGTGCAACGGCACCGGCTCGACCGCATAGCCATGCGCGGTCCACGCGTCGAGGCCGCCCTTGAGCGCGCGCGCATTCATGAAGCCCTCGCGGCGCAGCCGGCGACAAACCAGCTTCGCGGTCACGTCGTTCGGACACACGCAATACACGACGATCTCGCGCTCCAGCAGCGCCGGACGCACGGTCTCCGGGGCGTTCAAGTCGAGCAGCAAGGCGCCGGGAATCCGGTACGGCTCCTGGCTGACGGCGCTCGCGAGACGCGCGTCGAGCACCACGGGCGGCGCGCCGGAACGCATCATGCCGTCGAGTTGTTCCGCCGAGATGGTCAGGTGATCGAGCCATCGGCGCAGGCGCCAGCGCCGCACGTATCGATACGCGAGATAGAGGAGCGCGAGCGCCACGAGCACGTCGACGACCGTCGCGCCGTGCTGCTCCACCGTGTGCACCAGCAGCGCGAGTTGCCTGCTGAAGAGCGCGCCGCCGAGCAGCCAGAACGAGGCCCACGCGAATACGCCGATCGCGTCCCAGATCGCGTAAAGTTTTACCTCGATGCGGGTCGTGCCCATCAGCGGCGGCGTGATCAGCGCGAGACCCGGGACGAACTTGCACATCGCCATGATCGGCGCACCAAAACGCTCGAAGAGCGCGCGCGTCGTCTGCACGCTGGAGTCGATCGAGAGCGAGAAGCGGGCGAGCCGGTTGATGAGCGGACGCCCGTAGATGCGGCCCGCCGTGAACCACACGCCGTCGCCGATCAGCGCCGCGAGCACCGCCGCGAGCAGGACATGCGTGAACGAAAGCGTGCCGTGCGCGATCGCCGAGCCCGCGAGCACGAGCACCGGCACGCCGAGCCGCGTCAGAAGGACATTCGCGAAGACGGCCTCGGCGCCCCAAGCCGTGATCGCCGCAGGCGTTACGTGTATCACTTGCTGCACTCCTCGAACTTCCGGGCCTGCGCCCCGCTGCTGATTTCATTGTTGCACGCGGCGCGCGGTTCGCGCTGTCGCGTGCTGCGCGCGCTTCACTGCCTGATTCACTGCCTGATTCACTGCCCGATTCACTGTGCCCGCGAAGCGATCAGCGCCACGCGCACGCCCTCGCAGCTCGTGCTGCGCGCCACTTCGATGTCACGCCACGGCGAACTCTCACCATATTCGGAAATCATCGGTTCGACCACTTTGGTCGGACGCAGCACGTTGAACGGCCACGACGGCCGGCGCAAGCGCTCGTGCACCAGCGAGCCGAGCCAGATCGGTGTCGCGGGCGCGCCGTCCTGGCGCTCGACGGCGTACTGCGTCGGCCAGAAGCGCAGCACGTCGCGCTCGTCCGCACCGGCGTGCGAACGCACGAATTCGAGGCGCGACGGCTCGCCGTTGTTCAGCTTCGGCAGCACGGGCAGCGCGGTCGCCGTGACGTTCGGCGACACCAGCGAGAGCAGGCTTCGCGCCGACAGTTGCGAGCCCTCGCTCCACCCGCGGCTTTCGAGCTGCGTCCTGATCTGCTCGGCGGTGGCAGTCCACTGCACGGTGATCGGCTCGCGCCGGTCGCCCTCCATGTTCGACCGATAGCACGAAAAAGTTCGCCAGATCTTGTCGGTCCATTGCGCGGGCGTCACGACGACGACACCGGGACGCTGCGCGCCCTCGGCCGTCGGGAACACGCGCCCGGTCGCGAGTTGAGCCGCGACGGCGGCGCTGACCACGGCCAGCACCGCCGCCGGCAAGAACGGCCGCGCGGGCGGCTTTTGCGGATACCGCCACACGGCCGTCAGCGCGACGAGGAAGACCCAGATCGCCGCGAGCGCCGCGCCGCCGAGGGCGTCGGAAAGCATGAAGCGATTGAAGTAAAGGCCCGCGAGCGTGACGGCCGTCACGGCCCCGACGGTCGCCACGGCGACCACCACCCGCGACACCGTGCCGACGCGCCGTTCGACCAGGAACCCCAGGAAGCCGTAGATGACGACCGTCGCCGCAACGTGGTTGCTCGGGAAAGCGCGCGCGTCCGAGGCCAGAGCGCCGAGCGGCAGATGCCGCGTCGCAAGCTGGATCGCGAGGACCAGCACTTGCGAGAACACCACGGCGGCGAGCCAGTACGCGATTGTGCGCCAGCGCCGCTCGACGGCCATCCACGCGATCACCATCACGACGAGCGCCGCGAGCGTGGGCAGGCTGCCGAAGGTCGAGAAGATCGAGAGGACGTCGTCGGCCCAGGTCGAGCGGAAGGACTGCAGGAACCGGTACGCGGACATGTCGACCTGCACGATCGGATCGCCGTGAGCGATGTCCTCGAGCGTCGAGAAAAACACACCTGCCGACACCAGCAGGAACAACGAGATCGTCGCGATGAGCCCGGTCGCCGTGCTTTCCGGGTTGAGCATGCGGAGCACGACGCGGCCCGCGCGGCCCGGATGGTGCTGGCCCCACGCCAGCAGCCGCTCGCGCGACGTGATGGTCCACGAGCGCGCGTGCGACACCGCGATGCGGATGATGTTATACGTAAGCCACGCCGCCACCGCGACGATCGCCACGACCACGACGAGACGGAACGACACCGCCCCGGCCAGTTCGATCGACGCGCCGAACACGACGCCCGGCAGGATGTGCACGGGCGCCCACAACAGCGCGGAGAGGATGTTGATTACGAGGAAGCGCCCCGGCGCCATGCCGAGCATGCCCGCGACGACCGGCACGATCGCCCGCAGCGGCGGCAGGAAGCGTGCCGATACGACGCTCTTTGCACCGTGCAGCTCGAAGTACTTTTCGCCTGCGGCGAGCACGCCGGGATGCGTGCGGAACGGCCACACCTGCCTGATCTTTTCCTTGTAGCGCGCGCCGAACCAGTAGCTCGCGGCATCGCCCGCGACGGCGCCCACGATCGCGCAGACGAATACCCAGCCGAGATTGAGCGTGCCCGTGCCGATCAGCGCGCCGGCAACGAACATCGCCGTGCTGCCGGGGATGAACGTTCCGATGAATGCGACCGATTCGAGCAGCGCCGCGAGCGCGACGACCACGAGAGCCCATTCGGGATGCCCCGACAGCATGTGCAGCAACTTGAAATAGGCATGCTCCATTGAGGGGCTCCGTTCGCTGGCGCTTGATATTTACACCGTTTGATGCGCTCAGGCTTTCATGAAACTTTGAGTTCTTTGTGGTCTATGTGTTCTGCGCCTGACGCCGCCTATTTTCCGCCTTTCGCGACCCAACCCCTCGTTTTGTCGATTCGCGGCTGCGCCATTCGTCGTGCAGATGGGAAGCGCACATTCCGCGCCCGTTCCCCCTTAACCCGTACCGGAGGTGGTTCATGAATTACGTCGATGGATTCGTCGCAGCGGTCCCCGTCGCCAGTCGCGAGATATACACGAAGTATGCCCGGGACGCAGCGGCCATCTTCAAGGAGAACGGCGCATTGCAGGTCGTCGAGTGCTGGGGCGACGACGTCCCCGAAGGCACGCTCACATCGTTTCCTATGGCCGTAAAGCGCGGCGACGATGAAGTGGTCGTGTTCGCGTGGATCGTGTGGCCGTCGCGCACGATACGCGACGAAGGCATGAAAGCCGTGATGGCCGACCCTCGCGTGAAACCCGAGACCAACCCGATGCCCTTCGACGGAAAACGCCTGATCTATGGCGGATTCGAAGTGATCGTTGACGAGTAAATGTAGCAAGCATTCCGTACCGATCGATCCGTTTCGATGCGCTGCACAACGGCCACCGGCCGTTGGTAGGCATCCGTCTGCGGGGATGTGCGAAGGCCGTCGTCATGGGATAACTGCGCCAACTTGTTTCGCGTCAGCGGGACGCGAATCTCGGGCGGCGGGAGGAAACCATGCCTTCGGACAACGTGATGCAGCGCGTGTCGACCAGTTTTGCGGACAGAGCACCGAATCGCCGGTCCGCATCGCCACGAAAAGCGGCGCGAACCCCGGTCATGCGCACCGGCCCGAAAGGCAGGTCGGTGCTGCTCTGGACCTTCGTGCTGGTCGTCAACGTGGCGGGCGGCATCATCCTTTGGCTCCTGATGCCGCCGGGCGCGTGTGGCGCGCGGATTCCGTGCAGCACGGCCGAAAGCGTGCGCGCATGGCTGTGGGAACTCGTCGGCAAGTCGCCGGCGAATGGCGACACCCTGCGCGGACTCGTCGCGCCCGATGACTTCGTCGTTGCGATCCTGCTGGCCGCGATCGCCTCGACGCTCGTCGCCGCGCCGTTCATCGGCTTCCTCACGCGCGGCTGGTTCGCCCGCCTCGACGAGTTCCGCAACAGCCTGCAGGACGGCGCGCTCTTCGCCTATCTCCGGCGCTTCTGGTCGGCGCGGCTGCTCGCCGAGATCTACGCGGGCCCGTCGGCCGAGCGGCCCACCGAGGAAGCGCTCGGCGCCGAGGATACGTGGAAGGCGCTCGAAGCGCGCCACGCCGGCGTGAGCGGCAAGGTGTTCGAGGACATCTATCACGAGCAGTTCGGACTCTGCTCGTACCTCCCGCCCATCCTGCTGCTCGTGGTGATCACCTATGTGGAGGCCGTCGTGCTCGCGCCGCTGCGCGCATGCGGCGGCCCGTCGTCCACCTGTACCGGATACTTCTTCGGCGCCGATGCGCAACTCGTCATCAGCGCGATCGCGGGTGCCTACATGTTCGCCGTGAGCGACGCCGTGATCAGCATCCGGCGCCGCTCGCTGAACGTGTCGGACGTGTACTGGTACGCGCTGCGTGCGTTCCTCGCGCTGCCCATCGCCACGCTGTTCGCGCAGGCGCCCGGCAGCGATGGCCTGAAGCCGGTGTTCGCGTTCGCCGTCGCGATGCTGCCCGTCGACGTCCTGCTCAAGCAGATCCGGCGTCTTGCCTATCCGCCGTCGATCTCGCAGGCCAATCCCGAAGAACAGGGCGACCAGTTGCTGATGCTGACCGGCGTGACGACGCCCGTCGCCGGACTCTTTCTGTCCGAAGGCGTTTATTCGGTCGAGCAGGTCGCGGCGTCGGACCCGGTGCTGCTCGCGATCCGCACCGGCCTGCCGTTTCGCTTCGTGATCCGCCTCGGCGGACAGGCGATCGTGCGGCGCCATCTCGGCGACCGGGCGCGCGAACTGATCCCCCTCGGTCTGGCCGATGCCGGTCCCATCTGCGATCTCGTGAAGCGCGAAAGCGACGGCCAGGCGTTCGAGGTCGCGACGCAGGCCGCGCGCACCCGGCTCATCGCCGACGGCGACAAGGACATCCCGCTCGAACTCGTGCAGATGAAGTTCCGGCAGATCGCGTGCGAGGAGTACACGAAGATGCTGTCGAAGATGGGGCCGTTGAGGGATGCCGTTGCCGGCCCGGCCACTGTGGCGACCCCGATGGCCAATCCCGTTGCAAACCCCGCCGCAAGCCCCGCCGCATAAGGCCGCCCGCCCGTGACATGCCGCGAAATAATTGTTGAATGGAGTTCGCGGGACCGCTCGCCCATACTCGCCTCTGTTGCTGGAGCACGAACGAAAAGCGCCCCGGCCAAGGAGTATCACGCATGAACGACATCGCCCCCACGCAACGGATTCGCGATGTTCTGGATCATCGGACGATACGTTTGATCATGGTGGCGACACGGGTGTGTCGGTAAAAGGGTGAACATGTTTGCTTCGAATAATGTCTTTGGTGGCAAGGCTGTGCGTCGTATCTCCGCAGTGCTGGCTCTGAGTTCCGTATTGCTGACGGGATGCGCCGGCACCGGCGCGAGCGCCGCCCAATATTCGGCCCAGCCGCAAGCGCGGCCGGACAACATCTATGTCTACACGTTCGAGAGCTCCGCCGATGAAGTCAAGCTCGACAGCGGCATGATGCAGAAGATGAAGGCGCATATCGAGGGCACGTCCGCCGCCGAGCAACAATCCGCCGACGCCGCCGAAGTGCGCGAGGAAGTGGCAAACGAAATCGTGGCGAAATTGCAGGCGATGGGCCTGCCCGCGATCCGTTCGAACGTGCCGGCGCCGGCGAACGAGAACGTGCTGATGGTCACGGGCAACTTCGACGCGATCGATGCCGGCAATCGCCGCCGCCGCACGCTGATCGGCTTGGGCGCCGGCAAGAGCGAGGTCAGCACATCGGTGCAATTGATCTACAAGCCGGCCGGCGGCGTCCCGCAACTCGTGCAGAGTTTCGATGCAAGCGCCGACAGCGGCAAGGCACCGGGCGTCGCGGAGACAGCCGGCGTCGGAGCGGCGGTCGGGCATGTGGCGACCTCGGCTGCGTTGGGCGTCGGTCTGCATGGCGTCAGCGAGACGAAGCGCGCCGGCGTGTCGGCGGACGCCAAGCACCTTGGCGATTCCATCGCGAAGCAGATTGCCGAGGTCGGCGTGTCGGAAGGGTGGATGTCGGCGAGCCGCATCAAGGGTTGATGGGGGGCGTGGGGGGGGTCGCTGGCGCTTGGGATCGGGGGTGGTTTGGGGTTACACCGTTTGATGCGCTTGTGCTCCTATGGAACTCGTTTTGTTTTTGGTTTATTTGCTCTGCCCCTGTCCGGGGCGGGACTCACTTTCTTTGCTGCTGCAAAGAAAGTAAGCAAAGAAAGCAGCTTTCCAACGCAAATCCTTGCCATGCCCCGCTAGACCGTTATGTCGGAGTGGTCCAACCGGGGGAGTGTCGTTAGCGGGGTTTCCCCGTTGTTGGCATGTAGAAGAGGTACGGGCATCGCACCGCTATACGAAGTGGACCAGCAGTCATACATCCAGCCTCGCGCTTCGCGCTCACCCGTCAGGCAAAACTGAAACCCGAAACCCATCGCTATATCTACGTCCTACGTTCGTGCTTACCGCATGTTTCTATTTATCACCGCCTGGCAGACCTGTCGTCGGGCACGAAGTGCCGGGACGGATGTATGACTGCTGATCCACTCCCTGTCGCCGTGCGACGTGCGCGCCTTTTCTACATGCCAACAACGATGAAACCCCGCTAACGACACTCCCCCGGTTGGACCACTCCGA
>NZ_FCON02000044.1 GCF_001544535.1 Caballeronia choica | reverse complement strand
ATCCAGTTTTCGGCCATCAGTTTTCGTCTTCATACCCGTATAACGCGCAAGGCACTATTTGGTGCACCTGTCAGTAATACGTACGCCGTGCTGTGTCCGATGGGCCGGCCGATCGACACCGCACTTGCGGCGGACGGGACCACCTGGCACATCGTGGAGAACACTGTGTTTTCGGTCGGACCATAGCCATTAGCGAATACCAGGTCGGGACAGGCGCGGGCGACGATTTCCGCCTGCCGCACAGGAAAGCGGTCTCCGCCCAGCACGATTTGGCGCAACGGCGCGAATAGAGTTGCCTCACGATCTGCGTGCATCGCGAACAGAGCCGGTGTCATAAAGAGCGTGTTCACTTTGTGCCGAACGAGGAGCACCTTCAGGCTGTCGGAATCGAGCAGGTCATTGCGGGTGGCGATGCAAAGACAACCGCCGTGAATCAATGCGCACCACATCTCGAAGACGGTTGAATCGAAGCCGACCGCACCCGCATACAGCATGACGGTGGATGTATCGAGCGTCAGATCGTCGAGACCATAGGCGAGACGCACCACGCCGCGATGGGAGACTGGGACCCCTTTCGGTTGCCCAGTTGAGCCCGATGTGTACATCAGATAAGCAGGCTGGAACGCCGGATCCGGCGCGGCGGCGATACGCCGAGCGGGCCGTTGGTTCGGACAGGCGCACACGTGCTCCAACGCGCCCAGGCAGTCGAGTTCGAGCACCATCGCGGCCACACCGGTTTCGATCGCCGCCCCGCCGGCCTGCCGGACCAGATAGCGCGCTCCACTGTCTTCCAGCAGATAGCGGATCCGTTCATGTGGATATTCGGGATCGACTGGAACGTAGACTCCCCCTGTGCGCAACACGGCGAGCGCTGCCACCACGATGCTGGCCGAACGCGGCATGAGCAGCACGACCGACTCACCGGTCTCAACACCCAGGTCACGCAGTTCTGCCGCGAGCATTTCCGCGCGCTCGCACAGCTGGGCGAATGTCAATTCGATGCTGCCGTCGATAACGGCGATCTTGTGTGGGTCGGATGCGGCGCGATCGAAGCAAAGCGCTTCGATGCGCGCGTCGCGAGGATAGGTGGCACGACTGCCACGCGCGCGCTCAAGCTGCACCGCGACCTCGTCCAGACCGAGGACGTCGAACTGCTTGACCGGCGTTGCCGGAGAATCGATCAGCCGCCCGACGAGACTCAACAGCCAGGCTCCGTGACGGCTCGGATCGTCGCCAGCAAGATTCGCCGGCAAATGTAGTACAACTTGGACGTCTCGTTGTCCACCACTGACAGTGATGTCCCAGCCGGTGGCTACAGCGGCGCTCGCACCTTGGCGAGATGCGCAATTCCTCACCAGTTCGGCGAAACACCGGTCAGCGTCCAGTTCCTGAAACGGATAGCCGAGCAAGTGCAGTAATATATCGAATCCGGTCGCCCAGACGACTTCCTGAGTGGTGCGTTGCGTGTCCGCAAGATGCGCGACTGCATGGGAAAGAGCCGCATCGATCAGCATGACATGTTTGCTCATTGCTGCGCGGCCTCTCTGGCTTCTGGCGCATTGGCGGAGTCCAGATAACCGGCGATTCCACGCAACGTTTGGCGCAGATAGAGCTCGCGCAACGGCAGAGCCGGAAGCCCCTGGTCACGCATCGCCGTCGCAAGGCGCACCGCATAGAGCGAATTGCCGCCCAGGTCGAAGAAGTTATCGTCGGGGCCCACGTCCAAGTCGAGCACATTGCTCCAGATTTGCCGGAGTGCTTCCAGCAGCGAGCCACCCGAATTCTCGGGTGCGGCTTGCCGGACGGCTTCACCGGGCGATTCGCGGGAGGCCTTGTTCGATGACGAGCCGAACTTTGGCGTTGGCAACCGCGCCGCATCGAGCTTGCCGTTGGCCGTGAGCGGAAGCGATTGCAGTGGCGTGACGGTTGAAGGCAACATATGCTCGGGCAGAACATTTGCGGCGTGACGCCGAACACCAGCCACCGTGCCGCTGGCGAGCACGACATAAGCATCGAGGCGAGCAGACGCCGCGTCGTCCGCACTTGACCGGTTGGCGACCACAGCGGCAGCGCTAACGTAAGGACATTCGAGCAGGACCGCGCGGATTTCGTCGAGCTCAATGCGGAATCCGCGAATCTTTACCTGACTGTCGAGACGGCCGAGGTGTTCGAGTCGGCCGTCCTTGAGCAGGCGGCCACGATCGCCGCTCCGATACATGCGACCGTCAGCAAATGGATCGCTCAGGAAGCGTTGCTTGTTCAGATCCTCGCGGTTCAGATAGTGATTCGCGACTCCGACGCCGCCGACATAGATTTCGCCCGGCACGCCGAGCGGCAGCGGATGTCGATGGCCGTCCATCACGTAGACATGCCAGCCGGGAAGCGCGCGGCCGACCACGCGCGAATTCGCCAACGCATGCGTGCGCGTAATGGTCTCTGCAGTCACATGGACGGTAGTCTCCGTGATACCGAACATGTTGACGAGTCGACACACGGGTTCCGGATACCGATCGAACCACCGTAGCAACATGCGCGCATCCAGCGCCTCTCCGCCGAAAATGACCAAACGAACCGCCAGTTTCTGTTCGGCACGGCTTTCCGCAGCTAGCAACTGGGCGAACGCTGACGGCGTCTGGTTCAATACCGTCACGGCTTCACGCGCAAGCAATTGCGCGTATTCCTCAGGAGAGCGCGTGATCCAGTACGGCACGACAACAAGATGCCCACCTGTCGCGAGACATCCCCAGATTTCCCATACCGAGAAATCGAATGCGCTTGAATGAAACATCGTCCATGTATCCGCGCTCGATAATGCGAAGTCGTCTTCTGTCGCGGCGACGAGCGAAGCGACATTGCGATGTGGGACCACGACGCCCTTGGGGCGCCCGGTCGAGCCCGACGTATAGATGACATAGGCGCCCGCGCTGGCCGAGCGTGGCTGCTGCGGTAAGGGACCAGCGAAACATGCCGCGCGAGCGAGAAGCGTATCGAGATCAATCGACCGAATCTC
This sequence comes from Caballeronia choica, assembly GCF_001544535.1. Lineage (GTDB taxonomy): Bacteria > Pseudomonadota > Gammaproteobacteria > Burkholderiales > Burkholderiaceae > Caballeronia > Caballeronia choica. Next base: position 54,284 of record NZ_FCON02000044.1, on the reverse strand, counting down.
AAGTCCCGTTGGCAGAGCACCGGGCGCGCCGACCACCAGCGCCGGGCGCGCATCAGTAAGGGTATAGGCGATCCGATCTGCCGGGTACGCCGGGTCCAAAGGCACATACGCAGCGCCGGCCTTGAATACCGCGAGCATGACGGGCACGAGTTCAAGGGAGCGATCAAGGCAGACGCCGACGCGATCGCCCTCGCGAACCCCGATTTCTCCGAGCACGCCCGCGATTTGATCTGAGAGACCATCCAGTTCACGGTAGCTGAGGCTTCGATGCTCGTAGGTAACTGCCCGCGCGTCCGACTGACTGGCGGCGAACGCGGCAATCCGCTGCTCGATCCGGAACGGCTTGAAGCCGCTCGGCAGCCGTTTGAGTGCGCCACACGCCGCGACATCGGCCGCACTCGCCGCGTCCAGCAAACCGATGCTCGCCAGCACCCTGCTTGCCCCCTCTGCATGTTCTCGTTCGAGGAACTCGCAGACGCTCGCAACGGCACTGTCGAATGTTTGAACCATGGCAGTCGAAAAACAGCCGCGGTCGAATCCGTAGGTGATTCCAATGACGCGGCCATCCCGTACGTGCGGCTCGATACTCAGAGCGAACGGCGGTGTCTGATATGAGCGGAATTCGGTCTCGCCGTCGCGCGCGTCGCGCTCGACACTCCAGACGATTCCGACCGCGGCATCCGTTATTCCGGCTGGCTCCTCTGTTGCAGAACCGGTTACTAGAGACATGTGTACGGCGCTAGCAAGATCCGAAACAGTTGCCGTTTGTTCGATGCCGATAGACAGGAGTCGCGCATGGGGAATCCCGCGTGCTCGTGCGCCGGCCGGATTGCCGAGCATGCCGAACACGGCCGACGTCCGGGCCTCGAACCTCGTCAGGACAAGACTGATCGCCTCGACTAGGCGCTGAGGACTGACCGCCGCGTTGAACGCGCGTCCCTTCATCTCGCCATATCCCGGTTTGGGCGGCTGACCGCCCAAACCCCATTCCGGAATGCTCGCTGCCCCATCGTTGCAGTGAATCTCGGCGGCTTTCGGACTCCGCACAACGAGTGGCACGCAGGCGTCCGGAACGGCCTCTCCGGTCAACAGCGTGGCTATATCGCGTATTGTCGCCGCGTCGATAAAACGTCGGCTGGCGACAATGATCAGGTCTGCGACGCCGTCGGTGAACTCAAGCAGCGCGCCGCGCAGCGCACAGACGCCGTTTGTGTCGATAGGCCGCATCAACTCAAGCGTACGCCGGCGATCGGCAGCTAGATCGTCCGACAGGATCGGCAGGTCTTCGCGCCAGAGTGAAGTCTGAGCCGACCCGAGCCCTGATCGGGCGACGCATTCATTGAACCTCGAAATCAGGCGGGGAGCGGCGCCCCGAATACGCAGCCCCTGGCAGAGCGCACCTGCCGACCGGGTCTTGATGAGAGTCGACAGATAGTCGTGCTTTGGCGCCGCTTCAACGAGAGTCGGCGTGGCTTGAGGCGAGGCGTCGGACGAGAAGTGAGAAGGCATGGGATCGGAAAGATAAGAAATCAGCGAGCGGAGAACCCGCCGTCGACGGTGACGATCGAACCAGTGACTTGTCGAGACCCGTCCGACGCAAGCCAGACCGCCGCGTCGGCGATGTCCGATGGTTCGATCAGGGAATTCATTGGCTGCGCTTGAACAAAGGTCGCCTCGTGCTCGCTCACGGGAACCGACAGTGAACGCGCAATTTCAGAGAGCATGCGCCCCTCGACATTAACGTCGTCGCGAACCGAACCGGGACAGATTGCATTGACCCGCACCTTGAGCGGGGCAAAATCGAGAGCAGCCGCCCGAGTCAGGCCGATCACTCCGTGCTTCGCCGCGACATAGCCGGCAAAGTGGCGATACCCGACGAGACCGGCGGTCGATGAGATGTTAATAACGCTTCCAGATCGTCGCTCGAGCATGGACTTACTGACCTCACGAATCATGCGCCACGCTCCAGAGAGGTCGATATCGATCATCAGTTCCCACTCGCTTTCTTCGATCTCATGCACGGCTTTTCCGGAAGGTGCAGCAATGCCTGCATTGTTCACGAGCACGTCGATGGGGCCGCATCGGTCAACGGCGAACTTGATTGCGGCGCGTATTGCCTGGGAATCGCGCACATCGACTGGTAACGCCCACGCCGCCACGCCCTCCGCGCGGCACAACGACTCGGTACAGTCGAGCTGGCTGCGCGAACCGAGCGGATAGGGCACCCCTTCGATATGGTCGGCCACATCCAGCAGAATAAGTTGAGCACCCTCGCGTGCAAACCGCTCTGCGCAGGCTCGCCCGATACCGCGCGCCGCACCAGTTATGACCGCGACTTTCCCCTCAAGCTGCATTACTTTTTCCTTTAAAAACTGGGATCCTGGCCTTCCTGAAGATATCGAAGAGCGGTGCCGGCGTGTCAATCAGGTACATGTGACCACCATCAAGCTCGATGAATTCAAATGACGACCGGGTGACGTCTCGCCAGGCAATAACTTCATCGCGCGTGACGAGATCGTCACTGGAACCTCGCACTCCAATGATCGGTATATCGAGCTCCGTAGTTCCGGACGGGGAATATCCCTCGTGCATTTCCACGTCGGCACGCAGTGTTGGAAGCAATAGTTCGCGCATGTCGGGATCTTCAAGTGCGGGATGGCTATAGCCGGCGAATTCCCTCACGCGCGCGAGAAATTGTTCGTCATTCAACCCCGTTGCACGTCGCGCGCGCGGACAGATCGGTGCCGGAGAGCCGCTGACAATTAACAGGCGGGGTTTGTCAGGCGGCATCGTTCTCGCAAACTCGTATGCGAGGGCCGCGCCGAGGCTGTGACCAAAAAATATGACTTCCGACGCTTCGCTTACCGATGGCGCCAATTGCCGACTGAGCAGAGCAACTGCATCGTGAACGTTCGTAAGCGGTGGCTCGGCGAATAGTTGCTCGCGCCCCGGCAATTGAATCGGCACCACGGATAAATGGTCCGCGAGCGGCTTGATCCATGGCCGATAGACGGATGCGCCTGCGCCGGCGAATGGAAAACAAAAGACTTTGCGCATAAAGTGGCCAATAAAAATAGTGGATTTTAGATCTTGATCTTTAAGAATCCGAATCAGAACCGTGGACGGACAATGGGAACTGCCGAGGTTGGCAGGATACTTCTGACTATAGAGTGATAGTTATGCTTATGATCGTCAAAGGGGAAATGAATTGCCTACACGGATCCCATCATTCGCTAGCTGGCTAGTTATATTCGTTGGTAGGATAAGCAGGCCGAATCATTCCGGGCGTCGTATCATGTGCCTACCTCGCAAGAACCCGTGAACCAAAGATCCATGTCGCAAGCGGCTCCGCAACTTGATTAAAGTCAAAAGTTACCCGGAAAGCACAATGCCCAGTCGTTCGTTCTATTGATTCAATAATCATACGAAACCGGGTGCGTCACCATTAGGGCAAACGACAAAGAAAATATCAGACTTATCGGGTGGTCATTTGATGATTACTTGCCGAATGGATGTGGGGTAGGGTCAAAGCCTGTATATGGACTGTTGATGGGAAGTCAAGCGGCAGAGGTTCTGCTGACCTGTCGATTGCCTGGAGCCTCTTCAACATCCCTAACTACCGAGACCCCCGATGCTGCAACCGATTGCGCAACCTGCCAGCCAGAAAAGCGCTGACAAGCAGCGACACATAGACCATAAGAAGATCATGACGCCACTCATCGAGGGCACCACGGTGCGCGACGAGCGTCTGATCGGGCGTCAGCTGCGGTGCATGCGCCGCGACAACAGCGCGTGACATCTGCGCGAAGCCAATTGCGGACAGCAGCGGCAGGATCACAAGCAGCGCTACCAACGCGGGCTTCGCGCGACGCATGAAGTCATGGTGACGAAAGCGGATCCACACCCCGAGGCAGCCGTGCACCCAGCCGGGGGCGAGCAGCGCGAGTTGCAAGCCCTGCGTACCGCTGGTGATCAGCGAGGTCACGATCTTTTCGTAGTCCGGTTCGAAGCCATAGAGCGACGCCGCGAGGCGCGTTCCGACCGCGTGGCGGATGAGCAGCAGCGGCAGGCTGAAACCGGCCCAAAGGCGGACCCATTCGGTCGGCGGAAGAGCCCAGTGGCGACGCTCATAGACGGTACGCAGCGCCAGTGCAAAATGCAGGCCGGCAGCACCGTACAGCATGACCGTGCCGGGCGTGCTGTCCCACAGCCGGATAGCGAGTATGAGGCCACGTTCGGCAAGATCCAGCGACCAGATGCCGAGCGCATGATTGACCAGATGGAGGGAAAGATAGGTCAGCAAGACTACGCCCGACGCAAGCTGCAGGTGACGCAGAATGGATTGCACTTCGGTTCCCCCTGATCTGACCGTAGTACCTGCAACTGCGCAACTTTATTCCCGCCATGCAGCGCGTCGTATCGGGCTGACTGTGCCTGTCTGAGCTCAATGGACGAATTCCGCGGCCGGACGGCCAGGTCGTTCCGGCGCGCTTGCGAACACGAACGCGAACGTCGACGATGCGTCCGCCCCGTAGAGACAAAGAACCAGTCCGCTCAGTCCTCGGAGCGCAATTCGGCCTCGATCTGATCGATCGACGGCAGGCTCGGCTTCAGCCCGGCCGGTATCTCGCGCAGCAACTGGTATTCGGCCACGCCCATCGGCTTGGCGATTCCGCGCAGCGCGTATTCGGCAACCAGACGGTTATTCTCCTTGCACAGCAGCAGGCCAATGGTCGGGTGGTCGTCGTCCGCTTTCACCTGCGCGTCCACCGCGGACAGATAAAAGTTCAGCTGGCCCGCGTATTCCGGTTTGAACGGCGTCGCCTTGAGTTCGACCACGACGTAACAGCGAAGCTTCAGGTGATAGAACAGGAGATCGATGAAAAACTCGTCTCCGCCGACTTCGAGTCGGTATTGCCGCCCCACGAACGCGAACCCTGCACCGAGTTCGAGCAGGAACCGCGTGATATGCCGCGTCAGCGCGCCTTCGATGTCGCGCTCCTGCGCGTTTTCCGCGAGACCGAGGAAATCGAAAATATACGGGTCTTTCAATACATCGCGCGCGAGATCCGACTGCGGTGGCGGCAGGCGCTCCGGAAAGTTGTTGACCGCGTTGCCCTGGCGTTCGTATGCGCGCGTCTCGATCTGCATCACCAGGATGCTGCGCGACCAGCCGTGCTCGGTCGACTTCGCGGCATACCAGTCCCGATGTACGTTGTCATCGAGCTTGTCGAGCAGCGTCACGACGTGGGACCACGGCAATTGTGCAACAGGGTGTTGCACAAATCCGTTTTCCGGCCACGCCTCGGCGAGCGAGCGCATGTACTTGAGATTGCGCGGCGAAAACCCGCGCATGTCGGGAAACGCCCCGCGCAGGTCCCGCGCGAGCTGGTCGATCACTTTGGCACCCCATCCGGCGCGCTGCTGGCGTTCGAGAATCTGCCGGCCGATCTGCCAGTAAAGCGATACGAGCTCCCGGTTCACGCTGGTGGCCGCGCGCTGCCTGGCCCGCTCGACTTGCAGCTTGAGATCGGAGAGCCAGGCCCGGTAGTCGCTGGCGGCGCTTAACGAAAAAGTGTCGGTCATGCGGATTGCGGGTGGATGGCGTGTGAGGCCGGCGGGCCGGCGACGTTTCATTATCGCGACAACCCGTCGTGGCGGCAACGCATCCGTCGGAGACGATGAAAGAAAACAGCACGCCCGTGCCCGCGTTGACGACGCTGACCGGCGCGCTGACCGGCGGATAGTGCCATTCAATGTTCTCGTGGTCTTGCCGCCAAACATCGATGGACCACGAGAACGTTCCCGTCAAAGATCGAGCTTCGCCAGGCCAGACAGGCGAATCGCCCCTCGGCCACTGCGCTCTTCGCCCTCGTCGTCGATGGCATGACGGACTTCAGGCATCCCCGGAACGGCCCGAATCCGCGCAGGCGTGCGCGAGAGCCGGTACGGCATCTTGAGCACCGGCCAGAACGCACCGCTGGCATCCCGCGCCACGCTCAGCACGTCTGCAAGAAAATCGCCGTCTTCCATCAATTCCGGCACACGGACCACGGGCACGGCACGAATCCCTGCTTCAGCAAGTGCCGCGATGGCACACGCTCTCGTCAGCGAGCCGCACCGCAGTTGCTTCGCGTGCGCCGCGAGCGAGGCCGCATCTCGAAGGCCATCGCTCTCGATCCAGATATGACCATCCGCGCACGGAACCGCCAGCCCTTGCGGTTCGGGATGCCCCGACGAATAAAGCGCGCCCCATGCCGCGACATCCTGCATCGAAATCTCGACGAAGTTGCCCGCCTGCCGCGAGGGCTCGGCCAGGATCGCGAGGATGGCAAGCAGCGCAGCCTGGCCGCCAAGGATGTCCGCACCCGACGCGCCGAGCTTGACCGGCATCCCGTGACTGCGCGTCAAATCCATCAGGCCGCCCATCGCCTGGATCACGGTGTCGAACGCAGGCCGCGTCGGGTATGCCGATTCGATACCGAAGCCGGAGATCGAACAATAGATCAGGCGTGGATTGATTTCGCCGAGAGACTGGCGTCCAAAGCCGAGCTTCGCGAGTGCGCCCGGCCGCAGGTTCTCGACCAGCACGTCGGCATCGGCGAGAAGGCGTCGCAGATATTCGCGGTCGCGATCCTGCTTGAGATCGAGCGCGATCGTTTCCTTGTCGGTGTTGTTGAGCGCAAAGAAGTAACTCGTGCCGTCCCGCCCCGGCGCCCACGAGCGCGCGACCTCGCCATCGGGCGGCTCGATCTTGATGACCCGCGCACCGAGCGCAGCCAGATGCTTGCCGACGAGCGGCGCGGTCGTGTACTGCCCGATTTCGATGACCTTGACGCCCGCAAGCGGACCTGCATCGGTGGGAAAGACACGCTCTGCGTTTGCGGTCAGCGGCGCATGCACGGCACGGTCGGTCAATCGCGAGGTGCGAAAGACGGACACTTGCCGGTAAGTATCGCCGTCGATGCCACGCGCATCGATCCGCTCTGCGGCTTCCCCGTGACGCAGACGAAAATTCGGCTCGCCCGAAAGCCCCGCGACCGACACGATCGGACCGGCTGCCACGCCTATCGTCTCGCAAAGGCGGGTGCATTCGGCAGTGGTCAAGGTCGTGGTCCAGGTTTCGATCAAAGGATCGAGCACATCGACATGACGGACGCGCTCGCGCAACGTGGCAAAGCGCGGATCGTCGAGCTGCGGCACGCGCGCCACGCTCCTGATCCTTCGCCATTGCTCTTCCGTGCTCGTGCAGATGAGTATCCAGCCATCGCTCGTGCGGTATGCGTTCCAGGGTGCGCATGCCGGATGACGGTTGCCGACGCGGCCGACCGTATCCCGTACAAAGGCGGCAGGCAGAAACGTGGTGAGCGCACTCGCCGCGCAACCGAACAGCGTGACGTCGATGGTCTGGACGATGCCGCGCATGCGCCTGACGCGAATCGCCGCGGCAATCGCAGCCGACGCATACAGTGCCGCCGAGATATCCGTGAACGGAACGCCGATACGTACCGGCTCGCCATGCGCGAAGCCCGTGGTATCCATCAGGCCGCTGATCGCCTGAACCTGCGCGTCGGACCAGCTTCCGCCCGCGCGCGAACCTTGCGGCCCTGTCGCGGTGATGTCGCATACGATGGTGTTGCCCGCCGCCTTCAGTTCCGCGATGACGCTTTTCTCCTTCGTCGAACTCATATCCGACGAAACGATCACCACGTCATGCGCGATGCCGGCGACGGGCCCGGCGTCGGCGAAACAGATTTGCGCGCCGGCTCGTTCGAGGAGCGTGGCGCAAAGCTTCACCGCGCTGCGTTCGCCCCAGGCCAGGATTCGCACATCGTCCAGCATGGTTGTCTCCTTGTCTCACAGGTTGTCCTTTAATCAACGATACGGCGTGGAGAAACCCCGTACAAACGACATTTCCTGCTCGCTCGATTGAGATTTTCTGCGGCGGATAAGGCCGCGTTCCACACCGGCTTCCTGGCCCGCGCGTCGCGCCGTGCGTGCTACTATTTTTCGATGCGAACCCTTCCGTCACTCAACGCGCTGCGCGCCTTCGAGGTATGCGGGCGTCTGCTCAGCGTTCAACTCGCCGCCAACGAGCTGAACGTCACGCCTGCTGCGGTGAGCCGTCAGATCAAGCTGCTCGAAGACCAACTCGGCGTGCAGCTTTTCGAACGGGGATATCGCGCGATCACGCTGACGCCGATGGGAGCCCGCTATCTGGCGGATGTCGTGCGCGGCTTCGAGACCCTGCGAACGGCCACCATCAATCTCACCGAGGCGCGACGCCGCCGCACGCTCAAGATTCGCGGCTACACGACGTTTTCGATGAACTGGCTATTGCCACGCCTCTCGACGTTCCATCGCGACCATCCCGACATCGAAGTCAGCCTCACGACGTCATTGCAGCCGGTCGACTTCAATGCCGAGGACGTCGACGGGGCGATCCGCCTTTCTCATGCGCCATCGTCCGAGGTGGGTTCCGACCGGCTCGTGCCGAATGAACTCGTCCCCGTTTGCAGCCCCGAGTTCCTGCGCGCGCATCCCGACCTGACCGATGCCACGCCCGGAAGCCTGCGCAACGTGCCGCTGCTGCATTCGCTTGCGCGCCGCGAAGACTGGGCGAAATGGCTCGACGCCGCCGGCGTGCGCGGAGTCAATCCGTTGAGCGGCCTCAGCTACGAAAGCTCGGTGCTCGCGTATTTCGCCGCGACGCAAGGACACGGCGTCGCGATGGCGCAGCGCGTGCTCGTCGCCGACCAGCTTCGCGAGGGCACGCTGGTAACGCCCTTTTCGTTCGTGCTCGATCTGGGCGCGTTCACGTACTACCTCGTCTATCCACACGAGCATCTGTCGAACCCCGAGTTCGCCGCGTTCCGCGACTGGCTGCTGGCGATCGCCGAAGCAAGTGGCTGAGGCGCTGCGCCGCCGCCGCTAGCGTCCCGTAAACCGTGGCTTGCGCTTTTCGGCGAACGCCTTGCGGCCTTCGATGCGGTCCTGCGAATCGCGCATCGCGCCCCACGCCAGCTCGGTGAATTCGATCGCCTGCGCAAGCGGCACGTTGCTGCTCGTCTCCGCCACTTTCTTGATCATCTGCACGGCGAGCGGACCGTTCGCCGCAATCGTGCCCGCGAGTTCGAGCGCCTTGTCGAGCAGCGCTTCCGGTTCGACGACATCGGATATCAGCCCCACGCGTTCCGCGTACGCGGCGTCGATCTTGCCGCCCGTGAGAAGCATCTTCATCGCGATCGCCGAAGGCACGGCCTTTTGCAGCGCCTGGATGCCGCACACGGCAGGAATGCTCGCGACGGCCGCTTCGGGCAGGCCGAACACCGCATTGCTCGATGCGATCCGCAAGTCGCACTGGAGCGCGAGTTCGAGGCCGCCGCCGAGGCAATAGCCGTTGATCGCGCCGATGATCGGCTTGAAGAGGCGCAGCGAGCTCAGGTCCATCAGCCGCACGTAGATGCCTTCGGCCGCCGCGCGGTCGATCGATCTGACGAATGACGAACTGAAGCTCGTCGAGGGCGGCAAGGTGTTCTTCAGATCGGCGCCGACGCAAAACGACTTGCGCCCGGCGCCGGTGAGCACGATCACGCGCACGTTGTCGTCGTCGCGCGCGGTGGCGAGCGCCGCGCGCAGTTCGGTCAGGCTGTCGAGATCGAGCGCATTGAGCGCCTCGGGGCGGTCCAGGCTGACCGTGGCCACATGGTTCGACACGCTGTAGTGAATGGTCATGAGGTCCTCTCTCTCAAACGCTCGGTGATGACAGTGACCGGCCACCGCACACATAGAGCGTTTGCCCCGTGATGTACGACGCCTCCCTCTGCGCGAAGAAGAGCACGGCTTGCGCGATATCGTCCGGCGTGCCGATGCGCTGCACGGGCACCGATTTCTTGAGGCGTTCCTGAAGGTCCGCATCGAAGGTGCGAAAGAGCGGCGTATCGACGATGCCCGGCGCAATCGCATTGACGGTGACGCCGGCGCTCGCCCATTCGAGTGCGAGACTGCGCGTGAGGCTCACGACGCCGCCCTTCGCAGCCGAATAGTTCGACTGCCCGACGCCCCCCAGCCAGGCGCGCGACGAGATGTTCACGATGCGCCCGTGGCGGGCGGGAATCATGTGCGCCAGCACGGCGCGGCAGCACAGGAACTGCGACTTGAGATTCACGCCGATAACGGCGTCCCAGTCGTCGTCGCTCATGCGGGTGATGCGCTTGTCGCGCACGATGCCCGCGTTGTTCACCAGCACGTCGATGCGGCCGAAGCGCTCGATCACCGCTTCGACCGCGGCGTTGACGGACGCGCCATTCGTGACATCGACGGGCAACCCGATGACGTCCGCGCCTGACGCGGCCAGCTCGCTCGCCGCCTGGTCGAGGCCCGCGCGGTCGAGATCGAAGAGCGCGATGCGGCGACCATGACGCGCCAGCGCCGCCGCGATGCCGAAGCCAATGCCCTTTGCGCCGCCCGTGATGATGGCGACCTCGGCGGCCGCGTTCTGTTGTGAAGGTTTCATGATGTCTCCGTGATGAAAAGCCGGTTCGTTCCGATGCTAGGCACTCCCCATCCCGCGCTCAAACGACTTTTTTGCCGGCTTCGATTGACTTGCGCTCAATCGAAGCCGCTTGCGCGCGCACGTCCTCGCATTGCGTCTTCACTGCAGAAAAAATCAATCGAGAGCGCAGAAAAAGTCGTTTGCGTGACGCGTTTCCCGAAACCTACGATGCATGCAACTGCCAGGCACTTCCTGCATGCGTCGCACAAACGGCGCGCGCCTTCACCACAAAGAGACACGGAGACAACATGGAAACCACGCTTCCCGGCCTTGCCCAGGAAACCGCGACACCGATGACGCGAGCGCAAAAAAAGGCGATCGTCGCTGCGACCCTCGGCACGATCGTCGAATTCACCGACTGGATCATTTACGCGACGTTCGCCTCGCTCTTCTCGCGACACTTCTTTCCCGCCCACAACGACCGCGTCTCGCTGCTCTCGGCGTTCGCGGTGTTCGCGGTCGGCTTCGTGATGCGGCCGATTGGAGGCGCGCTGCTCGGCGCGTATGCCGACCGGCGCGGGCGCAAGAACGGCCTCGCGCTGTCGGTGGCGCTGATGGCGGGAAGCTCGCTCGTCATCGCGGCGTGTCCGGGCTACGCGTCGATCGGCATCGCGGCGCCGCTCATTCTCGTGCTCGCGCGGCTCGTCCAGGGGTTCGCGGCGGGCGGCGAGTTCGGCTCGGCATCGACGTTTCTCATCGAATCGTCGGCACCGTCGCGGCGCGGCTTCGCCGGCTCGTGGCAGCACTTCGCGGTGAACGCCGGCGTGCTGGTTGCCGCGTTGATCGGCGCGATCCTCACGTCGATGATCGACCCGCCGCAAATGGCGAACTGGGGTTGGCGCATCGCGTTCGCCATCGCCGGCCTGATGGGCTTCGTCGCGCTGTGGGTGCGGCTTGCCGTCGCCGAAACCGACGCGTTCAAGAAGACCGCGGCGACGCATCATCGTGCGCGGCATCCGTTTCTCGTGATCGTCCGCGACCATCGCCGGGAAGCGCTGCGCGTGATCGGCATCGCGATGGCCGGCAACCTCTGCATCTATCTCTGGCTCGTGCTGTTCCCCACGCTCGCTCACCTGCGCACCGGCTTGCCGCTGCACGACGCGTTCGGCGCGAGCGTCATTTCCATCATCGTCTCGCTCGTCGCGATTCCGTTCATCGGCATGGTGTCGGACCGCATCGGCCGCAAGCCTGTGCTGCTCGTGTTTGCGGGCGGCTCGGCGCTGTTCGCGTGGCCCGCGCTGCATTTCCTGAGCAACGACTTCTGGACCGCCACGGCGATCGTCACGATCGGCATGCTGCTTTCGTCAGGCTTCGCCGCGACCTGCGCGACGGTCATGGCCGAGCAGTTCCCGGCCCACGTGCGCGCTACCGGCGTGGCGTTGCCTTATGCGGTATCGGCGGCCCTCTTCGGCGGCACGCTTCCCTACATCGTCACGGCGATGTCGAATTCGGGTCTGTCGCAATACCTGTGGGTCTATGTGGCGGCCGTGTGCGCCGTGGGCTTCGCGGTCTATGCGCGGATGCCGGAGACACGCGGAAAGATTCTCGACTAGACGTGCGGCGCGAGTGCGCCGTCATCGCAAGGTTTCAAACGTTCATTCACTGGAGACAGCAATGCGCAAGGTAGTCATTGGCGGCGTCGGCATGACGCCCTTTGGGAAGTTTCTCGAACGCAACCTGAAGTCGCTCGCGGAAGAAGCGGTTTCACTCGCACTGAAGGACGCGCGCGTGAGCGTGAACGACGTCGACCGGGTGTTCTTCGGCAACGCGGCGGCGGGTGTCGTCACCGGGCAGGAGATGATCCGCGCGCAGTCGTCGCTGCGCAATACGGGTCTCGACGGCAAGCCCATGTTCAACATCGAGAACGCGTGTGCGTCCGGCAGTTCGGCGCTGAACCTGGCGTGGCTCTCGGTGGCTTCGGGACAGGCGGAAACCGCGCTCGTCGTGGGCGTCGAGAAGCTCTCTCACGAGGACAAGGCGATCTCGTTCGGCGCGTTCGCCAAGGCCGTCGATCTCGAAGAGCCGCTGCCTGAAGGCGTCACCACGGGAACGGGTTCGCTCTTCATGGATCTCTATGCGGCGAAGGCTCGCAAGTGGATGGAAAAGACCGGCGCCGACGCGAGCGACTTCGCGCGCGTTGTCGTCAAGAGCCGACGTGCGGGATCGCTGAATCCGCTTGCGCAGTTCCGCAAGGAGACGAGCGTCGAAGAAGTGCTCGCGAGCCGGATGGTCAGCGATCCATTGACGCTTTTCATGTGCTCGTCCATCGGCGACGGCGGCGCGGCCGTGTTCATCTGCTCGGAGGACTATGCGGCAAGGCACGACATACGTCCCGTGTTCATTCGCGCCAGTTCGATCGTATCGGCGAAGGCGGACGGGTCGGGCGAACTCGTCGCGGTGCGGGCGGCGAATGCTGCTTACGAAGAGGCGGGCATCGGTCCGTCGGACGTGCATGTGGTCGAGTTGCACGATGCGTCGGCGCCTGCCGAACTCATCCACTACGAGAACCTCGGCCTGTGCGCCGCGGGCGACGCGCCGAAGCTGATCCGCTCCGGCGATACGGACATCGGCGGGCGCGTCTCGGTGAATCCGAGCGGCGGGCTTTTGTCGCGAGGGCATCCGGTCGGCGCGACGGGCGTGGCGCAGATCGTCGAGTTGACGCAGCAATTGCGCGGCACGGCGGGCGCGCGTCAACGCAAGGGCGCGAAGGTGGCGCTTGCCGAGAATAATGGCGGGCAACTGGCTGGCGACTCAGCGGTTGCGCTGGTCACTATCTTGTCGACCTGAGCTGGCGGAACGATGGGCATGCGCGCCGCGAGTCGACTCGGGCGCGCCTGTCCTGCCTCGGCAAATACCACCTCATACCTGACGAAACCACCGATTTACAATGGCATTACATGCGGAGGACAGTCGCCAGATCGGCGACGGCGCCGATCAGCCGCCGGAGGAAATCCGCGATGAGCAACGATTCGAAGCTGCAGGACGACACGCCCATCCCCCAGCCGGCACACGCTGCGAGCCCCATCGAGGACGGCGAGTTCGCCGACGATCCGAGCGTGCGCAATCATCCGCGTTACGCGCAGATGTTTCCGGTTCTCACGGCGGCCGAGATCGAACGGGTGCGCCGCTTTGGAAGCCTTTCCCGCCACGCCAGGGGTTCATTGCTCTACCGTGCGGGAACGCTTTGCCCGGGGATGTTTGTCCTGCTGTCGGGCGTGGTGCGAATAGTTGGCCGCGATGGTCTGGGCCATGAGCGGACCATTCACACCTACACGCAGCGCGGCAACTTCACCTCCGACGTTACCCAGCTCTCGAATCAGCCCGCCGTGGTGGACGCGCATGTCGTCGAAGATGTCGAAGCGGTGTTGCTGAGGCCCGACGAACTCAGCGCGATGATGATCAGTGAAGCCGATCTTGGCGAGAAGATCATGCGTGCCCTGATCCTGAGGCGAGTCCTCGTGGTCGAACGCGGACAAGGCGTCATTCTTGTCGGCTCCTCCGGCAACGCCCGACTGCTCGCTTTGCAGAATTTCCTGCGCCGCAACGCTTTTCCGAACATGACGCTCGATGCCGAGCAGGACCCCGAAGCCGTTGCGCTGCTCGAACGCCTGACGCCACAGCCCGACGACTTCCCGTTCGTCGTCTGTCCGGACGGCACGGTGTTGCGAAATCCCGATGCGGGACAACTCGCGTCCTGTCTCGGACTGATTCCCGAATTCGATCCCTTGCACGTCTACGATGTGGCGATCGTCGGCGCCGGACCCGCGGGACTCGCGACGGCCGTCTACGCGGCATCCGAAGGACTGTCGGTCGCGGCGCTCGACTGCCGCGCGCCCGGCGGCCAGGCCGGCACGAGTTCGCGCATCGAGAACTACCTGGGCTTCCCGACCGGCATCACGGGTCACGCCCTCGCGGGCCGCGCGTTCGTCCAGGCGCAGAAGTTCGGTGCGCATATTGGCATCCCGTGCGAGGTCAGGGCGTTGTTTTGCGACCTGCAACCGCCGATCGTCGAGCTTGCCGATGCGCGGCGCATCACCGCCCGCACGGTGGTTATCGCGAGCGGCGCGGAGTATCGGCGTCCTGACGTGGCCGGCCTCGCGTGCTTCGAGGGCGCGGGCGTCTATTATTGGGCTACGCCGATCGAGGCGAGGCTATGCCGCAAGGAGCCGGTGTTGCTGGTCGGCGGCGGCAATTCGGCGGGGCAGGCGGTGGTGTTCCTGGCATCGCACGTCGAGCATGTGCATCTGTTCATTCGCGGCGCGAGCCTCGACCACAGCATGTCTCACTACCTGACCGAACGTATCGCGGCGCTGCCGAACGTGACGCTTCATGCGCGGATGGAGCTCACTGCGCTCGAGGGCGATGCGCGTCTCGAGCGCGTGCATTATCGCGATGCCGATGGTGTCGAGGCAAGCATGACGACGCATCATCTGTTCGTATTCATCGGCGCCGAGCCGAACACCGGCTGGCTCAAGACATGCGGGGTGTCGCTCGACGACAAGGGGTTCGTATTGACAGGCGGCGACGCTGCCGGACTTGGCGTGCCGTCGCTGCCTTTGCAGACGAGCGTCAAGGGTGTCTTCGCCATCGGCGACGTTCGCTCGGGATCGACCAAGCGCGTCGCGTCGGCGGTTGGCGAAGGTGCGGCGGTGGTCGCGCAGATTCACAGCCTCCTCGCCGCGGGGCGGTGAATGTCCGTTTGGCGTTCGTCGGGTCATGCAAGCCTCTGGCGGACCATCCCGCTTGCGTTCAAGGTGTGCGTTTCGTGCTCCGTGTCGTGCGCAAATCGGACGGCTCGAGAAAGAAGCTCTTGTTGTCCGCAAGCCGCGCGATCATGAAGTCGATAAAGGTTCTCACGCGCAGCGGCTGCTCGGTCCGATGTCGGTAGTAAACGTAGATGGACTCGCGCTGGGTCATGTGCTGCGTGAGCAATGGCACGAGCCGTCCGCTGCGAATATGCGAGACCGCCGAAAAGCTTCCAAGCTGGCCGATCGCCAGCCCGGCGAGGACGGCTTCCGTCTCCGCGTCGATATCGTTCGTGCACAGCGTCGTCGCGATCTCGCGGTACTCGATCTCGTTGCCGATCAGGAACTCCCATGGCGCCTGCTTGCCGGTGTTCGCGCGCTGGTATCCGCTGCAGCGATGCGCGTCGAGATCGTCGACGGACTTCGGCACACCGTGGCGCTCGATGTAATCCGGCGACGCGCAGACGATCAGTTGAATCGGCAACAGCCGCCGCGCGATCGCACCGCCCGCAGGCGGCGACCCGCCGCGAAACCCGACGTCGGCGCGATCGGCGACGAGGTCGGTGAAGTGGTCGTCGAAGCGCACGTCCAGTTGCACGGCCGGATGCAGCGCCGCGAATTCGAGGATGGACGGCCACAGCACCGTGCGCCCGAGCGCCGCCGGCGCGCTCACCCGTAGCGGACCGGCGACTTCCTCTTTCGAGCGGCGCGCGTCGTCCAGTGCGGATGCCAGCGTCGCCAGCGCAGGTTCCACGCTATGTAGCAGTCGTTGCCCCTCTTCGGTGAGGCTCAGCTTGCGCGTCGTGCGATGAAACAACCGCACGCCGAGCGTCTTTTCCAGTTGCATCACCGCATGACTGGCCGCCTGGGGCGAGATGCCCTGGTCGACGGCCGCCTTGCGCAAGTTGCCCAGCGTCGCGGCGCGGACAAAGATCGAAATCGCACGGACCTCGTTCATCGAACCTTCCCGATTCGCAAATAAAAGTTGATTATCAGTCTAGCAATTTGCGGCTAGTTCGGGCGAATCCGCTGTCCTATGATTCATTCACTTTCACGACGAAACGCAGGGGGAAACATCATGAACAACGTTACGAAACAGCAATTCAAGCGCGTCTGGTTCATCACGGGCGCATCGCGCGGCCTTGGCGCGCTGATCGCGCACGCCGCGCTGGCTGATGGCAACGCGGTAGTTGCGGCTGGCCGCAATGTCGCCGCGATCACCGAGCGGCTGGGCGAGTCGGACGCGTTGCTGCCCGTCGCACTCGACGTGACCGACGAAGCGCAAGCGAAGGCGGCTGTCGAGGCTGCGCTCGCGAAGTTCGGCCGCATCGACGTGCTGGTCAACAACGCCGGCTTCGGGCTGCTCGCGGCCGTCGAGGAATCGAGCGACGCCGACGTCCGCCGCATGTACGACACCAACGTCTTCGGATTGCTCAACGTGACGCGCGCCGTCTTGCCGGTCATGCGTGCACAGCGCTCGGGACATGTGGTCAACATGTCGTCGATTGGCGGCTACCGGGCGGGAGCGGGGTTTGGCGTGTACAGCTCGACGAAGTTCGCCGTCGAGGGCATCACGGAGTCGTTGCATGCGGAACTGAAGCCGCTTGGCATCCATGCGACGGTCGTCGAGCCGGGGTACTTCAGGACGGATTTCCTGGATGCGTCGTCGCTCGTCGTCGGCAAGCAGATCATCGCCGACTATGACGAGACCTCGGGCAATGTGCGCCGCTTTGCGGTTGGGATGAACCACAACCAGCCGGGCGATCCGGAGAAGCTGGCGACGGCCCTCGTCACGCTCGCCGATGCAGAAGCGCCGCCTCTGCGTCTTCCGCTCGGCACGGACACGCTGAAGGCCATCGCCGACAAGAACGCGTATGTCGCCGCGGAAACCGAAACGTGGAAGGAACTGTCGCGGTCGACCGATTTTCCGGCTTGATTTGTCTCTGCACGGGACAGCAGGTTTTGTCGGCGCCGCTGCGAATGCAGCGGCGCTTTTGTTTTTGGAAGCCCTGAGTGCGCCCCGTCCGTCAGAACTTGTGGCGAATGCCGAGCCGCACGGCAGTCTGATGATTCGAGGTCGAAGGTGTCAACTGATTGATCGAAGCGACTGCTTCCTTGCCCGTGGAATCGGTCCCGCTTGCCTTCTGATACGTGGCAACCAGGTAGACATCGGTTCGCTTGGACAGAAAGTAGTCGGCGCCGACGGAGACCTGGTGGTATTTGGCGCCGCTGGAACCATCCGCGCCGTCGTTCTTCGTGTAGACATACGCCGCACCGGCAACGAGAGCCGGCGTGATCTGATACTTGAAGTTGACTTCGACGTTGTTGAAGGTCGCCGTGCCGCCGATGCCGCCAGCGGGAACCGGACCCGAAGTCGGGTCGCCGAGGTTTCGGAATTGCGTGTTCGAGTAGGTCGCGCCGAGCGTCGCGGCCCCGAACGTGTAGGCCGCGCCGGTGCCGATCACCTGCAGCGACCGCGCGGACGCATAGCCCGAAATGACCGGCGATGCGCCGAAATTCGAGCCGGGCACGCCACCCGTCACCGGAGCGACGGTTCCCCCCGCGCCATAGAACGACGTGTTGGGATTGCGCACGTTGAGATATCCGACGCCCGCGACGACCGGCCCGTTCGAGTAACCTGCGCCAAGCGACCAGATCTGATTGCGTCCCACGCTGCCCGCGATTCCGCTCAATGCGTACACGCCGCCGAAGGTGAAGCCCGCGAGGGTGGGGCTCGTGTACTTGATCGCGTTATTGGTGCGGTTGGTGTTGTTGAAGTTGTCGCTGTCGGAAGGATGGGCCGCAATATAGCCGCCCCATTGATCGCCGACTTCGAGCGGGCCCAGATAGTCGACGACCGAGTCGTATTGGCGCCCGAACGTCGCGGTTCCATAGGGACTCGACAGTCCGACATACGCCTGCCGCCCGAACTCCAGTCCGCCTTGGCCGAGCTTGCCGGTATTCACGTCGAAGCCGTTCTCGAGAACGAAGAGCGCGGCGAGTCCGCCACCCAGGTCTTCCGTTCCACGCAGACCCCAGCGGCTGCCTTGCAGCTCACCGCTCGACAGGTTGTAGAGCCGCTTGCCGCCCGCATTGCTGTTGTAGTTGACGCCCTCGTCGATAAGGCCGTAGAGCTTCACACTGCTTTGCCCGTAAGCGGCACCGCTCGCCATTCCGAGCAGCACCCAAAACGCAAAAGACTTCTTCATCGAACGATCTCCATTGATTTATTGGTCGGACCATCGGTTGCTGCGAACTGCGAAAAAAATCTGGCGACTATGGCAAAGATGCGTGAAGGACGGCTGCGTGAGGGCGCGCGATAACCCGTCGGACGATGGTCGTGAATTGGTTGGCATAACATAGGGTGTCTCCACGGTTCTATTGATTTATTCGGCCATTGGATCGTGGAGACGGCGATGGAGCAATAGATCGCAATGACATGTTCCGTACTACGGGTGCAGGTATCGGCGATCTCTTCGGAAAACGTACGAAGTGCGATCGTCGCTTAAGTGATTCATGCGGACATGCATGCTTTGCGTTGGCGCTGTGAAGAGCGGCAAGGCGGTTCGACGGCACGCAAGCCGGCGCCCAGACGAAATAACGCAGGAACCAAAGTACGGAACACTCGCAAGCGAATCGTTGACGCTTCCCCTCCGCCTCGCGAGCATGCATCTTTGACCACGAACCCTTGCGACGTCCCCATGAAATACGAAGACTTCGAATTCATCCGCTTCGACCGCCATCCCGATGGTGTGCTGCTTGCCACGCTCAATCGACCGGAAGCCATGAACGCCACCAACGCGCGGTTGCACTGGGAACTGACCCAGCTATGGGGCGTCGTGCAGAACGATCCGATGACGAAGGTCATCGTCGTGACAGGGGCGGGCGACCGGGCGTTCTCAGCGGGCGGCGATCTCGCGCTGGTGGACAGCATGGTCGGCGATCCGGCGAAGGTGGATGTCGTCATGCGTGAAGCTTCCGATATCGTCTACAACATGCTCGCCTGCGACAAGCCGATCATCTCCGCGATCAACGGTACGGCAGTCGGTGCGGGCCTTGCCGTCGCGTTGCTCGCCGACATCAGCATCATCGCGGAGGAAGCCCGCCTGACCGATGGACACGTTCGCATCGGCGTGAGCGCGGGCGACCATGCGGCGATCGTATGGCCGCTTCTGTGCGGCGTCGCGAAGGCCAAGTACTATCTGATGACGGCCGAGTTCATCGACGGTCGCGAAGCTGAGCGCATCGGTCTGGTGAGCCTGTGCGAGCCGCGTGAGCGTCTGCTCGGGCGCGCGCTGGAAGTGGCCGCGCAACTGGCGCGCGGCAGCCAGGCGGCGATCCGGGCGACCAAGAAATCGCTCAGCAACTGGATGCGGGCGGCCGGTCCGATCTTCGACAACTCGCTCGCGCTGGAGATGATGTGCTTCCTCGGCCCGGATGCACGCGAAGGCGTGGATGCGATCCGTGCGAAACGTCCAGCGGATTTTCCGTCTGCGAGGTTGCCTCAGGGCGCAGGCTTATGATGACGCGTCCTCGATCCGACGATGGCGGCGATGGCGGCGTCGAGTCTGCCGATGCGTCCAGTCAGAGCGGATAGACTGAAAGTTAGCGCAACCAGAGTGCGTGCGTTGGAGCGAGGCGCGCTGCGCTCGCCGCTGGCTAGCTTGCCCTGCGAAAATGGGATAACCTTTCGCGATCAAGGCCGCAAACAATCACAGTCTTCCAATCAATCACTCGATACCAATCCGTGGGCAAGCGAAACGTCAACTCCAGCGTGGATATGCGCGAGACCCTCTTGCAACTGGCAGCGCGTTCGTTCGCCACGCAGGGGTACACGGCGACGACGATGCGGTCCATCGCGGATCAGGCCGGCATCGAGGCCGCCAGCATTTACTATCACTTCGCGTCGAAGGAAGAACTCGTCGAAGTCGTCGTGGCGCACGGCGGAGACAGTATCGTTCAGCACATCCGCGAGCATGTCGACGCCGTGCCGTCGGACGCGGGTTCGGAGGCCCGGTTCAAGGCCGCCGTCCTCGGGCAGATGAGTGCGCTGATCAAGTTCGGCGACTACGCGCTGGCGCACGGACGACTCCTGACCCAGTTGCCGGACAAGGCGAGAGAGCGGCAGGTGAAGCGCCACGAGCAAAACCAGCAATTGTGGATGAGCTTGCTCGAGGACTTGCGGGCGGAACGGCTGGTGCGTCCCGAACTCGATCTCGCGCTGTGTCGCGTGATGCTGCTCGGTCCCATCAACTCGGTGCAGGGTTGGTTCAACCCGCGCAAAGGCTCGCTGGAGCATGTGGCGGACCAGATCTGCAGCATGTTCTTCGAGGGCGTCAAACCCGCGACGACGCGCAAGCCGGCCCGTCGAGCCGCGCCGGCGGTTTCGTCCTGACGGTCCTGATGGTCAGGAAATCAGGTCCGGTCTAACGTTCCACGATCCCCTCGACGGGAACGTTGCGTGAAAGAAAGCCGATCGCCGCCTGACCGAACACATCGTTGCGATCGCCGGCTACCATGTGGCCGGCGTCCTGAACGTTGACGTACTCCGCGTGCGTGCAGAGACCCAGGAAGTCCTGAACCCCCGCTTCGCTCACGACGTCGGAACTGCCTCCGCGCACGAGAAGCGTAGGCAGCGTCAAGCGGCGGGCACACGCCGACAAGCGCTGATATCGCTGTGTCAGATCGAACGGGCGCGCCATGAAGCGCGGGTCCCAATGCCATTGATATCGTCCGTCGTCCGCGAGGCGCACGTTCTTGAGCAGCCCGTCGAGGTTGCTCGGGCGTGCCCGCTGCGGGCGATACTGGCTGATCGCGTCGGCGACCGCTTCAAGTGAATCGAACCCTTCGGCGTTCTGCTCCATGAACGACCGGATTCGGGCGACCCCGGCAGGCTCGCTGTACGGCACGATGTCGACGAGGATCAGCGCGCTCGCATCGACATGGCCTTCGCCGACCGCGATGAGGCTCGTCATGCCGCCCATCGACGCACCGATCAGCACCGGCCTCTGTCCGCCGAGCGCCGCGAGCACGCACTTCAGATCGCGGACCATCGAATCCGCGCTGTAGTCGCCATTGGCGGACCAGGTTGAATCGCCATGCCCCCTGGCGTCGATCGCCACGGCGAAATAGCCCGCGCCGCCGAGCATCTCGCCCGTTGCTCCCCACGCGTGACGCGTCTGGCCCCCGCCGTGCAGAAGCACGATCAGCGGGCCGCCCGGATCGCCCCACGCGTCGCCGGCGATGCTTACGCCATCGGCGCCGTTCCACATGTGCATCGGATTCGGTGTACCCGCGAGACGTTTTCCCTGTTTCATGGCGATCCTGATGGGTGGCTGATGAACGCGCCCAAATGCGTTGTGAATGGAGCGTTCCGTTTGTTGACCGATCAGGGTCGGTCCTGAGCCCGCGCGTGTCAACGCCCGGCGCGCGAATGTTCCGTGCAATGAACGAGGCGCGAGTCGCCGAGAGATCGATGTCGGCGGTATTTCCTCAGCTTGGGATTTCCCCTAATGGCACGACCCGATTCCGGCGATCAGACTAACTAACGTTAGGTAAGTGAAGACAACTTTGACGAGAAGGTATGCCCCTATGAGTCCCACTCCGATGAAACCCATTCGATCGTTTCTGTTCGTGCCCGGCAACAAGCCGAGCTGGATCGAGAAAGTGGTCGCCGCGAAGGCGGACGCGCTGATTCTCGATCTGGAGGACAGCGTGCCGCCCGACCTGAAGGTGGAAGCGCGCGGCATTGTCCAGACGAAACTGGCGTGGCTGGCCGAGCAGAAGCAGCGGACCTTCGTGCGGATCGACCGCAGCCCGCATCTGTACGATTTCGAGGACATCCTCGCGGTCGTGGGGCCGCACGTGGAAGGGATCGTGATCTCGAAGCCATGCGGACCGGAGGACGTGGACTGCGTGTCGATGATGCTGTCGGAAGCGGAGTTCCGGAACAGCGTGCCCATCGGAACGACGCGCGTCATTCCGCTGCTCGAGACCGCACGTGCGCTGCATTTCGCGTACGAGATCGCCACACGCGATCGCGTGGCGGCAATGTGCGGCGCGACGGCGAAGAACGCGGACGTAGCGCGCGCACTGGGTTACGTGTGGTCGCCCGAAGGACGCGAGAGCCTGTATTTCAAGTCGCGTGCGGTCATGGCGGCGCGCGCGGCCGGCAAGCTGCCCATCGGCGGCGTATGGCAGCAGGTGCACGACATCGACGGCCTGAAGAAGTCGGCCGGGCAGGACCGTGCCCTCGGCATGACGGGTGAACTGGTGCTGCATCCGTCAAACGTGGCGGCCATCAACGAGATCTACAGCCCGTCGTCGGACCAGGTCGCCTACTACGAAGGCATGATCGCCGCGCTGGAGAAAGCGCAGGCCGAGGGCCGGGCCTCGACCATCTACGACGGCGAGCATATCGACATCGCGCACGTGAAAACGGCGCAGGAAACCATCGAACAGGCCCGGGCGTACAGCCGCTAGGCAACGGACGCCACCGGTCCCTTAAACCTCCTTCAGGAACACACCATCATGGCTGGACTCTATTTCGAAGAATGCAAAGAAGGCCTCGTGATCGAGCACGCGATCCGCAGGACCGTCACCGAGACCGACAACGTCCTGTTCTCGGCGATGACCTACAACTGCGCGCCGCTGCACATCGATGCCGAATACGCGAAGAATTCCATCTACGGACAGCGTCTCGTCAACAGCATGTTCCTGCTTGCGCTGGTGGCGGGTGTGACCGTGCAGGAGACCACGCTCGGCACGACGCTGGGCAACCTGGGTTTTCAGGAGGTGAAGTTCCCGAAGCCGACCTTTCACGGCGACACGATCCGTGTGCGCACGGAGATCGTGAACGCGCGCCTGTCGAAGAGCCGCGACGACTCCGGCATCGTGACGTTCAAGCACATCGGACTGAATCAACGCGACGAGATCGTGTGCGAAGCGGTGCGCGTCGGACTGATGCTGCTGCGTCCGAAGCAGTAAGCGCGGCACAGGGCACCTGCCCTTGGCTATGTGAATACGAATGAACTTCTAGTGAACCCGACAGGGTCGATGCCGGAGCAATCATGAGTGAATCGAGTGTAGTGAACGAAGTGCAGGAAGCGCGCGAGTCTCATCTGAAGGATGTACGGGAGGCCGCGAGCACGCTCGCCCGGCGCTTTGATCTCGCCTACTGGCGCACCTGCGACAAGGAAGAGAAGTACCCGTGGGAGTTCGTGAACGCGTTTGCCAAAGCGGGCTGGATGGGTATCCTGATGCCGGAGGAGTATGGCGGCATGGGGCTGGGCTTGAGCGAAGCCGCAGTCATGCTGAACGAGATCGCCGCAGCGGGAGCGGGCATGAGCGGCGCATCGGCGGTCCACTTCTACGTGTTCCCGCCGCAGCCGATTCTCAGACACGGCTCGGAGGCAATGAAGCAGCGGTACTTGCCGTTGCTGGCAAGGGGCGAACTGCTGATGGCGTTCGGCGTGACGGAGCCGACCTCAGGCGTGGACACCTCGCGCATCCGCACGAAGGCCGAGCGTCGCGGCGACCGCTGGGTGATCAACGGCCAGAAGGTCTGGACAACGAATGCGCAGAATGCGAAGAAGATCCTGCTGCTTGCACGGACCTCGCCGCGCGACGAAAAGCGTCCGCTCGACGGCATGACCCTGTTCTTCGCCGATCTCGACCGCAAGCATTGCGACGTGCGCGTGATCGACAAGCTGGGCCGCGCCGCGGTGGACTCGAACGAGGTATTCATCGAAGGTCTCGAAGTGGCTGACGAGGATGTCGTCGGCGAAGTCGGCAAGGGCTTCCACTATCTGCTGGACGGGCTGAATCCGGAGCGTATCGTGGTTGGCATGGAAGCCATCGGCATCGGTCGCGCCGCGTTGAAGCTGGCAGTCGACTATGCGAATACGCGCGTCGTTTTCGACCGGCCTATCGGGAAGAATCAGGCCGTCGCGCATCCGCTCGCCGAGAACTGGATCCGGCTGGAGGCCGCTGAACTGATGGCCCTGCGGGCGGCAGCGCTTTACGATGCCCGCAAATCGTGCGGCGCCGAAGCGAACGCAGCGAAGTTCCTTGGCGCCGACGCAGGCTTTCGTGCCTGCGACCAGGCGATGCAGACGCACGGCGGCTTCGCTTATGCGAAGGAGTACCACATCGAACGCTTGTGGCGCGAAGTGCGCTTGCTGCGCCTTGCGCCCATCTCGCAGGAAATGGTGCTCAACTTTGTATCGAACAAGGTCCTCGGCTTGCCGAAGTCCTATTGACCGGCGACGACCCCTGCGGGGGTCGCCTGCCCAAATGAAAACTGGAGACAACGATGCCCAATTCGATTTCGCGCCCGCTCGAAGGCATCCGGGTCCTCGACCTGACGGTTGCCCTCGCCGGCCCGTATGCGTCGATGATGCTGGGCGGCCTGGGCGCGGATGTCATTCGCGTGGAGTCGCCCGGCGGCGGCGATATCGCCCGGACGAATCCGCCTTTCGTCGGCAAGGAAGGGATCAACTTCGGGGCGAAGGCGGATGACGAGGTCTCGCTCACCATCCTCAATCGTGCGCGCAACAAGCGAAGCGTCACGCTCGACCTGAAGACCGAAAAGGGCCGCGAGATTTTCATGAAGCTCGCGAAACAATGCGACGTGGTGCTCGAAAACATGAGCGAGGGCGCGACCGCGCGTCTGGGCGTCGACTACGAGAGTGTCCGCCGCAGCAATCCCAAGATCATCTATGCGTCGATCAAGGCGCTGGGCGAGCCGAGCGCTTATCCGGGCTTGAAGGGGATGGACATCGTCGTGCAGGCGCTTAGCGGCATCATGGAAGTCACCGGCTTCCCGGACGGTCCGCCTACGCGCTGCGGTTTGCCTATCGCGGATCTGGTCGCCCCGCTCTATGCGGTCAACGGCATCCTGTCGGCGCTGATTTATCGCGGCCGCACGGGCGAAGGGCAACTCGTGAGAGTCTCGATGCTCGACTGCCTCGCGTCGTGGGTGGCGGAAGAGCATTTCGACGTGTTCGGCAAGGCCGGTTACGCAATGCGCACGGGGAATTATCAGGACCGCCTGGTTCCGTTCGGCGTGTACCCGAGCAAGGACGGCCACGTGTCCATCGCGGCGGTCCATTCGGACTGGATGCGCGGCTTGCTCGATGCAGTGGGCCAGCCTCAGTTGATGGACGACCCGCGTTTCAGCAGCCGGGGACCGAGAGTGAAACACGCCGCCGAACTCAACGCGATCATCGCGCAGTGGACCCAGGAGCGAACCTCCGACGAGATCGTCCACGAACTGCTTGAGAAGCGCTCGGTGCCTTGTTCGCGCGTCCGCCGCCCGGACGAGGTGTTGAACGATCCGCTACTGCACGAAAGCGGCGCCGTCATGAACCTCGAACATCCGACGCTCGGCCCGATTGGCGCAATCGGCATGGGACTGCCCATTCAGTTCTCGAAGAGCAAGGCGCAATTCGACCAACCGGCGTGCGAACTGGGTTCAGCGAACGAACAGGTGTATGGCGGATTGCTGGACCTTTCCAAGCGGGAAATCGATGAGCTGCGCACCGCTGGAATCATCTAGGCGGCGCGCTTCGATACCGACGTTATCACTTCAATTCAGGCCTTGAAACCAATGAAGCAAGATGGATTGGGACCGCTGGCGGGCGTACGAATCGTCGAATTGGCGGGGATCGGACCCGGACCCGTCGCCGCGATGTTGCTGGCCGATCTCGGCGCGACCGTGATACGGGTGGATCGCAAGGAGCCATCCGGGATCGGCTTGCCGCGCCCGGTCCAGTTCGATGTGGCGCTGCGAAACCGCAAGTCGATCAGGGTCGACCTCAAGGACCCGGATGGCATCGAACTGGTGCTCGAACTCATCGGCCGGGCGGATGCGCTGATCGAGGGTTTTCGACCCGGTGTCACCGAGCGTCTCGGGCTGGGTCCGGATACGTGTCTGCAACGCAATCCACGGCTCGTCTACGGGCGCGTGACCGGGTGGGGGCAGGACGGGCCCCTCGCCCAGGCGGCGGGGCACGACATCAACTACATCTCGATCACGGGCGTGCTGGATGCGATAGGCCAGCGCGGACAGCCTCCCACTATTCCGCTGAACGTGATCGGGGATTACGCCGGGGGATCGTTGTATCTCGCGCTTGGCATCCTGGCAGGCGTTCTGGAGGCGCGCACTTCCGGGCAAGGGCAGGTGGTCGACGCGGCAATCGTCGATGGCGTCGCTTCGCTGATGACCGTGCTCGTCGGCCTTCGAGAAGCGGGGATGATGAACGGAGAACGAGGCACGAATCTGCTCGACTCGGGGGCTCACTTCTATCAGGTCTATGAATGCGCGGACGGGAAACACGTTTCCGTCGGCCCTATCGAGCAGAAGTTCTATCGGCAATTGCTCGATCGCGTGGGACTGGATGCGGCCGCGCTCGGCGATCAGATGGATAGCCGGAACTGGCCAGACGCCAAGAAGATCCTCGCGGCGAAGTTCAAGGAAAAGACGAGATCCGAATGGATGGCGCTGCTCGAAGGAACGGACGCCTGCGTCGCGCCGGTGTTGAATCTCGAGGAAGCGTATGAGCACCCGCATATCAAGGCACGGAAGACCTTCATCGAAGTCGACGGGGTTAGGCAGCCGGCACCCGCTCCCCGCTTTTCGAGGACGACACTCCCTACGCCTACACCACCGGCGGCGTTGAGCGTCGAGAACGCGAGTGCTGCGCTGGATGGGTGGCTGTCGGAGACGGAGATTGCCGGTTTGGCCGCTGCGGGGACGTTCAGCTAAGCGTCGGCGGTTTGACACCCGTTTGATGCGTCATGGTTTCCATGAAACTTGTATTGGAATTGGCTTATAAGCACCGCCCCTCTCCGGGGCGGGACTTCCCTTCTTTCGAAGTGGTACGCACCCCGTTCAGCTCCGGCCTCGCTGCACTCGAAGGTGCGGCACACTAAAACCCACCGCTCCGCTTCACTTTGCGCGTGCACTTGTCGCTTAAGTCAATTGCTTGCCGCTTACCTCAATTAACCACCCAATGCACCGAACGTCTGAGCGCGAAGCGCGAGGCCGGATGTATGACGGCTGCACCTGCTTGTCATACCGCGAGTTGGCGCAATGGGTCCGCGTATCAAGCCCGGTGACTCCGTGAGGGCGACACTCCAACTGGCGGGCCACTCCGAACAGCAAGAGTGATCGCGTTCTTACATCGTTTTGCCCCGATAGCTGCTTGCTTTGCTCTCTTTGCAGCCTCAGCAAAGAAAGTCCCGCGTCGGGCGGCATGGAATGCGGGAGCAGCGCATTTGGACCTCGACGCGCTCGCGAGCGTTTAAAGTCCAATTCACTGATCTTTTGGCGGAAGGCCACGCCACCATGTCGGGGCCGAAGGCGTTCGAGGATACTTCGCCTCGTATGTGGGCACGATCGAAGCGACATCGCCGGACGTCGTAGATCAACACATCACCGTTTCTTCGCGCAAGGAAACGGAAATCTGTCATTCCAGTTCTGCAATGGGCAAGCGTCCAACTCGC
This sequence comes from Caballeronia choica, assembly GCF_001544535.1. GTDB lineage: Bacteria > Pseudomonadota > Gammaproteobacteria > Burkholderiales > Burkholderiaceae > Caballeronia > Caballeronia choica. The sequence continues at coordinate 26,477 of NZ_FCON02000044.1, read as the reverse complement.
GCTTGCGTACGCTGTTCACGATCCTGCAGCAAGCGCATCGATGGAAGATTCGCCAGCATCATTTCTCCGCCACTCGGCGACAACACCCGCGATCAGCAACTAAAGCAAGGACGAAAAGGAAGTAGGGCAGTAAGCGCAATAGCGCTTACTGCCCCATTCACACGCTTTGCTAAGCGTCAGGCGACTTGCGCGGCGCGTTCCTCGTCCAGCATCCGTCGATAGTGCGGCAGCGCGGAGAAGATCAACCATGCGGCGATGGCGGATGCAATGCTGCATACGATGGCAATCGAGTAGCCGACCATTTTCGGATTTCCGAATACGCGGTCCGTGACGAGCGCGATCGCGGTCGGCCCCAATCCGAAGCCGATCAACTGCCCGAAAAAGGTATAGAAGCCGCCGACCACACCCCGCATGCGGCTTGGCGCGCCGACCTGCATGGCAGCCGCCATGAGCCCGGTCGGCAGGCTGAAAAAGAAGACTGTGCCTGCGGCGGCCGCCAGCGCTCCGTTGGGGCCCGGCGCAAACGGAATGGCAGCACAGAAGAAGAGCATCAGGACCATCGAGCACGCAGCCGTCCGAAGCCCGGCGTCTTCGTAGCCGCGCCGCGCGAGAATGTCGGCCACCCAGGGGCCGACCAGAACACCGGCCGCACCAAAGCTCACGACAAGGGCGCCGAAACGGAATCCGACGTAAGCAGGAGAGACGCCATGGAAGCGAATCAGAAAGGACGGCAACCAGGCGGGCATGCCGAGGAGGACGATCGCGAGCATGCCCAGGCCGAGATAGAGCCGGCCATAGAAGCCCCGACGCGTCCAGAGAAATGACGCGGCCTCGCGGAGCGTGTAGTGCCGCTCGTCGACTGTCTCTTTCATCATGTGTGTGCGCGCGGGTTCGCGTACGGTCAGCAGCACGATGGTGGCGAGCAGCAGCCCCGGAAGCCCGACGAGCACGAATGCCAACTGCCACGTCTGGAGTTGCTCGAAGACCGGCAATTGCGTCCGCACATCGCGTGCAAACGCGATGACGAGTCCGCCCGCCACGAGCGAGAAGCCGCCGCCGAGCAGCGGTCCAAGCAGGAAGATGCTCAATGCCCGCGGCGCGCGCCGCGCCGAGAAATAGTCGGAGATCAGCGAGCAGCCGACCGGGAACACGCAAGCCTCACTTGCGCCGACGCCAAAGCGCGCGAGGAATAGTTCCTGATAGGTCTCCGCTCGTCCGCAAAGCGCAGTGAAGATGCTCCACAGACAGATACCGACGAGAAGAATGTTGCGGCGGTTGGTCAGGTCGACCAGACGGCCGAACACTGGGGCAGCCAGCAGGTAGGCCGATATGAATGCGGCGCCTTGAATCAGGCTCAACTGCGTATCGGAGATACGCAGCGAATGCTTGACGGGATCGACCAGCAGATTGAGCAGTTGTCGATCGATATACGCGAGCGAATAGGATAGCGTCAGCATCGCCAGCGCGTACCACGAGCGAGTGCTGTCGAGCGATAGCCGGTGAGTCGTCCGCGTTGGAATCGGGATTTCCGGTGTGTCGTCTGCGGGTACGGCTGTCTGCCAGGTGTTTCTCATGTCTCCTCCTTGAGGGTCGTCGAATTTTCTTTGGAGCATCGCCGGCACATGCGAGCGTCGAGTTGAAGTCGGTACGTTCCGATTTGGCGCATGACTGTGCGGTTGGTCGCTGCCGCATTGGTGCTTCGACGATGACAGGGCTGCGAGCCTTCATGCATCGAAGGGGTTGAAGAATTCCGTACTTCGATAACGGGTTAGGGTTAGCGATGGGGGGCGGTAGCTTGGGACGCATCAAGCGGCATAGCCACCCACCACGCGCGTCGCGTCGCTCCAATAATTCCGTACATCAAAACTGCCGCGCGCCGTCAGGGCACCCCAGTAAACCGCCCCACCGTAATATCGAAGTACGGAACACCCGCATGGAAACCGTTGACCCGGAGAGATCCGAATCCGAGTATGGAATCACACGACGAACGGATGAACTACGAGAGTAGCGAAAGCCACAACGTCAAGCGTTTCAAAGTGCCGCGAGGCAGTCATTCACGCTTGGCCCGCGAGCATCCGATCACACTCATGTACGAGTTGATAGAGTAGTTGGAGGAGGCAAAAATGGAAGCTGCGCGAATCTCACTGCGTGATGCCGTCGAATGCTGGCTCGCGCCAAACAGGGCGATACCCATACGAATCCAGGCTTTTCGTCTTTCCCGATACAGGCGCGGCGTGCGCATCGAAGCGAAAGTGGCAACAGGAAATGTAGCGTTCTGCTTCTTTCGGCACGACAACGGAGCGTGGCACGTATTTCCGCCGCGTCCACAGGGTCCGGCCTTGAAGATCGCATAGATCGTCTTTCAATTGCGGAGCGCGAAACATGCAGAGTGGGCGTGTCACCGGTTGACGAGGTCGTACAGCTAACTGCGGGTCAACAAGAGGCTGGACAATCGCCGATCCAGCGCAAGGTCGAAAGTGTTCCGTACAATAAAAGCGAATCGCGCGACCAGGAGCGTTCGACTTTTAAGCTTCGAGCCTCATCCGCGGCGCCGCACGCAAACTTCCAGAGTACGGAACGGATCAAAAAGTAATCTTGACCTCTGACCCTGCGGCGCCTGTAATTGAAATGCGGAGCAACATCGCGTCGCCAGCAGTGGGTCGGTATCGAACAGGTTCCCGCAATGACGTGCTGGTCGTTGGGCTACGAAGCAACGATCGAGTTGAATAGACGGAGCGATCAATGTCCTTGCAGACGCGCCCTGGTGCTCCATCGCTCCACCCAGACAGTGACGACGGCCCGGACGAGGAATCGTCGGAAGACAGGGCGACGCAGCGGCCAGGGTCTGGACGCACGATGGTGATGCCGCTTGCGCGCAGTCTCGCGATACTGTCCGCCTTTACGCCTGAAGCGCCCTGGCTCGGCAATCAGGAACTGGTGCTGGAAACGGGCATCCCCGCGCCATCGGTTTCGCGAATGCTGCGTTCCCTGGTCACGCTTGGCTACCTTCACTATTCCCCGCAGCGGCGCAAGTATCGTCTGGCCGCGGCCGTTTTGTCGCTGGGCTATTCGGCCATTGCGCATTCGCACGTCCAGCGCGTGGCCCGGCTCGAGATGCAGTCATTCGCAGATGCGAGCGAAGCCTACGTCGTGCTTGGCACGCGGGATCGTCTCGACGTGATCGTCCTCGAAACCTGTGCGAACAAACCCGCTGCGCTGGATTTGAAGCTGTATGCGGGCACGCGTCTGCGCATCGCATCGTCGCCGATGGGCTGGGCCATGCTCGCCGCATTACCCGAGCTCGAACGCTTCTACCTGCTCGGCAACATCGAGCGGAAGACGGGGCGGGAATGGCCGCATTTGCGTCGCCGGATTAGCGAGGGCATTTCGCAGGTTCATAACGTCGGCTATTGCATGTCGCTTGGTGAGTGGGAACCGGAGCTTGCCATCGTGGCCGCGCCGCTGTTCATTCCCGACCATACGCCGCTTGTGCTCGCATGCATTGCACGCAGCGCGCGCATGGGACGTGCCCGCGTCGAGCGCGAACTGGGGCCTCGACTGGTGGCGGCAGCGCAGTCCTTGCAGGAAAAGGCGCTTTTCAAGGAGTGAGGCTTACATGAAAAGTAGTGGCGAGGGTTCGCCGAGTGTGACCCTGACCGTCGAACGCGGCCTTGAGGTGCTGCGGGCGTTTCACGCGGAGCGGACGCCCCTGTCGAACGCTGAACTCGTGCGTCGAACCGGTCTGTCGAAGGCGACGGTCTCGCGTCTGACGACGACGCTGATCCGCATCGGCTTCCTGCGTCGCGCGGGTGGCGGCCGCCAGTTCGAATTGGGCGCGGGCGCCCTGAGCATGGGACACGCCTACCTGGAGACGAATCCCGTCACGCGCGTCGTCAATCCCTACCTGCAACAACTCGCCGACAAGCTCGATGTATGTGTCGCGTTGGGCGTACCTCATCATCTGGACATGCTCTACATCGCTTGCGGCATCGGCGCGAAGATCGCCACGCTGCGGACGGGCGTAGGGTCGTTGATACCCATGGAGTCCACGGCGCTTGGCCGCGCTTATCTGTACGGGTTGCCTGCACAGGAACGTCGCACGCAGATGGACGCCATTCTTCTCGCCGCCGGCATACACGCGAAGACGGTGAAAGGCAACATCCAAGCCGCTTTCGAGGATCTCAAGCAGTCGGGCGTTTGCATCTGCGTGGGCGAGTATCAGCGCAACGCCTATGGAATCGCGCTTCCCGTCACGGTTGGGCGGTCGCAGACATTGATGGCGCTGAATTGCGGCGCGATCGAACTGCAACCGAACGCAGCGACGATTCGGAGGAAGCTGATGCCGGCGTTGAAGACCGCGGCGCGCAATGTGGTCGATCTGCTGGCCGACGTCGACTATGAGCCTTGATGATGGCTGCTTGCGCGGGTTCTCGCGCGCGCTCATGTCATGATTCGACGCTGTACCAAAAGGCAAGGCGAGCGATCGCGTCAGCCTTCCACGCCTCCGTTACACGATTCGCATCACTTCATCGAGCGGGATGCGGCTCGTTCTGAAACTGTTGACGGGATGATCGGGCTTTGCATAGCCGAACGCGATACCACACACCATTTTTCGATCGTCACCGATTCCGAAGTGCGATCGGACAAACCTTGCGTGCTGGGCAAGCGCTCCTTGCGGCGTGGTGGCGACACCGTGAGCATGTGCCGCAAGCAGGAACGAACCGATGAACGCACCGCAATCGACACCGGCGTAAGGACCCAACTCAGCCGGTATCGTGACGATGGCTACATGCGGCGCGCCGAACATCCGGAAGTTCTCGAAGCCTTGAGCGACGCGACGATCCTTGTCGCTTCTGCCAATGCCCAGCGCTTCGTAAAGCCTGTAACCGGCTTCGCGTCGACGCTCCGCGAAGTCTCCGCGGTATTCCTCCGGAAATGGAATGTCCGAATCGATTCCGCTCGCATGGGTTGCGTGCTCCACCAGTGCGTCACGGAAACTTTGGGTCGTTTCCGCCGACGTGATGAGGAGGTGCCACGGCTGGACGTTGCACCAGGATGCGGTCTTCCTCGCGATCTCCACGATGCTTTCGATGACATCGTTCGGTACAGGCGTTGTTTGATATGCCCGGCAGGTGAACCGGCCGGACGTGAGTCGCGCGAGGACTTCGGCATCGGAAGTGGCATCGTTGCTGCTGGACTGCATTGGCACGGGTTGAGTCTCCTGTCTGCGAGCGGATGAGATGGCGACACGATGCGCTCATCGGGCGGGCCTTGCTTCCCAACGCCGCTCTTCCAGTCTAACGATGGTTAGGTTATGTTGTCCGCGCCGAAAATCGTATCAGGGATTCCCCTGTGCGTTGACGACGACAAACCACGTGCTTTCATCCAAACAAGACAGGTCTTCAAAGTACGGAACGGGAAGTCAGGCCGTGTTGACTTGCCAAACGCATGCGGGGAGTCTGATGTCGTTCCGCGACGGGACGTCGGAGCATGTGTTCGTGGAAGATCCGATCGGCACGCTCGCAAACCCGATGTCCGAGAACGACCAGGACGCGAAGTTCATGGAACTCACTGCTGGCGTACTCGGTAACGAACGAGCACGAGCGCTGCTGGCGATGCTCAGGAATATGGACCTTCGCACCAAGGCCGCGGATTTGACGGGCATGTTTACGGCTTGATGTATCGGGTCAGGGGCAAGCGGCCGCCCCCACCAGGCTCTCGTCCTCACGCAACCCCCAACTCCCGGAGCGCAGCAATCTCGACCTCGCTATAACCGGCCTCCAGCAGAATTTCGTCGGTATGCTCGCCGATCGTCGGCGGGCGCGATTCGATCGACGGCGGCGTGCGCGATAGCGTCGCCGGCGATGCGACGATTGGAGCGGCACGCGAAAGCCCCGGATAATCGAGCCACTTGAACGCGCCCAGCGCCTGAACCGCGGTGTCTTCCAGCGCTTCACGCGGCGAATAGATGGGACCAGCGGGAATCTTGGCCTTTTCCAACTCCGCCAGTGCTTCCGCGCGTGAACGCGTGGCGCACCATTTCCCCATCAACCCGCTCAACACTTCTCCGTTTTCACCTCGCTTCAGGTCGTCGGTGAAGCGCGGGTCGTCCAGCAACTCGGGCGCGCCGATGAGGTTTGCCCAGCGCCTGAACAGCGGCTGACCGATCACCTGGGCAATGATCCATCCGTCGGTCGTGCGGAAGATGTCCGACGGCCCATAGTTCGGGCTGCGATTGCCCGTTGCCTGCCGGTTCAAGCCGAGCACCGATTCCTCGATCAGCGCGCCACTTGCAATGGTCAGCGCAGTCTGCAGCAACGAGACCTCGACCACCTGCCCGCGACCGCTCGTCCGCCGCTCATATAGCGCCATGATGGTACCGAGCGCACACGACAACGCAGTCGCAAAATCGACGACCGGCACCATTGCCTTCGCCGGGCTGTCGGGCGTGCCCGACATGTAGACGGCCCCGCTCATCGCCTGGCCCACGCCATCGAAGCCGACCCGGTGCGCAACAGCCGCATGCGACCCGAATGCCGACGATGCGGTCAGGATGATGTCCGGCTTGATGTCGCAGAGCGACTCGTAGTCGAGCCCGAGGTTGGCCAAAGTCCGCGGGGGCATGTTCGCGACGACGACGTCCGCGCTACGGACCAGCCGCCGCACGACCTCACGTCCCTCGGGACTATCGACGTCCAGCGTCAGCGAGCGCTTGTTGCGATTGGACTGCAAGAAGAACGCGCCTTCGCCCGTCTCCGTCACGGGCATGACAAAGCGGTCTTCGCTTCCGCCGATCCGGTCGATCCGGATGACCTCGGCGCCAAAATCCGCGAGCAGCGCGGCGCAGAAAGGTCCCGCGATATAGCGTCCGAAATCGAGGACGCGAATGCCTTCAAGAACTTTGGCCGTCATCAGTGGTTCCAGTATGAATGGTGCCAGGGCGCAAGCGGCTCGTCGCGGCGCCGCGCGCAGCATGGAAATCGGTGTGAACTTGCATTTGAGCTTTAGGCCAATCGTGAATGCCGCGCCACGCGAGGTCAACGTTGCGGCGTGCGATGTTCCGTACGTCAAAAGGGGGCGCGCGGTTCGTCAATCGGCTGCGCGGGCCAGTTCCTTCAGTACGCCAGATCACCCGGCCCGCGCACGCATACCGCTTAGTCATGCTTCTGCTAGCGACGCATGATTCTCACGACAAGAAGCCTCTACGACCGAAGTACGGAACGCCCGCTCTGGCGCGATTGACTGCGCATGCATGCCGTCAATACCATCGATTCAATTCGATCGTCACTGAATTCGAACTGTCGAGCAAAGGCTCTTTTGCGACCACGCGCATGAGTCATCGACGATGCGGATTACGTGACGCGCACAACGAGGAGGCACAACGATGGATTTGCGTTATACAGCGGCGGAGCAGGCATTCCGCGACGAAGTCCGCGCATTTGTCGACGCCAGCTTGCCGCACGACATCTGCGAGAAAGTGCTGGGACACCGGCGTGTCGAGAAGGACGACTATGTGCGCTGGCACCGGATCCTGCACGCGCACGGCTGGGGTGCCCCGACGTGGCCAAAGGACTTTGGCGGCACGGGCTGGAACGCGCTTCAGCGGCTGATCTTCGAGATCGAGGCACTGAAGGCCGGGGCACCGCGGCTCTTGCCGTTCGGCCTGACGATGATCGGCCCGGTGCTGATGAAGTTCGCGACGCAGGAGATGCAGGCGCGCTTCCTGCCACGCATTCCCTCGATGGAGGATTTCTGGTGCCAGGGCTATTCGGAGCCCGGCTCCGGCAGCGATCTCGCATCGCTCAAGACACGCGCCGTCCGTCGCGGCGACAAGTACATCGTCAACGGTCAGAAGACGTGGACCACGATGGCGCACTTCGCCGACTGGATCTTCTGCCTCGTGCGTACCGATCCGGAGGCCAAGCCGCAGGAAGGCATCTCGTTGTTGCTGATCGACATGAAGACGCCCGGCGTGACAGTGCGCCCGATTGTGACGCTCGACGGCGGCCATGACGTCAACGAGACGTGGCTGGAGGATGTCGAGGTGCCCGTCGAGAATCTCGTCGGCGAGGAGAACCGTGGCTGGACTTACGCGAAGTATCTGCTGGGCCACGAGCGTACCGGCATCGCGGGCATCGGGCACTGTCATCGCGAGTTGCGTCAATTGAAGCACTACGCCGCGCTTGCAGCGGACGGCAAGGGCGGCCGCCTGCTCGATGACGTGCGCATGCGCGACAAGATCGCGCGGATCGAAATGGACGTGATGGCGCTCGAGATGCTGTTGCTGCGCGTCGCGACGCAGGGCAATGGCAAAGGGCCCGGGCCGGAAGCATCGATCGTGAAGATCCGTGGGTCCGAGGTCCAGCAGGATATCGCGATGCTTCAGCAGGAAGTCGCCGGGCCGCATGGCTGGCCTTACTCGCCGCAATGGCTCGAAGACGGTGCGATGCAGCCGGTCAGCGGTCCGGACTGGGCGTCGCCCGCGGCATCGACTTACTTCGATATGCGCAAGGTGTCGATCTACGGCGGTGCGACCGAAGTTCAGAAGAACATCATCGCGAAGATGATCCCCGGTTTCTAAGGAGCGGCCATGGACTTCACATATAGCGAAGAGCAGCAAATGATCGCCGACAGTCTGCGCCGTTTCGTGGATAGCGAATACACGTTCGCCAAGCGACGAAAGCGCTCGCGGGAAGGCGGCGCATTCGAGCGCGCGGTCTGGTGCTCGCTGGCCGAGTTGGGCATCCTCGGCTTGACGATCGACGCGGACTACGGCGGCTTTGGCGAGGGTCCGGCAAGCCGCCTCGTGGTACAGCGCGAATTGGGCCGCGGGCTGCTCGTGGAGCCCGTTGTGCCGTGTGCGGTGGTTGCGGCCGCGGTGCTGGGGAAGTACGGCAGTCCGGTGCAAAAGCAGGCCTGGCTCGCGGGTATCGCGGGCGGCGAAAAGATCCTGTCCGTCGCCTGGCTCGAACACGATTCGCGTTACCGGATCGAGGCTGTATCGACGGTCGCTGAGCGCAGCGGTGAAGGCTATGTGCTGAATGGTCAGAAGTCGCTGGTGTGGCACGCCGAGGCTGCGGACGCGTTGCTCGTGACGGCGCGCATCAGCGGATCGAAACACATCGGTCTTTTCATCGTGCCGTGCGATGCGGCCAACGTCGAGCTGACCGGATATCCGACGATGGACGGCCTGCGCGCGGCCGACGTGAATCTCGACAATGCGATCGTCGGCAAGGATTCGCTGGTTGGCGAGGCGGCCGACGGCTTGCTCGCCCTCCAGCATGGACTCGACCACGGCATTGCCGCGCTCTGTGCCGAGGCGGCCGGCGCGATGGAGCGGCTGATCGAGATCACCGCCGAGCATCTGCAAACGCGTCGCCAGTTTGGCCAGCCGCTGGGCAAATTCCAGGCGCTTCAGCATCGGATGGCGGACATGCTCGTCCAGAAGGAACTGGCGCTGTCGATGGCATACGTCGCCGCTCAGGCGCTCGACGAGCCCGACGCGCGGCAGCGCACGCGGATGCTGTCAGCGGCGAAAGTCATAGTCGCGAAGGCAGGCCGGTATGTGGGCCAGCAGGCGGTGCAATTACACGGCGGAATGGGAATGACAGACGAATTGGAGGTCGGCGACTACTTCAAGCGGCTCACGATGTTCGACCCGCTCTTCGGCGACAGCGACTACCACATGGCGCGCTACTGCGACGCGATGGAATCGTGAACGGCAACGCAGCGCAAGTCGCAGCCAGCGACACGCGTTTGCTGCGTGTCCACAATCTGCGGCTGCCGTTCCGGATGCAGATGATCGCGCGAAGAGGACGGCATCTGCTTGCCTCCACGCGTCGCCGTGGCGTGCTTGCGCAAGGCGAGGCGGTCTTTGTCGAGCGCTACCGTACCGTGCATTACGAGGGCACGACCCTGATCGATCCGCGTGTCGGGTATGAGCTTCATCTGCTGATCCACGATGACGAACCTGGCTCCAGGACGCGTTCGAGCCTCGCCGCACGCCTTGCGCTCGCGGTGTTTCGCGAGCCTGCCTGCGACTGGTCGATTGCGCTGGCGGCCGAGCGGATGCAGATCAGTGCGCGGACGCTGAAGGCACAGCTATTCCGCGAAAACAACGCGTTGACGGCGATCGTGCGCGAGCAGCGTCTGATGCGTGCGCTGCTCGCGTTGCTCGCCGATCCGCAACCGCGCAATGACCTGGCGTCGCTTGCGATGGAGGTCGGATTTGCCTCGGACTTGCGCATGGACGACGCGTTCGATGCGCATTTCGGTTGCACTGCGTCGCGAGTCGCGCGGCTTGCGTGGTGCCGGGCGTTGACCTGGTCGGTGGTATCGACCTGACGTCATGTTGCGTGCCGCACACGGAGGTGGACCTTGAACGCATCGCGCGACGTGTCGCTTGGCCGCCCGCCTCGCTGTATCGCAGGGCGCACCGGACTTCGAACGCACCGAATTCCGCCTTTCTCGAATACGAATTGCGTCGCTGGCGAAGTATCGCGCTGGACGAGTCATGAATAAATTAGCGGAACTACGAGTAGGAGTCTATGCGATGTGAATCACTCTATTCACGACCCGGGTTAGCGGAACACGAAGCCCGGATTCGCGAGATGCAAATTGTCGTGCGCGCGAGCATGCATCAAGCTCATATCAACCGAACGCGAAAGAACATGGAGCAACGCTGATGGAACAACAGATGATGAAAGGAAAGGTCGTGGTCGTGACAGGATCGGGCGGCGGCATCGGACGCGACATCGCGTTGCTGATGGCGCGCCAGGGCGCGAAGGTCGTGATCAATGACGTGGGCGCTTCACTGACAGGCGAGGGGCACAGTACCGGCCCGGCGCATCAGGTCGTGAAGGAGATCGAGGCGTTCGGCGGGGAAGCGGCCGCGAATACCGACAGCGTCGCCGACCCCTTGGGCGCCGCGCGCATCGTCGAGCAGGCAGTCGACACCTTCGGCCGTATCGATTGCGTGGTGAACAACGCGGGCATCCTGCGTGACCGCTTCTTTCACAAGATGTCGGCGGAAGAATGGGACGCGGTGCTGAAGGTGCATCTGTACGGCAGCTATCACGTGTCGCGTGCCGCAGCCGATCACTTCAAGGAACAGGGCGGCGGCGCGTTCGTTCACATGACCTCGACGTCCGGTCTGATCGGCAATCTGGCGCAGGCGAACTACAGCGCGGCGAAGCTCGGCATCGCCGGGCTGTCGAAATCGATTGCGCTCGACTTGCAGAAATACGGCGTGCGTTCGAACTGCATCGCGCCGTTTGCGTGGAGCCGCATGATCAACTCGATCAAGGTCGATTCGCCTGAGCAGGAAGCGCGCGTCGAGAAGATCAAGCAGATGACGCCCGCGAAGATCGCGCCGCTCGCCGTCTATCTCGCGAGCGATGCGGCGCGCGACGTCAACGGCCAAATATTCGCGGTGCGCAACAACGAGATCTTCGTGATGAGCCAGCCGCGTCCGGTGCGCTCGGTGCATCGGAGCGGTGGATGGACGCCGGAGCTGATCGCCGAGCACGCAATGCCGGCGCTGCGCTCCAGCTTCCATTCGCTCGACGTATCGGCCGACGTCTTCAGCTGGGACCCGGTGTGAACGCGCGGCGCCGAACCCTGCACGTTGACGCAGACGCTCGTCGTGCAACGCAAGACGGCCGGCGGGCGCATCACGGCGATTACGCGCGCGGTCTGGACTGCGCTTCTGACACGCATACGTTCATCAAGAGGAATACACCATGAGACGAGCAGCGATCGTTGCACCCGTGCGGACCCCGGTCGGCACGTTTGGCGGCGGCCTGCGTTCGGTGCCGGTGGAGGCGCTGGCGGCAACGGTCATCCGCGCGACGCTCGAACGCACCGGGATCGATCCGGCCCGCATCGAAGACGTCGTGTTCGCGCAGTCATACGCCAGCAGCGAGACGCCGTGCATCGGCCGCTGGGCGGCGCTCGAAGCCGGTCTTCCGGTCGAGGTGCCCGGCATGCAGCTCGATCGCCGTTGTGGCGGCGGCCTGCAAGCCGTCGTGACAGCCGCGATGATGGTCCAGAGCGGCGCCGCCGATGTCGTCATCGCGGGCGGCGTCGAGAGCATGAGCAACATCGAGTACTACACGACGGACATGCGCTGGGGCTCGCGAGCCGGGTCCGTCAGGCTGCACGACCGGCTCGAACGCGGCCGCGAGCGCTCGCAGCCGGAGGCGCGATTCGGCTACATCTCGGGGATGATCGAGACCGCCGAAAATCTCGTGCGGGAGTACGGCATCACCCGCGAAGCCGCCGACGAATACGCGGTGCGCAGCCACCAGCGCGCGGCGGACGCATGGGCGTCCGGCCGCTTCGACGAAGAGGTCGTGCCTGTCAGCGTGCCGCAGCGCAAGGGCGAACCGCTGCTCTTCACGCGTGACGAAGGCGTGCGCGCGGATGCAAGCGTCGAGTCGCTTGGAAAGCTGCGCGCGCTGACAAAGGACGGCACCGTGACCGCGGGCAACGCCAGCCAGCAGAACGATGCGGCGGCGGCCTGCCTGATCGTCGCCGAGGACAAGCTCGCGGAGCTGAAGCTCACGCCGCTCGCCTATCTCACGGGCTGGGCGGCAGCCGGATGCGAGCCCGCGAAGATGGGCATCGGCCCGGTGCCCGCCGTCCGGAAGCTGCTGAAGAAGACCGGTCTCACGATCGACCAGATCGATCTCGTCGAACTGAACGAGGCGTTCGCGTGCCAGGTGCTCGCGGTCCTGAAGGGCTGGGGCTGGGACGACCGCTCGCGGCTCAACGTGAACGGATCGGCGATTTCGCTCGGCCACCCGATCGGCGCGACAGGCGTGCGGATGCTCGCGACCCTGCTCCACGAACTCCAGCGCCGCAAGGGGCGCTACGGGCTGGAGACGATGTGCATCGGCGGCGGGCAAGGCATCGCGGCGATTTTCGAGCGCGCGTGATGGATGCGACTGACCCTGCGCTCGAATGCGCTCTCGCGAGCCTCGCGGATTCCCGCCCACTGACTGGAGCGAAATCGATGAATGAAGAAGCAAGCCTGCTGGTGGACCTGACCGACGGCATCGCCACGCTGACGCTGAACCGTCCGCAGCAAAAGAACGCATTGAACGACCCGATGCGCCATGCGTTGCGCGACACAGTCCACGCGATTCGCGCGGACCGCTCCGTGCGCGCGGTCATCCTGCGCGGCAGCGGTGAGGACTTTTGTTCCGGCGGCGACATCCGCGCGATGAACGTGGCCGACGCCCAGGCAGGACGCGAGCGCATCGACGACCTGCATGGCTGGATCGGCCTGCTGCTCGATCTCGACCGGCCGGTCATCGCGGCGGTGGACGGCGTCACCTATGGCGCCGGATTCAGTCTCGCCTTGCTGGCTGACTTCGTGATCGCGACACCGCGCGCGCGCTTTTGCATGCCGTTCATGAAGGTCGGCCTCGTTCCGGACTGCGGTGCGTTCTACACCCTGCCACGCGTGATCGGGATGGCGCGCACCCGGGACCTCGTCTTCAGTGCGCGGGAAATCGACGCTCACGAAGCGCGGCAGATGGGCGCTGTGTTCGAGATCGTTGCAAAGGAGGCGTTGCACGACCGCGCCCGGCAACTGGCGACAAGCCTTGCGAACGCATCGCCCGTTGCGTTCGGCCTTGCCAAGCGCGCGATCAATCAGTCGTTGAGCAGCGACCTGCGCGGGATGCTCGAGATGGAGGCGCTTGCGCAAGGCATCGCGTTCACGACCGGATACCACAAGGAAGCCGTGCGGCGCTTCAAGGAGAAGGACGCGCCGCTCTTCAAATGGCCCGCTTCAGGCCCAAGCCTGGGAAACCTGCAATGACGATCGACTACCACAACCTGAAGAACTGGCCGTTCGAGGATATCGAGCAGCATTACTGTGCCCGCGACGTGATCCTCTATAGCCTCGGTGCAGGCTATGGGTCGAATCCGCTCGATCCCGACGAGCTTGCGTTCGTCTACGAGAAGGAACTGCGCGTCACGCCGACCTTCGCTGTCGCGCTCGGTTTCCCGGGCTTCTGGGTCAAGGACCCGCGTAGCGGGATCGACTGGGTCCGCATGCTGCACGGCGAGCAGACGTTGCGCGTTCACAAGCCGCTGCCACGCGAAGCGACCGTGATCGGCCGCTCGCGGGTCGCGCGCATTGTCGACAAGGGTCCGGGAAAGGGCGCGCTCGTGCTGATAGAACGCACCGTGACCGACAAGGCAACCGGCGAACTGCTGGCGACCATCGAGCAGTTGAATTTCTGTCGCGGCGATGGCGGATACAGCGCGGGCGGAGACCCGAGCGACGAAGCGCCAAGCTCGCCGCCGCCGGTGCCCGAGCACGGGCCCGACGCGGTTTGCGATTTGCCGACGCGTCCGGAAATCGCGCATATCTACCGCCTGTCGGGCGACGACAACCCGTTGCACGTCGATCCCGACGTCGCCCGCAATGCCGGCTTCGAGCGTCCGATCCTGCATGGTCTCGCGACCTGGGGCGTGGCGGCGCACGCGGTGCTGAAGACGACGTGCAGCAGCGACCCGACGCGCCTCGCGCTGTTCCGTGCGCGCTTCACGGCGCCGGTTTATCCGGGCGAGACGATCCGTACCGAAGTCTGGCATGAGAATAACGTGGTGCATTTCCGTTCACGCGTGATCGAGCGCGATGTCGTCGTGCTCAACAATGGTTACGCGGAACTGCGCTAAAACGCGCGTCTGCTCACTCCTTCACGGAAATCATGTCATGTCCCGTCAACCGAAACCGCTGGTGCGTTCCGACATCGCAAAGTGATGGCGCGCGCCATCGGGCTGGTCGGGCATCTGCTGGAAGAAGGCGAACGGCCGATGGCGTTTTTAGAACTGTGGCAGCGCGTCGAGGACGAGGCGTCCGCGTACTTGCGTGCAGAGGCGTGAGCGGGGCGCATGTAAAGGTCGCGCAATGGCGCGTGTCAGTGAAACAACGCAAGCAAAGTGAGGAGATTGAACTTGAAAATCCTGGTCGCGGTGAAACGCGTGGTCGATGCGAACGTCAAGGTCGGCGTGAAATCCGACCAGTCCGGCGTCGATATCGCCAACGTGAAAATGTCGATCAATCCGTTCGACGAGATTGCGGTGGAAGAGGCCGTGCGCCTGAAGGAAAGAGGCGTGGCGACGGAGGTGATCGCGGTGTCGGTGGGGGTCGCGCAGGCGCAGGAAACGTTGCGCACGGCGCTCGCTATCGGCGCGGATCGCGCGATCCTCGTCGAATCGAACGAGCCGGTCGAACCGCTCGCGGTGGCGAAGATTTTGAAGACGCTGGTCGACAGGGAGCAGCCGCAACTGGTGATCCTCGGCAAGCAAGCCATCGACGACGATTCCAACCAGACCGGGCAAATGCTCGCGGCACTGGCGGGTCTGCCGCAGGCGACGTTCGCTTCCAGTGTGACGATCGCCGGCGGCCGGGCCACCGTTTCGCGCGAAGTCGATGGCGGGGCAGAAGCGCTGTCGCTGAAGCTGCCTGCCGTGGTGACCACCGATCTGCGCCTGAACGAGCCGCGCTATGTGACGCTGCCCAACATCATGAAGGCAAAGAAGAAGCCGCTGGTCACGATGAAACCCGAAGACCTCGGCGTCGATGTGACGCCGCGTCTGAAGACGCTGAAGGTCAGTGAGCCACCCAGGCGCACCGCTGGCGTGAAGGTCCCCGATGTGGGTTCGCTCGTCGCGAAGCTCAGGAATGAAGCCAAGGTGCTGTAAAGGGAGAAAAAGAAATGACGATTCTGGTTATTGCTGAACAGGACGCCGCGTCGATCAAACCGGCCACGTTGAATACGATAGCGGCCGCCGCTGTCATCGCCAGCTTCTCGAACCGGGACATTCATGTACTGGTCGCGGGACACCACGCACGGGGCGCAGCGGATGCGGCCGCGAAGATCGCAGGCGTCACAAAGGTGCTGCTCGCGGACGCGCCGCAACTGGCCGATGGCCTCGCGGAAAACGTCGAGGCAACGGTGCTGACGCTTTTGAGCGACCCGTCGAACGACTACTCGCACATCCTCGCGCCCGCGACGGCATACGGCAAGAACATCGCGCCGCGCATCGCGGCGAAGCTGGATGTCGCGCAGATCAGCGACATCACCGCCGTCGTTGCCGAGGATACGTTCGAGCGTCCCATCTATGCGGGCAACGCGATTGCCGTCGTGCAGTCGTCGGATGCGATCAAGGTCATCACCGTCCGCACGACGGGCTTCGACCCGGTCGCGGCCGCAGGCGGCAATGCGCCGGTCGAGACGATCGACGCAGCCGCCGACGCCGGCATTTCGCAGTTCGTAAGCCGCCAAGTGACGAAACTCGATCGTCCGGAACTGACGAGCGCGGACATCATCGTCTCGGGCGGCCGTGGTCTCGGCAGTGGCGAGAACTATACGAAGGTGCTGGAGCCTCTGGCGGACACGCTTGGTGCCGCGATGGGCGCTTCGCGCGCGGCCGTCGATGCGGGCTACGTGCCCAACGACTATCAGGTCGGGCAGACGGGCAAGATCGTCGCGCCGCAGTTGTATATCGCGGTGGGCATTTCCGGGGCGATCCAGCATCTGGCGGGCATGAAGGACTCGAAGGTGATCGTCGCGATCAACAAGGACCCGGAAGCACCGATATTCAGTGTCGCCGATTACGGTCTGGTCGGCGATCTGTTCAGCGTGGTGCCGGAGCTGGACGCGGCGCTTTGAGCGGACTTCGGGAGTGAACTCGTCGATGAGAAGCAGGCGGTTCGAAATTCGGAAATTGCAGTTCGCAGGGAGCGACGTAGCATGAAGCCATGCTGGCCGACTCTGCGGCGCGTGCCAGTCCTTCGCGGGTGACGCATTGATTAGCAACGGCTGGTTCCTCACAACACGATTCGCGAAGGCGACCACCACACCGGTGCGACGACCCGCATGGAGACAGACAAAGTGGAAGAGATCAACGAGAACGCCAAGATCGTCTGGCGCCCGGATGCCGAGCTCGTGCAATCGAGCAATCTCGCCGGATTCATGCGGCGCGTCGGTATCGAATCCGCGGACCCGCAGGGCTATCGACAACTGATCGCGCTTGCCGACTCGGACCCGGCGGGCTTCTGGAACCAGATCATCGAGCATATGGACATTCGCTTCGATCGCCCTTATTCGCGCGTGTTCGACGACACGGAAGGCATCGAGTGGACGAAGTGGTGCGTCGGCGCGACGGGCAACGCGGTGTTGAACTGTCTCGACCGCCACGAAGACGAAGCTCATGCTGCAAAGGATGCGGTGGTGTGGGAGGGGGAGGACGGGAGGAAGCGTCGCTGGAGCTACGCCGAACTCGGCGCACAGACGAGCCGCCTTGCAGAGGGGTTGCGTGCGCTGGGCTTCGGCCCCGGTGACGTCATCGGCGTATGCATGCCGATGGTGCCGGAAGCGGCCGCGGCATTGCTGGCGATCTCGAAGATCGGCGGCATCGTGTTGCCGCTTTTCTCGGGCTTCGGTCCCGCCGCGATCGCTTCTCGGCTGAACGACGGCCGCGCCGTGGGCGTGTTGACGGCCGATGGCACCTGGCGTCGCGGCAAGCGGATCGACATGAAGACGACCGTCGACCTCGCGGTGAAGGACGTGCCGGCGCTGCGGCACGTCGTCGTGTTGAAGAACGTCGACGGCCCGCTGCCGTGGGAGGCCGGACGCGACCAGTGGTGGCATGAGATCTGCGAAGGCCGCACCGATCACGCGCCGACCACCATGGTCGATGCCGACGCGCCGATGATGGTGATGTACACCTCGGGCACCACGGGCAAGCCGAAGGGCACGGTGCACACGCATTGCGGCTTCATCGTCAAGCTTGCACTCGACATGGGCCTGTGCGCAGACTATAAGGCGAGCGACCGGATGATGTGGATGAGCGACATGGGCTGGCTGGTCGGCCCCATCCTCATTTACTCGACCACCTTGCTCGGCGCCACCATGGTGATGGCCGAAGGCGCCCACGATTATCCCGATGCCGGCCGCTTCTGGCGCCTCATCGAGGAAAACAGGGTGAGCGTGCTCGGCATCGCGCCGACCATCGTTCGCAGCTTCATCCAGGCCGGCGGCGCGGGTATCGACCAATACGATCTTTCGTCGTTGCGGATCACGCTCTCGACCGGCGAAGCGTGGAACGAGGACGCATGGCGGTGGATGTTCGAGAAGGTCTGCGCGCGCCGCGCACCGATCATCAACTATTGCGGCGGTACTGAAGTCGGCGGGGCCATCGTGACCGGCACGGTGCTGCATCCGATGAAGCCCTGCGCATTCTCGGGCCCCGTGCCGTGCATCGGAGCCGATGTCGTCGACGAGACGGGGCGGTCCGTCGAACCGGGCGGAACGGGTGAACTGGTGTTGCGCCGATCGTCGATCGGGTTGACGCGCGGCCTGTGGCACGACCCAGAGCGTTATATCGAGAGCTACTGGAGCAAAGTGCCCGGCGTGTGGTGGCACGGCGACCGCGCATATGTCGACAAGGACGGCTACTGGTTCATCCTCGGTCGCTCCGACGATACGCTCAAGATCGCCGGCAAGCGAACCGGCCCGTCCGAGGTCGAAGCGCTCGTCAGTGCGACGGGCATGGCTGCGGAAGTCGCGGCGATCGGTGTGCCGGACGTCGTCAAGGGTGAATCGCTCGTGCTCGTGGTATCGCTGATGGCCGGTGTCGAGGCAACGCCGGCCATGCAAAAGAGGCTGTCCGATGCGGTCGTCGCGGGGCTTGGCGTGGCGTTCCGGCCCGCCGCGGTGTTGTTCGTGCCGGACCTTCCGAAGACCCGCAACATGAAGATCATGCGCCGCGTCGTGCGGGCGGTCTACGTGGGGCAGCCTCCGGGCGATCTCTCGTCGCTTGCCAATCCCGAAGCGATCGATGCACTCGCCGCTTCGGTACGGGTCGCGCAAGGTAGTTGAAGAAGGAAGCGCGTTCTCGCCCGGCAGCGCGCGAAAACGCGGTGGAGCATGGCTGGCGCCGGGCTCGTCGACATGCGCTACGCCATGTCCCGCAGACCTGCCTCATGCGCTTCCAGCATCGTTGGGATGAACTGCTGCAGGAACTCGACAAAGGTCTTCGTCTTGGCGTCGAGATAACGGCGCGAGGTATAGAGCGCGTATGCCGTGAGTGGCTGAAGACGGTAGGCCGGCAGAACCCGGGCCAGAGAGCCATCGCGCACCGCTGAAACCGCCGTCGACATCGGCAATGCCCCAATGCCGATTCCTTCCTTCAGGGCCACCGCCAGCGCGTCGGCCGAATTGGTCCGAAAACCCGCTTCCGAAAGATTCACGGATTCAACACCATGTGGCCCTTCGAGCAGCCAGCGGTCGTTGGCGTAGACGGCCGATACGAACTGGAAGCATGCATGTCGCGACAAGGCCTGAGCGCTTTGTGGCGCGCCATGTTCGCTCAGATACGCGGGCGCTGCGCACAACACGCTGTGCAACGTACCCAGCCGGTGCGCGACGAGGCTGGAATCGGGCAGGTCAGTGGTTGTCAGTTGCACGCTGACATCGTATCCCTCGTCGATGATGTCGGGCACATGCTGCGACAGAGTGAGGTCCACCGACACCGCTGGATAGCGTTGCTTGTAGCGAACGATGGCGGGCGTGACATAGGTCCGGCCGAAGCTGGCCGTCGCGTGGATGCGGAGCTGGCCGGTCGGACTGACCTGGGCGTCGGCGGCCTCGGCTTCGGCCTGATCGACGAACGCGAGAATCTGTTCACAACGCTGCAGATAGCGAATTCCCGCTTCGGTGAGGACGAGCCTGCGCGTGCTTCGATTGATCAGGCGAGCGCGCAGATACGTTTCGAGGGCGGTGATCGCGCGTGACACGGCGGGTGTCGTGAGGTCCATGCGACGCGCTGCGATGGTGAAGCTGCCTTCTTCCGCTACGCGAGCGAAGATCCGCATGTTCGTGAGTGTGTCCACGGTTCGGTTACTCCGCGGTGTGGTGCGCTTCGCGCATGATTGAAATGGCTCGATGCAGACCTTCGCGAGGGGTTGTCGATATCTTGCTGAGAGGATCGCGTCTGACGGCCAGGCGTGGAGTGCCCCAATTATACTCAAACCTGTACGTTAGCGTACAGGTTTGAGATCAGGCCTTCGCGAAGCAAAGCGGGACGTGTACTTCTTGGAAAGAGAAGCGCCGCTTCGTGACTCACTCATTGAGTCGTGGTTGGGTCGGCTCTACGATCTTCCTAAGCCGCGTGTTTGGCAAAACCCACAAACATACAGGAGACAGATCGTGCGATATGCCGATTTCGAAGACAAGGTAGCACTGGTAACGGGCGCATCCGGCGGGCTGGGATTGCGAATCGCCGAGAAGCTTGCCGCGAGCGGTGCGATCGTCGTCATCAACAGCAGAACCCAGGAATCCGCGGAAAAAGCCGTCGCCGGCCTGCGCTCGATTTCCGACCGCGTCAGCTACGCCCTCGGCGATTGCGCTGACTACGCGGCGGCGACCCGCCTGGCCGAGACGGCCGCAAGCATCAACGGCGGCATCGATATCGTCGTGAGTTCTGGCGCGCAGGGATCGGTCAGCCCGATGCCCTTCGCCGACATGACCGGTGCGCAACTGGTGGAAGCGTTCGAATCACGCTTTTTCGCGCGCATCTTTCCGGTCCACGCGGCGGTGCCACACCTGAAGACTCGCGGCGGCGCGGTCGTGATGGTCGGCACCGATGCCGGCCGGCATCCGACGCCGGGCGAGTCGATCGTCGGTGCGGTCGGTGCAAGCGTCATCCTGATGACCAAGGCGCTTGCGAAGGAATTCTCGCGATGGAAGATTCGCGTGAATAGCGTCTCGTTGACGCTGACCTCCGATACGCCCTCGTGGGAACGCATCTTCGCGCAGGAAAACTTCCAGCATCGTCTTTTTAGCAAGCTGGTCGAGCGTTTCCCTTCCGGACGACCGCCTACCGCGGAAGAAGTGGCACGGGTCGCCGTGTTCCTCTCGTCGGAGGAATCGGCCCAGGTCACGGGGCAGACGATCAGCGTGAACGGCGGCCTGTCATTCGGCGGCTGGTGAGCGGCGGTGGCATGTGATCAATTCAATGCGCAAGCGGGTTCGTCGGTATGCGTTCGCCGTCTGCGCCTGAATGCGGCGGTGGTGCGTTGCCTTCTGCCGTCAACGCCGACGCATGCGACGTGAGCTGATCGATCAGCGCTTTGGCGGCGGCCGTCAACGAACGGCCGCGCAGCGTCCCGATGCAATGACTGAGCTTCGCCCAGTCGCCGTCGAGTGGCACCGCCGCGAGTTGCGCCTGATCTTCCACGGACAGCATGCATCCTGGCTGCACGGTAACGCCGAGGCCCGCTCTGACGAGGCTGCGCGCGGATTCAACCGTGTTCACGCTTAACTTCACGTGAAGTTCCCGGCCAATGCCGATCGCCGCACGACGGATGCCGGTGATCACCGTCGTGTGATGTGCCACGAAGTCGAGATCGAGCAGTTCTTCGAGTGTCAAACTGCTCCGGCTGCTCAACGGATGATTCGGCGGCAGCACGGCGACCAGCCTGTCGGACCGATACTCGACCATGTCGATGGTGTCGCATGGCAACTCGTTGTTCGCAACGAACACTGACAGATCGACGTCGCCGGCAGCGACCGCCTTCACCGCATTCGCATTGCTGTCTTCCCGCACCTCGATGTTCACCAGCGGGAAGCGCCGCGTGAAATCGCCGATCTCGTTACCCAGGAATCCCGTGATCATCAGGCGCGGCGCGCAGATGGCGACATGGCCGCGAATGCCTTCCGTGAACTCTCCGATTTCGCGACGCATGTCGTCGAGATTGGCGAGCATCATCCGGATGTGACGCGCGAATACCTCGCCCGCCGCACTCGGCACGACGCCTTTCGGGCTGCGGTCCAACAGTTTGAGCCCTGCGAGATCTTCGAGGTCCTGGATGCGCTTGGTGGCGGCTGAGGCTGCGATGTGCTCGCGCACCGCGGCCCGGCCGATCTGGCCTTCCTCGATCGCGGTGAGAAAGAGCTTCAAGGTGAAGAGATCGACTTTCCTCACCAGGGAGTGAATGCTGAGCCCGTTCATTGCGCCTCCTGAGTCACTTTTTATTATTGTTTTCCTTGGCTCAAAAAGCTATCACGTTGCCGGGTTGATGGTCAACGGCGGGTATACGTGCTGGAGTTCCCTTGGTCAGCAAGAGGGGCGGATCGCGTCGATTGAAGATGTCCTGTCTTCAGGGATGCTCACGGACCTCGATGTCATGCAGGCATCGTTGAATCGAGGTTCCGGCTCGGGTCACGTGTATCGGGCCCGTCTCGCAAGCCAGCCGTTCGAGTGGTTCGCGAAAGTCGGGATGGGCAATCGCGGCAAGGGCTACCGCGCGTTCGCTCAGACTCTTTCCGCGCAGTTCGGCGATGCCCCACTCGGTGACGACGATGTCGACGTCGCTGCGCGGAGTGGTGACGACCGAGCCCGGCAGACAGGGGACGATGCGGCTGACCGCGCCGTTGCGCGCCGTAGCTGGCAGCAGCATGATCGAGCGGCCGCCAGGCGAACCGTTGGCGCCTCGCACGAAGTCGACCTGTCCGCCGACTGCGCCCACGTATTTGCCATTCACGGTTTCGGCGTTCACCTGGCCGGTCAAATCGATTTCGATCGCGCCGTTGATCGCGATGAAATGCGGGATCGCGCGCAACACGCCGATGTCGTGCGTTTCGCCTGGAGCAGCGAGAAAGACGCTGCTGTTGCCATGCGCGAAGTCATACAGGCGCCGGCTTCCCATCAACATTCCCGCGACGCTGATGCCGCGAAAGTTTGGCTTGCGAGCGTTATTGATCACGCCGCGTTCCATCAGGTCCGCGACGCCGTCACCCAACACGCCCGAATGGATGCCGATGTCGCGGTGGCCGTGCAACGCTTGCAACACCAGATCGGGCAACGTGCCGATTCCAAGCTCGAGCGTCGCGCCGTCGGGGATCAGCGATGCGACCGATTGGGCAATGACGCGGTCTTGCTCACTGGCATCGTCGAGTTCCTTGCGTGGCAGGCTCATGGGATCGCGCGACGTGCGCACGACGACATGCGGACGAATGTCGGCTGGCAATTCGGCGCCGTACACCCGCGGCATGCGATCGCTGATTTCGGCGATCACGACTCGCGCACGACGCGCCGCATCGACGACGTAATCGTTGACCAGCCCCAGGTTGAAGCGGCCGTGCTCGTCAGGCTCGCTCAGCGTCAGCAGGACGACGTCAGCCGGAAAGATGCCGCGCTCGAAAAGACGCGGCAGATCGGAGTAATGCGCGGGGACGATGTCGAGCACCCGCGCGGCCTGAAGCGGTGCGTTGCCGGCCGTGCCGCAATAACTCCTGAACGCGATGGAATCGCCATGCGCGGTATTGAAGGTGTCGCTGTACGTCGGCCCGATGAAGAGACTGATCGGACCGATCGCCTTGCGTTGCGAGACCAGTGCCCGCGTCAGCGTGACGGGCTCGGCGAGTCCCTGGCTACAGACGACGGCATCGCCCGCGCGAATCAAGGCCGACAGGTCCAGCGCATCGACGCTGCTGCAAACAATCATGGGGGGTCTCTCCGGTTGGCTAGAGCGCTTCGCTCCTGCACCGGGGAGCGGATCGTGTACTCAGAATCCTAGGCCGGGTCACGTAGGTCTTCAATTTGTGTGTCGAGAAGCGCCGCTTCGCGAGTTGGAAATTGATTGGCGAAAGTGGATAGCGCTCGCGGGCGATGGAAGCCCATTAAGTCGCCCACATAGAGTCAATGTCGACGGAGGGATTGGGCGGCGCGGCGCATCCCGCTATTGTCCTTTCCACGCAGCCGAGAAACCAGCCGGCTGCTGTCACCCACATCAGGTTATGGAGACACGAAAATGGCGACCCCCAGCCTGGCGCCGCTGACGTTTCAGCGCGCACCCAACCTGCCTCGCAACTGCACCTTCGACCCCACCGTCTAAATGCGCGGGTCGAAATCGAACTCGAGCCGGATGCCGCCGGGTTCGTACACCATCGTGTGCCGCTTCGGTCCTTCACCCAGGTTCTCCGGTGCGAACTCGGCCACCACGCCGGGCCATCCTGAGACGCGTGTAAAGATATCGTTGAGCGCTTCTTCGCTGCCAACCCGTAACGCGAGGTGATGCAGACCGACATTGGTCTTGCGGTCGAACTCAACACGCCCGTCGGGATTTGTCACCTGCCAGAGCGTCAGCATGACGTGGCCATCCGACACAAAGGCCGCAGGGTAGTTAGGACGCTCTCCGACCAGGGTCCAGCCAAGGCACTGGATGAAAAAATCGCGCGTGACGTTGAGGTCGCGAACCGTCAGCCCAAGATGGTCGATTCCGCGCGTCAGAGGTTTGTCGTCCATGGTCATCTTCTCCGTTCATAACCCAGCGAGGCGCCGTGACGATTGACATGGCGTTAGCCTTGATCGTAGTTGACGAACCGGTCGCCGGCAAGCGGCGGCTTCCGGTTCCGCGCCGATGTCTTGCGCCGCGCCGTTGACGCCATGGGGGAAAGAATGTTTTTCCCGCCAGTCGATTGACCGCACACGCTCCCAGCGTGAACACTCTCGATAACTGGCCAACGCGTAGGCTGTTGGCCTTGTCATGGAATTCAAAGCTCAAAGTTCGCCTGTGATGAACTGTGCGGCGCCGTTGCCGAAGCTCCAGTCGACATCCGCGTTGATGGTTATCGAAACCATGACATCGTTCGGTTTGATGCCACAGCTTGCTTCGAGTTCGCGACACAGTTCGCTATAGAAAAGCTGCTTCGCTTGCTTCGAACGCTCGCGGGAAACAACGGACACGACGACGACATTGTTGGTGCGCGTGATGCCGAGACCTGTGTCCTCGATCACCATCCGCGAGGCTTTATGCTCATTGACGACCTGATAGCGATCGCGCTCGGGCACGTTGAAAGCTGTCAGCACGGCACGATGCGCTGCATCGAGCATCGTTTGAATTTGTTCATCGGTGCGGCCTTCGACGAGATCAAACTTGAGCATGGGCATTGACTTCTCCAGTTGGCAGGGTCAGGGAAAGCGGACGGCGCCTTCTACGCATAAACCGATGGACTGAGTGTAGATGCGCAGACAGCATGCTGGAAGCGCTGAACGTGAAATCACTGTTCAGCACTCGGAACGATATGGAAATGGACAAGCACGGGCGATATGAGGTGTAGTCGCACCTTCACTGCTTGACGAGCGCTATGGCAATATCGCGGCGAAGTGTGCGGCGTGACAAGCGGCTTCGGCGCATCGGGCATAAGATTGGAAATGGCACCGGTCCATTTGCATGTGACCGGTCTCCTTATGCCCTCGCATCAATGGCAGGCGGACATGAACACTGACGATGCACGTTTGGCTCGCCCCGGGTTGGCTGCACTTTGCGTGGCTTCGCTCGCCGCGCTCGTCGGGTGCGGCGGAAACGCCTGTATCGGTCTGGATGGCTGTAGCGGCGCTAACGTGGCGCCAAGCGTCGTGCTGTCCGGCACCGCCGCCACGGGCAAGGCGCTCGCCAGCGCGATGGTCAGCTTCACTTGCGCGCAGGGATCGGGGTCCGCCCTGTCCGACGGCGGTGGGCACTACAACATCACGTTCAACGCCACGCTTCCGTGCATTCTCGCCGTGACCTCCGGCGGCATGACCCTGCATTCGCTCGGATTTGCCGGTGGCACCTTCAATACGACGCCCGAGACCGAGCTGATGCTCGTCTACCTCGCTGCACAACTCGGCACGACCGAGAGCGGCTTGATTGCGGGTTTTCCTGGCAACTCGCGGTTCCAGCAGGTGTTGGCAAACCAGACCGATGTGCTGGCTGCGCAATCGGCAGTCGTCGCGAATCTGCAGTCGCGCTATTCGGTCACACTGACGGCGCCAGCGTTTTTGACGACACCGTTTGTCGTCGGGCAAGCAGGCGTCGACAGCGATCTCGGCGCGCTGGCGACAGCCGGCGCGATCGACGCTAATGGCATGCCCGATCCGGCCGCCGTCTCGCTGATATCGGCGGCGGGCGCTGCTCATCCCCTCACAACCACGTCCGCGCCTTCATCCGGCACGGGCGGCACAACCGGTGCCACTGGCGGCATGATGTGAACGGAGCACCGCTCCGCCATGCGTTGTGAGTCAAGTCGGTTTGGCCACTCCCGCATTCCCTCATCGACCGCAGTGCCCGCCATCCGCGCTTTAACTCCTCGGTCGGTTCAGCCCATGCAGTCTCCCGCTCATTCGCTGATGCTTTGCGCACGGTCAATCATTCGTGTGGAGAAATCATCTACGGGTTATTCCCGATCAAATAAATAATTAACCGACCGGTCGGTCTGGATATAATCGCTTCACTCGCTCCCCAACCAAGGAACAGTGATGTACACCCAATCCCTCGATATCCCCGGCAACGTCCAGTCTCTCGGCACATCGCCCGATGCCAACGCCTCCCCCGAGCAGCAACGCTTCGACGCCGTGATGCAGGCCGACGGCAAGATCGAGCCGCAGGACTGGATGCCCGATGCCTA
>NZ_FCON02000043.1 GCF_001544535.1 Caballeronia choica | reverse complement strand
TGAAACCCCGCTAACGACACTCCCCCGGTTGGACCACTCCGAGGGAGCGGTCTGGAGGCGCATGGCAAGGATTGGCGGTGGGAAGCTGCTTTCTTTGCTTACTTTCTTTGCAGCAGCAAAGAAAGTGAGTCCCGCCCCGGACAGGGGCAGAGCAAATAAACCGACATGAATACAAGTTCCATGGAAGCCTAGGCGCATCAAACGGTGTAAACAACGGCGCCCCCAACCCCAACCCCAACCGCAACCCAAGCGCCAGCGAACAACCCAGTCCGATTGAAGGAAGAAACATGTTGAAGAAGTGGTCGATCCGTACAACGTTGACATTGGTGGGCCTGCTCTTCGTGAGCTTCGCCGCGGTGGTAGGCGCGCTGTCGCTGACGGGACTGAACACCGCGAGCACATCGCTTTCGGCGCTGGCGCAACAGGACATGGTATCAATCCGCGCCCTCGGCGAGGCATCGTCGTACCTGCTGCGCTCGCGCATAACACTCGACCGCGTGCGTTCGCTCTCGGAATCCGGCAACGCCGACGAAGCAAAACAAGCCCTGGACCGCGGCCAGTTCCTCCTCGACAAGTCGAACGAAAACTGGAAGCTCTACCTCGATACACCCAAGCCCACACTGCCGCAGGCGACCCTCGACGCAGTCACCACACAGCACGACGCACTGCTCCACAACGGCGTCGAACCGGAGTTCGCGGCAATCCGCGCAGGCGACCTCGCCGCTTACCACGCCATCGCCGACACGAAGATCAGCCCGATGTTCGTCGCGTTCGATACCGCCGCATCCGCCGCGGTAGCGTTCCAGCAAAAACACGCGGAAGACCTGCGCGCAAGCACGGCAGCACACATCGACACGCTCAGCGCGGCGATCGCGGTCGTGCTGGTGTTGTCGGTCCTGACGCTGCTCGCCACGCGCGTCGCCCTGCGCGGCCTGATCGTGCAACCGATCAACGACGCCGTCGATCACTTCGACCGCATCTCGCGCGGCGACCTGACGAAGTCCGCCCACACCGACAAGACCAACGAAATCGGTCGCCTGTTCGCAGGCATCGAGCGCATGCGCACGAACCTGACGTCGATGGTCGGCGCGGTGCATCGCGGCGCGGAATCGATCGACGTCGGCGCGCGCGAAATCGCGAGCGGCAATACCGATCTGTCGCAACGCACGGAAGAGCAGGCGGCTTCGCTGCAGGAAACGGCGTCGAGCATGGAGGAACTCACGAGCACGGTGAAGCAGAACGCCGAGAACGCGCGCCAGGCGAGCCAGCTCGCAGTCAGCGCGTCGGACATCGCATCGCGCGGCGGTCAGGTGGTCGATCAGGTCGTCGATACGATGCACGCGATCGCGTCAAGTTCGAGCAAGGTCGTCGATATCATCGGCGTGATCGAAGGCATCGCGTTTCAGACCAATATCCTCGCGCTGAACGCGGCCGTGGAAGCGGCGCGCGCCGGTGAGGAAGGGCGCGGCTTCGCGGTGGTCGCGGGCGAAGTGCGCTCGCTCGCGCAACGCAGCGCAGCGGCGGCGAAGGAGATCAAGGCGCTGATCGGCGACTCGGCCGGGAAGGTGGAAAGC
Source organism: Caballeronia choica (assembly GCF_001544535.1). Classification (GTDB taxonomy): domain Bacteria; phylum Pseudomonadota; class Gammaproteobacteria; order Burkholderiales; family Burkholderiaceae; genus Caballeronia; species Caballeronia choica. The sequence goes on along the minus strand of NZ_FCON02000043.1, from coordinate 55,886 downwards.
GGCTCGGAACTCGTCGCGCGGGCCGGCGAAACGATGGGCGAGATCGTGCAGGCCGTGCGCCGCGTGACCGACATCATGGGCGAAATCAGCGCGGCCTCCGACGAGCAGTCGGATGGCATCGAGCAGGTCAATCGCGCGGTCACGCAGATGGACAGCGTCACGCAGCAGAACGCGGCGCTCGTCGAACAGGCGGCGGCAGCGGCCGCGTCGCTCGAAGACCAGACGCGCCAGTTGAAGGACGTCGTCGGGCAATGGCGGGTTGAGAGCAGGATGGTCAAGTCGGCTGCTTCGGTAGCGGCGGCGCGCCTGAATACGCTTGCAGCGCGCGTCGAGCCGGCGCCGCTCAAGACGGCCAGGCGCGACGACGCCACGAAAGTTGCGCCGGAGCCTAACGTCGCGCGTAATCGCGCCGTTAATAAAGGTACGGCACAGCCGAAAACCAGCGCGACGGCGGCAGCAACACCCGCCACGGCAAGCCGTGCGGCGCGAGCCACCGCCGCCGCCGACGGCGACTGGGAAACTTTTTAAGTCAGTGTTTTTGACGCAACGTGAAACGACCATGCAGGTTTTCGGCATCTCGCCCCGCGACGGGCGACTCATCGAAGCGCGCGAACGCGGCGCGCATCGGGCCGCATGGTCGTCGGGAATCGGCATCGCGGCGCGCGGTGCAACTCCACGAGAGGCATGAGGCACGATGATGGCAACGCGCCAGGTACGCGTCGACACGACTGAGCGTCCAAGGACCTCCGATGTCGAACGCGATTTCGAATTCACGTCGGCGGATTTCGCCCGCATTCGCGAGCTGATCCATCGCCGCGCGGGCATCTCGCTGTCCGACCACAAGCGCGACATGGCGTACAGCCGCCTCGCGCGACGCTTGCGCGCGTGCGGCATCGATACGTTCCGGCACTATCTCGACCGCCTCGAAGCGAGCGGCGACAGTGCCGAGTGGGAAGCTTTCGTCAACGCGCTGACCACCAACCTGACGGCGTTCTTTCGCGAGTCGCATCACTTCCCGATCCTCGCGGATTTCGCAAAGCGCCGGCAGCAGCCGGTGTCGGTGTGGTGCTCGGCGGCATCGACGGGCGAGGAGCCGTATTCGATCGCGATGACGCTGATCGAAGCGCTCGGCGAGCACGCGGCGCGCCAGTGCACGGTGCTCTCGACCGACATCGACAGCCAGGTGCTCGCGAAGGCCGATGCGGGCGTCTATTCGCTCGATCAGGTGAAGCCATTGAGCACGGAGCGCCTGAAGCGTTTCTTCCTGAAGGGCACGGGCGTGCATGAGGGCCTGGTGAAGGTGCGGCCGGAGGTGCGCGCGCTCGTGAAGTTCGAGCGCCTGAACCTGACCGATTCGAACTACAACCTGAAGACGCCGTTCGACGCGATCTTCTGCCGCAACGTGATGATCTACTTCGACAAGCCGACGCAGGCGCAGGTGCTGTCGCGCTTCGAGCCGTTGATGAAGCCGGGCGCGCTGCTCTTTGCCGGTCACTCGGAGAACTTCACGTACGTGACGCAGGCGTTCAGGTTGCGCGGCCAGACGGTGTACGAACTCGCTCGCGATGCGAAGGCGGGAGCGCATTCGAAACATGCGCGCGTGCTGGCGGGAGAAGTCGCATGAGCGGCCTGCCGATCGCGTCGAATCTTTACTTCGACACGCACTTTCAGAAGCCCGGCGTGAAGCTGCTGCCGAACGAGTTCTACATGACGAGCGAGGACATGGTGCTCGTCACGGTGCTCGGTTCGTGCGTGGCGGCATGCATCAACGATCGCACGGCGGGCATCGGCGGGATGAACCACTTCATGCTGCCCGACGACGGCACGGACGCGTCATACGCGTCATCGGATTCGATGCGCTACGGCGCCTATGCAATGGAAGTGCTGATCAACGAAATGATCAAGCGCGGCGGACGGCGCGAACGCTTCGAGGCGAAGGTGTTCGGCGGCGGCGCGGTGCTCGCCGGCATGACGACCATCAACATCGGCGATCGCAACTCCGAGTTCGTGCGGCGCTATCTCGCGCTGGAAAAGATCCGCATCGTCGCCGAGGACTTGCAGGGCATGCATCCGCGCAAGGTCGCGTTCATGCCGCGCACCGGCCAGGTGATGGTCAAGAAGCTGAAGACGCAGCAGGAGACGAGCGTCGTCGAGCGTGAGCAGGCGCTTGCCACGCGCACGCCGGAAGAGCGCGCGGAACGGCTCGCGCGAGCGCGGGCGCGCGTCGAGTTGTTCAGTCAGGGCGTGAAGCCGCGCATGGCGCTGTTCGGCGCCGCCGCGACAGCTACCGCAACCGCGCGTCCCGAAGGCACGACGAAGCCTGCCGCGAAACCTCGCATCGAATTGTTCGGCTCGGCATCAGGGCTGAACGCTACCGGTCTGGCGCGCGCGGAGCGCGGCACGAAGACCGTGGAGGAAGCATGACCACGACCTGGCAGGCAGGGCAAAAAATCAAGGTGCTGTGCGTCGACGATTCGGCGCTCGTGCGCAGCCTGATGACCGAGATCATCAACTCGCAGCCCGACATGCACGTATGCGCGACCGCGCCCGACCCGCTCGTCGCGCGCGAACTGATCAAGCAGCACAACCCCGACGTCCTGACGCTCGACGTCGAAATGCCGCGCATGGACGGCCTCGATTTCCTCGAGAAGCTGATGCGCCTGCGGCCGATGCCGGTCGTGATGGTGTCGTCGCTGACCGAGCGCGGCAACGAGATCACGCTGCGCGCGCTGGAACTCGGGGCGGTCGATTTCGTCACGAAGCCGAAGGTCGGCATCCGCGACGGCATGCTCGACTACGCCGAGAAGCTCGCCGACAAGATCCGCGCGGCGTCGCGCGCACGCGTCAGGCAGACGCCGCACGCACAACACGCGCACGCCGGCGCGCCGAGCGCTGTCGCGAAACCGGCGCCGCTTTTCAACAATCCGCTCGTCAGTACCGAGAAGCTGATCATCGTCGGCGCGTCGACGGGCGGCACCGAAGCGATCCGCGAACTGCTCGTGCCGCTTCCGCCCGACGCGCCCGCCGTGATGATCGCGCAACACATGCCGCCGGGCTTCACGAAGTCGTTCGCGCAGCGCCTGAACGGCTTGTGCCGCATTGCGGTGAAGGAAGCGGAGCACGGCGAGCGCGTGTTGCCCGGCCACGCTTACATCGCGCCGGGCCACGCTCACCTCGTGCTCGCGAGAAGCGGGGCGAACTACGTCGCGCATCTGTCGGATGCGCCGCCGGTGAACCGGCACCGGCCGTCGGTCGACGTGCTGTTTCGCTCGGCCGCGCAGCACGCGGGCAAGAACGCGCTCGGCGTGATCCTGACCGGCATGGGCCGCGACGGCGCCGCCGGCCTGCTCGACATGCAGCAGGCGGGCGCCTACACGTTCGCGCAGGACGAAGCGAGCTGCATCGTCTTCGGCATGCCGCGCGAGGCGATTGCGACGGGCGGCGTCAGCGAGATCGCGCCGCTCGCGGAAATGAGCCGGCGCGTGATGGCGCGGCTCGCAGCGATGGGCGAACGCGTGCAGCGCGTCTGAGCGCCGCTCTACACGAACACGAATTCGAATCTTGAATGCACACGCGGCGCACGCCGTATTGAGAACACACTGGAGTGAGTAAAGATGGACAAGAACATGAAGATCCTCGTCGTCGACGATTTCCCGACGATGCGCCGTATCGTGCGAAACCTGCTGAAGGAACTGGGCTATTCGAACGTCGATGAAGCCGAGGACGGCGCGGCGGGCCTCGCGCGCCTGCGCGGCGGCGGCTTCGACTTCGTGATCTCCGACTGGAACATGCCGAACCTCGACGGCCTCGCGATGCTTCAGCAGATTCGCGCCGACGCCACGCTCTCGCATCTGCCGGTGCTGATGGTGACGGCGGAATCGAAGAAGGAGAACATCATCGCGGCGGCGCAGGCCGGCGCGAGCGGCTACGTCGTGAAGCCGTTCACGGCGGCCACGCTCGACGAGAAGCTCACCAAGATTCTCGAGAAGCTGGCGAAAACCGGGAGCTGACCGTGGACGACTTCACTAACCAGGGCGGACTGGCCGTGGCCGTCGCCGTCGCCGACAGCGACAGTGATCCATCGAGTGATCGCATCCTCGCGCGCATCGGCCAGTTGACGCGCACGCTGCGCGACTCGATGCGCGAACTCGGCCTCGACAAGCAAGTCGAGGCGGCGGCGGAAATGGTGCCGGACGCGCGCGATCGCCTGAAATACGTCGCGACGATGACCGAGCAGGCCGCCGAGCGCGCGCTGAACGCGATCGAACTCGCCAAGCCGATGCAGGAAGCGATGCAGCGCGACGCGCAAGCGCTCGATGCGCGCTGGGGCGAGTGGTACGCGGCGCCGCTCGCGAAGGGCGAGGCGGGCGCGCTGATCGCCGATACGCGCGGCTTCCTCAAGCAAGTGCCGGAAAACACGCAGGCGACCAACGCTCAACTGCTCGAAATCATGCTGGCGCAGGATTTCCAGGATCTGACGGGGCAGGTCATCAAGAAGATCACGGACGTCGTGTACCTGATCGAGCAGCAACTGCTCGGCGTGCTGCTGGAAAACATCGCGCCCGAGCGGCGCGAGCAGTTCGCGGCGTCGGCGGCGGCGCTCGTTTCGGCGAGCGGCAGCCCGGAGACGCTGCTCAACGGTCCGCAGATCAATCCCGAAGGCCGCACCGATGTCGTGCAGGATCAGTCGCAGGTCGACGATCTGCTGGCAAGCCTCGGCTTCTAGCCCGCCAGACCCAGGCCGAAGAATTCGTCCGATATATCCGACGCGGGGCGCATAATTGCGCCCCGCGTTGCTATTTGCGCGGCTATTTTTTCCCTATGATCCGATTTTTGAGGGAAATCACTTAGCGCCCGGGTGCTCCCAAAGTTCCGGCCCGTGGGTTCCGGCTGGCATACTTCGTTGAATTGAATCGAAAGCTGTGTGTTTGCGGTTGTCGGTTCTCCTTGGCAATACCGTTTCGGCCGACAAACACGATCCCCGCGATCGAGCGGCCGGATGAAAGACGCAGGAGGAGCAGTGAAGTCACCGGTTCATTCCCATAACGGCCATCTTGCAGCCACGCCGCGCGTTGTATCGCGGTTCGTTCTGCCTTTGCTCGCCAGCCTGGTTGCCGCGTTCGCCGCGGCGCCGGCCCACGCCGTGCTCGGCGGCGCGCCGATGGCGACGCCGAATGGCGCCACGGCCAACGGCGCGGTGTCGCGCGCGGCCGTCGTTCCCGGTGGCGCTTCGGCTTCGCAGACCGCCGCGTCCTCCTCGGCCCCTTCGTATTCGGTCAGCTCGACGACGCTGGCCAGCGGCACGGTGGTGAACGAGTACGTTTCGGCGGCGGGCGTCGTGTTCGGCATCGCGTGGCAGGGACGGCAGATGCCCGACCTGCCGAACCTGCTCGGCAACTATTTTCCGCAGTATTTACAGGCCCTGAAGGCGCAGCGCGCGGCGCGCGGCAGTCGCGGGCCCGTCAGCGTGGAGGATTCCGGGCTCATCGTGCAGTCGGGCGGCCACATGGGCTCGTTCGCCGGCAAGGCGTATTTGCAAGACGCGCTGCCCGCCGGCGTCAGCGCCAGCGACATCCAGTAACGGACGGGAGAAACTCACATGCGTCCGACGCCCTACAGCATCGATTCATCGTCGCCATTCCTGACGCGCCTGCTTCGATGGTTCGTTACAGCGATGCTCGCAGCCGCGCTCGCCGCTTGCGGCGGCGGCGGTGGCGACAACAACTCCAGTAGCTCGTCGAGCGGCAGTTCGGGCGGCGGCTCGAATAGCGGATCGAGTGGCGGCTCGAACAGCGGCTCCGGCACCGGGGGCGGGACGAGCGGCGCGAACAGCCAGCCGATCACGCCCAACGGCTCGAATTCCGTGCCGATCACGGTCAACGCGGGCGCTGCGAATTTCGTGAACATTCCGAACGTGACGGTGACGATCTGCGCGCCCGGCACGTCCGTTTGCCAGACCATCGACAACATCCAGCTCGACACCGGCTCGTTCGGCCTGCGCATCGTCCGCGACGCCGCGCAGCAGGTGCTCGGCAGCCTGCCGGTCAGCGTCGCGCAGGGCGGCGGCCAGCTCGCCGAATGCACGCAGTTCGCCGATGGTTTCACCTGGGGCACGGTGCGTCAGGCCGATGTGAAGATCGGCGGCGAAACGGCGTCCAACATTCCGGTGCAGGTGATCGGCGATCTCGGTGCGTCGACGGTTCCGGCGAGCGGCTGCGTCAACGGCAGCAACGAGACCACCACGGCCGATCTCGGCGCGCACGGCATCCTCGGCGTGGGCAACGCGATCTACGATTGCGGCACGACCTGCCTGAATGCGGCGCAGAGCCTGTACTACTCGTGCCCGAACGGCACGAATTGCTCGCCGACCGCAGCGCCACTCGCGCAGCAGGTCGTCAATCCGGTCACGCGGTTCGCGGTCGACAACAACGGCGTGATCGTGCAAATGCCGCCTGTCGCCGATAGCGGCGCCGCGTCCGCGTCCGGCACGCTGATATTCGGCATCGGCACGCAGAGCAACAACGCGATCAGCGGCGTGACCGTGTTCGCCACCGACGGCACGGGCAACCTCAACGGCAGCTACAAGAACGCTTCCGTCACGACCTTCTTCGACTCAGGCTCGAACGGCACCTTCTTCAGCGACAGTTCGATTCCGGCGTGCAAGTCGTCGTCGGCGTTCTACTGTCCGGGTTCGGAATTGGCGTTGTCGAATGCGGTTCGCAGCACGGATGGCGTTTCGGCATCGACGGTGAATTTCAAAGTGGTCAGCGCGAGCACGCTGACGGCGAGCGGCGGGAAGTTCGCGTTCAATAGCCTGGCCGGCAATTTCGGCGACTCGCGGTTCTTCGACTTTGGATTGCCGTTCTTCTACGGGCGGCATGTCTATGTCGGGTTCGATCTGCCGGGGAAGAGCACGCCCTACGTGGCGTTTTAGTTTTAGTCTTAGTTCTGGTTTTGGCTGCTGCTGCTTTTACGCCGTTTGATGCGCGCGTCAAACGGCGTAAATAGCGTAGCGCCCAACCACGGGCGCCAGCGGTAATCTCCCGCCTTTACATCTTCTTCGCGCGAACCTGGGCGACCAGATAGTCGAGCACTTGCGTCGTGCCCGGCAGGCTGTTGGTCGCGGCCGGACCGGTTTCATACTTGCCCTGCACGACGAGCGTCGGCACGCCATCGATCTTGTAGTCCTGCATCAGCTTGCTGTCGCGCTGGATCGCGCTTTGCGTCGAGAACGAGTTGTACGCCTCCATGTACTTCTTCTTGTCGACGCCCTGCGTCGCCAGGAAGTCGGCCTGCGCCTGCGGCGTCAGCAGATAGTTCTTCTTGACGTGAATCTCGTGGAAGACGGCTGGTGTGACCTTTTCTGCGACGCCGAGCGCGTCGAGCGCGTGATACATCTTCGAGTGCGGAATGAAGTCGTCGCGGAAAGCGACCGGCACGCGCTTGAACACGACATCCGGGCCCTGCTTCTTCACCCACGCCTCGAGGTACGGCTCGAACTCGTTGCAATGCGGGCAGCCATACCAGAAGAACTCGATGACCTCGACCTTGCCGGCCGCATCGACGGGCTGGGCGGTCTGCAACACGGTGTAGTCCGTGCCGGCGACGGGCGCGGCAGGCGACGCGTGAGCCGCGTTCATGGCGCTCATCGCGCCGACTGCAATACCGAGGGAGACAGCGAGCGCACTGAACAGTTTTTTCATGATGTGACGGGGAAGGTGCGTGAAAAGGCCAATGAGGGCAAGGACGCCAGTGGGACACAGGACACTTAAGCCACGCTTAAGCAGCGTTCCCGACCCGCGCCCTCGATACGTCGATACAGCCAAGGGCGCGGGTTTTCGATGCCTATTGCTTGGAGAAGCGGATCACCGCGGTGTCGACGCCCGCATCGGAAAGACGCTGGCGCACGTTGTTCATGTCCTCGAACTTCGTGAACGGGCCGATGCGCACGCGATAGTACGTGACGCCGCCCGCATCGCGTTCCGTGACCTTCGACTCGAAGCCCTGGAAACCGAGCCGGGCGCGCTGCTGCTCGGCATCGGCCTGCGTCTTGTACGCGCCGACCTGGAGGAAGTAGCCAGTGTTCACGTCGCCGGGCGCGGGCGGGTTGGCTTTGGCGGCGGTCGGCGCGGACGTGCTCTTGCTGGCCGACGCGCTCGCCGTGCTGGTCGTGCTGGTGGCGGTGGGCGCACTCGCCGACGGCTTCTTCGCGATGGTCGAACTCGTGCCCTGCGAAGGCGCGGCGGGCTTCTGCGCAGCCGCCGACCCGTTCGAAGCCGGCGGCACCTCGACGATCTGCGGCTCTTCAAGCATCCCCGACGACTGCGTCTGGTTGTTGGTCTGTCCCGGCGCGGTGTTCGGCGGCGCGGGTTGCGCGGCTTGCGGCACGGGCTGTCCGGGCGTCTTGCCCTGCAGCGGGCGATTCGGGTCGTATGGCTGCGCGGCGGCGGGCGCCGAGCCCGAGTCGGTGGGCGGCGCGACCTTCGCCACGAACGGAGTGGGCGCGCGCGTGATGTACAGCGCGACGATGACTGCGATTGCCAGGCCGACAATCAAGCCCAGCACGATACCGAGAAAGGTTCCTCCGGCTTGCTTCGACTGCTTCGACGTGCCGCGTGGTTTTGCCATCGTATGAATCACCTGCAAAAAGTCTTCTGGATGGCCGCCGATTATAACGGCGGCCCGAAGCGGGCCAGCGCACGGCCCGGCCGCCTGAACGCGCCGAAAAGTCCGAATTGCGCGACGGGCGGCCGGGCCGATGCACCGGGTGGCATTTACATCTTGACGGGAGCGGAAACGCCGATTGTCGCCAGGCCGTTCGCGAGCACCTGACGCGTCGCCGCGAGCAATGCGATGCGCGCATTGCGCGGCGCCTCTTCATCGACGAGAACGCGCTCCGCATTGTAGAACGAGTGGAATTCGCCAGCGAGGTCGCGCAGATAGAACGCGACCGCGTGCTGCGCGAGTTCGTCGGCGGCATGCGCGAGCATGTCGGGGTATTCGGCGAGCTTGTTGAGCAGCGCCATCGCGCGTTCGCTCGAAAGCGGCGCGAGGTCGGCGTGGCCCGCCTGCGCGAGATCGCCGTTGTAGCGCGTCTGCCAGTCGGAGAGGATCGTGCTGATCCGTGCGTGCGCGTACTGCACGTAGTACACGGGGTTCTCGTCGTTCTGCTTGAGCGCCAGGTCGATGTCGAACACGAACTCGGTGTCCGCCTTGCGCGAGATCAGGAAGAAGCGCACGGCGTCGCGGCCACGGCGGATCGTTTCCTCGTCGAGTTCGTCCGGTGCCGTTTCGCTGCCCGGCGCCATGCCGCCCGACCATTCGATCAGGTCACGCACCGTCACGTAGCTGCCCGCGCGCTTCGAGATCTTCACTTCCTGGCCGTCGCGCATCACGGTAACCATCTTGTGCAGCACGTAGTCGGGGTAACCCTTCGGAATGCCGACACCCAGCCCCTGCAGCCCGGCGCGCACCCGCGCGATCGTGCCGTGGTGGTCCGAGCCCTGCACGTTGATGACCTTCGTGAAGCCGCGTTCCCACTTCGCGACGTGATACGCGACGTCCGGCACGAAGTACGTGTAGGTGCCGTCGGACTTGCGCATCACGCGGTCCTTGTCGTCGCCGTCGTCGGTCGTGCGCAGCCAGAGCGCGTTTTCGTGCTCGTAGGTCTTGCCGGCGGCGACCAGCGCGTTGACCGTCGCTTCGACCCGGCCTTCCTTGTACAGCGACGACTCCAGGTAGAACTGGTCGAACTTCACGCCGAACGCGGTCAGGTCCATGTCCTGCTCGTGGCGCAGATAGGCGACGGCGAAGACGCGGATCGCATCGAGGTCGTCGACGTCGCCCTTGCCCTTGACCGGCGCGCCGTCCTTCGCCGCGACGGTCGCGCCCGCCAGGTAGTCGCGCGCGATGTCCGCGATGTATTCGCCGTTGTACGCGGCTTCCGGCCAGCCGGCGTCGCCGGGTTTGAGCCCTCGGGCGCGGGCTTGCGTCGAGATCGCGAGGTTGCCGATCTGCACGCCGGCGTCGTTGTAGTAGAACTCGCGATGCACCGCGTAGCCCTGCGTCGCGAGCAGGTTCGAGAGCGCGTCGCCGAGGGTGGCCTGACGGCCGTGGCCGACGTGCAGCGGCCCCGTCGGGTTCGCCGAGACGAACTCGATCAGCACGCGCTTGCCTGCTTCGCGGGTGGAATGGCCATAGTCCGCGCCTTCCGCGAGCACGGCCGGGACCACTGCTTGCTTCGCGGTAGCCGCGAGACGCAGGTTGATGAAGCCGGGGCCGGCGACTTCGGCACCGTCGACGAGACCCTTCGCGGCCGGATTCGCGAGCACCGCATCGACGATCTGCTGGGCCAGTTGGCGCGGATTCGCGCGCAGCGGCTTGGCGAGCTGCATGGCGACGTTCGATGCGACGTCGCCATGCGCCGCGACCTTCGGACGTTCGAGGACGATCGACGGTTCGACGAACGCGGCTTCCGACGCGCCCTGAGTGGCGAGCGCGACCTGCTTGACCGCGCTGGTGAGGAGCGTTTCGAGGGTGTGTTTGTGTGCGGGCAGCATGCTGAGTGTGATCCAGTGGACCGGGTCCAGTGTGGTGTGGCGTGACGCGGGCGCGAAGGCCGGCGTGCAATCGGGTCAATCGGATCGGGGAGGCGCGTGCGGCGGCTTTCGCGCGCTTCACGATTTGCGACCATTCCGATTGCCTTGGATGTCGAAACCGGATTTTAGCAGGTGCTAATATGTCGAATCAGGGTCGTCGTCAGGGAAGCCGTCTGGGAAACATACGCGCCGTGGCCTATGCGTCCGATACGCGGCCGACGCGTTTCGCTTACAACCCAACATAAGGAAAAGGACCTTGCCATGCTGATCACTTTCAAAACCAGCGCCGCACCCGACGTCATGATGCTCGCAGACCTGGCGGAGTATCTGCTCGGCATCATCGGCAAACATCTCAGCGAACGCGGGGTCATCATGCACGATGAACTGCCGGTCGCGATCCAGAAACTGGAATCGGCCGTGGTCGTCGACAAGAAGGAACGCGCCGAGCACGACGGGCGGTTTCACGAAGGCGAAGAAGGCCACGAGCCGCACGAGATTCCGATCGGCCTCGCGCAGCGTGCCTTTCCGTTCCTCGACATGCTGCGCCTCGCGCAGAAGGCGAACACCGACATTCTTTGGGGCGTGTGAAGGCAGAATTGCCTTGCGCCGCTGCTGCGGGATTAAGGAAGCGCTGAACACCTGCTCTGGGTGAGGCGCTTTCTCCAGCGCAGTCAAAAAAAACCCGCATCGACAAACGATGCGGGTTTTTTCTTATGACATAACGGGAAACCGCGGTTCCTGCTACTGCGTTTGACCGTTGCTGCTCGCGGCCGGCGCGCTCGCGCCTTTCTTGGGCTTCTTGGGCTTCTTCTTGTGCTCGGTGACCGGCGGTGAATACGACGACACGCTGCTCGCATTTTGAGCGAACGCGACTGAACCACCGGACGTGAACAGGACAGCTGCGGCAACGGCAACGACGGGCGTCAGCTTCTTCATGCGGCTTTCTCCGTGACAAAAAAATGCGTGACCGTCGCCATGACGGGCATTCGCAACGCCAAGTCTACGGAAATAAAAAATTCCTGACCGCAGCGCCCGGTGTTTTTCCGTATCAGGTAGCGCGTATGTTGGTCAGAGCAACGGTGCCAGCGCGCGCTCTGCGTCCTTCTTTGACAGCGACATGCGTTGCGCGAAACTCTCCACCTGGTCGTCGCCGATCTTGCCGACCGAGAAGTACGTGCTGTCCGGATGCGCCAGATAGAAGCCCGACACGCTCGCGGCCGGCAACATGGCGAGCGATTCCGTCACGCTCATGCCGATTTCGCCGGCCTGCAGCACGTCGAACATGTCCTTCTTCACGAGGTGATCCGGGCACGCGGGATAACCCGGCGCCGGACGGATGCCGCGATATTGCTCCGCGATCAGCGCGGCGTTGTCGAGCGTTTCGGCGGACGCGTAGCCCCACAACTCGCGGCGCACGCGTGCATGGAGCGCTTCAGCGAAGGCCTCGGCGAAGCGGTCGGCGAGCGCCTTCAGCATGATCGCGCTGTAGTCGTCGTGATCGGCTTCGAACTGCTGCTCCTTCTTGTCGACGCCAAGGCCCGCCGTCACCGCGAAGAGTCCGATGTAGTCGGCCACGCCCGAATCCTTTGGCGCGATGAAATCGGCAAGCGACCGGTTTGGCCGCATCACGCCGTCGACGACTGGCCGCACGCTCTGCTGGCGCAGGTTGCGCCACGTCAGCGCGACTTGGGTGCGGGTTTCGTCGGTGTAGATCTCGATGTCGTCGTCGTTCACGGTGTTCGCGGGCAGCAGCATGACGACGCCGTTCGCCGTGAGCCACCGGCCCTGGATGATGCGCGAGAGCATCGACTTGCCGTCGGAGAACACGCGCCGCGCCGATTCGCCGACGATCTCGTCGTTCAGGATCGCCGGATACGGGCCGGCCAGGTCCCAGGTCTGGAAGAACGGAGCCCAGTCGATGTAGTTCGCCAGTTCCGCGAGGTCGTAGTTCTTGAATATGCGCCGGCCGATGAACGTCGGCTTCTTCGGCGTGTAGTTCGCCCAGTCGACCCTGGTCTTGTTGGCGCGCGCCTCGGCATAAGTGACCATCGGCAGCGCCTTCTTGTTCGCGTGCTGCGTGCGGATGCGGTCGTAGTCGATCTTGAGGTCGTCGAGATACTTCGCCGCGCCTTCATCCGACAGCAGGCTCGACGCCACCGATACCGAGCGCGACGCATCCGGCACATAGACCACCGGACCTTCGTAATGCGGCGCGATCTTCACGGCCGTGTGTACGCGCGAAGTCGTCGCGCCGCCGATCAGGAGCGGCGTCTGCCTGCCGCGGAAATAGTCGTCGCGCTGCATCTCGGACGCGACGTAGGCCATTTCCTCGAGGCTCGGCGTAATCAGCCCTGACAGGCCGATGATGTCCGCGCCTTCCTCCTTCGCCTTCTGCAGGATGGTGGCGCACGGCACCATCACGCCCATGTTGACCACTTCGAAGTTGTTGCACTGGAGCACGACCGACACGATGTTCTTGCCGATGTCGTGCACGTCGCCCTTGACGGTCGCGATCACGATCTTGCCCTTCGGGCGCACGTCCGCGCCGGCATCGGCCATGCGCTTCTTTTCTTCTTCGATGTACGGGATCAGGTGCGCGACGGCCTGCTTCATCACGCGCGCCGACTTGACCACTTGCGGCAGGAACATCTTGCCCGCGCCGAACAGGTCGCCGACGATGTTCATGCCGTCCATCAGCGGGCCTTCGATCACGTTGATCGGACGCCCGCCCGCCTGCTCGATCTTCGCGCGCACTTCCTCCGTATCCTCGACGATGAAGTTCGTGATGCCGTGCACGAGCGCGTGCGAGAGGCGCGCCTCGACCGGCTGGTTGCGCCATTCGAGGTTCTCTTCCTTTTTCGCGGCGCCGGTCTTGAAGCGGTCGGCGGCTTCGAGCAGACGGTCGGTGCCGTCGGCGCGGCGGTTCAGCACGACGTCTTCGGCGAGTTCGCGCAGTTCGGGATCGAGGTCCTGATAGACGCCGAGTTGTCCGGCATTGACGATGCCCATGTCCATGCCGGCCTGGATCGCGTGATACAGGAACACGGTGTGGATCGCCTCGCGCACCGTGTCGTTGCCGCGAAACGAGAACGACACGTTCGACACCCCGCCGCTCACCTTCGCGTGCGGCAGGTTTTGCTTGATCCAGCGCGTCGCGTTGATGAAGTCGACGGCGTAGTTGTTGTGCTCTTCGATGCCCGTCGCGATCGCGAAGATGTTCGGGTCGAAGATGATGTCTTCGGGCGGGAAACCCACTTCGTTCACGAGGAACTCGTACGAGCGCTTGCAGATTTGCGTCTTGCGCTCGAAGGTGTCGGCCTGGCCTTGTTCGTCGAAGGCCATCACCACGGCTGCCGCGCCGTAGCGGCGAATCAGCATCGCGTGGTGGCGGAACGGTGCTTCGCCTTCCTTCAGCGAGATCGAGTTCACGATCGCCTTGCCCTGCACGCACTTGAGGCCGGCCTCGATCACCTCGAACTTCGACGAGTCGATCATGATCGGCACGCGCGCGATGTCCGGTTCCGATGCGATCAGATTCAGGAAGCGGACCATTGCCGCTTTCGAATCGAGCATCGCTTCGTCCATGTTGATGTCGATGACCTGCGCGCCGTTCTCGACCTGCTGGCGCGCGACGGCGAGCGCTTCGTCGAACTGGCCGTTGAGGATCATGCGCGCGAAGGCCTTCGATCCGGTCACGTTGGTGCGCTCACCGACGTTGATGAAGAGAGAGCCTTCGGTGACGTTGAACGGTTCGAGGCCGGAGAGGCGCATCGTGTGATCGGTCATGGTGTGCAGTGTGTGGTTGTCTTGATCAGGCTGCATCGCGATAGTGCGAGGGCCATTTGCGCGGCTTTACATCGGCGAGTGCCTTCGCTATCTCCGCAATATGCTCCGGCGTCGTCCCGCAGCACCCGCCCGCGAGGTTCACCAACCCCGCTTGCGCAAATTCCTTCAGCAATCCCGAAGTCACATCAGGCGTTTCATCGAAGCCCGTGTCGCTCATCGGATTCGGCAGGCCCGCGTTCGGATAGCACGACACGTACGTATCGCAGAGCTTCGACAATTCGGCGATATACGGTCGCATCAGCGCGGCGCCCAGCGCGCAATTGAGACCGAACGTCAGCGGCCGCGCGTGGCGCAGCGAATTCCAGAACGCCTCGACCGTCTGTCCCGACAGAATCCGCCCCGAAGCATCCGTCACCGTTCCGGAGATCATGACCGGCAGCAGTTCGCCGGTATCCTCGAATAGTTCATCCAGCGCGAAAAGCGCAGCCTTCGCGTTCAGCGTGTCGAAAATCGTCTCGACGAGAAACAGGTCGCAGCCCGCCTCGAGCAGCGCCTTCGCCTGCTCGTAGTACGTGCTGCGCAGTTCGTCGAAGGTCACGTTGCGCGCGCCCGGGTCGTTCACGTCGGGTGAAATGCTCGCGGTTTTCGGCGTCGGCCCGATCGCGCCCGCGACGAAGCGCGGCTTGTCCGGCGTCGAGTATTTGTCGCAGGCCTCGCGGGCGAGCTTCACCGACTCGCGGTTCATCTCGGCCGCAAGCTCTTCCATGCCGTAATCGGCTTGCGCCACGCGCGTTGCGCCGAACGTGTTCGTCTCGACGATGTCCGCGCCGGCGGCGAGGTACTGATCGTGGATCTCGCGGATCACGTGCGGCTGCGTGATCGACAGCAACTCGTTGTTGCCCTTGATGTCGCGTCCGTAGTCCTTGAACCGCTCGCCGCGATACGCCGCTTCGTCGAGCTTGTAGCGCTGGATCATCGTGCCCATCGCGCCGTCGAGAATCAGGATGCGCTGCTGCAACAGTGCGGGCAACGCCGCGCCGCGCGTGTATGCACGGCGGGATGGGCGGCCGGCGGCGTCGGCCGGTGCGGTCGGAGTGGCGGTCTGGTTCATCGCAGGCAAGGTTTGCACCAGTAGGAAGACGGTCTGCCATTGTAGCCGGACGGGCGCGGTGCCGTTGCCGGCGCGGCAGCCATCGGGGAGCGCACAAAAACAAAAACCCCGTCGCGTGCGACGGGGTTCACGGGGTGTCACCTGTACAGCATCAGTGCGGCGCGAAGCCGGCGCCGGTGAACGATTCAGTGAAGAATCACCGGCTGGTTCATCAGAATATCGAACTGGCCCAGAAATTCATCGACATCTTCGAGCGACTGTTCCTCCGCGATCAGCTTTTGAACATGCTCGCGAAACTTGGCCGCAAGCGCGCCATCGATGAAGATTTCACGCTGCATGTTCTTGTCGACGATCTCGTAGCCACCGGCCTTCATGGCAAGGTGGTTGTCCTGCGGCGGGAATTCGACAACACAATAGTTAGGGCTGTTGTAGATCATTTGCATGGCGACACTCCTTATTCCTGATTGCTCCTGGCAATTCCTGCACCGTAGATGGAGCGCTTGGGTTGGAATTCAAGGGGTGGCCTCGACGTGTTGCCAGAAGCCCATCGAGGCTTTCTTTTAGACAGAACTCCGCAAAAATGTTTCAAGCAGGGCGGTAAATTGCGTCGAAGATTCGATCGGGGACAGATGCGCCGCGTCGAGTGTTTCAAAACGCGCACCCGGCACGGCGTCGGCGATCAGCTTCGATGCAGCATATGGCGTGCCCGTGTCATGTTTTCCGGCCACGACGAGTGTGGGCTTCGCCACCAAAGCGAGTTTATTGCGTACATCGAAGTTGCATACGGCCTCGGCCGCACGCGCGAAACCTTCCGATGGAGTACGCATTATCGTCTCGCTGACCGGCTCGACGACTTCGGGATGCCTGCGGCGGAAGTCCGCTGTAAGCCATCGTTCGAGCGTTCCCTCCACGATACTCGCAGTCCCGTTTTCGCGCACGGATGCTGCGCGTTGCGCGAATGTCGGACGCGCTTCCTCGGGCGTGAAGGCGGGCGCGCCGACCACCGTCAACGTATCGACGAGTGCCGCATGATCCGCCGCGAACTGCTGCGCGACCATTCCGCCGATCGACAGCCCGACCACATGCGTGCTCGGCGCCCCCAGCTTGTGCAGCAATTCGGCGAGGTCGTCGGAGAGCTGTTCGATGCTGAACGCTTCGGGTGACAGCGCCGTCTCGCCGTGGCCGCGCAGGTCGTAGCGCAGCACGGTGTATTTGTCGCGGAAGTAGCCGGCCTGTTGGTCCCACACCGACAGATCGCCCGCGAGTTGGTGGATAAACGTCAGCCAGGGGCCGCCGCCCTCGTTGCTCAGCACATAACGCGTGTCGATACCGTTGATCGTCACCTGCATGTCGGCTCCGTAGTCAATGCGGTTGCGGATAGAGCGCCCTTCGTCAGCAAATCGCGACAGGCATCAGGGCTTGACGGGTTGCATGGCGTCGGGCGCGGAATCGTCAGACGCATCTGGCGTGCCCGGACCGGTGGTTTCGACGCCATCGGGCGGTGTGCTATTCGCCGCGCCTGGCGGTTGAAGCTTGCCGCGCCAGAGCAGTTCGATCTGCATGCCATTCGGCTCGGTCTGCAGGATGCGCGCGGGCAGCCAGCCGAGCGACGGCGCAAGCCACACGTCGATACGCCGGCGGTCGCCCTCGCGACGCGGCAGGCGCGTGAAGTGCCGCGCGCTGAACGAGCCGCCGCGCGCCTGCACGGTTTCATCGCCGACGGTCTCGAACTGCCAGATCTCGTTGCTGTCGTTATCGGCGACGCTGAACTGACGCGTGACGCCCGGCTTGTACGTGTCGGGCGAGCCGCGCACGAGGCTCGCGAGCTGCATGAAGACGCTGAAGCGATCCTGTCCGCCATCGGCGAGCGGCTGGTTTGCGGGCGTGCGCGTATAGACGAGCTGCTTCGTTTCGCGATTGAAGATGGTGACGTCGGCGGCGCGGCGGCCGCGTTGCTGCGAATACTGTTCGGGCGCGATGCCGAAGCGGTCGATGTGGCCTTCGCTCGAATACACGAACGGTCCGATGAACGGTATCGGAATCGATACGACCATCGCGTAGTGCTGGCCGTCGTTGGTCCAGTGGATCGTGCCCGTCTGGTTCATCATACCGTTCACGAGCGTGTCGTAGCGCAGGTCGCCCGTTGGCGGGACGTCGAACTTGTCGCCGGGGGCAGCAGGGGCGGCCGCGGCCTGGGCGGCGGCGTTCGCGCTCGCCGCCGCAGCCGCCGACGCAGCGGATGCAGCCGCCGCCTGCGACGCAGCCGCGGCACTTGCAGCGTCCGCGGCTGCGATGGCTTGCGCATCCGGTTCATCGCGCGCGACGCTCATCACCGGTGCGGGCTTCGGCTGGGGCGCGACTGGCGCAATCGACGCGCGCGGCGCTACTGGCGCGCGAGGAGCCGGCGCCGGCGGAACAGCAGGTTTCGGAGGCGGCGGCGCGGCAGGCTCGACGGGCTTCGCCGTCAACAGCGCGACCTGCACAGGCACATGCTCGACGGGCGGCGCATTCGCTACGTTCCCATGGCCCCCGATCCACCGCGCCGCGCTCCAGTGCAGGGCGACGACCGCAAGCAGCACCAGCGCCCAGCGAGCCCAGCGGCGCGGCGGTCTGGAATCGGCGGTGTTGGCTGGGGCGCCATCGGTGGCGCGGGGGCGAAAGGGGAAGAACGACATCGAAACTGCCTTGAAAAGCGTGGAAAGGGGCAAGCGCGGGCAAACGCGGGGCAATCGCATATGACACGCGCGGCGAAAGCGATGTTCCGCGCATTCACTGCGCTTTCGCTTCAGCGCTCGTGATCCGCATACCCCAGTTGATACGAAAGGTCCGCGGCACAGGTGCGCAGTGCGGTATCGATTTCGCCGCCCCAGCGCGTATCGAACGCGCCTTCGTGACCCAGCGCGATCAGCCCGAGCGCGAGATCGCCCATCGAATCGAAGACGGGCGTGCAGAATGCGTGGATCGTCGGCAGCAACATGCCTTCCACGCGCGCCGCGCCGTGTCGGCGGACGTCTTCGAGCACAGGTTCGATGTCCGCCAGCGATTGCCGCGTGGCCGCGAGTTCCCGATCGAGCATCGCCTTCGTCTTGCTGCGCGGCAGATACGCGGCGAACAGCAGCCCTGTCGCCGACGACAGCAGCGGCATCACGTCGCCAAGTTTCAGCGAGGCCTTCGCCGGATAGCTCGATTCCATCCAGTGCACGACGGTCGGCCCCTGGTTGCCCCACACGGCGATGCCGACCGTCTGGTCCAGCCTGTCGCGCAATTCGGAGAGCGCGATTCGCGCGAGCTTCACGCCATCGACGCGCGCGAGACGCGCGAGCCCCATCTGCAACGCAAAGCCGCCGAGTTCGTAGCGGCCCGAAACCGGGTCCTGCGACGCGAGCCCGAGCCGCTGAAAGCTCACCAGATAACGATGCGCCTTCGCCGGGCTCATGCCCGCGCGCTGCGCGAGATCGCGCAGCATCATCGCGCGCGGTTCGTGGGTCAACACGTCGAGCAGGCGAAAGCCGACCTCGATCGACTGAATGCCGGAGCGCAACTTTTCTTCGGTGGCGTCGGAGTCAGCGGCGTCGCTTGTGTCTTCGGCTTCATCGGAGGAGGGCGGAAATTTCGAGGACATCAATCGAGGACATTAAAGTAGGTAAGAGCGAGCGGCAGATATCCCGCGCCGGATTCACCATCGTAAAATAGATTTCCTTTAACGTCACCCAACGATAAGACGCTTTATGAAACTTGCCACGCTGAAGGACGGCACGCGCGACGGCCAACTGGTCGTCGTTTCGCGCGACCTGCGCACGGCGGCGATCGCGGATGCGATTGTCGGAACGCTGCAACGCGCGCTCGACGACTGGACCTTCTACGCGCCGCAACTGCTCGATCTTTACGATTCGCTGAACCAGGGCCGCGCGCGCCACGCGTTCCCGTTCGACTCGAAGTCCTGCATGGCGCCGCTGCCGCGCGCGTTCCAGTGGGCCGACGGCTCGGCGTATGTGAATCACGTCGAACTCGTGCGCCGCGCGCGCGGCGCCGAGATGCCACCCGAATTCTGGACCGACCCGTTGATGTACCAGGGCGGCAGCGATGACTTCATCGGCCCGGCGGACGACATCGTGTGCGCGTCCGAAGCGTTCGGCATCGACTTCGAAGCGGAGATCGCCGCGCTCACGACCGATGTGCCGATGACCGCGAAGCCCGATGAAGCGCTGAAAAGCGTGCGTTTGCTGATGCTCGTCAACGACGTCTCGTTGCGCAACCTGATTCCGGCCGAACTGGCGAAGGGCTTCGGCTTCTTCCAGAGCAAGCCGGCGACGGCGTTTTCGCCGGTCGCGGTCACGCCCGATGAACTCGGCGACGCATGGCGCGAAGGCCGCGTGCATCGACCCATGACCGTGCACTGGAACGGCAAGAAAGTCGGGCAGCCGGATTGCGGCATCGACATGGTGTTCCACTTCGGCCAGTTGATCGCGCACGCGGCGAAGACGCGTAACCTGCGCGCGGGATCGATCGTCGGCTCGGGGACGATCTCGAACAAGGACGCCAAGCGCGGATATTGCTGTATCGCCGAGAAGCGATGCCTTGAAACCATCGAGCACGGCGCGCCGCAGACGGAGTTCATGAAGTTCGGCGACAGCGTGAAAATCGAAATGTTCGACGCAGCCGGCAAGTCGATTTTCGGCGCGATCGATCAGGCGGTGGTGGCGTTGCACGAGTGAGCGCCACCGCGCGGCGCAACGGGTTTCGCCCGATGCGCCCGCCATTGCGCCGCCTTACACTTGCCCGGCGGTGCGCACAAACAACAAGAAACTAGAAAAAGGAGACTCGGATGCAGCGTTGGCGAGCAGGGCTGAAGCGGTGGGCAATCGGTGTATCGATCATGACGTCGGCGGCGGCTTTCGCGCAAACGCCGCCTGTGAAGATCGGTCTGGTCCTGTCGCTCACGGGGCCGGCCGCGTCGCTCGGCATTCCCGCGCGGGATACGGTCGCGCTGCTGCCGAAGGAAATGGGCGGTCGGCCGGTCGACTACATCGTCCTCGACGACGCCTCAGACACCACGCAAGCCGTGCAGACCACGAAGAAGCTGATCTCGGAGGACCACGTCGATGCGATCATCGGTTCGTCGATCACGCCGAATTCGCTCGCGATGATCGATGTGGTGGCCGAAGGCGAAACGCCGATGATCTCGCTGGCGTCGTCGGCGAAGATCATCGAGCCGGTCGATGCCAAGCGCCACTGGGTGTTCAAGACACCGCAAACCGATGCGATGATGGCGTCCGCCATCGCCGAGCACGCGAGCGATCACGGCGTGAAGACGATGGCCTACATCGGCCAGGCGGATGCGCTCGGCGAAACGTTCTATGTCGAAGTCGCGAAATTCGCGCAATTGCACAAGATCACGATGGTCGCGAATGAGCGCTTCAATCGCACCGATCCGAGCGTGACTGGGCAGATCCTCAAGATTCTCGCGGCGAAGCCGGATGCGGTGGTCGTCGGCGCGGCCGGCACGCCCGCCGCACTGCCGCCGAAGACGCTCGTGATGCGCGGCTACAAGGGCAAGATCTATCATAACCACGGCACCGGGAATCGCGATTTCCTGCGCGTGTGCGGCGCCGATTGCAACGGCACCTTCCTGCCGACGAGCCCGGTGCTCGTCGCTGCGCAGCTTCCCGACGATCATCCCGCGAAACGTCTTGCGCTTGCGTACATCAAACTGTACGAGGCGCAGCGCGGTCCGGGTTCGGTGTCGGCGTTCGGCTCGTACGCGTGGGACGCGGGCATGTTGCTGAACCGGGCCATGCCGCTCGCGATGAAAGCGGGCGCACCCGGCACGCCGGAGTTTCGCCGTGCGCTGCGCGACGCGCTCGAGGGCACGAAGAATTTCGCCGATACCAATGGCCTCGTCAACATGACGCCCAACGACCACATCGGCCTCGACCAGCGTGCGCGCGTGATGGTGGAAATCCGCGATGGCAAGTGGATTTATCAGCCGCACTGACGGGCTTCATCGAAGTCCCTTACCCGAAGGAACCGCCATGAGCGATCTCTCTTTCTACGCGAATTACACCTCGCTGAAACTGCAGCGGCATCCGCACGGCGTGCTCGAAGTCGTGATGAGCGGCGCGGGCACGAACAAGAGCGGACTCTCCACCGCCGACGCGAACATGCATCGCGAACTCGCGGACATCTGGCGCGATATCGACCGCGACCCGGACACGCGCGTCGCGCTGATCCGTGGCGAAGGCAAGGGCTTTTCGGCGGGCGGGGACCTCGATCTCGTCGAAGCAATGGCTTCCGACTTCGATGTGCGCACGCGCGTCTGGCGCGAGGCGCGCGATCTCGTCTATAACGTGATCAATTGCAGCAAGCCGATCGTGTCCGCGATGCATGGGCCGGCGGTCGGCGCGGGACTCGTCGCGGGGCTGCTCGCCGATATCTCGATCGCGTCGAAGACGGCGCGCATCATCGACGGGCACACGCGGCTCGGCGTCGCGGCGGGAGATCACGCGGCGATCGTCTGGCCGCTCCTGTGCGGCATGGCGAAGGCGAAGTATTACCTGCTGCTGTGCGAGCCGGTGAGCGGCGAGGAGGCCGAGCGCATCGGACTGGTGTCGCTGGCGGTCGACGACAGTGAACTGATGCCGAAGGCGATCGAAGTAGCGAATCGGCTGGCTGCGGGCTCGCAAACGGCGATTCGCTGGACCAAATACGCGCTGAACAACTGGCTGCGCTCGGCGGGACCGACGTTCGATGCTTCGCTTGCGCTGGAATTCATGGGTTTTGCCGGACCTGACGTGCAGGAGGGCATGCGTTCGTTGCGGGAGCGTCGTCCGCCGGATTTTCCGGGAGGCTCGCCGTTCTGATTCCTGGCTTGTTCCTGGCTTGTGCCGTGTAAACAACACCTGAAGCCCCCTGACATTTGGCATTCACAACTTCGAAGGAGATTCGCATGACCGATACCCCCGGCGGCACGCCGCCCTTCCCAGGCTTTCCCGGCATCCCCGGTTTTTCCCAGTCGGACATGATGGGAAAGATGTGGGAACTGATGCGCCTCAATCCGTTCGCAGCGGCCGCGATGCCGGGCGGCACGCAAGGCGTGGGGCCGTCGCTCTCGATGATGTCCGACATGCTCGCGCCGCTCACCAATATCGAGGAACTCGACAAGCGCGTCACCGACATGCGCGCCGTCGAACAATGGCTCAAGCTCAACCTGAACATGCTGCAATCCGCGATTCAGGCGCTCGAAGTGCAACGCGCGACGCTTGCCACGCTGCGCGCATTCGGCGCTTATGCGCAGACCTCGGTGGAGAACGCCCAGGCGTCGGTCGAAAAATCGAAATCGGCGGTCGAGAAGCCCAAGGCGGCGGGCTGGCCGATGAACACGGCGTCCGCGAAGAGCGAAGCGCCGAAGGAAGCGTCCCCGGCGCCTGAAGCGCGCAGCGAAGCGAAGTCGAGCGAAAGCGGTGCGAACGATGCGAGTTTTGATCCGTCCGGTTGGTGGAACGTGCTGCAGTCGCAGTTCAACCAGCTTGCGAGCATCGCGATGGCGCAGGCGACGCAGGCCGTGACGCCGGCTCCCGGCGGTCCTGCGGCAAGCCCTGCGGGCGCAGAGCAGCCGGCAGCAAAATCCGCCGATGCCGAGGCCGATGCCGCCGCGAAGAAGGCGCCGGCAAGAAAGGCCGCACCGAAGAAGAAGCCCGAATGAACTGATCGCACCGGGCCGCGTTAAAAAAGGCTCGACGCAAGACGATGCGTCGAGCCTGTCATGAAGCGCTACGGCACTATTGCGCCATCGACGACGATGCGCCGTGTGCCATGCCCATCGCGTCCTTGTTGGTCTTGTGCGGCTTCTTCATCGAGTCTTTCGACATCGAGTCTTTCGACACGGCGTCTTGCGACATGGCGCCCTTGCTCATCGTGTCCTTGGACATCGCGTCCTTGCTCATCGAATCGTTCGCCATCGCGCCGCTCGCCTGAGCGAAAGCCATCGAACCGTTCAGTGCCAGCGTGGCAGCCATCGCTGCGGTGATCAGAAATTTCATACCTACCTCAAGTGTTTTTAAAGCTATCCGGCCGAGCCGGGGTGAATCGAAGTTCCGTCGCGGCGAACGAGGAAACACGTTTCGCCGCGTCATGAGCCTCCGAACCAGTTGTATCCCTGGTCGACCCAATAGCCGCCAGGGAACGTGTTGGTGACGAAAATCTCCATGACATGCTTCGGATTCTTGTAGCCGAGCTTGGTCGGCATCCGCAGCTTCATCGGGAATCCGTATTTCGCCGGCAGCGTTGCGCCGTCGTAGGTGAAGGCGAGCAGCGTCTGCGGATGCAGCGCGGTCGGCATGTCGATGCTTTCGTAGTAGTCGTCGGCGCATTTGAAGCCGACGTATTTCGCCGTCGTATCCGCGCCGACGCGCTTCAGGAATTCCGAGAACGTCACGCCGCCCCAGCGGCCGATGGCGCTCCATCCTTCCACGCAGATGTGCCGCGTGATCTGCTCCGCGTGCGGCAGCGCGTACAACTCGGGCAGCGTCCACGCACGCTTTTCCGCGACGAGCCCGTTCACCTTCAGGCGGAAACTCGCGCCATCGACTTCGGGCGCATCGTCGATGCCGTAGAACGCGTTGAACGGAAACGGCCGCGTCATCTCGGCGCGCGTGTAAGTGGGCGCGAGCTGGTTCGGATCGAAGAGCCAGCCCTGCACGCTGTCGTTCAGACGCGAAACGCGCCTGAGGAAGGTCTCGACGGACTTGTTGTCGGAAAGGCCGCAGCCGGTCAGCATCGCGAGGCCGCCAAGCGATATCAGTTGCTTGCCGAACGCGCGCCGCGCTGGCATTTTCAGTTCGCGGCGTGCATCGATGAGGAGCGACTCCCGATCGATCGTCGCGGGTACGGCCAGCTTGTCTTTACGTGGTTGGTTGGATTTCATGGATGTGTTCTCCGTTCAGCGTCCGCGAATCATCGTGAGCAGCGAGCGCGGCACGAGCGCGACCATCGCGACGTGCACGACGATGAACGCAACGATCAGCGCCATCGCGACAAAATGCACGATGCGCGCGCGGTCATAGCCGCCCATCAGTTCGCGCAGATGCGGAAACTGCACCGACTTCCAGATCACGAGCCCCGACAACACGAGCACGATCAGATCGACGATAGCGAACAGATACGCGAACTTCTGCACGGCGTTGTAGCGGCTGAGGTCGTCGTGAGCGAGCCGGCCGGTGAGCGCGGCAATCAGGTCGCGGATGATCGCGCGCGGCGAGACGGGCAGCAGCTTGCGGGCGAAGCGCCCGGTCGCGAGGTTCATCGCGAGATAGAAGATGCCGTTGAAGAACAGCAGCCACATCGCCGCGAAGTGCCATTGCAGCGCGCCGCCCAGCCAGCCGCCGAGCGTGATGCCGGGCGGAATCACGAAGCCCTTGAACACCGGCGATGCGTCATAGATGCGCCAGCCGGAAAGAATCATCAGGATCACGGCCAACGCGTTGAGCCAGTGCGAGATGCGCAGCCACGCCGGCTGGAGGACGGCGGCGCGGACCGGCGATCCGCCAGGGATGGCTGCATGCGAGTGTTGCGCGGTCATTTCGGTTTCCTTTAAGCTGTGCGTCGTGCTGCGGCCCGGTTTGAGTGATTAGTCGTACGGCGGGCCGGCGCATTACATCGGCGGCGAAAGATTTTTGCACGACGCGATTGCGTTCCCGCCGGGCGGGAGCGAAACATTTTGTGGTCCGGAAGGCTTGCCGCATCGCGGCCACATTTCATACTGAAAGCCCCCCGCTGATCGATGAGCGAATTGACTTCCCGCGGGTTTCGACCCGATCTCGTGCGGCTGCGCGACATGCTGCTGCGCTTTGCCATGCTGCAACTGCGCGATCGCACCGAAGCGGAGGACGCGGTCCAGGAAGCCATGCTGGCGTCGATGGCGCGCATCGGCGAATTTCGCGGCCAGTCGCAATACAGCACGTGGGTTTTCGCGATCCTCAAGAACAAGATAGTCGATACGTTTCGTTCGCGCGCACGCAGCGCATCCACCCGTGTATACGACGACGAAATACCGGCGGATGCTTTCGATGCGCTTTTCGACGAGCACGATCACTGGAAGAAGGACGAGCGTCCGTCGGCGTGGGGCGACCCCGAGGCGACACTTGCGCAGACGCAGTTCTGGACCGTGTTCGAGGGCTGCCTGACCCATCTGCCGCCCGCGACCGCGCGCGTCTTCATGATGCGCGAGTTCCTCGACGTGTCGGTCGATGACGTGTGCGTGGAACTGGCGATCACCAAAACGAATTGCGGCGTGATCCTGCATCGCGCGAAGATGGCGTTGCGGGTCTGCCTGCAGAACCGCTGGTTCGATGACAAAGGTGCCTGATGCTGCTGACCTGCAAGGAAGCGACGCAATTGATGTCGAACGACATGGACCAGCGAACCACGCTGCACGAACGGAACCGGATTCGCCTGCACCTGATTACATGCAGCGGCTGCCGCAATTACCGGCGTGACTTGCAGGTGCTGCGGCGAGCGTGCCGGTCGATGGTGGAACGCACGCTCGACGGCGAAGCGTCCGGAGAATGATCCGTATCAGGCGTGTTCCAGCGTGAACTGGATGACGTCGGTGTTCGAATGCACGAACGCCGCTTCGCAGTAGCACAGGTAGAAATCCCATAAGCGGATGAAGCGTTCATCGAAGCCCTGTTCGCGCACTGCGCCGAGGCGCGCGAGAAACGCGCCGCGCCACAATTTCAGCGTGCGCGCATAGTCGCTGCCAAACGCCATCTGGTTGACGACCTTCAGCCCGTGCCGTTGCGCGTATTCCACGAAGACGGACGGCGAAGGCAGCATGCCGCCCGGAAAGATGGTTTGCTGGATGAAGTCGCTGCTCTTTCGATAGCGCTCGAAAAGCGCGTCGTCGATGGTGATGGTCTGCACGCAGGCGCGGCCGCCGCGCTTCAGGTTGCGCGCGAGGCAGTCGAAATAGGCGGGCCAGTAGCGCTCGCCGACCGCCTCGAACATTTCGATCGATGCGATCGCGTCGAACTGGCCGTGCAGGTCGCGATAGTCCTGCAGGCGCACGTCGGCTCTCATGCTCAAGCCGGCTTGCGCGATGCGCCCTTGTCCGTACACCCGTTGTTCCGTCGACAGCGTGACGGCCGTCACACGCGCGTTCGCCTCGCGCGCGGCGAGTTCGGCGAAGCCGCCCCAGCCGCAGCCGATTTCGAGCACGTTCGCATTCCCGCCATCGATCCGCAATTCACCGAGCAGCCGACGATACTTCGAGCGCTGAGCATCGGCGAGGGACTGTGCCGGCGTGCCGTCGAAAAGCGCGCTGGAGTAGGTCATCGTTTCGTCGAGCCACAGCGCGTAGAACGCGTTTCCTAGGTCGTAGTGCGCGTGGATGTTGCGGCGGCTGCCGGTCTTCGTGTTCGCGCGGCGCAGATGCCGCATGCGCTGCAATGCGCGGCCGGGCCAGGAGCCATAGACCATCGCTTCGATCGACGCACGGTTGCCGACCATGATGTCGAGAAGCGCTTCGAGATCGTCGCAGTCCCAGTCGCCGGCGAGATAGGTTTCGGCGAATCCGGTGTCGCCGCTTTTGAGCACGGCCGAACACACGTTCCAGTTCGACAGGATCAGCCGCGCATGCGGGCCTCCTTCGATGCCGCGGCCAAAACGGCGCGCGGTGCCGTCGGGCAGTTGCAGGTCGAGCGTGCCATAGCGGAGTTGGTCGAGCAGCTTCAACACGACGCGTCCCGCTGCGGGCATGCGTGACGGATCGCGTGCGCGCAGCAGCGGCCGAAGCCGCGCGAACGGACATCGGAACTGCGATTCGGGAGTGGGCTGGGCTGACATGTCGCGTCACCTTCCCGGCGGCTCTTGCCGCTCTTGGGAAATCTTGGCGCATGGCGGCCCGGACTTCGTGATCAACGTCACGCGCTTTAGACACAGCCTGAGCGCCTGCCAGTGGATCCTCGCGATCACGCCGAGGGTCATCAGCGGATAGCCGAAGAAAACCCGCAGCACGTTCGATGCGTCGAGCGCACGCGCGGTCCCCGCGATGCTCGTCGCGAGGAGCGGCCCATGTGCATCGTGATAGTCGATGCGCGCGAGCGAGCGTAGCGGCTCGCCGCGCGTCGCCTTCGCGAACAGGAAGCGGAACGTGTAACTGCCCTCGACCTTGCAGAACGGCGAAACATGGAACACCTTGCGGGCGGTCAGCGGCATGCCGTTCGTGATCGCGCCGCCCGTGTCCAGCAGATAGCAATGCCGCTCGCCGAAGGTATTGTTCACTTCGCACAGCACGGCGCGCAGCGCGCCGTCGGTGCGCTCGCAGAACCAGAAACTCACCGGGTTGAAGACGTAGCCGAGCACGCGCGGAAACGTATGCAGATAGATTTCGCCGCACGCATCGTGGATGCCGTTCGAATGCAGCAGCGTGTCGATCCATTCGAGCGCGGTTTGCGTACCGCCGCCACCAAGGTCGCCATGATCGCGATCGTGGAAGCTCAAAAGGCCGAAACGGTTATGCGCGAAGAGCCGCGAGTCGTCCGCTTCGCCACGCGCCTGCCGCGCCGCCCGCGCGCGCAACGGCAGGCGCACCGTGTACACGCGATACGAAAACGCGTGCCGCACCGGCCGCAGCCTGCGATGCCGCACGCTGCCCGTAAGCAACACGTCGGGCGCATCGAAGGCGACGTCGTCGTGCGTGTTCATGTCACGAGTTCCGCGCGCTCGGATGCGGCTGCGCGTTCGGTGAGGCTCGTCGCAGCCGACAGCCCCGACTTCAGGCCGTCCTCATGAAAGCCGTAGCCGGTCCACGCACCGGCGAACCACGTGTTGCGTTCGCCCTGCAAGGACGGCAACGCACGTTGCGCGTGGATCGCCGCCTGATCGAAAAGCGGATGGCTGTAAGCGAACTCGCGAATCACACGCTCGGCGCGCGGCTCGCGAACCGGATTCAGCGAGACGATCACCGGCGTGTGGAATGGCAGCGGCTGCAAGCGGTTGATCAGGTAATGGACGCAGACCTGCGTGTCGCCTTGCGTGTTCCGGCTCTCGTAGTTCCACGCCGACCAGGCACGCTTCATCGGCAGCAACGCGGCGTCCGTGTGCAGCACCGCCCGGTTCGGCAGATAGCGGATCGCGCCGAGCGTCGCGCGTTCGGCGGGCGATGCATCGGCGAGCAGGGCCAGCGTCTCGTCGCTGTGGCACGCCAGCACGACGTGGTCGAACATTTCCGTGCCGCGCGCGCTTTGCACCTGCACGCACGGTTCGCCATGGCGCGTCGCGCGACGCACCGAATGCACGGCGTCGCCGGCGCGCGCGTCGGGAATTTCGCCAAGCATCCGCGCCACGTATTCGCGCGCGCCGCCTGTCACGGTGCGCCAGCGCGGGCGACCGGCGATTTGCAGCAAGCCGTGGTTATGGCAGAAGCGCGCGAGGGTGCCGATCGGGAAGCCCAGCATCTGCGCGACCGGGCACGACCAGATCGCGCCTATCATCGGAAGCAGGTATCCGTCGCGAAAGGCGGCGGAGAATCGCTCGCGCTCCAGAAAGCGACCTACAGGCTCCGAGGGCAACGTGCTGTCGCAATGCCCGAGCGCCATGGCGGTCGCGGCGCGGTTGAAACGCGGGATGTCCAAGAGCATGCGCAGGAACATGGGCCGCAGCAGGTTGCGACGCTGGGCGAAGACCGTGTTCAGGCTGGTGCCCGCCCATTCGAGCGCGTGATCCGCGAGCGAGACGGAGAACGACATGTCGGTTTCGGTGGTCGGAACGCCCAGTTCCTCGAAAAGCGCGACGAGATGCGGGTACGTGCGGTGGTTGAACACGAGAAAACCGGTGTCGACGGCGTGCGTCATGCCGTCGAGCGAGATGTCCACCGTGTTCGCATGGCCCCCGAAGTATCCGTTGGCTTCAAAGAGCGTCGCGTCGATCGCGGCGCCGTGTTGCGCGAGCCGCCACGCGCACGCAAGCCCGGAAATCCCCGCCCCAATGACAGCAACTCTCATGAAATCTCCGTGGCTCGAGCGCTCGGCGAAGGGTCGGGCGCATTCCGTGCTGCGTGGCTTCCGGAATTACGCAGCATGAGCCGACCCGGATGCACTTCGACATCGGACCAACATTTGTCCATGATAAATCTGAAAATTCGTCTATGATGGGTAAATCATGACTACGCTTAAACCTTTTTAATATAAGGATTAAGGCGTGGCGAAGGATTTTAGAAACTTGGAAGATTTAGCATTTTGTCCATGACAAACATACCAGAAATTCCCGTCACTGGAGCGCCGTCGTCCAACGGCGCCGGTCACGACGACGAACTTGTGCCGCTCGCGGGCATCGGCATCGGCGCGATTGCGCATGAAATCGGCCTGACCAAGGACACGCTGAGGGTCTGGGAGCGGCGCTACGGGTTCCCGACGCCAATGCGTTCACCGGGCGGCGAACGTCTCTATCCGCAGGAACAGGTGACGAAGCTGCGGCTCGTGAAGCGCCTGCTCGATGCAGGGCATCGGCCGAGCAAGGTGCTCGCGCAGTCGATCGAGGTGTTGCAGCAACTGGCGCAGGAATCGGGCGTCGGGCAGGATGCGCCGGACGCTGAACTCGATCGCCTGGTCGGGCTGCTGCGCACGGGCGCCTACGACAATTTCCGCTTCGAGCTGCTCAAGCGCGCGACCCGCGACGGCCTCGAGCGCTTCGTGCTCGACGTCGCGGCGCCGCTGTCGGCGCGGGTCGGCAACGCATGGGCGGCCGGAACGCTGCAGGTCTATCACGAGCACCTGTTCAGCGAGGCGATGCAGGTGACGCTGCGCACCCTGCTGCGGCCGCTGTCGGATGCGCTGCGCGGTCGCGGCGGCCGGCCGCGCCTCTTGCTCACCACGTTGACGGGCGAGAGCCACGGGCTCGGCATCCTGATGGCGGAAGCGATGTTCTCGCTCGCGGAATGCGAATGCATCGGGCTCGGGCCGCAGACGCCGCTGCACGACATCGTCGATGCCGTGAGCGCGCACAAGGTCGACGTCGTGGCGCTGTCGTTTTCCCCGGCGATGCCCGCGCAGACCGTGACGAACGGTCTTGCCGAACTGCGCGGCCTGCTGCCGCCGGAGGTCGAAATCTGGGTTGGCGGCAGCAGCCCGGTGCTGCGCCGCAAGCTGGCCGACGGCGTGTCGTGCGTGCCGGGACTTACCCCGATCGACGATACGGTTGCATCGTGGCGGCGGGCCACCGTGCTATGATCGGTAAGCGTTTCGCGCTTGTTCGCTGGCGGGTTTCAGAGCCGCCGCGGCGGGTGTCCGGCGGGTGCCGGCAGTCCGCGAAAAGGGCGCACGCAACACGGCATCGCGCACACGGATTGGCGCACATCGCAAGACTGTCATGTAGCGCAGGCATGCTGCGCACTCAGCGCGACCGGCGTGATCGGCGCCATCCGCGCGGGCCAGACGCCGGTTTCCTTCCTATCCCAGGCACGGGTTTTCGCTCCTTACCCAGGTAGAAAAACGCAAGGCCGCCGAACATTGTGCGGCGTTCGAGCAACGGGCAAAACGTCGCAGATCGATGCGGCGGGCGCTTATTGCCGTTTTATCGCATCTGTGGGCCTGTTTCCCGCGTAAAATTGAAAGCTTGGTTGTCCGGTGCGCAAGCCTCGCGCGCCGGGCCGAAAGTAACTACAGACATAATGTCGCACTAAGTGGCAGATCAGGGGTGGACTATGAACACCATGCTTTATCCGGAACTTTATAAATCGCTGGAATCGGTTCGTTGGGACATGGAGAAAGACATTCCCTGGGACAAGTTCGATGCGTCCCTGCTCACCGACGAGCAGGCGAAGACCATCAAGATGAACGCGATCACCGAATGGTCCGCACTTCCCGCAACCGAAATGTTCCTGCGCGACAACCACCATGACAGCGACTTCTCCGCGTTCATGAGCGTGTGGTTCTTCGAGGAACAAAAGCATTCGCTGGTGCTGATGGAGTATCTGCGCCGCTTCAAGCCGGAGCTCGTTCCGTCGGAAGAGGAGTTGCACGCGGTGCGCTTCGAATTCGATCCCGCGCCGCCGCTCGAAACGCTGATGCTGCATTTCTGCGGCGAAATCCGCCTGAACCACTGGTATCGCCGTGCCGCCGAATGGCACACGGAGCCGGTGATCAAGGCGATCTACGAAACCATTTCGCGCGACGAAGCCCGTCACGGCGGCGCGTATCTTCGTTACATGAAGAAGGCGATGGCGCAGGCCGGCGACACGGCGCGCGCGGCGTTCGCGAAAATCGGCGTGTTGATGGCGTCGGCGCGGCGCACCGAAAAGCCGCTGCATCCCACGAACCTGCACGTCAACCAGGCGCTGTTCCCGCGCGACACGATTCAATCGCGCCTGCCGGACCCGGAATGGCTCGAACGCTGGCTCGACGACCAGATCCGCTTCGACGACAGTTGGGAAAAGAAGGTAGTCGAGCGGATTCTGCACAACCTGTCGATCCTGTTCGAGCGCTCGTTCGCGACGGCGCAGGAACTGAACCGCTATCGCAAGGAAGTGGTGCTGCGCTTGCAAGCCGCAGCGCCCGGATCGGCCGAACAGCCGGCCTGAGCGTACTCGCCGCCTTTTTGCGAAGGCAACAAACACAACAGCCCGCCGGTCCGACCGGCGGGCTGTTGTGTTTCTGGGCCCGCATTCTCATCCGGGCCCCGGGTTCACGCGTGGCAAAATCCGTCCATCCCAATCCACTGAACGCAGCGATGCCAGCCATTTTCGAACGCAAGATCATCACCCGCGACGCGCTCGCAGGCCTTCGTCCCACGCTGGCTGGTCCGGTCGTGTTCACGAACGGTGTCTTCGATATCCTGCATCGCGGCCACGTCACCTATCTCGCCGACGCCCGCGCGCTCGGCGCGACGCTGATCGTCGGCGTGAATAGCGATGCTTCCGTGCGCATGCTCGGCAAGGGCGACGACCGTCCGATCAACCGGGAGGACGACCGCATGGCGCTGTTGGCCGCGCTGGAAAGCGTCGACTGGGTCGTGAAGTTCGAGGAACCGACGCCGCTTCAATTGATCGAGGCGCTACGCCCCGACGTGCTCGTGAAGGGCGGCGATTACGACATGGACACGCTCGCCGAATCGGCGCTCGTGCGCGGCTGGGGCGGCAAGGCGCTCGCGATCGCGTTCGAGCACGACCGCTCGACCACTGCGCTCCTGAAGAAGGTCCGCGCGCAGTCCTGACGACGTCGGCGCTTATTGCTTCCCGAGCGGCGACGCCTGGACGCGCGCGACGGGCGCCGGCCCGCCGACGATCGCCTGATCGGCGGCATCTTCGGGACTCAGCGGCCGCGTCGACAGCATTTCAGGCCGCACCTGCAGCAACAGATGATGCGGTTCGCGCGCGCCCGCCGCCGGCAGCGGACCGAACGCACCATGCGCGACGGCCAGCATGAGCAGGTTAGCCAGGATGAGAACGGGGATCAGCCAGCGCAGCATGTCGGAGGCTCCGTCAGGAAAGGTTGCGTTCGGCGGCATCGCGCGCGATCAGCGCGAGTCCGGCCAGCACGAGTGAATCGTGGCGAGTATGCGGCACGCTCAACGCCCCGGCGATTTCGCTCGCCGCACCGCCGCCGAGGACGAGACGCACATCGGACCGCCAGTCGGCGTGTAAATCTTCCCAGGCCCGTTCGATCAGGCCCGCCTGCGCGAGCAGGCAACCCGCCGATACGGCGCCGCGCGTGTCGTTCGCGAAGACGCTGCGTGATCTACCGAGCCCGTTGTCGAGCTCGCGGCGGGCGGCGGCGGCATCGAGCGTCGGCAACTGGGCGGTGTGCGTGCCGAGCGAGTGCATCATCAGCGACCAGCCCGGCGCGATCAGGCCGCCGGTGAACGTGCCGTCCGCGCGCAGGGCTTCTAGCGTCGTCGCGGTGCCGAAAGTCGCGATCAGCAGGTTTTCGCCGGGGAACGCCGCGTGGGCGCCGATCAGGCCGCACCAGCGGTCGCTGCCGAGCGCGGACGGTTCCGCGTAGCAGTTCGTCACGCCGCACTGGCGCGCCTGTGCGCGAACGGTCGTGCGCGGCAGGCCGGGCCAGCGCGCGTCGATGATCGCGTCGATGCGTTGGCCCGCCGCATCGCCCGCGACATTCGAAATCCATGCGTCGAGCGGCTGGGGTAATCCCTGCCAGTCGGGCGCGAGTGCTTGCGCTGCGTGTTCGAACGCGCCGCTGCCGAGCGCCGCCCCGTCTTCCGCGATCATCGACCACTTGATCCGGCTGTTGCCCGCGTCGACCAGAAGCCGTGCCGTGCCGCTCACGGACGCGGCTCCCCGAGCCTCAGCGTGACGTCGCCGGTCGCGACCGTGCGCAGGCCTGCCGGCGTGTCGATCTGCAACTGGCCCTGGTCGTCGACGCCGGCCGCCGCGCCGCGCGCCACTTCCACGCCTTGTTCGAGCAGCACGACTTCGCAGCCCGCATAGGCGTGCGCCGCAAGCCACGGCTGGCGGAACGGCCGGAAGCCCTCGGCGGAGAAGCGCGTGAGGGTCGCGTCGAGCGCGTTGAGCATGGCGGCGAGCGTATCGGTGAGATTGGCGCCCGGCCAGGCGCGCGAAAGCGACGCTGGCGCGTTGCCCGGCGGCGTCGTCGCTGTCGCGCTGCTTTGCCGGTTGGCTTCCTCGACTTGCGCGGCGAGTTCAGCCGCGCCGTGCAGGTTGATGCCGATGCCGATCACGACCGCCGTCGTTTGCGGCGTGTTCCAGGCCGTCTCGATCAGGATGCCGGCAAGCTTGCCGTCGTCGATCAGCACGTCGTTCGGCCACTTCAGCGCTAGCCTTGCCGATGCCGACAGCGGCAGCGTGTCCATGGCGTCGAGCACGCCGGTGCCGACGGCGAGACTCAATCCGGCGAGCCCTTCGATCGGCCGCTGCAACACGCACGCGATCGAAAAGAGCAGCGCGTTGCCCGGCTGCGCAACCCACGGACGCCCGCGCCGGCCGCGCCCCGCCGTCTGCGAATACGCGACGCGCACGAGCGGCGCGATCGCGCTCGCCGGCGACCGGTCGCGCGGGCGTTCCTTCATGCGCGCCATCAGGTCGGCATTGGTGGACCCGGTTTCGTCGACGATCTCGATTGACCAGTCGCGCACCTGCCGCGCGACGAGCGTCGTGAGCCGATCGGAGTCGATGCGCCAGGGGGCGTCGAGCGGGAAGAGCGAGTTTGAAGAGTTCATGTCTTGCATTGTAGCCGCGCCGCAGCCGCGCGCGGACGCCGCGAAAAGGCCGTCCGGCGCCGGTCGCGGGGCGGGTTTCGGCTGACGGCTTCGGCTGACGGGTTCGGCTGAGTTAAGCCCTTTTCCCGCATCAACCTTCGCTACAATGTCTTCTCCCTTTCCCCAAGGCGATCCAATCCTTGAACTTCGATACTCCGCCCCGCCTGCGAGTGGAAGGCGGTCAGCAGGGCAAGGTGGTCCGGCTCTCCGGCCAGTGGACGGCGCTCGCACTCGCGCGCGACCGCGCAAAGAGCGGTGTCACGCGGCGGCTGCGAGCGATCGGCAGGGAATCGATCCGCAACTGGGACCTGCTTGCGATCGAACGGCTCGATCACGTCGGCGGGCAGGCGCTGTGGCGCATCTGGGGCCGGCGCATGCCGGAGGTCGTCGCGCTCTCGGATACCCAGCGCGAGATTTTCGAGCGCGTCGCGCTGCTCGACGCCGAGCGCGAGGAACCCGAACCCATCGACCACACCGGTCCCATCACGCGCTTCGGGCTTCTGCTGTTTTCCTTCTTCGAGCACCTGTACGGCGGCCTCACGATGTTCGGCGGCTTCGTGCTCGACCTGATCGGCCTCGTGCGCCGCCCGCAGCGCATTCCGTGGACGGAAATCTCGGCGAACGTCTATAGCGCCGGCACCCAGGCGCTCGCGATCACGGCGCTCGTCGCGTTCCTGATCGGCATCGTGCTGAGCTATCTCTCTGCGCAGCAACTGCGCATTTTCGGCGCGAACCAGTACATCGTGAATATCCTGGGCCTGTCGGTGATTCGCGAACTCGGGCCGGTGCTGTCGGCGATTCTCGTCGCGGGGCGCTCCGGGTCGGCAATCACCGCGCAGATCGGCGTGATGCGCGTGACCGAGGAACTCGACGCGATGCAGGTGATGGGCATCCCGCACGGCCTGCGCCTCGTGCTGCCGCGCGTGATCGCGCTTGGCATCGCGATGCCGCTCCTCGTCATGTGGACCAACATCATCGCGCTGACGGGCGGCGCGCTCGCGGCGAAGTTCGCGCTGTCGATCGACTTTTCGTTCTTCGTGCGCTCGCTGCCGGGCGTGGTCGGGATCGCGAACCTGTGGATCGGGCTCGGCAAGGGTGTTGTGTTCGGCATGCTGATTGCGCTCGCAGCGTGCCACTTCGGCTTTCGCATCAAGGCGAATTCGCAGAGCCTGGGCGAAGGGACGACCACCTCGGTGGTGACGTCGATCACAATCGTGATTCTCGCGGACGCCGTGTTCGCGATCCTCTTCCAGAACGTGGGGCTCTGATGTCGACGTCACTCGCCACCGCCGTGCGCCACCAGCCGCCGCCCGTCATCGCGGAGCCGGTGATCCAGTGCGAGGACGTGACGAAGCGCTACGGGCGTACCGTGATCCACGAGCACCTGAACCTGGAGGTGCGGCGCGGCGAGAT
Source organism: Caballeronia choica (assembly GCF_001544535.1). Classification (GTDB taxonomy): domain Bacteria; phylum Pseudomonadota; class Gammaproteobacteria; order Burkholderiales; family Burkholderiaceae; genus Caballeronia; species Caballeronia choica. The sequence goes on along the minus strand of NZ_FCON02000043.1, from coordinate 19,751 downwards.
CGTCGCGCTGCTCGGCGGGTCAGGCTCGGGCAAGACCACGCTCGTGCGGCAGATGCTCGGGCTCGAATCGCCGAGTTCGGGGCGCATCCGCGTGCTCGGCGAGGAGTGGGCGAACATGAACACCGAGACCGCCCGCATGCTGCGCACGCGCTCGGGGATGATGTTCCAGCAGGGCGCGCTGTTTTCGTCGCTGTCGGTGTATGACAACATCGCGCAGCCGTTTCGCGAACTCGGCAAGATTCCGGAGGACCTGATCCGCGAGTTCGTGATGCTCAAGCTCGAGATGGTCGGGCTCTCGTGCAAGCACGCGACCAAGATGCCGGCGGCGCTTTCCGGCGGGATGATCAAGCGCGTGGGCATCGCGCGGGCGATCGCACTTGAGCCGGAACTGCTCTTCCTCGACGAACCGACTGCCGGGCTCGACCCGAAGGCGTCCGATGAATTCGTCGACCTGATCGCGACGCTGCATCGCGCGCTGGGCCTGACGGTCGTGATGGTCACGCACGATCTCGATACGATGGTCGCGCTGTCGACGCGCGTTGCGGTGCTCGCCGACCGGCGCGTGCTGGTCGCGGCGCCCGTCGAAGAAGCGGTGGCGGTCGATCATCCGTTCATCCGCGAATATTTTCTCGGCCGGCGCGGACGCCGCGCGTTGCTGGCGCTGCCACCCGAGCGCCGCGCGCGATTGCCGGCCGTCGCGCTGGACGATGCGCCGCTCGGGCTGAGATGATGCGCTCCCGCGCACCGGCGCGCGCACAAAAGTAGCAAACGAACGAGCACGAAAAAGGAACCTGTCGATGGAAAACAAATCCCATGCGTTCTGGGCTGGCCTCTTCACCATCGGTCTCGTCACGGCGATCGCGCTCGCGGTGTTTTTCTTCAACGTCGATCGCACCGTGCGCGTGCCATACGACCTGATCGCGCGGACCAACGTGACGGGCCTCTTCACCGATGCCGCCGTGCGCTATCGCGGGCTTGGCGTCGGCAAGGTGGAGTCGATTCGCTTCGACCGCGCGCATCCGGGGCAGATCAGGATCCGGATTCTCGTCGACAAGAACGCGCCGATGACGCATTCCACCTACGCCACGCTCGGCTTCCAGGGCGTGACGGGGATCGCGTTCGTGCAACTCGACGATACCGGCCGCGACACGCGCGAGCTGCCGTCGTCGGTGAAAGACGTGGCCGAGGTGCCGATGCGTCCCGGCATCTTCGATCAGTTGCAGCAGCGCGGCGACGTGATCCTGCGCAAGCTCGAACGCCTCTCCGACGACGCGGACAAATTCCTCTCGGACGACGTGCGCGACCACCTGCTTGCGACCACGGAGAGCCTGAAGGGCGCCGCGGACGGCATCGCGACGCTGGCGAGCCAGGTCGGACCGGCGACGGCGCGTTTGCCCGCGACGCTGAATCAACTGGACAAGGCGCTTGCTTCGACCAATGTGCTGATTCAGACCTTGAACCGGCCGGACGGGCCGTTCGTGTCGAACCTGAACAAGGCGGGCACGGCGGCGGAACAGGCGGGCGTCGCGCTGTCGGACATGAACGAGTCGCTGCGCGAATTGTCGGCGCGGGTGGGGTATGAAACGCTGCCGCGTGTGAATTCGTTCGCGGACGACGTCAGTAGCGCGGCGCGTTCGATCGACCGGGCGGCGGACACCTTCAGCACGAATCCGCGGAGTGTGCTGTTTGGTGCTCCGGTGCAGGCGCCGGGGCCGGGTGAGCCGGGGTTCAACTGGCCGGCGAAGGTGGCGCAGTAGTGGCTGGGCTTTGGTGTATCCAACCCACCCTCATACCGACGCAGAAGCGACATCCGACACGTTTTGCATACGAAGACAAGGAACCGTGATGCCACACATGAATTTCGAAGCGTTGCGCCGCTTGCGCTCGCTGCCGCGGCGCTGCGGTTTTCCCTTCGTGATGATCGCGCTCACAGTCGCGGCGCTGTCCGGCTGCGCGTCGGGGCCGTCCGCGTCGGCATCGAACATTCGCTACGACCTCGGCGCGCCGCCGGACATCGGCACGCCCGGCACCCTGCCGCCGGTCAAGGTGGTCGGCATCAGTGCCCCACGCGACCTCGACTCCGACGCGTTCGTCTATCGCCTGCAATACGCCGATGCCCAGCGCACCGGCGTCTATTCGAACAGCCACTGGACGATGCCGCCCGCGCACTTGCTCACGCAGCGCCTGCGCGCGGCGCTCGCGGCACGCGGCCCGGTGCTGACTGGCGCGGACACGGTGCGCGCGCCGCTGCTCGAAGTCGAGCTGATCGGCTTCGAGCAGGTGTTCGACGCGCCCAGCGAAAGCCACGGCGTCGTCTCGGTGCGCGCGACGCTCTCGCAGCAGGGCCGCGTGATCGCGCAGCGCACTTTCATGACGCGCGCGCCGGCCAGCACGGCCGATGCCGCCGGCGGCGCGCAGGCGCTCGCCGCCGCCTCCGACGAACTCATCGCGCAGATGACCGCATGGCTCGGCGCGCAGCCCCTCGTCGCGTCGCAATGACGCCGCCGTCCTGCGTCCGCGCGCGGCCGGCGGCGCGCTCGGGTCACCGATGACGGTCAAGCAATGGCAGCGTCGTCCGTCGACGTTCGCGCGGCAGGCGCTCGGGGTGTATGCGGCGCTCGTCGTCTACGGGTCGCTGTATCCGTTTACCGGCTGGCGCTCGCTCGGCCTCGGGCCGTTCGCGTATCTCACCGATCCGCTTCCGCAATACCTGACGGCGTTCGACGTCGTGACGAACGTGCTCGGCTACATGCCGTTCGGCGCGCTCGTCGTGCTCGCGCTTTATCCGCGCTGGCGCAGCGGCATCGCCGTGGGCGCCGCGTTTCTGGGCGGCGCGCTGCTGTCGGGCTCGATGGAAGCGATTCAGACCTATTTGCCCACGCGCGTCGCGTCGAATCTCGATCTCGCGGCGAACGCGCTCGGCGCGCTGCTCGGCGCCGTGCTCACCGCGCCCGCGACGAGCATGCTGCTCGATCGCGGCCTGTTGCGGCGCATCCGCTTCACCTGGTTCGAGCGCGACGCCGCCTATGTGCTCGGCTTGTCCGCGCTCTGGCCGTTCGCAACGATGTTCCCCGCGCCGTTCCTGTTCGCGCTCGGCGACTTGCCGCGCGTGCTGTGGGACGGGCTCGATCCGTCGATGCAGGACGCGATCCTCGCCTGGGTGCCCGCCGCGTGGGATATCGGAAGCTGGCTGGACGATTTCGGCAACCTGCTCCCCGACGACGCGTGGGAAGCGCTGATCACGTCGTGCAACCTGTACGCGGCGCTCGTGCTCGCGACGTTGCGCATGCGCCAGCGCGCCCCGCGCATGCGGCTGATGTTCGGGCTGCTCGCCGCGACGCTCGGCGCGAAGGCGGGCGCGTCGTTCCTGCAATCGCGCGCGGGCCTGACATTCGATTGGGCCACCGACGGCGCGCTGGAAGGCATCGCGATCGGCGCTCTGGCCGCGATGCTCACGCTTGCTCTGCCGCGCGCGCTGCGTGCGGCGCTCGCGGGCGCGACGCTCGTCGTCGCGCTCGTGCTGGTGAACGTGCTGCCGGTGAATCCGTACTTCGACATCGTGCTCGCCGACTGGCGGCAAGGGCGCTATCTCCACTTCAACGGACTGTTGCACTGGCTCGCGTGGATCTGGCCGTATGCGGCGCTCGGCTGGCTCGCGTCGGTCGCGGAGCGCGCGTGGCTCGCGCGGCGCCGCGGCGGCGATTCCCACCGGTCGCTATAATCGACCGACACACTTTTTTGCCGATGCTCATGGACTCCTTCTACAAGTACCACGTGTTTTTCTGCCTGAACCAGCGCGAGCCGGATGCGCCGCGCCCGAGCTGCGCGAACTGCAACGCGCAGGCGATGCAGGAACATGCGAAAAAGCGCGTGAAGAAACTCGGTCTCGCGGGCGAAGGCAAGGTGCGCATCAACAAGGCCGGTTGCCTCGACCGGTGCGAGCTGGGGCCGACGCTCGTCGTGTATCCGGAAGGGACGTGGTACACCTACGTGGATGAAACCGACATCGATGAGATCGTCGATTCGCATCTCGCGAACGGCAAGATCGTCGAGCGGCTTCTGATCGATCAACCGGCTTGAACGCGGACTGAACCATGAACGCGCAAACCGAAAGATTCCTGATCGACGGCCCGGCGGGCAAGATCGAAGTCGCGCTGGATCGCGCCGAAGGCACGCCGCGCGGCATCGTGCTCGTCGCGCATCCGCATCCGCTGTTCGGCGGCACGATGGACAACAAGGTTGCGCAGACGCTCGCGCGCACCTTCGTGCAACTCGGCTATACGACCTATCGCTCGAATTTTCGCGGCGTAGGGCAGACGCAAGGCGAACACGACAACGGCATCGGCGAGCGCGACGACCTGCTCGCCGTGATTGCCCACATGCGCGCGCAGCCTGGCCAGGCCGACGTGCCGCTCGTGCTCGCGGGCTTTTCGTTCGGCACCTTCGTGCTGTCGCATGCGGCGAAGCATCTGCGCGACGCGGGGCAGGCGATCGAGCGGATGGTGTTCGTCGGCACGGCGGCGAGCCGCTGGGAAGTGGCCGAGGTGCCGGAGAACACGCTCGTGATCCACGGCGAAGTGGACGAAACCGTGCCGATTGGCTCGGTGTATGACTGGGCGCGTCCGCAGGAACTGCCGGTCGTCGTGATTCCGGGCGGCGAGCACTTCTTCCATCGCAAGCTGCATATCCTCAAGCGCGTGATCGTCGACGCGTGGCGCTGAGGCGCGCCGGATCGCCTGCGTGACAAGGGTAGCGGCGCAAGCCATTCGAAGGCTCGCGCCGCTTTTTTTCGTCTGTGAAAAAGACGCGAATCGGCGGGACATCGGGCGGTTTCCGAAGCAAAACGGCTCCGCACGACGCGTATAATGGCGCAGACTTTTTGCGCTGCAACCTGACCGTTCAGTGCCGCTTCAGCGCACAGCGTTGTCGTGGCGCCGCCGCTCTTGCCGCTTGAGAACCGATCGCGCGACTGTCTGTCCAACGAGCGCTTTTTCGCTGCGCCCGCGGCATCCGCCCGCGCTGCACCCGGCGAAACCACGCGCCCGACCGGCCCGACAGTCTGCCTGTTCAACCTGCGCTTCGCCGACCCATCCCGATGTCGACGAAGCGCCGAAGCCATTTCTGCCGACCCGATCCTATGCGCTTTTCCCCTTCCGGCCTGTCCTCTTTCGTTCCCGAAACATCACAACGCGCGTTGCATCGCGCGGTTACCGTGGCCGTCGTGTTGCCCGCCGCGCTCGCGGCTGCCAGCGCGTTCGCGCAGGTGCCGCCGCCCGACGTGACCGCGCGTTCGTGGGTGCTCGTCGATGCCACCAGCAACCAGGTGCTCGCGTCCGGCAACGCGGATGAGCGCGTCGAACCCGCTTCGCTCACGAAGCTGATGACCGCGTACCTCGTCTTCGACGCGTTGAAGTCGAAGAAGATCAACATGGACCAGACCGTCATGCCGAGCGAGGCCGTGCGCCGCGTGCGCACCGACGAGTCGCGCATGTTCGTCGAGGCGAACAAGCCGGTGACCGTGCACGATCTCGTCTACGGCATGATCGTGCAGTCGGGCAACGACGCGGCCATCGCGCTCGCGGAACTCGTCGGCGGCAGCGAGTCGAACTTCGTCGCGCTGATGAACTCCACCGCGACGAAGATCGGCATGAAGAACACCCGTTTCGCCGATGTCAACGGCATGCCCGACCCGCAGCACTACACCACGGCGGGCGACCTCGCCGTGCTGTCGACGCGCCTGATCCGCGATTTCCCCGATTACTACAACATCTTCTCGGTGCGCGATTTCACGTACAACAAGATCAAGCAGCCGAACCGCAATCGCCTGCTGTGGATCGATCCGAGCGTCGACGGCCTGAAGACCGGCCACACGAAGGGCGCCGGCTATTGCCTGATCGCGACGTCCAAGCGTCCGCTGGCCGGCACGCCCGACGCGAGCCGACGTCTGGTCGCGGTGATGATGGGCGAGCCGAAAGAGCACAACCGCGTGCAGGACAGCCTGAAGATGCTGAACTACGGCTATTCGGCCTACGACGCGGTGCGTCTCTATAAGGCCGGTCAGGTCATCGAGTCGCCGCGCGTGTACAAGGGCGCTGCGAACAACGTGCAGGCGGGCGTCGAATCGGATCAGTACATCACCGTGCCGAAGGGCATGGGCGACAAGGTGAAGCCGTCGGTCACGCGTAACGCGCTGATCGTCGCGCCGATCAAGAAGGGCCAGCAGATCGGCACCGTCAGGATGATGGCGGACGGCAAGGAAGTCGCGCAGATTCCGCTCGTCGCGTTGCAGGACGTACCGGAGGCGGGCATGGTCGGACGCCTGTGGGATTCAGCGCTGCTGTGGTGGGACAAGCGCAAGTCTTAAAGGAGCAGCCGCGATGAGCGACGATTTCGATCCCACCGTCTACCTGAATGGCGTGTGGGGACCGCTTTCCGAAGCGCGCATTCCGGTGCTCGATCGCGGCTTCATCTTTGGCGACGGCGTGTATGAGGTCGTGCCGCTGTACGCGACGCCGGACGGCCGCGCGCCGTTCCGGCTCACGCAGCATCTGGCGCGGCTCACGCGCAGCCTCGGCAAGATCCGCATCGATAACCCGTTCGACGACGCCGGCTGGCGCGCGCTGATCGCCCGGGCGATCGAAACGAATCACGGCGATGGCGACGCGCTGGTCTATATCCAGGTGACGCGCGGCGTCGCGAAACGGCGCGGCCACGCGTTTCCGGCGGGCATCGAGCCGACCGTCTTCATGATGGTCAATCCGCTCACCTTCCCGAGCGCCGAGAGCCGCGAGCAGGGCGCGCGCGCCGTCACCGCCGAAGACAAGCGCTGGCTACATTGCGACATCAAGTCGGTGTCGCTGCTCGGCAACGTGCTGATGGCGCAGCATGCCGCCGAAAACGACGCGCTGGAGACCATCCAGTTGCGTGACGGATTGCTGACGGAAGGGTCGTCGTCGAATGTGTGGATCGTGAAGGGCGGCAGGCTGCTCGGCGCCCCGCGCGGGCCGCGCATTCTCGAAGGGATCCGCTATGCGCTCATCGAGGAACTGGCCGCGGAAGCCGGCATTCCGTTCGAGGAACGCGATATCACCGAGGCCGAGTTGCGCGACGCCGACGAAATCATGATCAGCTCCGCGACCAAGGAAGTGATGCCGATCACCTTGCTGGACGGCGAGCCGGTCGGCGCGGGACGGCCCGGCCCGGTCTATGCTGCCTTGTATGACGCCTATCAGCGGGCGAAGGCGCGCGAACTGAGCGAATGGGCCGCGCGCGCGAAGTGAAGGAGAAAGCCATGACTACCCCCGAAACACCCAAGAGCACCCCTACAACCGCCGACGATCTGTTCGATTTCCCCTGCGATTTCCCGATCAAGGTGATGGGCAAGGCGCATCCCGAGTTCCACGACGCGATCGTCACCGTGATCCGTGAATACGACGGCGAGTTCGACGTCACGCGCATCGAAACGCGGCCGTCGTCCGGCGGCAACTACACGGGCCTGACGGTCACCGTGCGCGCCCAAAGCCGCGCCCATCTCGACGACATCTATCGCGCGCTCACCGGCCATCCGATGGTCAAGATAGTGCTCTGAGCTCGGCGACAGGCGCATCGCACGCGCAGGGCGTGCATTCGTAGATGCGCTTGAACTGCTCGGCTTCATCGAAGATCCACGCGCGAAAATCCTGCACCCGCTTCGCCTTGAGCAAGGCCGGCGGGCAGACGAAGAAGTAGGTCCACGGGCTCGGCCCGTCGATATTGAACAACCGCACGAGCCGCCCCGCGACGATTTCATGCATCGCGAGCGAGCGGCGCACGAGCGCGATCCCCTGGCCGTCGATGGCCGCCTGCAGCAAATTCGAAGAATCCTCGTATAGCACGCCGCGCTTGGGCTCCGGCATCTCGGTGAGCCCGGCGGCGTCGAACCAGGGGCGCCACAGTTCGTCGTTCGAGCGCAACAGCGGCGCGTTGCCGAGATCGGCGGGCGCGCGGGGCAGCTTGCCGCCGTTGAACTTCGGCGAACACGCGGGGAAAAATACCTCATCGAGCAGCTTCTCCGCGTGCAGCCCCGCGTATTTTCCGAAACCGAAGCGAATCCCGACGTCGACGTCATCGCGCGTGAAGTCGGTAAGTGCGTTCGTCGACAGCAATTCGAGGTCGATTTCCGGATGCTTTTCGATGAATCCGCCGACGCGCGGCGTCACGAAGCGCGCCGAAAACGACGACAACATCGACACGACCAGACGCCGGTCGCGGTCGCCGGCGCGCACCTGGCGCGTGGCCTCCGCGAGCGTGACGAGCGCCGCGCGGACTTCGGCCGCGTACTGGCGGCCGCCGTCGGTCAGGCGCACGCGCTTGCCGTCGCGGGCGAATAGGGGCACGCCGAGCTCGGCTTCGAGCGCACGCACCTGGTGGCTGACGGCGCCATGCGTGACGAAGAGTTCGTCGGCGGCGCGCGAGAAGCTTTCGTGGCGCGCGGCGGCTTCGAACGCGCGCAGGGCATTGAGGGCGGGGAGTTGGCGGAGGTCCATGGGTCCTTGGCATAACGGTGGTGTTTCACCGGCGGCTCGCTGCTCAGGCGTGGTTCTGGCCGCTTCGGTTGGGGACGTCGAATGCTCGTCCGCGGGCGTCGTTCCGATCTCGTAGCGCACGTGGCAAACCGGCTGGTTCGCTAATTTATCTCACATAGCGGTGAAAATTGCTCGTTTTGTGTAGCCCCTTGCTGCGCCTACGATTGTAGCCAGGGAAACAAACTTCGGCGGAGGCCGTCATGCGAGAAATTTCCACAAGCGTTACGTTCGAAATCAAGCCCGGCGAAACGGTGCCGATGCGCATCACCCGCAGCACCCGGCTCTCGGTGTGCGGCGCCGCCGTCTGGGCGACGCGCAGCAACGACACCGAAGATTACTGGCTCACCCCCGGTGACAAGCTGAAGCTGCGCGAACGCGAACGGCTCTGGCTGAGCGTGGAAGGCGACCGGCCGGCGCAGATCGTGTTCACGATCGTGCCGCGCACCGACCAGCGGGCGATGAACTGGATCGCAAGCGGCATCGGGCGACTGGCCGACCGGTTCCGTTCGAGCTGGAGGACCGTTTGAGGTTTGATCGCGTGAACCATGGTGCGGCGGGTGTCACGCGATTTGGGTAAACTACGGCGACAATGTCCGCCACGCCGCTCCATTCCCCGCTTCATTCTGACGCCGCCGCGAGCCTCATCGGCTCCGGCGCGCATCCTGTCACCCTGCGCTGGCGCGGTCTCGAACCCTACCCGCAAAGCTTCGATGCGATGCGCGCGTTCACCGACGCCCGCACGCCCGACACGCCCGACGAAATCTGGCTCGTGGAGCATCCGCAGGTATTCACGCTCGGCCTGGCCGGCAACCCGGCGCATCTTCTGAATGCCGATAGCGGCATACCGCTCGTCAAGGTGGATCGCGGCGGTCAGATCACGTATCACGGGCCGGGGCAAGTGGTCGCGTACCTGCTGCTCGACCTGCGCCGCCGGAAGCTGATGGTGCGCGAACTCGTGCGGCGGATCGAGGAGGCCGTCATCGAAACGCTTGCGGCGTATAATCTGGCGACTGATCGCAAGGCCGGCGCGCCCGGGATCTACGTCTCACGATCGTTCGAAAATCCGCTCGCAGGCGGCCCGGATGCCGATCCGCACAGTCTGCACGAAGGCGCGAAGATCGCCGCGCTGGGTCTGAAGATTCGTAACGGATGCAGCTATCACGGCGTGAGCCTGAACGTGAACATGGACCTGCAGCCGTTTCTCGCGATCAATCCGTGTGGCTACGCAGGGCTTGAAACAGTCGACATGGCGACGCTCGGCGTCGCGGCAGACTGGCATGAAGTGGCCGGGCGTCTCGCCGAACGGCTAACCCATCAAATCGACGGCGTCCCCGAGAGCCGCCCCTCAAACGCAGAACGGCCTGACCGTCTGAATGGATCGACCGAATGACTGACGCAACCGGAAACCTGGCAGGCGAATTCACCGCTTCTTCAACCCCGGCCGCTCCCGCCGCCTACGACGCCACCGCCAAGCAGAAAGCCCAGGCGAAGACGGCGCGCATTCCAATCAAGATCGTCCCGATCGAAAAGTTGAAGAAGCCCGAGTGGATTCGCGTGAAAGCCGCGACCGGCAGTTCGCGCTTCTACGAAATCAAGCAGATTCTCCGCGAGCACAACCTGCATACGGTGTGCGAAGAGGCGAGTTGCCCGAACATCGGCGAATGCTTCGGCAAGGGCACGGCGACGTTCATGATCATGGGCGACAAGTGCACCCGCCGCTGCCCGTTCTGCGATGTCGGCCACGGCCGGCCCGATCCGCTCGACACCGAGGAGCCGCTGAACCTCGCCCGCACGATCGGCGCGCTGAAGCTGAAGTACGTGGTGATCACGAGCGTCGATCGCGACGACCTGCGCGATGGCGGCGCGGCGCATTTCGTCGAATGCATTCGGCAGGTGCGCGAGCATTCGCCGCAGACGCGCATCGAAATCCTGACACCGGATTTTCGCGGTCGGCTGGATCGCGCGATCGGCATCCTGACCGCCGCTCCGCCCGATGTGATGAACCACAATCTCGAAACGGTGCCGCGTCTCTACAAGGAAGCGCGTCCGGGCTCGGATTATCACCACTCGCTCAAGCTGCTGAAGGACTTCAAGGCGCTGCATCCCGAAGTCGCGACGAAATCGGGGCTGATGGTCGGCCTTGGCGAAACGGAGGAGGAAATCCTTCAGGTCATGCGCGATCTGCGGGAGCACAACGTCGACATGCTGACCATCGGCCAGTATTTGCAACCGTCGGAACATCACCTGCCGGTGCGTTCGTACGTGCATCCCGATACCTTCAAGATGTACGAGGAAGAAGCGTACAAGATGGGCTTTACGCACGCGGCGGTCGGCGCGATGGTGCGTTCGAGCTATCACGCCGATCAGCAGGCGCACGACGCGGGCGTGGTTTAAGCCCAAGCCTCCGCGTTATCGCGACGCATGAAAAAACCCACGCTTGCGTGGGTTTTTGTTTTTGGGCGCCTCCCTGACCGCATCCTTCAACGCGCGGTGGCGGCCCGCAAGTCCGCGAATGCCCGCATCACCCGCGACACGGGCAGGAAACGCTGCCACAACAGATCCTTCGCGATCTTCCCGGGCAATATCGGCAACGGCAGGACCGCGCGGCTCGAAGTCCAGCCCGGCCGCCAGCGTCGCGCGATCTTGTTTCGCACCATCAGGGAAATCGCCGGCACGCCGACGTTCGACGCAAGATGCGCAAGCCCCGAGTCGTTGCCGATGAACCACGCCGATTCGTGAATCCATTCCGCCACTTCGTTTAGCGAACCAAACGTCCGAACGGGCAATCCGTGGTCCTGAAGGTGCATCCACTCGTCGCGTTCGGAGGGCGCGACAACGATTTCAGGGGCGAAATTATTGTTTCGGAGTCGCAGGGCAAGCGCCAGGAAGCGCTTCGGAAGCCACATCTTCTTGCGCAGGCTCGCCGTTGGATGAATCGCGACCCGTTTCGAGTGAACCCGATGCCGCAGATGAGCGGGCGCAACCAGTCCGTTGTCCGGCACGACATCGGCGAGGCCCAGGTCCAGCCGGCAGATGTCGGCATGAATCTCCACCATGTTCCTGGTCTGCCGGAAGGTCGGCCATTCGTCCATGACGAGACATTGCGGATGCCAGTCGCGCGTGCCCTCGACGACGTTGCGCGGATAAGCGTGCAGCAGCACGTCGAAGCGGCCGAGCACTTCGTGAGCATGTTCGGGCTTGACCGTCGGATGAATCTCGAACGAAGGAAACCAGTCCTTCAGCGCATGAATGTAGTCGCCGAAGACGACGACGCGATAGCCGTTCCGGGCGAGGTTGTTGACGACGATCATCGCGAGCAGCGAATCGCCGAGGCACTGCGACATCTGGAACGCGATGGTTTGGCCAGCGGTGAGGCGCATGAAGGCTCCATTGGGAACGCGAATTCCCAGTAATCGGAGGGCTCCTATTGCCCTTTTGATAGCACGAATGAAGTGTCAGATTATCTCAGTTGCGCTTTTCGGCTTCTACGGCGCGTTGGTCTAGAACTATTACGGCCGGTTTCACGGGGGCTTCTGGGTCGTTCGGATTCACCGACAAATGTCTCGGGCATGACCCGCGCCGCGATCCACAAAAAACCTCGGGAAAGCCCGTAGATAAAGGCTCTAGGGGAAAACCCGGGAGCCGTCCGGATCGTCGGACGGGAGCTTTCCGGAATTCCGGAAAGCCGGATTGAAGTGGTCTTTGCGTCAATAAAAGTCGTTTGAAATCAATCGTTTAACAAGATCAATAACTGGCATCGCCCTTGCAATATAGAAACGTGGCCCACCGAGGTCGCTCAATAAAATCCAAGGAGACAAATCGATGCACCCCCTTCCTTCGAAATGCCCTTGAAACCGTTGTCGTAGCGGCCTGGCTGCTGCTCGCGGCGCGTTTCATGTGCGGCAACTTTGCACCGACGCACCTCTTGCTCATCGCCACTGGCTCTTCCTGCCAACTGCCTGAAATCTGCCTGGAACCATCGTGAAGAAACCTTTCTATAGAACGCTCTACGCGCAGGTGTTGATCGCGATTGCCATCGGCATCGCGCTCGGACACTTCTTTCCCTCCTTCGCCGTCAACATGAAGCCGCTCGGCGACGGGTTCATCAAACTCATCAAGATGGTGATCGGGCCGATCATCTTCTGTACGGTGGTCACCGGCATCGCCGGCATGGAGGACATGAAGAAGGTCGGCCGCGTCGGCGGCAAGGCGCTGCTGTACTTCGAGATCGTCTCGTCGTTCGCGCTCGTGCTCGGCCTCGTCGCGACCCACGTCCTGAAACCGGGCGTCGGCTTCAACGTCGATCCGGCGACCCTCGACGGCAAGCAGGTCGCTTCGTACGCCGCCAAGGCGCACGGCCAGTCGACGGCTGACTTCATCATGCACATCATTCCGGACACGTTCGTGTCGGCGTTCTCGCAGGGCGAAATCCTGCAGATCCTGCTGATCGCGCTCCTGTTCGGCGCCGTGCTCGCGACGGCCGGCGAGAAGGCGAAGATCGTGACGACCTTCATCGACGGCTTCTCGCACATCCTGTTCGGCATCGTGCGCATCATCACGAAGCTGGCACCGATCGGGGCGTTCGGCGCGATGGCGTTCACCATTGGTACGTACGGCATCGGCTCGCTGCTGCCGATGCTCAAGCTGGTCGGCACGTTCTACCTGACCTCGATCGTGTTCGTCGTCGTGGTGCTCGGCCTCATCGCCCGGATCGTCGGCTTCAACATCCTGCGCTTTATCGCGTACATCAAGGAAGAGATGCTGATCGTGCTCGGCACGAGCTCGTCGGAAGCCGCGCTGCCGCAACTGATGGCGAAGCTCGAAAAGCTCGGCTGCTCGCGCTCGGTGGTGGGCCTCGTCGTGCCGACCGGCTACTCGTTCAACCTTGATGGCACCAACATCTACATGACGATGGCCGTGCTCTTCATCGCGCAGGCGACCAACACGGACCTCACGTGGACGCAGCAGCTCACGCTGCTGGGCGTGACGATGCTGACCTCGAAGGGCGCAAGCGGCGTGACGGGCGCGGGTTTCATCACGCTCGCCGCGACGCTCGCCGTCGTGCCGACGATCCCGCTCTCGGGCATGGTGCTGATCCTCGGCGTCGACCGCTTCATGAGCGAATGCCGGGCGCTGACGAATATCGTCGGCAATGGCGTGGCGACGGTCGTGGTGTCGGCGTGGGAGAAGGAGCTCGACCGCGACAAGCTGCGTGACGCGCTGTCTCACGGCGCGGTGGACACGGAAGCCGAAACGGTCAGCTAACCACGCCTTCCAACTCTCCCGGACGATACGGCCATGAACACGGCGAAGCATCGGACCACGGATGCTTCGCCGCAGCCGTCCCTGCGCGGAGCGTATGCCACAATCGCGGAATCCAGTTTCCCGGAATCCGCTCACGTGATGCGCCGCCTGCTTGTGTTCATCGTGCTCGCCGCCGCGCTCGCGGCGGCCTGCGCGCTGACCTGGAACATCGCCTGGCAGCGCGGTATCGATGAGTTGCGGCGCAACGCCGCGCTGCGCGTCGACCGCACGACGAGCACGCTCAAGAGCACGCTCGACCGCTACGAATACCTGCCGTACCTGCTGTCGCGCCATCCGTTCATCCAGGACGTACTGGACGACCCGAACGCGCCGAACATCGCACGCGCGAATCGTTATCTCGAAGACCTCAACGGCCGCGCCCGCGCGACCGTCACCTACATCATCCGCACGAACGGCCTGTGTGTCGCGGCGAGCAACTGGCGCGCGCCGGACACCTTCGTCGGCTCGGAATATCAGTTCCGGCCGTACTTCATTGACGCAGCGCAAGGCAATACCGGCCGTTTCTTCGGGCTCGGCACTGTCTCGCGCGAGCCGGGCTACTACATTTCGCAGCCGGTGTACCGCGAAGGCACGCGCGAACTGACCGGCGTCGCCGTCGTGAAACTCAATCTCGAATGGCTGCAAAGCGCCGACGCGTCCGAGCCGCTCATCGTCACGGACGATCACGGCGTGATCTTTCTGTCCTCCGTGCCCGCGTGGAAATACCACACGGTGCGGCCGCTGCCGAAGAACATCGAGGCGTCCGTGTTCGCGACGCGCCAGTATGCGCAGCAGACCATCACGCCGCTGCCGCTGACCGTCGTCAAGTCGCTACCAGGCGACGCGCAGATCGTGCGCGTGGGCGCCGGGCGCAATGCGCCGAGCTATCTCGCGACGCGCCGTTCGATCGGCGAGCCGGACTGGCAACTGACCACGATGGCGCCCCTCGATCCGGTCGAAAGCGCCGCGCGCACGTCGGCGATCGTAACGGGGCTGGTGCTCGTCTCCCTGTGCCTGCTCGCGTTCTACTGGCGCATGCGGCGCGTGCGCGTACGCGACATGATCCGCGGCCGCGAGATGCTGCAGACCGCGTATGCGGAGTTGAACCAGCGCGTCGCCGAACGCACCGCCGATTTGTCGGACGCCAACGCGCAACTGACGAAGGAAGTGAGCGAACGCACGCGCGCCGAGCAGGACCTGCGCGCCGCCCACGACGAACTGATCCAGGCGAGCAAGCTCGCCGCGCTCGGTCAGATGGCGGCCGGCATCACGCACGAACTGAACCAGCCGCTCGCGGCGTTGCGCAGTTTCTCCGACAACACACGCGTCCTGATCGAGCGCGGCGATCAGGTGGCGGCGCGGGAGAATCTCGAAGCAATCGCGTCGCTGACCGAGCGGATGGGCCACATCACCAACCAGTTGAAGCTGTTCGTCGCGAAGGCGCGGCCGCGCAATGCGCGCACCGATGTCGCACGCGCGCTGCGCAACGTCCTCGCGATGCTGCGCCCGCGCATGCAGAACGTCGCGCTCGATGTCGCGCCCGAACTCGGCGGCGAGAACGCGTCGGTGTTCGTGCGCTGCGAGGATTTGCGGCTGGAGCAGGTGTTGATCAACCTGATCGGCAACGCGCTCGACGCGGCCGCCTCGTGCGATTTGCCGCACATCTCGATCTTCATCGACATGCGCGACGGCGCGATCGAACTTATCGTGCGCGACAATGGTCCCGGCATTCCAGCCGATGTCCTGCCGCGCCTGTTCGAGCCGTTCTTCACGACGAAGGAGATGGGGCACGGCCTCGGGCTTGGTCTGGCGATTTCGTCGGCGATCGCACGCGACTACGGCGGCACGCTCGTTGCGCGGAATCTGGCGGCGGTGCCGGAAGTGGACGGCCCGGAAGGCGGCACCCAGGCCGACGCCGATCGCTCGCACGGCGCAGAATTCGTGTTGACGCTGCGACGTGCCTGACCATTTGCGCAAACGGGACCAAGACATGACGACTGGCCTGCAGGTCATCTTTATCGAAGACGACGAACTCGTGCGTCGCGCGAGCGTGCAAAGCCTGCAACTCGCGGGCTTCGACGTCGCCGGACACGGCAGCGTCGAGTCGGCGGCGCGCTCGATCGACGCGGCTTTCCCCGGCGTGATCGTGAGCGACATCCGCCTGCCGGGCGCGAGCGGCCTCGACCTGCTCGCGCAATGTCGCGAGCGCGCGCCCGAAGTGCCCGTGA
The DNA here is from genome assembly GCF_001544535.1 of Caballeronia choica. GTDB lineage: Bacteria > Pseudomonadota > Gammaproteobacteria > Burkholderiales > Burkholderiaceae > Caballeronia > Caballeronia choica. The sequence continues at coordinate 3,655 of NZ_FCON02000043.1, read as the reverse complement.
TCCTCGTCACCGGCCACGGCGACATTACGATGGCCGTGCAGGCGATGCGCGATGGCGCCTACGATTTCATCGAAAAGCCGTTCGCCTCCGAGCGGCTGATCGAAGCGGTGCGCCGCGCGCTGGAGCGCCGCAAGCTCGTGCTGGAGAACCAGGCGCTGCGGCGCGAACTTGCGGGGCAGAGCAGCGTGGCGCCGCGCATCATCGGGCGCAGTCCGGCGATCGAACAGGTGCGGCGGCTGATCGCAAACGTCGCGCCGACTGACGCATCCGTGCTCATCAACGGCGACACTGGCGCGGGCAAGGAACTGATTGCGCGCAGCCTGCACGACTTGTCGCCGCGCCGGGACAAGCCGTTCATCGCGGTGAATTGCGGCGCGCTGCCGGAACAGATGTTCGAATCCGAGATGTTCGGCTACGAGGCGGGCGCTTTCACCGGCGCGCAGAAGCGGCGCGTAGGCAAGCTCGAGCACGCGTCGGGCGGCACGCTTTTTCTCGACGAGATCGAGAGCATGCCGCTTTCGTTGCAGGTGAAACTGCTGCGTGTGCTACAGGACGGCGTGCTGGAGCGGCTCGGCTCGAACCAGCCGATTCGCGCGAATTGCCGCGTCGTGGCGGCGGCGAAGGGCGACATGGCGGAACACGTCGCCGACGGCACTTTCCGGCGCGACTTGCTGTACCGGCTGAACGTGGTGACGATCACGCTGCCGCCGCTGGCGGAGCGTCGCGAGGATATCGTGCCGCTCTTCGACCATTTCCTGCTCGATGCCGCCGTGCGTTACGAGCGTCCCGCGCCGATGCTGACCGACCGTCAGCGGGCGGAACTCATGCAGCGCGACTGGCCGGGCAACGTGCGGGAGCTGCGCAACGCGGCGGACCGGATGGTGCTCGGCGTGATCGACGACACGGCCGTCCCGCTCGATGCCGCGACGCAGTCGCTGAAGGAGCGCACCGAGCAGTTCGAGCGCGCGGTGATCGGCGAGGCGCTGGAGCAGTGCGGCGGCGTGGTCGCGGCAGCGGCCGACCGGCTGCAACTCGGCAAGGCGACGCTCTACGAGAAGATCAAGCGGTATGGGCTTGCGGTGAAGAATGAAGGGGAGCGGTGAACGCCGGTGAAAAAAAAACCCGCCGGATGGCGGGTTTTTTCTGTCCGATGCAGCCGGTCAGGCGGCGTTCAGTGCCTTGTCCAGCAGGGCATCGAGTTCGGCGAAGGTCGGCTCGCCGACATAGCGCTTCAGGATCTTGCCGTTCCGGTCGATCACGAACGTGGTCGGCGTCAGTTGCACGTTGCCGAACTGCTTGGCGACACTGCCGTCGTCCATCGCGACCTTGAACGGCAGGTTGCGCGTCTGGGTGTAGTTCGTCACGTACATCGGCGCGTCGTAGCTCATCGCTACCGCCACGAATTCCAGCCCCCGCCCCTTGAACCGGTTGTAGGTGTTGATCATCTCCGGCATTTCCTTCATGCAGGTCTCGCAGCTCGTCGCCCAGAAGTTGACGAGATAGACCTTGCCCTTCAGGTCGGCGGAAGTCGAAATCTTCTGGCCCGACAGCAGCGTGAATGTGGCATCGGGAACGCGCTGCTGGCCGCCGAACGCGAAGTAGCCGGTGCACGCGATCACGCCCGCGATCACCGCCATCACGATATAGCGCAAAGGGCTCTTGCCGCGCGCGGGTGAATCCTGGGTGGCCTGGGACATGATGAACCTCGTGAAACCAAAGACGGGAGAGTGCGCGCGAAACAGCGCCAGAAGTGTCGGCTATTTTAGCGCCAATCCGCGTTGGACGTTCGTGACGCAGGGAAAGGTCCGGTATTCAGAAGCGATAATGATGGTTTCCCGCGCTTTTTCGTCATGAACCGAATTTTTGCCTTCTTCGCACGCCATTCAGTCGTACGTGAGCGCCTTCGCGTTGCTTCGATGCCCATTAAATCCGCGCTGTGTGCCATTGCGGCGGGCGGCGCGTTGCTCGCCTGCACGCCCGCCTACGACTGGCGCACGATCATGAACAACGACGACGGCTATGAAATCACACTGCCGGCCAAACCCCGCTCCGACGAACGGGAAATCCGCATCGCCGGACAGTCGATGAAGATGAAGATGCAGACCGCCGAAGCCGGCGACGCCGTGTTCGCCGTCGGCACCGTCGTGCTTCCGAGCGCCGATCCGGCGTTGCAACGCGCCGCCCTCGATTTCCTCCAGCACGGACTCGCGAGCAACGTGAACGCGCCGGCGTCCGCGCGCGCGACGCAGATCCAGCTCGCGGCCGGCGGGCGCGTAGCCGGTAGCGAGATCGACGTCAAGGGAGTGAGCGGCGAACAGCGCGAGGCGCACGCGATCCATGCACAGTTCGTCGCCCGTGGCGCGCACGTGTATCAGGTGGCGATCGTCTCCGCCAAACCCGCGCCGCCGGAGCAGGCGGACCAGTTCTTTACCTCCTTCAAACTCTATTAGAGAGAAGCCTCGAATATCGTCGCCGGAACAGAACGGGCGTGCTCAGACTGCTATCTCAAATTGAAAGTTCCACCGCAGGTTTCATCGCTAATCCGAGGATTTATCTGAGTTTTTTCGACTATCCACAAGCGCTGTGGATAACTTTGTGGAAAACAGTGTGGGCTAGCGCTCATATGACCATCTGACGCGGGTTCTCTTACTTTGCCTTCAATCGAAGCAAATTAAATAGTTCAATAAAATCAATGTGCTGTGGGAAGGTCCAAAATTCACGGTTTGATCGGACGAAAGCAACGTGCGGAGCGGCCGATTGTGCATAAGTCAAGTCTTGACAAGCGAATTTCACGCTTGCCTTGCGCTCAGGCGATCGCCATGGCGCGCCGGTACTGGACTGCTTCGGCGACATGCGCGGCGCTGGGCACGTCGGCGCCGGCCAGATCCGCCACGGTGCGCGTCACCTTGAGCACGCGGTAATACGCCCGCGCCGACCAGCCGAACCGCTCGCCTGCTTCGCGCAGCAACGACTCGCCGGCCCCATCGGGGCGGCAGACCGCGTCTGCTTCGCGGCCGTCCAGTTCGCGATTCATCTTGCCTTGCCTTTGCACCTGCCGTTCGCGCGCATCGGCGACGCGCCGCGCAACGCTCATGCTCGGCTCGCCGCGTACGCTGCTGCGCGCCGATAACTCCGATTGCGTGAGCGCAGGCAACTCGATCTGGATATCGATGCGATCGAGCAGCGGTCCGGAGAGCTTGCGCAGATAGCGTGCGGCGATTTCCGGTGTGCAGCGGCAGCGGCCGTTCGGATCGCCGCGCCAGCCGCACGGGCACGGATTCATCGCGGCGACCAGTTGGCACGCGGCCGGGAAGTCCGCCTGCTGCGCGGCGCGTGAGATCGTGATGCGGCCCGCTTCGAGCGGTTCACGCAGCGTCTCGAGCACTTTTCTGTCGAATTCCGGGAGTTCGTCGAGAAACAGCACGCCCATGTGCGCCAGCGTGATTTCGCCCGGCTGAGGCGGATTGCGTCCGCCGACGAGCGCCACCGAACTCGACGAATGATGCGGCGCCCGGAACGGCCGCTGGCGCCACTGCTCGGGCGCGAAGCCGAGCGAACTCGCCGAGAGGATCGCGGCCGAGGTCAGCGCTTCGTCGTCGGTCATCGGCGGCAGCAGGCCCGGCAGGCGCGCGGCGAGCATCGATTTGCCCGCGCC